>JALHFY010000003.1 GCA_022837635.1 Candidatus Shapirobacteria bacterium
TGATCCTTGGTTAGGATTAGCTGATGAAGTCGATTTATCTTGGACAGTATATAATACCTATCCTATTAATTTGGGTAACTGGTCTCCGTCTTCATGGTTTTATAGAAAGTATGAACTTTGGTACAGAGCTATAAGGGCTTCTTTCGTTTTCGAAAACAATGTGGATCGTTGCAATGAATTAAGCTCAGCTCTAAAAACACAATACAAAGCTGAGGTCAAATTTCTTCGAGGATATTATTATTGGCTTCTTCTTCGTCAATATGGCCCGGTTATTTTAATTAAAGAACTACAACCTAATAATGCAGACTATGCATCTTACATGCGCTCTCCATTTGACGAATGTGTTGACTACATATGCCAGTTAATGGATGAAGCGGCTGCAGATTTACCATTGCATTGGCAAAACAACGATAATTGGTTTGGCAAGCCCAATCAAATTATTTGTAAATCAGTTAAATCCATCGTATTAACTTTTGCCGCAAGCCCACAATGGAATGGAAATACAGAATATGCGGATTTTAAAAATCCTGACGGTACCCCATTGGTTAATACAACCTATGATGAAAATAAATGGAAAAAAGCCGCGGCTGCCAGTAAAGAAGTGATAGATATTTCAGAACAACGCCCTGATGCAAATCTTCGATTATACAAAAATAACGAACATGGAGATGCAGTATTTAATCCCTATAAATCACTCGTAGATGTTCATTTGAAAAAATGGAACTGTGAAGTCATTTTTGGCGCAAATAGCAATTATCATACAGAGGCATGGATGATTCACACATCTCCCGGACCAAAAAATTTAGGAGGAGTAGGGGCTACTCAACGCGTAGTAGATGCTTTTTTAATGGAAAATGGAAGAACTATAAATGATCCAAATTCAGGATATGTAGAGGATGGATTCGCCACAACTCCTAATAAAAACTGGAATCCTGAAAACCGAAACACGAATACCGATGAAGGCCGAAGACAGATGATTGCAGATATTCGCCGATCCAATGCATGGGGACATTGGGTTGGAGATTGGAATATGTATGCAAATCGTGAACCCCGTTTTTATGCATCCATTTTATACAATAGAAGAATTGTTCCCCAAATTCCTGATGATATTGAAAAAAGAAATTATCTAAGTTCCGCAGGTCAAAAAAATGGGTATGGACGGGCAGAATTATACTACGGAGGGGTTTCGCGTCAGTCCGGATCTTATACTTTTTTCTCCAGGACAGGCTATCTGGTATTTAAAAATAATGACCCCATGGCTGATATGCACGATCGTATATTCCCTCAACAATACTCGAACGTTTTTATTCGTTACGCAGCAATTTTATTAAACTACATAGAAGCTCTAAATGAATACAATCCAACAAATTCGGATATTCGAAAATATTGGGATCTTATACGAGATAGAGCCGGCGTACCAAGTGTCTTCTCAGTTAATCCGGAAATTGCAGGACAAAAGGATCTACAACGTGATTTTATACTAAGAGAAAGACAGATTGAACTTTGCTTCGAAGGAGACAGGTACTTCACTACCAGAAGACGGTGGCTGGCTCATACTCCTGATGACGGGGGGTCGATCGACAATCGTAAATTTGGTGATGGCGGACGCATGTGGGGAATGGATATTAATGCAGGTGATGCGGCTTCGAACAATTTCGCGTTTACCGGTTTTTACAAAAGGGTTCCTTTTGAAAGCCGGGTTTTTGAAAAAGCTTATTATCTTTTCCCAATTCCAGATAGAGAAATTGATAAAAGTAAAAATTTAGTTCAAAATCCCTGGTGGTAATAATCTATTAAATATATCAATAATATGAAAAAGATTTCATTATTTTTAAGTATATTATTTTGTGTCGGGCTTTCCCTTTTTAATTCATGTAAAGAAGAAAGCATGGATGAGTCTATTCCCCTTAATCCGGTGTTAACTCCAATAAAGGCAGTCACAGCACAAGATGGAGAGGAGATAGTTTCAGCAGCCATATCCGATAGAAACAGGACGATAGAATTAAGCTTGAAAAACTTAAGAAATCTATCCAGTGTAAATGTAAACTTAAGCATTTCAAAAAGAGCAAAATTATTATCACCCCAAGATACGATTTTGACTCTGGATCTCACTAAACCGTATGAGATTACAGTAAATAATCTATATAAAGATGTTGCCTATACTTTAACTGCTTCGATCCCTGAATTTATAGAAATCAAAAAATCAAAATTTAAAGAATTCAGGTTAAATAATGATTCGGAAAAAATGGAGGGAAATATTGCGTATCTATGGGATGGAAGAGCAATGTCAAAACCTGAAAGTTATGGTGATATAGGATATAGAAACTATCTGACCGGTGAATGTTTTACAGTTGATCTGGGAGATCATTATAACCTCAAACGTTTCAAAGCAAATCTATACTGGGCTTATACAAACGTATGTCCTAAAAAATATGAACTATGGGGATATAAAGGGGAAGGAGTACCTCCTATCGATGGTAATTGGAGCAATTGGACTAAATTAGGCAATTTAGACAATTCAACTTCTACCTTGGCCGATTTTGCAGCCGGCGATGAACTTGAGTTTACCAAAGAAGAAAGTCCATTGATCAGATACGTAAGGGTTAAATGTCTGGAGAATTACAGGAATCCTCCAACAACAGCAATCTCTTTATGTGAGATAACTTTCTGGGCTTGGAATAATATGTAATCATTACAAACCTAACTAAGACTTCGAGTCTTAGTTAGGTTTGTTTAATTTTTCGATTTTGATGAAAAAATTTGCTTTATTTTTAACTTTTCTTTCCCTTATATTAATAAGTTGTAATGCAGAGGATGAAGAAAAAATAACGGAGAAGCCTATTTCTAATGAAAAAGATGGCGCCTACGTATGGGAAAAAAACAGGACAGAAATGCTGGAATGTAGAAATCTTGTTTTACTTTATAGTGGTGGTGCTCATAGGAATTTTCAATGGGATGAGAATCATGTCCAGCCTTATATCACATATACTGATGATACCGGAAAAGAGGCTTGGTTGTTTGACTCCTTTTTATTTTTAGAGATTCACAATGGCGTCGGAAAAACATTTGCTACCGGATACACCAATAACCCTGCCAATCAAAAAGAATGGAAAGACTTAGTTGATCATTATTTTCAATCACGATATTGTCTGGGAGCTTTAAATAAATCTATAGATAAAGCGATTGAAAGAATTGGTAAGCCAAAAGGAAAGCGAAAAATTATTATAGGATTACCGGAACCTATTAAGGGACAGAAAGATTGGGGTACTGTGCGCAACGGTGTCCCTTTAGATTTTTCTAATCCTGATGATCGAATTGATGCAGTAAAATGGTATATCGATTATGTAAGACAAAAATTCAATGAAATGCAGTATGCTAATCTTGAGTTAGCCGGTTTTTACTGGATAGCAGAAGAAGCAACAAATACAAGATCAATATTGGCCGATATAGCCACATATTTAAACGATTTAAAATATAGCTTTAATTGGATTCCATACTTTAAATCCGACGGTTATTCC
>JALHFY010000023.1:0-549 GCA_022837635.1 Candidatus Shapirobacteria bacterium
CAATAAATAGGGAATCATTGGCTGCATACCAGAAGAAGTAAATAAAGTGGTTGGATCGTTTTCTGGCACCAATAGAGCTGACGGCACAACCACATGCCCTTGTTTTACAAAATATTCTAAAAAAAGTTGACGGACTTGATTAGCCGAGAGAGGAGTTGACATGGTCAGCTTGTTCTAGATTGTGATTAGATAAACGATTAATAGCCTTGAGCGTAATGATTACACCACCAAAAAACAGATCTCCCAATAAAGTATTTCGATAAAATGGCACACCCAAAACATAGCAAGTTAACAATCCAAACAAAGTGTGAGGGTACCAATACCACCAAACTCCAAAATTTGACAGCAGATAAAAAGCGAGACTGGCAACAGGCAAAAATAGCACCTGTCGAGAGATCCTGGAACCGGCAACTCGACCAAACAACCAGTAAGCACTAAATCCCAGATAAGTAAAAAACCAACCCTGGTAATAACCTCCAAAAAAGAAATCAAAAACCACCAGTTGCAAAAAGTAATATATTGGATTTACTTGGAAAAAACCAAAACTGC
>JALHFY010000023.1:582-1054 GCA_022837635.1 Candidatus Shapirobacteria bacterium
GAAATTGGGGAGAAGTGAGAAAAAACGCGACATAAAGACTGCTCCCATCATGGCCAAATTGGAAGCTCTTTTTTTGACAGTAAAACAAAATGCGTTTCGCATGTAAGTCATAATCATAATCCAAAGTGATCGATTTGGGTGATTCAAATTATACACTCTGCCGTTTTTTTAGTTTACAAAAAAATTTTTTCTTAGAAAACCCTTGCTGAGTTAATGCATTTATTCAGTTGCCTTCACCTCTTCCCACCGCCACTCCACAACCGAGCCAGATTGTAAAGATATTTTGTCACTGGCTTGAGTAGCATATTCGCCATCAACGTATACCGCCCAAAAGTAATTGTCATTGGCCATTTGGCCATTAATACCCTTCACAAAAACACCAAAATCATACTGTTGATACTCCACCTGAGCTCCTGCCAATAACAATGAGAATGGAGTCTGACCATCTTGATTAGCTGTGAAACGATAATGG
>JALHFY010000001.1 GCA_022837635.1 Candidatus Shapirobacteria bacterium
ATAGGGGCCGGTACCGTAACGAGTGAGAGTAGAGTCATAAGCATTATTGACATAAGGGAGAGATCCAGTTTGACCAACACCGACAAAAGCAGTGGAATCAAGACCATCCAGCAAATCAGCATTAAGGTTGGTAACCTTGGTGGTAGAACCAACAGTAAAGTTATTATTAAAATTTTGAACTACTGTCCAGGTGTTGGAATTGTCTAGATTAAGACCAACTTGATTATTGGTATCAATGGCTAAGGTGGGGTTGTAGCGAAGATTAAAAACATTGGTTGGGGTTAAACTCAAGGCAATTCCGGCAGCGTAAGTAGTTCCAATGGAAGTATTAGTGAAGGTTAGGGTGTTGCCAGAGAGGGTAACACCGACACCATGGCCACCAACAAAGTTTAAGGTTGAAGTAGAACCGATATTGCTAGTGTTACCACCGGCAGCAGCTGTCCAATAGCGATAGTTGTCATAAGGGAGATTGTTGGCATGATAACCATCCAAGAGATCAGCATTAAGATTAGTGACTAAATTGGTATCTTGAGCTTGAGTAGCTTTAAGGGTATTGGTGGTAAGGGTACTGCCAACGGATAAATTATTGGAAAAAATGCCGTTACCATTGGCATCAACAGAAAAACGAGTGGAGAGTTGAGAGGTGCCAATATTGTAGTTTTGAAAAGAGATAAAATTGTAACCTCGATTGGTGTTAGTAATTTGAGAATTAAGTAAATTTCCAGAAGAAATATTGGGGTTACTAAAATCAACGAAGCCCCCAGTGGCGGGGGCGGTGCCTTCGGTAAGAAGCTTGATACCTCCACCTCCGCCACCATCATCAGCTTTAATGAGAATGCTTTGGCCTTCAAGAGAAAAGGTGCCGGATTGGGAAATGATAGCTGGAGAGCTTTCACCTAGATTAAGGTTGCCTTGGTTATCAAGAATGACGACGGTATTTTTTTCTCCAGTGGAGGACGGAGGGAGTCCTTGGAGGGTTTCTGAGTTGAGGGCATAGGCAACAGTGGCAATTTGTTGGCGAGGTTCCATGACTTCGTTGCCGGTAGTAATTTGTAACCAGACTTCAGGATTTTCAGAAAAAACATTTTGAGGAATTTCACTACCATGACTTTTACCGATAACAACGTTAAAGATACCGTTGGAGTCGGGGACAACTACTTGACTGTTGCCGATAGCGGAATCATAGAGTTGGGTGCCACCAATAGAGCTGTTGAAAAATTTGAAGTTAATGGCAGTGGAGCTGGTAATAGGGTTGCCGACGGAATCAGTTAAACGGCCTTGAAATGACATAATTCGACCTGGTCTGACTGGTTGAGCAGCGGTGGAATAAGCTAGTTGTTGCCTGGCTTTGAGGACACTTTGTTGATAAAGACTGTAAGCTAAGCCTAGAAAAAGGGCGATAAGACTGCCTAGAACAAAATATCGATTGAGAAAGTGAGGATAATCAAAATGTTTGCGCTTGGATTTGACAGAGCCAACGATTAGGTTAAGTTGACTGTAGTCTTGAGAATCAATGAGACCACGTTTAGTTAGAAAATCAGCAAAAGAGGAGAGAGAAGAAATTTTTCTTTGAAGAGTGGCACTAGAGGATTGTTTGACTTTGAGAAAGTCGAAATATCGTTTGAGAGTGGAGAGAGAAAAATTATTCTTGAGATTCATTTTGATTTAACCAGTCAAAGTACTGGTGAATGTCATTGAGATAGTTTTTGATAGTTAGATTGGATTTGTTCTCTTTCTTGAGTTGTTCCTGGTACTGCATCAATAAGGATTTGATATCGTTACTTTGGGGTTGTCGGATTTTACGCTGACCTTTGCGAAAGAGGTTGCTTTGGCTAATATGTTGATTTACAAGGAATTGGCAGAAAGAAGAGAGAGATGCTAAATGTCTTTTAGAGTTATTTTTACCGGTGATTTCCTGGATGTAGTTTTTAATGATTTCGGAGGATATTTGGAAGTTGGAAAAGGCCAAAAAGGCTTTTAGGTCTTGGAGGTAATTGCGGATGGTATTAGATTGATATTGACGTTTCTGGAGCCAGAGAGAGTAGGAATTGAGATGTTGGGGCAGGATAGAGATGGCCATAGGTTATAAATTGCTTTTAGCTTTGAAATTATATTTTTTATACATGTTTATCTGTTTATCAGAGTTATATTTATATATATATTATTAATATCTACTACTAGGAAAAGAGTGTCAAGAGTCAGATGTGAAGCTTAATTGATATAGTTTGCTATATATTATTTAGTATCATTTAACTTAATTAAGATAAAAGAGATAATTTCACAATTATTTTCATAGCTGTTTTAGGTACTATAAATATATATCAAAAGATATTGATTAATAACTTTTTTTGAAAAAATTTTTTTGAGTTTGCGGAAAAAGTGCGGTTTAGATATTATGATATTAATTAATATATTAAATTAAGCCAAAAATTAATAAAATTGGGGTAATTATGAAAATTTTAAGAGTAAAAGGAATTTATTTAAGATATGATTCTAATTGATATAGAAAGATAAGACTGATATAGAAAGAGGTGGTATAGAAAAGAAAATTTTTATCCGGAGCTTAAAAAATATAAAGAAATAAAAATAGAAATCTTTTTATTGATGATTTTCTCATAGGATAGGCTGAAACTATTATAATTGGAGACTTATCACTTGAGGCCAATGAGTGCTAAAAGCTGAATTTAAGTTGAATATTTGCTATTATTTGTTATGGAAAATAAGAAAATATATCTTAATTTGGGAATAGGGTTATTAATTACCTCATTAGTTTTGTTCTTAGCAGTAAAAATAGTACCTTCAGTTTTAGTGACCCTGACAAAAGCAGCTCCAGCTTCAAAGGTATCGGTAACTAATTCTTATGTTTTGGGAGGTAAAATCTTGGCGAGAGCAGATGGTGAAGAAAAATGCGTAGTCAACGTTTTTGTTTTGGATAAAGATGGTAAAGGAATCAAGGGGATAACAGTAAGTTTGTCAGGAGTGCCGGAAGGAGGAGAGATGCAAGTAGTTTCAGGAAAAGATGGTAAGGCGGTCTTTGAGATAAGTTCTAGAAATGAAGGCCAGTTTCCGGTAACAGCAATGATTTCGGGAATGCAGGTGGCAGGAGAGGTGAAACTGACTTTTAGAAATGAATAAGATCTAAAGAAAAAGAATAGATAATTGTTGTTTAAGAACAAAGTCGGAGGTGGAGGCACTGATTTGATATTTGCCAGGAAGAGAACTAGAAAGATTGAAAATTGCTTTACCAAAATCGTCGGTTTGAGGTTGGACAGCTTCGATATTGAGCATGGGGGTGGAGGAGAGAGTAACTGTTTTCTGGCTGACGCCAAGACCTTGAGAATCAAGTAAAAAGACATTGATACGGATTTTTTCCTGACCATTGCCTTGCGCCTGAATAGGGGAGGCAAAGATGTAGGAGTTCTCTCGAGTAGGCAGTTGGGTGGTAGTGGTACTGGCGCGACTGTTCAAAACTACTTGTCGACCGACAAAAAAGAGGATTATTAAAAGTATAAGTAAGCCTAAAATCGTTAAAATAATTTTTTTAGACATAGATGACGATGTCTTTATTATAAATGACTGCAGGGAGGAAGTGGTGATGATGAGAACGACGACGAAGGAAGGTGATTAAAAATCCAGCTAATAAGACTATAAATAATAAAAGCCAGTACCATTGAAAGTAGATTTGTCCGTAAAAGAGAGTGTTGGATTTAGGAGAGTCATTGTCTAGAAAAGTGGTGGTACTAAAAAGTCTGTAAGCAGAGCGGGCATTATCAGCTAGATTGATACTATAATTACCCCGATTATCCGTATCTATTTCTAAGACAGGTAAGGTCATGGCATGAGCGCTTTTAGTAAAAGAGATTTTTTTGTTTTCTTGCTCATGAAAAAAAATTTTAATATGGCTATTAGGAATAGATTGACCTGAGGCAAAGTTGCCTTTGAGATCTAGGGAAATTGTAGGAGAGAGGAGGACAGGACCAATATCAGTTTGAGAGTTATCAGGGGGTTCAGGAAGACAAACAGGATTATTACTGCGATTGGCGTCATCAAAGGAACTGAGACAAAGGTCTTGAGGATGTTTGGGAAGAAGGATCTGATTGAAGATGAAGTAACCTTTGTTGTCGCTATAAGTGACGGCAAAGGCTTTGGGACTAGATAGTTCTACTCTGGCAGTGGGACTGGTATAACCAAAGATAGTGACAGAGGTACCGGGGATACTGGCACGAACAGAGACAATTTTAGTAAGAGAAGTAATCAATTAGGCTCGATCCTGGTATTTTTTCTTGAGAGCCTCTAACTCCTGTTCCAACTCTTCGACTTTGGGATTGTCCTGGGTTTTAGGAGGATTTTTCTTTTTTTGACGGATAAAGAAGACAAGAGGGATCAGGATGATCAAGACCAGGATGACAATTTTGTAGGGAATAACCCAGAAAGAAAGAGTAGCGCTAATTGGTTGACCGCTGGGACCGTAGACAGCGTTTAATTTGGCTCGATAGTAGCCAAACATGAATTTACGGTCAAGAGTGTTATCAAATTCACGACTGGTATAAGGAAAGATGTTGGTGTTGCTAAGTTTTAATTGGTGACTACGGAGACCAAAGGTGTTGTAAATATTAATGGAACCAGCAGGAGCAATGTGAATATCTGAGAGATTGGTAATAATGGTCTTGAAATTAACAGGACCGTATTCAAAAAACTTTTTGGTAGAAAATTCTTTAATTTGGGCATTTTCTGTAATATCTCCGGGAACAGTAACATAGACTAAACTACCGACTTTAGTCTCAATAGCAGCTCCGGTTTGAGTAATAGCAGTGTCGGCATTGTGATTGTAAAGAACCATGGCATAATGACCACCGGGAGTGGCATCTTTGGGCACTAAAAGGGTTAAAACTAGAGCTCTGGTTTCACCTGGTTTAAGTTTCATTTGAGTGGGAGAGACTTGAATCCAATTGGCAGCAGCCCAACGGTTGTCATTTTGAGTTTCACTTTCGATACGTACTGGAGTACCCAAGTCGTCAACAACAATAAAATCCTCGACAGAAACAGTAATTACTTTTTCGGTACGTGACTCGTTACGAACCTTGATTTCTTTAGTGATTACGTCTCCGGGGTTAGCATTGGTAATTTCTAAGCGAGGAGGAATAGCACTTAAGCCCAAAGAACTTTGTTGAGCCAAAACTGATTTGGAGAATAAGGTGATTAATACTATTAAGGAAGTTAAGATGATGAGGCGGACAGAGTTTTTCATATTTGTTTAGAAAGTAGCGGTAGCAGTATATATAACTTTAGCTTCGTAGTCACCGGCTTCCTGGGTGGTAGTGGCAGTAATCCGGTAACAAACGTTGGCAGATTCAGTGGTAAGTGGAGTTTTAGTATTAGTCATGATGGGTTGAGCATTGGCAAAGCCGATTCCAAAAGGTTTGAAGTTAGGTGCAGAAAAAGCTGTGGTAGCACCTAAGCTAGTTACAGTGTAACCAAATTCTGACATAGTGGAACTGACTCCATCCCAAGCAGCAGCGGTAGTGGCAGTACAGTTGGCACCATTACAAGTAGTGTCAGGGATAGTAGTTTCGGTATTGATATTTTTCATGACTCCGGCTTCGTAGGCAGTGACAACATAGCCTCCAGGAGCATTGGTGACACAAGATAATCTTTGAGCTAATTGATTGTGAACTCCTAATTCTAGAGAACCAAAAACAACTCGGTCACCGGTGGTGAGAGCAGCGCCGTTGCTAAGACTAGTACCGACTCCGCAAGCAGTGGAACCTACATCAGTGACGCCAACATTATCAATATAGAAACTAAGGGTAGGATCGATGGTGGCAGTAACTCGAACAGCTTCGACAACAGCGATTTTACCGGGAGTTTCCTCAATGATATTATTGGAAGCGTCAATTCGTCGGAGAATAAAATTAAAAACATTGGCATGACCTTCGAGATTAGCGTCAGTGTGAGTAGAACTGGGGTTAATCAACATGTTACTAGCGTTACCGATAATAATAGTACCGGTTTCGCCAGTGCCAACAGGATTGGTTCCACCAGCACCCATGTTACAGGAAATAACATGATAATAGTTGCCATCAGGAACTCCTGGTTCACCGCCAGGTGTGGTGGTACCGACTGTGGCATTGGCACCCCAAGGACAGGTAACGGCTGCGGGGTTGAGATGGTATGAATCAAAACCACCTTGATCGGGAATACCGTCACTGGCATGTTCGATAGAACCGGAGGGGGCTTTAATAAGAACTTGCCAAGCACCACCGACAGCACTACTTTGAGGTTCAAAGCTAATGGTGTGAATAGCGGAACGAGTAGCAATGATACTACCACCGGCGGCAGCAGTATCAGCTGTTAAGACAGGATTGATTAGAATTTGATTGGTAGCACCGATATCTCTAACAGTATAAAAACTTTGTTTACCGCCAACACCTACTGCAATAGTATCACCGACAAAGAGATTATTGCTGGTTCGAGAAGGGAAGTCAGCAGTGTTTATAGTTAGAATAGAACTACCGTCGGAATTACCTGCGGCAACTCCTCCGTAGTAAGAAAATTGGGAAGAAGAAAGGACATTTTTGACGTTTTTAGAGGGAATAGAAGCAGCTCGATGAGGTAGAATTAAGCTTAAAACTCCTATGAATAGGAAAAAAAATAAGATTTGGTTTAGGGAATATTTTTTCACAGGTTTACAATATTACTATTTTATAGAATCAGCTTAATGATTATAAAGTTGATTGTCAACTCTTTGTTTTGTTTTCCTAATTGATGGGATAAAAATTGTTTGTTAGCAAAGTAGTTTAGGGTTTGCTAGATCTAGTTTGATAGTTTTTAACTATTAAATGGAAAAGTGTAAAAACAAAAATAATTATAAAAGATAATAGATAAGGAAAGACGAAGAAGTTATTAACATAGTCGGGAGTTGCGGCTGAAGGGTTTTGCCTAACTTCAAGTTGGTATTTTCCGGGCCAAAGGGGAGCGGAAACTTGGCAGCTTTCAGGATGTTTATCTTCAGTTAAACAAAAGATTTGACGGGAGTTTTGGGAGAGAACAGTATAGGGATAAATATCTTTTTCCCAAAAGATTTCATTATTTTTTTTAAGGGTGATTTTCCCTTGAAGGTGGGTAAAACGGCTTGAAGGATTGGAAATTTGCCCAGTAATTTTAAGACCTAGAAAGGTGTCTTTGAGTCGGGGAGAGAGATTGATGAAATCGATATTTAAGGGAGCTAGAGTAGATTCAGTTGAGGTGGAAATTAAAATATTAGCACCGATTTTAGCTAAATTTTGACCACTTTGAAGTTGAGGCTGGGGAGGTTTTTGGGAAAGAAAGAAACTAAAATAATGATCAACATTTTGAGTGTCAGGATTTTCAATTTTGAGAACTAATTGACGGCTTTGGTGAGGGGTTAAGATAAATTCTTGACCAAGACGAAGGTCACTATTAACTAAGCTAAAGTTAAAAGGAAATTGATCGCTTTCTTGGTGTTGAATGTTGCCGAGATTGTCAAGTGGTTGCCAGGCAGAAAGAGAGGAAGTGAGAATAACTGAGTCGTTAGAATTATTGGTAACTTCAAAAGCTTGAGTATAAGATTTACCTGGTTCGAGAGTGATTTCGATTTGAGCGGGTTTAAGGCCAAGGTTAAATTGAGGCATTAGTAGTTGGGAGTTAAAGTATAAGTGATATAAGTTTGGTAATCACCAGCGCTTTGGTCAGGGGAGACCAAAACTTTATAGGTGATTATAATTTGATGATTTCTAACAGGGGTGTTTTCTGAGGCAATGACGGCAGGATTTTGACTTTGATCAAGATTAGCAAAGGGCCGAAAAAGATTGGAGGCAGGGAAATAGGAAAGGGTACCGTCACCTTGGGCATTGAAACCAAAACCATATTTGTTACTTTGGTTCCAGATGGCAGCATGATTGACATCACAATTATTGTCGTTGCAGGTAGTGTCAGGAATAAAAACGTTGGGATTTTGCCAAAGAGCATGGTCTTCATGAGCAGTGATTTGGTAACCTCGACCTGAGGGGGTGGTAACAGTTAATAAATTGGTATCGGTGACGCCAATGCCGGATTCTAGAGTACCAAAGTCGATTAAGAGTTTGTCAATGGTGAAATTGAGGTAATCAAAGGTGTCGTAGATGTATTGGAAACCAGCTTTGACAGCCAAACTATCACCTTCGGAGTAACCAGGGGCATTTTGACCAACGGTGTCAGTGAGACGATAATTTGGAGAAGTTTTGCTACCAGAAGTGAGATTGAAATTACCCCAGTTAATAAGGTATGAAGGAGAAGAAAAACGTTGAGCTAAAACTGTGGCTGGAAATGAGATTAATAGAATTGATAAAAGAAAAATAATTTTAGATGTCATTATCTTGACTACTGATACTATCGGTTAATTTATGAGCATCTTTTAAGAGATCTTTGGCAATATTGCGAATTTGACTTTGATCGGAAAGAGAGATGATTTCTTGTAAAGGTTTTTTAAGGCGCAGTGAAAGCCAAAGTAAAAAGTCGGTCTGATCACGAGTCAAGTGATTTTGGGCTTCAATTTCATTACTACGAGAGAGAGCAATAAAATAACTGAGGGGAGTAATTAATAATAAGGAAAGGAGTTGAATTAGAGACTGAAAAGAATTAAGGTCAAAACTATAAAAGAGAATGGTAACCAAGGAATAAATCAGGTTAACTATAGGAGGGTTTTGGAAAGCGAGAGAAAAAAGTAAGAAGTAAAGCAGAAAAAAAAGAAAGGAGTTAATACCACCAGTAGAAAGAATAATTAAATGAATGACAGTAGTAACTAGAGGAAGGGAAAGTTTTTTGAAAAAATAAAGACTGAGAATGATAAAAACACAGAGAAGGGCAATAACTTGAGGAATAAAAGGAGTCAATAGAGACCAGTTAAAGAGAACAAAGGCGGTAAGTAGAGGTAAAAGATAAGAAGTAATTTTAACAAAGATGGACATTGATTAAATTATACATGGTATAGTGAAGTATGAATGTAAATTGGGTGAAAAAAATTACATTATCTGAATTGGCAATGGTGGTTGGTTTGGGATTATTAGTGAGTGGATTAGGAATAAAAATGAAAGGAGTGAAAGAAGTTGATCAAAAAATGAAAAGCATGGAAGTTAATCAGAGAGAAGAGGCTTTGCCAGAGATAGTGAACATTAATACAGCTGGAATGTTGGAGTTAGAGTCTCTACCAGCAATCGGACCAGCAACAGCCAAGAAAATAATTGAGTATCGGAATAGTTATGGTTATTTTCAAGACAAATCAGAAATTATTAATGTCTCTGGGATTGGGCCAAAAACTTATGCCAAAATTAAAGACAAAATTTCGATATAAGACAGTAGTACTAGGAGGGATAGTACTTTTAAGTTTTTTAAGATTGATAAAAAAAGAAGATTTAATAGCTCGATTATATATGTCAATAGGTCAAAACCAAGCGGCTTTGTGGGCGGGAATGCTGTGGGGAGAAAAACAGTTGTTGGAAAAAAATTTTTATCAGGCCTTAATTAATACTGGATTGATACATATAGTAGTAGTTAGTGGGACGAATTTGACTATCTTAGGTAGGTCTTTGATAGAGTTCTTGGCAGGTCTAATAGGGAGGAAGGAGGCGATTGTTTTAGGTCTGGGAGTGATTGTTTGGTATGTAAATTTAGTGGGTTGGCAAATACCGGTAGTGAGAGCAGCTTTATTTTTATTTTTTTATTATTTAGGACAATTTATAGGCAGAGGTCTTCATCCTGGTCGAGGACTTTTTTTAGTGGCATTGGTAATGGTGGCAGCTGATTATAAGGTGGTTACGGAGATGAGTTTTTGGTTGTCTTTTTTAGCTTTTGGAGCGATGTTGATAACTGGCGGAGAGGGAATAGTCAAGAGTACTTTGTGGATTAATTTATTTTTATGGCCGGTGTTATCATGGAAATTTGGAAGTATTAGTTTGTGGGCACCACTGTTGAATTTGGGAGTACTATTTTTAGTGGAAGCATTAACGGTGTTAGGTTTTGTAGGTAATTTGCTTAGTTTATTTTGTTTGGGAGTGGGTAAATTTGTCTTGAATTTAGGTTATCCCTTATTGAGATATCTAACAGAAATAGTTTTATATTTTGGTCAAAAGGGAGCTTGGCAGTTTAGTTTTAATTGGTTAATGATGATAGGTTGGTATTTAATTTTGGCAGGCTATTGGTATGAAAAAAAGAAAAATTAAAGTAATACTAGTAGCCATATTTTTAATATTTATAGGTTTGGTATTGAGTTTGCCGGATGGGAAAATGCGTTTAATTGTGTGTGATGTGGGGCAGGGGGATGGAGCGATTTTAGTGAAAGGTAATTGGCAAATGCTGATTGACAGTGGGGCAGATAATGGTCGAATGGGGAGATGTTTAGAAAAATATTTGCCGTTTTGGGATAAAAAAATTGAGGTAGCAGTGATTAGTCATTGGGATAGTGATCATGCTGGAGCTCTGCAAAGCATATTAAAAAGTTTTAAGGTAGAAAGGTTAATCGAATCAACGGCGAGTGGTCAGAATATAGAAGCAAATATAGAGACTATGGTGGCGAAGGCGGGTGACCGGTTAAGGTGGGGAGAACTGAAGATGGAGGTAATTTATCCACGAGATAATAGAGAGGGGGTGGATAATGATGTGTCATTGGCGATGGTATTGGATTACCAAGGAAAGAGGTGGTTGTTTACCGGAGATATGCCCAGAGAAGCCGAAGGAAAGGTATTGGGATGGTGGAATAAGAAGATAGATGTACTAAAGGTGTCACATCATGGTTCTAAGACAGCAACTAGTGAAGAATGGTTATATAAATTACAACCTGAATTGGCGATTATCAGTGTTGGGGTAAATAATTTTGGACATCCCAGTGAGGAAGTAATTAAAAGATTGGAAGCTATAAGCAGTCGAATCTTAAGAACTGACCAGGAAGGTGACATGGTCTTTCTTTGGGAATGAAAGTTAAAAAACTTTGTGGGATAATAAGGCATGGAATTTAGGGAAGTTGAGGCCAAATGGCAAAAATATTGGGATGAACATCCAGAACTTTATCGGGCCTCAATTAAAAAGAGTAAAGAAAAAAAATATATTTTGAATGAATTTCCTTATCCTTCAGGAAGTGGTTTGCATATAGGCCATGCTTTTTCTTTGGTTGGTAGTGATATTTATGCTCGTTTTAAGAGAATGCAAGGTTATCAAGTGATGTTTCCCATGGGTTGGGATGCTTTTGGATTGCCAACTGAAAATTATGCAATTAAAAACAAGAGGAAACCTCAGGAAGTGACGGCGGAAAATACGGCTGTTTTTAAGAAGCAAATGAAAAAATTGGCTTTCTCGATTGATTGGGAGAGAGAGATTGACACCACGGATCCGAATTATTATCGTTGGACACAATGGATTTTTATTAAATTGTTTGAAAAAGGCTTGGCATATAAAAAAGAGATGCCGATAAATTGGTGTCCGAGTTGTAAGATAGGATTAGCCAATGAAGAGGTGGTGAATGGGAGGTGTGAACGTTGTGGTCATGAAGCAGAAAGACGAAATATTTCTCAATGGATTGTAAAAATTACTGACTATGCCGAAAGATTATTGTCAGGTCTGGAGGAGACAGATTTTGAAAATAAGGTAAAACTGGCACAAATTAATTGGATTGGAAAGTCTGAGGGTTCTAGAATTAAATTTAAGATTGAAGGGAGAGATGAGAAAGTAGAAATATTTACTACCAGAGCAGATACTTTGCCAGGGGCTAGTTTTTTGACAGTGGCTCCAGAACATTCATTAGCTTTGGAAGCAGCGAAAAAGGATCAGGAAGTGGCAAATTATATTAAAAAAGCTAAAAATAAAAGTGATTTAGAAAGAACGGAATTAAATAAAGAAAAAACAGGTGTGTTTTCAGGTTTTTGGGCGATTAATCCTTATAATCAGCAGAAAATTCCGGTTTGGGTGTCTGATTTTGTTTTAGTCAGTTATGGCACTGGGGCAATTATGTCGGTTCCGGCTCATGATCAAAGAGATCATGATTTTGCAGTGAAATTTGGATTACCGATTATTCCGGTGATTAAAAAGAAAGGATGGAATTTTGATAAAGAAGCTTATGTTAGCGAAGAAAGAGGAAAGGAAATAAAGATTGGAAAAAAGTGTAATCAATATCACTTAAGAGATTGGATATTTTCCAGACAGCATTATTGGGGTGAGCCGATTCCGATGATTAATTGTCCTAAATGTGGTTGGGTGACAGTGCCGGAAGAGGAGTTGCCACTGAAGTTGCCGGAAGTAGAGGCTTATGAACCGACAGTAGATGGGCAGAGTCCATTATCTAAAATTGAGAGTTTTGTTAATTGTCGGTGTCCTAAATGTGGAGGACCAGCGAAAAGAGAGACGGATACTATGCCTAATTGGGCAGGATCTGATTGGTATTATCTAGCTTATTGTTTATTTGAAGATATTAATAAACCATTGTCGGGCAAGAAAAATATTTTTGTAAAAAATCAAAAGATTTTAAGTGAATGGATGCCGGTGGATGTTTATATTGGGGGAGATGAGCATAATACTTTGCATTTATTATATTCAAGGTTTATCTACCAGTTTTTACATGATTTAGGAGTGATGCCAGCAGATATTCGAGAGCCTTATGATAAAAGAGTCTCTCATGGAGTCATATTAGGACCGGATGGGTTCAGGATGAGTAAATCTAGAGGTAATGTGGTAACACCGGAATCAGTGGCGGATAAGTATGGGGTGGATGTGTTGAGATTGTATTTGATGTTTATGGGTCCTTTTGAGAGTGTAATGGCTTGGAACGAGAAAACTTTAATAGGAGTGAAGCGCTTTTTAGATAGGTTTATTATTTTTGTGGAAAAACAAAAAAGTAATAGAGAAAGCAGCGAAACGTCTTTAAGATTGTTGAATAAAAGTATTAAAGGAGTGACTCAGGATTTGGAAAATTTTAATTTTAATACAGTAGTGGCTAAGTTAATGGAGGCGATTAACAAGATTGATAAATTGTCACGGGAAGATTTAAGAAAGTTGATCAAATTGATAGCACCATTAGCTCCGTACACTGCGGAAGAACTGTGGCATAAGTTAGGTGAGAAAGAATCAATACATGGTAGTGGTTGGCCGGAATATGATCAAAAAATGAATGATAATGAGATGGTAAAAATACCAGTGGCGGTGAATGGTAAGGTTAGAGATCAACTTGAAGTTAGCAAAGAAGAGTCTCAAATTGAATCAAAGATAGTTAGTAGGGCTTTGGAACTAGATAAAATTAAAACATGGGTTAAAGGTAAGGAGATTGTCAAAGAGATTTATGTACCGGGAAAGATGCTTAATCTAGTGGTGCGGTAATAATAGCAGAGTAAACAGGTGAGTGCTAAATGATTTTAAGAAGATAATGTGTTGGAAATAATTGGAAAACTTAAGATTTGTTAGATTCATAATTTTAATTTTTAATTAAGAGAGAAGTCGAGATTTTGAGGCTAAATGTTATTATATTTTGTTCTATTGAGATATAGATGATTTTGGTAAAAAAAACTGAAATTAAAGTAATAAAGAAAAGAGAAGAAAATTCGATTTAGAGATAAGAAAACAGCTTTATTTGCGGAGATTATGATATAGAAAGATTAATAAGTTTATTATTTTTTTAATTTTTTAGAGAAAATATGTGCGGTAATAATTTATTGAATTATGAGAGAAGTTAATGCGGAGAAAATTGCGGTTAATCAAATTAAAGTGCGGTAAAAAACTGAGTATTAGGAATAAATTATGCGGTAAAAATTAAATGATGTATTCCCAGGCAGAATCGAACTGCCATTTCAGGTTTAGGAAACCCGCGTTCTATCCATTGAACTATGGGAACGATATGTGAGGTCACTTTCGTCCCGCCGGAGCGGGACTACGGTGGACCAAGTCGGGGATACAGGATTCGAACCTGCAACCTCACGCACCCGAAGCGTGCACGCTAGCCAATTGCGCCAATCCCCGGTAGTGAGGATAGTATAAAGGATTAAGTGGATTGTATTAAGTACTAGATTGACAAGCTATATTTTTCTGTTTAGACTGGTTTTATGATTACTGATATTGATAGAAATTCAAGAACTTTAATTGTATGTTTTGTAATAGCAATATTTGCTTTGATACCTTTGAGATTTGTGGAGTATGGCAATGCTGAGTCTTTAATGCAACCTCAAGTGTTGGGAGAACAACAGATACAAGAATCGATTATGGAAGAAGAGGAAGTGGAAGCAAGATTGGAAGCGCCCTATGATGAAATCGAAAGGAGTGGGACTAACGATCTCTTACCGTCAAAGATAAGAATGCAGCTGGAGTACTCTCGGAACTGGCCTCAAGAGTAAATAGTTTTTGACCATCAGGGGTAGCAGCGAGGAAAGGAGGAGTATTTTTAGGAAAACTATGGATTAAGTGTTGATTGGTAGTGTCGTATTCAACGATATAAAGGTTGTTATCAGTAATATAACTAAGGTGATTGGTATAAGGAACCCAGGATAAAAATTGAGCTTGAGTACTACCTAGATTAAAATTAGTATCTTCTTTAAGATCATAGACATAGAAGAAGCCGGGTTGAAGATTTCTATCTTGAGTTTGAGTGCTACGATTAGGTGGAGGGGAAGTAAGTAAAGGTGGTAGTTGACCACTGGTGCTGGCGGTATAGAGAACTTTGTCTCCAAAGGAGTTGTAAGCTAGAGTAGAATTAGTAGCGATAAATGAGGCCAAACCTGAAGGTAATCTTTCCAGGAGTGAGAGAGTGAATTGTTTTTTATCTTGAAGCCAATTGTTTTTAATAATAGGTAAACGGAAACTGATATCAGTAAGATCACGAGGAGAGATTTTTTTGTCAAGATCAATTAGAAAAGTTGGGCCTTTGGTTGTGGTGGCAATAATTGATTTAGAGTCTGGGGAAAATTCAAAGTTATATTTTGACCATAAAAGATTAGGGGAGTGGTCAGGAGCAATTAATTTGTGACTAATACGACTGGTAAGTAGAGGAATTTCGGTAAATTCCAAGAGATAGAGGCCAGGTTCTTGAAATTCGGCAGAAGTGGTGGCGACAGCAAAAATGATTTTATTGCCATTTGGGGCCAGAGTAGGATGATGAATGGAGATTTGACTGAAGAAAAGAGCTGATGGGTTTTGTAAAAAAAGTTCGGCATCACTTTGATAGACTAGTTCGGGGTAAATTTGAATATTTTTTTCCCAAGGAAGGTAACCATCTTTGGTGATTTTTAAGTGATAGGTCCCAGGATCAAGATTAAGAGTGTTGTTGGTATTAGTTTCTAAAATATCGTTTAGATAAACATTAGCTGATTTTGGTTTAGAGGTAGCTGAAAGGATGCCAGTGACGCGGAGATTAAAGATACCGTTACCATGATCTAGACGATAACCTCGAGCAAAGATAGAAAGAAGAAAGGTGCCAACTATGATAAAAAGGACGATACTTAAGATAAAGAGAAGACTCTTACGATTTCGGTTAGCAATCATTAGTGTATTATATAGAATATGAGCTGGATGAGGAAGTTAGCAATAGACTTAGGAACTTCAAATTGTACGATTTGGTCGGATAATGAGGGAAAATCTTTGTCGGAACCGTCAGTGGTGGCAATTGAAGCAGAAAGTCGGCGGGTAGTGGCGGCGGGTAATGAAGCTAAGAAAATGGAAGGAAAAACGTCTGAATATTTGGAAATTATTAGACCGATAGAGTCAGGAGCAATTGTGGATTATGAGGCAGCAGTGGGGATGATCAAGTGGTTTTTGAGACAGGTAATGGGCTTAACCTGGATTATAGGTCCGGAAGTAATGGTAACAGTGGCTTCAGGCTTAACTCAAGTTGAGCAAAGAGCGGTAATGGATGCAGTGTTAGAAGCTGGGGCAAGAAAGGTTTATTTGATAGATACACCGATTGCGGCGGCAATTGGCGCTAAGATACCGATAGTTGAGACTTTTGGAAATATGATTGTTAATGTGGGAGGAGGGGTGACTGAAGCGGCGGTGATTGCCTCGGGAGGAGTAGTGGCTAGTCGTTGTATTCGGGGAGGTAGTAGTCGTTTAGATGAGTCAATTGAGGAGTATTTGAAGAAGAAATATGCCTTGGCAGTAGGGGAACAAAGTGTAGAGGCGGTAAAAATTAAATTAGGAACAGCGGTTAAATTAAAGAAAAACGAGGTGATGACAGTAGGAGGAAGGGATTTAGTCTATGGTTTACCAAAGAGTATAGAAATCAGTGCCGAAGAAATTTTTGAAGTGGTGAGACCGATGTTGGATGAAGTAATTTTGGTAATTAGAGAAACTCTACAAATGACTCCGCCGGAGTTGGTGGCAGACATTGCCGATAGAGGGATAGTGTTGACTGGGGCAGCGGCAAAACTAAGAAGTTTGCCTTTGTTATTAACTAGAGAAATTGGAGTGTCGGTGCACCTTTCTTTGGAGCCAGAAAATTGTGTAATTAAAGGGGCGGCCATGGCTTTAGAAAACTTGGAAATTTATCGGCGGTCAATCAAGTGATATAGTTGTGGGTTATAGCTTTATAGTTTAAGATATAGTTGTTTTTTAGTAAAAATAAATATTGATATTTTTAATCTTATATTTTTTTAGAAATTTATGAGATTAATTTTCTTTAATTTGTCATATATATTGGTATTTATCAGTTTTTTTAAGAGTAATAAAATTGTTCAATTATGGGATATAGAGAGTATTTGAGATATTTAATATTTAACCTATATATATTGTAGAAAAAGTTGAATGATATAGTTTGATAAAAGGTTTTGTAAATAAAAGTTATAGGTTATAAAAATGCAGTTAACAGTGGCTTTTTTGAAAAAAGTTGTTTATTATAAGTTAATTTATGGTCCAAAAAAGAGCCCTGAAGGTCAAGAAAGTGTTGACAAATGGTAACAATTTTACCCTAAATAGTCGGGAAATATTGGATTTAGGCTTTTTTGGCAGTTCTAAGGCCCAACTGCTAAAGTATCTTTTGAATCATTTAGATAAAAAAAATAAGATATGTTGGATATGTACGATAAATCCTGAGTTTATGATGTTGGCACAAAAAGAGCCTGATTTTGAGAAAATTATTAGAAGTTGTGATATCAGAGTAATTGATGGGGTGGGACTGTTGTGGGCAGAGAAAGTTTTAAGAAAAAATAACTTTTTTTTGAGAGTAGTAGAAGGGATTAAAAGTGGTAAAAAAATTCTAAAAGGGGAGAGACGTCAAGGATTAATTTCAGGGTCCGATTTAATAGAAGATTTGGTGGCAATAGGACAAAGAAAAAAATGTAAGTTTTTCTTTTTGGGGGGGTGGGATGATCGGGCCCAGAGGACAGCAAAAAAAATGTTATTAAAATATCCAGGGATAAAAGTAGCTTGGTCTCCAGGAGAGCCAACAGTTGATAACAAAAAGGTGTTATCTGAAATTAAAAAATTTTCACCTGATTTTTTGTTTGTGGCTTATGGAATGAAGAGACAAGAAGAGTGGATTTACAGAAATTTGAGGAGTTTAAGCGCTAAAGTAGTGGTGGGAGTGGGTCGGAGCTTTGATTATTACAGTGGAGAGCTGAAAAGAGCGCCTAAAGCTTGGCGAAAAATGGGATTAGAATGGCTGTATAGTTTGATTCAAGAGCCAAAAAGATGGCGACGGCAGCTAGCTTTGCCTAAATTTATATGGCGAGTGCTAACAACGGCTTAAAATTGTCCCCAGAAGATAATTTCCGGTTCTAAAGTAAGATTGAGTTTAGTTTTAGCTGTTTGAATAACGTGGTCGATGACGGCTTTGTAGTCGGTGGCGGTAGCTTGACCGAGATTGAGAATAAAATTGGCATGTTTGGGGCTGATTTGAGCATCGCCAATTCGATAACCTTTTAGGTTCAGTTCCTGGTCAATAATGCGACCGGCAGCATCTCCAGGAGGATTTTTAAAGGTGGAACCGAGAGAATTCATAGATTGACTGAGAATTTTTTTAGCAATAATATCTTTGACTTGTTGTTGAGATAGGTTTTTGTTGCCTGGGGTAAGTTGGAGGAGGGCTGAGAGGATAATGAGATGGGGTTTTTCCTTAAATTCAGAAAAATCATAGTCCCAGGACATAGATTGTGAGTCTAATTCTTCAACTGTTTGAGTTTTTTTATTAAATACGGTAATTTTTCTTACGAATTTATCAAAGTTACTTTTGTTAACGCCGTGGATATTACCATAGATAGCTCCACCAATAGAGCTGGGAATATAGGCAAATTCTTCCAGTCCAGAAAGAGAATGGTTGACGGTATCGTTGATAAGCCAGGGAAGTTGAACTCCGGAATCAACTTTAATCAAGCTGGAATCGAGGTATTCGATGTTTTGAGAATTATTTTTAATGACAGTAGCAGGGATGCCTTGATCAGAAATGAGAATATTAGAGCCATTACCGAGGATAAATATATCAGTGGAAGCGGTTTTTTGAAGAGCTTTGGTGAATTCTTGGGTAGTGTCGGTGATAATCAGAGTTTGAGCGGGTCCGCCGATTTTGACAGTGGTAAAAGGGGCTAAAGCTTCATTTTTGAGAATTTTCATGATTAATTATAGCTAAAAAAGGAAATTTTGAATAAAAAACCTATAGAAAAATAATATATTTAATTAGTGTGGAAAAGTGCAAAAAACAGTTGTTGTCTTATAATAGTTAAGTAGTGAAAATAAGGTACAATGGGAGAGTGAAAAAAAGACGAGTTATATCAATACTGGGGTGGTTATTGATAATAGTGGCGGTGATTTGGGGGTGGTTTTACTTCAATCGTTTTAAGGTTGAAGAACCTAGAGTAGTAACTTTGGCTTTAACACCGACGGAGGCACCTAGAGAATATAAAATTGCTTTTATGGCTGATATTCATAATGATACAGACAGTTTGGCGCGGGCCTTGGTGGCGGCGAAACAAGAGGGAGTGGAGAGAGTGGTATTAGTGGGTGATTTAACCAATAAGGGTGATGAAAAATATCTGTTAAAGGTGAAAGAAATTATGGATGCTTCAAGAATTAAATATGCGGTTGTGCCAGGAAATCATGAGTATAGTTTGGCCAATTTTCAAAAAATTTTTGGAGCTAATTACGGAGTAATAGAAGAAGATTTTATAAAATTGATTTTAATTGACAATAGTTATTGGCGAGGAATGAGCGAAGAACAGATTAAATGGATAGAAGAGGCAGTAGTAGGGTGCAACATAAAAACATGTGTGGCGGTGATGCATAAGCCACTTAATAATCTTTTTTCTAGTCATATAATGGGAGAAAGTAATGAAAAAGCAACTCAACAAGCCCAGTGGTTGAAACAGTTAATAATAGATTCTGGAGTGAAAAGAGTGGTGGCAGGACATTTACATTATTCCAGTTCATATGAACTGGAGGGAATCAGGACTGATTTAGTGGGGGCGATTTCTGTAGAAAGGAATACTCAGAGTCCAAGATTTATGATTTTAAGGATATCGCCTGTAGAAATTGAGAGAAAGGTGGTAGAAATAGATTATGATATTGGGAATTGATCCAGGTTTGGAAAATACCGGTTGGGGAGTGATAGATGAAGGAGTGGTGGAGATGGGAGTGATAGTTACCACTAGATCGCAGAGTAGTCAGAGGAGGTTGGAAAAAATTTTTAAGGAAATAAAAATGATAATACAAAAATATCAAGTTAAGGAGGTGGCGATAGAGAGTCTTTATTTTGCTAAAAATGCTAAAAGTGCCTTAAAAGTAGCTGAAGCCATTGGGGTGATTAAAATAGCGGCGGAAGAGCTATCGGTAAAAGTGTATGAATACACGCCATTACAGATCAAAATTGCTTTAGTTGGTTATGGTCGAGCAGAAAAAGAACAGGTGGAAGTCATGGTGAGAGAGGAGTTGGCAATTAAAGATAAAATTGAAGTGAGTCATGCTGCGGATGCTTTGGCGGTGGCTTTGACTCACAAGTTTACTTCGTCTTTTGTTCGGGCCTGAAAAGTGCTATGATGAGCTATGATTTCAAGTTTGCGTGGTAAAGTTTCCAGATTATGGGGAAACTATACTGAGATTGAAGTGGGTGGGGTTGGATATTTGGTATGGACGGGTAGAAGAAATTATAGAGAGAATCAGGAGATAAAAATTCAGGTTTATTTGGCAGTATCAGAGAACGAGGTGGCCTTGTATGGTTTTGAAAATTTTGAAGATTTAGATTTGTTTAAGATGTTGATTACAGTGTCTGGAATAGGTCCCAAAAGCGCTGCTCAGATTTTGGCACAGTCTTCAAGCTTTGAGATAATTAAGGCAATAGGAGAGGCGGATACAGCTTTTTTTGAAAAGATAAAAGGAGTTGGGAAAAAGACAGCCCAGAGAATTATTGTAGATTTGAAATCAAAAATTGGCGGATTAGGTGAGTTGAATCTAAAAGAGGAATTGCCGCTTTTAGAAGATGATTTGGTGTTGAGTTTGAGACAACTTGGTTTTGAGAGAAAGGAGATTGAAACAGTGATCAAGAAGATGCCTAAGGAAATAGTAGTTCTAGAAGAAAGAATAAGTTGGTGTTTACAAAATTTAGGTGGTTGATATGGATAAAAACTTAGATCCGAAATTAAAAAGTGAGGATAAAGAAATTGAATTATCGTTGAGGCCTAAAAGATTAAAGGAGTTTATTGGTCAAAAAAAATTAAAAGATCAATTGGAAGTATTTATTGAGGCGGCGAAAAAACGAGGTGAGGCGCTGGATCATATTTTGTTTTATGGACCACCAGGTTTAGGAAAAACAACTTTAGCGATGTTGTTGGCGGCGGAGATGGGATCGAATATTAAAGTGACTTCCGGTCCGGCATTGACTCGGGCGGGAGATTTGGCGTCGATTTTAACCTCTCTAAAAAAAGGAGATATTTTATTTATTGATGAGGTCCATCGTTTGAATAAGATGGTAGAGGAAACTTTGTATAGTGCTATGGAAGATTATGTGTTAGATATAGTTTTAGGTAAGGGACCGGCGGCTAGATCAGTGAGATTGAAGTTACAAAGGTTTACGATTGTGGCGGCAACAACTAGAATAGGTTTAATTTCAGGACCAATGAGAGATAGATTTGGGATTGTTCAACAGGTCGATTTTTATGAAGATGAAAAATTAGCAGAAATTGTTAAGAGAACAGCCCAACTTTTAGAAGTTAAAATTGATGAGAAGGCAGCATTGGAAATTGCCAAGAGATCGCGGGGGACACCAAGGGTAGCTAATCGTTTACTAAAAAGAGTGAGAGACTATGCTCAAATTAACAATGACGGGGTAATTAATTTTAAGGAAAGCCTTGAGGCTTTGAATAAATTAGGAGTAGACGAATTAGGTTTATCTGATGCAGATAGGAAGTATTTGGATGTAGTCAAAAAACAGTACGGTGGAGGACCGGTAGGAGTGGAAAATATTGCCGCGGCATTGACTGAAGATGTGGAGACGATTACAGATGTGTATGAGCCTTTTTTAATGAAAAAAGGATTAATAAAAAGGACGCCTCGAGGTCGGGTGATTGTATAACCAAAAAAGGCATCCCGCTGCTGCGGGATGCCTTTAAGGCAAAGTGAAGAGATAATTATTCTCCTTGAATACCAAGAAGCCAAAGAACTGCTTCTTTGCGATAGCGTCGATCTCCACGAGCATTGATACGGATAGCCGGAAGTTTACCTCTCTTACCCCAACGTTTGATAGTGAGTTTGGAAACTCGGAGTAAATCAGCGACTTCAGCCACGGTCAATAAATCGGGAAGATTGTCAATACTGACTCCATTAACTTTTTTTTGGGCGGGTTTTTGAGATACAGATTTCTCTTCTGTTATATTTTGAATGTCCATTTACTGTGACCTCTTATATCAAAAGAATGTTTAACTAAAATCATTAAAACATAAAGGATACAAGTAGGTCAAGAGATCAAAATGAAGTAATTTAGTAAATGTTGTAAAATGGGTTTATGGATAGAGTAAAAATTGCTTTCTTTGGAGTTAAGGCTTGGGAGAGGGCGGCCATAGAAAAAGCGTTGGCAAATTTGGATGCTTATGGTATTGGTATTTATGAAGAGGAAGTACAGGATAATTTGAAGGTAGCAGCTGAGTACGAGATAATTTCGCCTTTTATATATTCTAGATTCGATAAGAAAGTGTTGGATAAATTACCGAAATTAAAGATGATTGCGACTCGGTCAACTGGGACTGATCATATAGATACTCAGGAGTGTCAAAAAAGAGGGATTAAAGTGACTAGCGTGCCGGTTTACGGCTCAAGGACGGTGGCAGAATATACAATTGGATTGATGTTGGCGGTGGCTAAAAATATTGTGGAAGGTGATGAAGCTTTGCAGGATGATGAATTTAGTCCAGAGGGTTTGACAGGAATTGATTTATATAAAAAAACTTTAGGCATTGTAGGATTGGGAAAAATAGGAGCCAATGTAGCTCGTTTTGCTAGGGCCTTGGGGATGAAAATTATTGCTGTAGAAAAAAATCCGGATCCAAAAATAGTCAAGAGATATAAGGTAGAACTGGTAAGTTTAGAAGAGTTGTTAAAGCGATCTGATGTGGTGACTTTGCATGTACCAGCAGTTAAAGAGACCAGACATCTTATTAATAGGAATAATATAAAGTTGATGAAAAAGGGTTCGATTTTAATTAATACGGCGCGGGGGGCAGTAGTGGAAAGCAGTGCGGTAGTATGGGCTCTGAACAATGGTATTTTACGAGGAGCGGGTTTGGATGTGGTAGAGGAAGAAGATAAAATTGAAGATATGTCGATGATTATGAGTCAGCGACCACGTAAGGAAGATTTACAGGATTTACTCAGTTATCATATTTTGAGAGACAGAAGTGATGTAGTGTTTACGCCACATAATGCTTTTAACACTGAGGAAGCGATAGAGAGAATTATTAAAACGACGATAGAAAATATTAAAAATTTTATAAAAGAAAAATGAAAGCAGTCATCATTTGCGGTGGAGTGGGTTCAAAAATGTGGCCTGAGAGCCGCAGCACTTCACCTAAACATTTTTTACCCTTAATTGGGGAAAAATCATTATTTCAATTAAACTGGGAGGCATTGCGTTTGAAGTTCTCGCCTGAGGAAATATTTTTACAAACTAATGCTCAACAGGCGGAAATGGCCAAGGCTCAGGTGGCAGAAATTATTCCTGAGAATGTGTTTATAGAACCAGAGATGAGAAACCAAGGACCGGCAACTGGTTTTGCGGCGGCCTCCTTAATAAAAAAAGGTTTTGGTGATGAGGCTTTTATGTTGGTTCAAGCTGATGTACTACGTAAACCGGAGACAGAGTTTATAAAAATGATTGATAATGCCGGGAAGTTAGCAGAAAAAGGAAGTGATTATATTACCGGTGGTATAAAACCCGACCGGATTGTAAGAGGCGTTGATTATTTAGTAAAGGGTGAATTGGTGAGTGAAGAAAATGGAGTTAAGGTTTTTAAGGTGGCGAATTATATTGATAGAAGTGAGGAGGATAAAATTCAGCAATATATGGGTAGTGACCAATTGTTAATTCATGCTAATCATACCTGTATGACGCCGAATAATCTGTTGGCGATGTATCAAAAATATCGACCTGATTGGGCTGAACCTCTGAAGAAAATTATAGAAGGTGCTGATGTGGCGACAGAATATGCTCAAATGCCTAAGGGAGCGATTGAGGAGGTAACTAAAGAGCTTTATAAAAACAATGGGGCGATGGTGGTAGAGTTACCTTTTGAATGGGTGGATTTTGGAACTTGGGAGTCACTAGGAAAATATTTAAGTGATCATAATCTGATACAGTCTGATGGTGAAACTATAGAGTTGGATAGTACCAATAATGTGGTTAGAGCTAAAAAGATAGTCGCCTTAATTGGAGTGAACGATATGATTATAGTTGACAAAGACGATGCCTTGTTGATTTGTAAAAAGGAAATGAGTGGTCGAGTAGGCGAGATAGTCGATAAACTTAAGGCTGAAGAAAAAATGGATTTGGTGTGATAAATCTGTAATAATAATTACAGATGAATTTTAAGAGGCGGTCAATTAGATTGGCGGGCTATGATTACACCCGACAGGGTTTTTGTTTTGGAAAAATGAAAGTATGTATGAGTTGAGTGAAGTAGGTGAAATGATCGAAAAATCGATTTTGGAAATTGAAAAATATTATATAGGAATAGGGGTGGAAAAATATGTGGTGATGCCAGATCACGTGCATATGATAATTAAAATTGTAGGGGCAGATTCCTATATCTGCCCGAATAAAAATAAATGGCATGCCAATAAAAATGGGCAGGAAATTGCAGATAATACGGGGAATAAAATTGTAGGTGATACAGAAAGGAAAATTGTAGGGGCAGATTCCTATATCTGCCCTGGTGGTCAAAATGATATGGAGGGAAAATGGGATGTCGGTTGTAAAAATAATATGGGGCGGGGAATTTTAAATAATATGGAAAAAAATTTTTTAAATAATACGGGGCGGGGAATTTTAAATAATAAAGAGCGGAAATGGGATTCCGCCCGTACCGGAATTTCATTATGCGCCATAATTCAAAGATTTAAGATTTTTACCACCAATAAGTATATTCGAGGTGTGAAAAATCAAAATTGGCCAGGTTTTTATAAACGTTTTTGGCAACGCAATTATTATGAAAGAATTATCCGAAATTATGGTGAATATAGGCGGATATGTAAATACATTGATGATAATCCGGACACATTTATTCATAAAAATTATCATTGAATTGTAGAGTGAGAGAGATTAGAATGGGGAGATGGGGCAGGCCTTTGACAGCAATAAGTATTTGAAGGCGCAACGAGAAGCGATTGAAGACGGGTTGTCCAGGTTTGATGATCGTTTATATTTAGAATTTGGAGGTAAATTGATTGATGATTTTCATGCAGTCAGGACTTTGCCGGGCTATGAGGCTAACAATAAATTAAAATTACTTTTAAGCTTAAAAAGAAAGGTGGGAGTGATTTTTTGTGTTTCAGCCAAACAATTATCAGGTGGAAAAATTAGAGGAGATTCTGGAGAAAGTTATGAAGAAACAACTATTAGTGTGTTGAAAGATTTAAGAGAATTTGATTTAGAGATAGAGGGGGTAGTAATTAATCGTTATGAGGGAGAGAAAGAAGCGGATAATTTAGTCAGAAGATTAAAACTAATGAAAATAAGAGTAGTGAAAAGAAGAGAAATAAAAAATTATCCAAAAAATTTAAGATTAACAATAAGTGAAAAGGGGTTTGGAAGTGATGAGTATTTAAGGGTAAAAAATAAGTTAATTGTAGTGTGGGGGGCCGGTCCGGGGTCAGGTAAATTATCCACTTGTTTGGGACAAATTTATCATGAAGAAAAGAGAGGAGAAAATTCAGGTTATGCGAAGTTTGAAACTTTTCCGGTATGGGATTTGCCTTTAGAACATCCAGTTAATGTAGCTTATGAGGCGGCTACGGCAGATTTGGGAGATTTTAGTTTAATTGATCCTTGGCATTGGCAGGCTTATAGAATCAAGGCAGTTAACTACAATCGGGATGTGGGTTCTTTTCCGATAATTAAGAAAATGTTTTCTAGGATATTGGGAAAAAACAATTTTTCTAAAAATTATCAGTCACCGACAGATATGGGCGTGAATCGGTTGTCTGTAGGAATAATTGACGATGACAAAATCAGGGAGGCGGCGAAAAAGGAAATTTGTTTTTATTGGTATCGGTATTTAGAGGAATATAAAAGAGGAATTATTAAGAAACAGGTTCTAGGGCGGATGCAAAAACTAATGAAAGAAGTAGGTATCAATGAAGAATATTTGGCGACGGTGATGCCGGCACGTAAAATTGAGGGAGCGGCAATAGAATTAAAGAGCGGTGAAATAGTGGTGGGTAAAAATAAAAAATTGTTAAGAGCTGAAGCAGCAGCGATTTTAAATTCACTTAAAATTTTGGCGGGGATTGAAGATGAATATAAATTGATTTCTGAGTCAGTCTTAAAAGAGATATTGAAATTTAATAAAAATATAGGTAGAAATCGAGAGAGTTTGACAGCTTCGGAAGCATTATTGGCCTTGGCAGTATCTGGACGTGATAATCCTTTGGCTAAGAGAGCTTTAGGAAAATTGAAGGACTTAAAAAACTGTTTTATGCATAGTGTTTTAGATTTGAAGGCAGCGGACAAGAGGTTGTTTTGGCGATTGAATTTGTGGACCACAACTGATGGTAAATAAAAGCCCCCGCCGCAGCGGGGGACTTTGAAGTGACAAGATGAGAATTATTTTAATTCTACCTGAGCACCAGCGGCTTCCAATTTAGTTTTAGCATCATTGGCAGCATCTTTTTTCATGGTTCCCAAGGAAGCGGGAGCGGCATCAACCATGTCTTTGGCTTCTTTCAAACCAAGTTCGGGTTTGAATTCGCGGACAACTTTAATAACGGCGATTTTGTTGGCACCAGCATTGGTGATGGTGACATCAAACTCGCTTTTTTCTTCGGCAGCAGCAGGAGCGGCACCAGCAGCAGCAGGAGCGGCACCAGCAGCAGCAGGAGCGGCCATAGCGACAGCTTTAACATCGAACTTTTCTTCAAGAGCCTTGACCAATTCGGAGAGTTCAAGAACCGAAAGTTGACTGATTTGGTCGAGTATGGTTTCTAATTTTTTGTCCATATTTTTGAAATAAATAATAATTAATTAGTAGCTGGTTTGTCAGCTAAAGCTTTCAAAGTTAAAACAAGCTGTTGCTGATTAAAACGGAGAGCATAAGTAAGTCGCTCAAGGGGATTTCTGAGTCCACCAATAAATTGAGCGATGAGAGTGGATTTGGAAGGTAGAGAGAGGAATTTTTTAAGTTCTTCAACTGAAAGTAATTGTTGATTATAAAAACCGTACTTAAAAGAAGTTTTTTCTTGATCTTTATTGACAGTATCGATTTCTTTTAATGGAGCGATTTCGTCAGTTTCAGAGTAGGCGATAGCAGTGGGGCCGGTAAGAACTTCGGGCAATTTAAGACCCATTTTGTCCAAGGCTCGCATAATGAGAGTGTTTTTAACCACTTCCATGGAACCTCCAGCTTGTTTGATATTAGCTCTCAGAGTACTGAGATCGCCGGCACTAAGTCCTTGGTATTGGACTAAAGCGGCGGATTTGGCTTCGGAAAGTTTTTTGATGACTTCGTCAACCTTGTCGATTTTTTGTTGAGTTGGCATATTTTTGATATAAAAAAACCTCGACCGAATCGAGGATAAAAATAAAGAATCATTTTCCCTCGGCTGGACTTATTTGAATGCCGGCTGTCTTCGGTAGTACGAGGACTATTATACACTACTTTGGATGGTTGGCAAAGAGAAGATTAAGGGTTACAATATAGGTCGTTGTAGGTTTTCATAGGGGAATACTATGAAAAAAGAAATTGTTGATCAAATAATTAAAGGGATGTCTGGAGGTAATGTTTATTTGGAAACTTTGCTAAAGGAAGTGAAATGTGTGGGTGAAAGTAAGATTAATGAATGGGATGATTTGGAAGTGTCAAGATTAAAAAAGGTACTAAGTTCAGGAGTATGTATGTTGGTTGGTAGGCGAATTAGTTTTGAAGAGATTGAGGACGATTCTGAAAAATTTTGGCAAAGTCCACAAGGTCAGGTTGAGAATCGACTATTAATTAATTATATTGTTCCGAGATTAGAGCGTGCCAAGAAAAGTAATCTTTGATTTTGATGGGACGCTGGCGGACACCTTTGATCAGCAGGTCAAACTGATTAAGGACATCAGACCGGAAACCAGTCAAAAGGAAGTCAATAGATTTCGAGAGGTAGGAGCCACGGCTTTAGTAAAAGAAATAAAATTACCTTTGTCACAACTGATAGTTATGACCAATAAAATCAGTTTGAGACATGGAGAAGTGGTAAAAAAAGCCAAAGCTTTTACGGGGATAAAAAGATTGATAGCTGATTTGAGAAAAAAGCAGGTTAGGGTGGAAGTGTTAACTTCTAATAGAAGTAAAAATGTAAAGATATGGCTTGAAGACAAAGGCATAGTGGTGGATAAAATAATCGGAGGAATTGGGATTTTTGGTAAGGATAAAAAACTAAAAACTCTTAAAGGTGATTTTATTTATGTAGGTGATGAGATTCGAGATATAGAAGCTTGCAGGAAGGTAGGAGTAAAAATAATTGCGGTAAGTTGGGGATTTAATAGCAAAAAGGCTTTAGTGAAAGCGAAACCCGATTATTTAGTGGAGAGAGTGACAGATTTGCGAAAATTGCTTTTGCGATTAAGCCAATGAGTTTCTTGGCGACAGATAAGGTGGTTAGATAAATAGTAATTTAATTGGACAGGGGGAATGAGAGTTTTAACCAGTTCTTCTAAAAAGATAGTGTTTTGAGAGCCTTTAACGAGAATAGTGGAATTGGGAGGGAGATGGTCTTTGAGATAGTCGGCAGCTTGCCACCAGTAGAGAAACTTCTGAGCTTTGGGACCAAAATGACGACTGGTTTCAGGACCGACGCTGATAATCAGATCGGCTGATTTTAAGGCGGATTTATAGAGTTGTTGATGGGATTCCGGGCTGGCTTGACCTAATTCACGCATATCACCTAAGACGGCAATTTTAGGTAAAGGAAAGGTAGCTAGGAATTTTAGAAGTTCATTGGTGGCTAGGGGAGAGGAATTGTAGGAAGAGTCAATAATCAAAGAATCGTTAATACCTTTAATGAGGCTGGCTCGGCTGGCGGGAAGGCGGAAATTTTTGGAAAGATTGTCTAAAATTTGTGTTTTATCCATACCCAAACTTTTAGCCAATTCATAAGCGGCGCCAATAGAGATGCTGTAAATGGGAGGCAAATAATAGTCTTTGAGAGTGATGTTTCGAGGCTTAATCAGAATTTTATGAGGATTTGTAGTAAATTTTTTGACGAGGGGATCTTTGGGATTGATAATGGCTAATTTGGCTTGGTTGACGAGTAGAGCTTTTTCCTGAGCAATACTCTCCAGAGAAGGAAAATTTTCCAGGTGGACAGGAGAGACGTTTAAGAAGATGCCAATATCGGGTTGAACAATACTTAAAAGATAGGCCATGTTTTTAGGAGCTTTTTGAGAATCAATTCCCATTTCCAAAAGATAAACATCGATCTTGGGCCAGTAAAAAAGAATTTTGAAAGGAGTAAGTAGAGCAATTTTTAACCAAGAGAGGAGGGAAAAATCGGGGGTAGAAAAACCGAGGATATTGAGAGGAATACCGGATTCAGAGTTGGCGCCATAATTACTTTTAACCTTAAATTGGCCGGTGAGGGCGGCTTCGGCGGCTAAAAGAGTGGAACTTTTGCCGGCTGAACCGGTAATACCAACTATTTTGAGATGGGGATTGGTTAATTTGTTTTTAGCAATTTGAATGCGGGCAAAAAAACGAAGATATTTAAGAAAAAGATGAGAGAGGATTTTTTTCATATAATTGTTCTTCTAATGGAAGGGTTGATTCCGGTTAGGAGGGTATAAGGAATAGTATTGAGAATGGAAGCTAATTTGTAAAGAGAGCAAGGATCATTGGGATGAGGAGAAATAAGAGTGACTTTATCGCCAACAGCAGCTTTTATAGTCCGGGGAATTTTGATGGTGGTCATATTCATGTTGATGTTGCCTACAACTGGGCATTTAGTATGATGAAGAAGAAAAAAAGCCCGATTACTAAGGTCTCGAGGCACACCTTCATAGTAACCAGCGGTGAGGATGGCAATACTTTCATCTTGTTTGGTAAGATAGGTGCCGCCATAATTAACTTCACTACCGGAGGGAATTTGTTTAATAATGGCGAGCCGAGAGGTAAAGGTTAGAATAGGTTGAAGGGAAGCACGAAGTTGTCGTCCATCTTTGGTATGAGGACCAAAGGGTGAGTAGCCATAGAGTCCTAATCCAAGTCGACTAAGATTGAAATCAGGATCAGAAAGAGAGCAAGTTGAGGCGGTGGCAGCGATATGTTTGTATTTAAATTTGAAACCTGCCTCTTCAAAAATAGAGACCATTTTTTTAAATAGTTTGATTTGATTGTTGGTAAAAGTTTTTTTGAGAGGATTGTTAGCTTGAGATAAATGAGAATAAATACCCTCGATTTGTAAACGAGAGGATTGTTTAAGGACTGAGATGAAGCTAGGGATTTGTTCTTCTCGAATACCCAGACGGCACATGCCAGTGTCGAGTTTGATATGAATTTTAGCTCCAGGTTGATATTGATTAAGAGCTTGTAATGATTGAAGGTCGTAAACACTAAAAGTAAAGGGTAATTTTTTCCAAAGGTGATAATTACGAGGATCGGTGTAGCCCATAATCATAATGGGGGTTTTGATTTTATTTTTGGAAAGTTGATAAGCCTCGTAAAGGGAGTCAACCATAATGTAAGGAACAGAAAGTTTAGTATCAATAATTTTGGCAATTTGCAGTAGGCCGTGACCATAGGCGTTGGATTTAAGAACGGGACAAATCTGAGAATTTGGATTAATTTTCTGAAAATAATGGTAATTATGAATCAAAGCCGAAGAATCAAGGATAATTTCATTAAGGGTGTGATAAGTGTACATGCTTTATTATAACATTTATGTTATAAAGTCAATATTTAGCTTTGTTTTTTAAGTTGACAACATAAAATTTGGATATAAAATAAGGTTAATGCAGAAAGTGAGAATTGCTATTTTAATGGGTGGGGAAAGTAGTGAGAGAGAAGTGTCCTTAATGACAGGTGAAGAAATGTGGAGGAATTTAAACAGAAAAAAGTATGAGGTAATGAAAATTGTGTGGCCGGAAGAAAGAAATAAATTAGAAAAAATCAAGGTAAATATAGCGTTAATTGCTTTACACGGAAGGGGAGGTGAAGATGGAGTAATTCAAGGTTATTTAGAAACTTTGGGAATTAAATATACAGGATCAGGAATATTAGCTTCAGCTATAGGTATGAACAAGAGGATGTTTAGGAAATTGGCAGAAAAAGAAGGTTTTTTGATGCCGCGAGAAGTGAAAAGTGTGCCGTGTGTCGTTAAACCCAGTAACGGTGGTTCGAGTATAGGAGTAATAATAGTGAAGAGACAAAGTGATTTAGCTAGAGCAATTAAAGCGGTAGAGCAATATGACAAAGAATGGTTGTGTGAAGAATATATTAAAGGAATCGAAGTATCTTGTGCTGTATTGGGAAATAAAGCTTTACCGGTGATTGAGATTGTACCGAAAAATATTTTTTTTGATTATGAAGCGAAATATATTTCTGGCATGGCAGAGGAAATATGTCCAGCGAGAATCAGTCAAAAGTTAAGTAGAAAAGTACAATCAGAAAGTCTTAGGCTGTGTCAAATTTTGGGAGTAAGAGGTTACGCTAGAGTGGATTTTATAATTAGCAGAGGGAAAGTTTATCTGCTAGAGATAAATACTTTACCCGGAATGACGGCTAATTCATTATTTCCTAAAGCAGCCAAAGTGGCCGGAATCAGTTATCCAAAATTACTGGATCAGATAATTAACCTTACTTTTCAAGAGCCACTTTGATACCGGGGCCCATGGTGGCACAGAGAGAAAGTTTCTTGATTTTAGGAGCCTTAATGACTTTGATCAGTTCCGTGACATTGGCGATTAGTTCAGCTTCCGGTTGAGAAACTTTACCCACGATAATATGAACCAAGGGAGCCTTCTTTTCGGTTTTAATGGAAGTCTTGGTGACAGCTAATTTTTTAACCGCTTCTTCTGGTTTATCAGTGAGAGTGCCGGTTTTAGGATTGGGCATAAGGCCTTTGGGTCCTAAAAGACGGGCGAAGGGCATGAGTTTAGGCATGGTAACGGGAGTAGCAATAAGGATGTCAAAGTCGATTTTGCCATTTTTAAGATTGGCGAGAATTTTATCATCGACAATAGCAATTTTTTTGGCGGTGCTTTCCAAGTGAGGGAAAGAGATTTCACCCAAGGTACCGGTGTCGGTAACAGTCAAGTGGGCTTCGACTTTGCCATCAAATTTGGAAAGAGAAGTTTCTTTGACCAATTTAACTGCTTCTTTGAGAGGGTAAAGTTTCAAGACGTCGACTTTCTTACGGGCATCTTGATATTTTTTGCCTCTAACACGGGCTTTTTTTTCACCAGGAGTGGTGCTTTTGCTGGTTTCGGTTTCAGGGGGAGTAACAGTTTCCTGAGCCTTTTGATCAACTTTTTGATCTTCCACAGCAAGCTTCTTTTTTTTGAGTTCTTGTGAGGTTTTGCTCATTTTTGTTTTAATTTAACTTATAAAATTTATAAATCCCAATAACCAAAAAACAATTTCCAAACAAATTACAAATAACAAAAAACAAATTTCAAACCTTTTTGTAATTTGGAATTTGAAGAATTGGACATTGTTTGTTTCTTGTAGATTTGGTTATTGGTTATTTATTAATCTGTAATTTCAATACCCATAGAACGGGCGGTGCCGGCCACCATTTTTTTAGCGGCTTCTAGATCTTTAGTATTGAGATCGACGAGTTTGTCGGTGGCAATTTTTTCAATCTGAGCAGAGGTGATTTTACCGATTTTTTCCCGGCCGGCAGTGCCACTACCTTTACTGATACCGGTGATTTTTTTAATCATATCGGTGACAGGTGGTTTTTTGATAATGAAATCAAAGGAACGATCTTCATAAATAGTAATGATGGCGGGGATAAGAGAGCCACGCATTTCTTTGGTTTGTTCATTGAATTCGTTGCAAAAATCCATGATTTTGATACCATGAGGACCGAGAGCAGTACCAACAGGAGGGGCGGGATTAGCAGTACCAGCTTGAATTGCCAATTTAACAACAGTTTTAACTTTTTTAGCCATAGAGATAAGTTAAATAATTAAAGTTCTTTGGTAACTTGTAAAAAATCCAGTTCCACCGGAGTTTCTCTTTCAAAAAAGGACACTAAGACACGAAGTTTACCTTTTTTCTGGTCGATAGAGTCAATAGTACCAATGAAGTCGGCAAAGGGACCATTGGTGATTTTGACAACATCGCCCAGAGAGAAGGGGGTTTGGTATTTAGGTTTGTCTTCTTGGGTGGTTTTAATGATATTGTCAACTTCCTTTTGGGAAATAGGAGTGGGTTTAGAACCGATACCGACAAAACCGGTGACACCTTGGGTAGTACGGACAGTAACCCAAGAATCATCAGTGACGATCATTTGGATTAGGACATAGCCAGGGAAGGTTTTTTCTTGAGTTTTGACTTTATTACCGCGGCGAATCACCATTTTGGATTGGATAGGGACAATGGCTTGAAAAATGTAGTTTTCGAGGCCCATGGTTTTGATACGAGTTTTAAGAGCGTCAATAACTTTGTATTCGTGGCCGGAATAAGTATTGATGACATACCAAGCGGCATCAAGACTAGGTTCTTGTGAAGAGAGTTTAAATAAAAATTCTTTGCGTTTAGTTTTAGTGGAGTTATTGGGCATATTTATTTGTTAGCCAGGGCGATTACCTGAGTGAATAAAAGGTCAAATCCCCCTAAGATTAGGGAAACAATAACAGAAATGAATATTACCACAATCGTTAATTGAATTATAGAGTCGCGTTTGGGCCAGGCAATTTGTTTAAATTCTGCCTTGACTTCTCGGAAAAATTTAATGATTTTTTGCATCAGGGTATTATAGTATAGGTCAAAAATGAATTCCAGGTCCAGTTTAAGCAAAGACTGGTATTTTGTAAATGTACATTTATAATGTACATATGAATATTATCAGCAGTACTAAGTTAAGAAATAATTTATCAGCAGCTTTTAAGAAGGTAAGTGGAGATAAATATTTATTGGTATCACATCGGGGAAAGATTAAATCGGCGATTGTAGACATTGATATGTTGGAGGATGTTTTGGAATTATCAGATAGTAAATATCTAAAAAGTATTCGTGAAGCGCGGGAACAATATAAAAGAGGGGAATACTATACTTTTGAAGAGGTATTTGGCAATATATAAATGTGAATTATGTAATATTACTAACTAAAAATGCGAAGAGGGATATAGAAAAGTTGGATGGAGTTTTACAGAGAAGAATTGCTAAAAAATTGATTTATCTAAAAAAGGATCTAATTCGTTTATCAAAGGCTTTGATTGATTTTGAACAGGGTCAATATCGATTTCGGGTGGGTGATTTTAGTAATACACAGAATTAGACATCGGCGGGAAGTTTATAAAATTTGATATAGATTTACCCAGAAAGTGGTATTTGACAAACGCTAAGGGTGGTGGGTATGATGTACGGGAAACACTAAACCTAGTGTTTGAGTAAAAATGACCATAAATTCAATAAAAATTGTTAAAAAAGGAGAACAATAATGCTGTGTCCCTATTGTGCTTTTGATGAGTCTAATGTTTTGGAATCCAGAGGGGCTTTGGATGGTAAGGCAACTAGGCGACGACGGGAGTGCTTAAAATGTAAAAAACGTTTTACCACCTATGAGCGGATTGAAAATATAGAACTTAAAGTAATTAAAAAGGATGGTCGGATTGAAGATTATTCTCGGGAAAAATTGGACCGTTGTTTTGAGAAAGCTTGTTGGAAATTAAGTCCAGAGGAGAGGGCAGAAATAATTGATGAAATTGAAAGAAAACTCTTAAATTGGAAAAGTGTAGAAATTCCTTCTAAAGAGATTGGTAAATTGGTGATGAACAAGTTGCGAGATATTGATCCGGTGGCTTATATCCGTTTTGCAACGATTTATCAGGATATTAAAAATGTAAAAGAATTTGAGATTTTGCTTAAAAATTATCAGAAGAAAAAATAATGGACGAAATTAATCAAAGAGCCAAAAAAATAGACAAGGATTTAAGGGTACCACAATTGTCGGAAAATGCCCGATATATTGCGGAAACTAGATATGCGATTAAAAATGAGGTAGGACAGAGTACTGAAAAAGTAGAGGATATTTTTTGGCGGGTGGCTAGTAGTGTGGCTAGAGGCGATAAAAAGTCAGAAACGGAAATGGATAAAACAGCCAGAGCTTTTTATGAGGTTATGGCTGAGCAGAAGTTTTTGCCAAATACACCTTGTTTTGTGAATGCTGGTAGACAAAGGCAACAGTTGTCAGCTTGTTTTGTATTGCCAATTGATGACTCAATGGATTCAATTTTGGAGACATTGACTCATATGGCTCAGATTCATAAAAGTGGTGGAGGAACAGGTTTTTCTTTTACCAGATTAAGACCGGCTGGAGATTATATTAAAAGTAGTGGGGGGACGACAGCTGGACCAGTGAGTTTTATGCAGGCTTACAATGATGTAACGGGACAGGTGAAACAGGGAGGAGTTAGACGAGGAGCTAATATGGGAATGTTATCGATTGATCACCCAGATGTATTGCGTTTTGCAGTGGTTAAATTGGATGAGTATTCGTTGACCAATTTTAATATTTCTTTGGCAGTAACTAATGCTTTTATGGAGAGAGTGGACAAAGACAAGGCTTTTGTGGAGGATGAATCTATTCCTGAGGAAATAGTGGAAAAGATTAGAATAGCTGAAGGCAATCGGGATGTGGATGCCAAATTGAGAGAAATGGAGGCGGAAATTGCCAAACTTTATGATTGGGCAGAAGCGACTAAGGAAGGAGAGGGTTACGAATTGATTAATCCTCGAGACGGAAGTGTGACTACGAAATTAAATGCTTATAAAGTGTTTAATTTGGTGACTAGATTGGCGTGGCAATATGGTGATCCGGGATTGGTATTTATTGACAGGATGAATGAGCCTAGTTCAAATCCAGTGCCTCATTTGGGTAGAATTGAAGCGACGAATCCTTGTGGGGAACAACCATTATTGCCTTATGATGCTTGTAATCTAGGGAGTATAAATTTGTCTAGATTTGTAAAAGATGAAGATTTAGACTGGGATGAGTTGAGAAGGGTGGTTCATGAGGCGGTACATTTTTTGGATAATGTGGTGGAGATTAATGAGTTTCCGGTACCACAAATTAGAGAAATGGTTTCCAAGACTAGAAGAATTGGATTAGGGATTATGGGTTTTGCGGATATGCTTTTCAAACTGAAAGTGACCTATGATTCGGAGGAAGCTCTGATTTGGGCAGAAAAAGTAATGAAATTTATTTCTGATGAGGCCAAGATGGCGACACAAGCTTTGGCAGTCGAAAGAGGTACTTTTCCGGAATGGGAAAGGAGTGTTTTTGGAAAAACAAATTATCGACCGCGAAATATGGCTCTGACGACAATTGCGCCGACAGGAACTATTTCCATGATTGCGGATGCCAGTTCAGGGATTGAACCCTTGTTTTCTTTGGGATATCAGAAAAATACAGTTGAGGGTAAGACTTTATACATCATGAATCCGATTTTTGTGAAGACCTTGAAAGAAAGAGAAATTTATAGTGAGGAGTTGATGGATAAGGTTGTCAAAAATGGTGGTAAGCTAAGTGGAATTGAGGAAGTTCCAGAGGATTTGAAAAAGATTTTTAGGACAGCTTTAGAAATTAGTCCCGAGTGGCATATAAAAGTTCAGGCGGCTTTTCAGAAATATGTGGACAACGCGGTTAGTAAAACGATTAATTTTCCTAAAGAAGCAACAGTGGAGGAAGTGAGGACAGCGTATAGACTGGCTTATTCTTTGGGGACTAAGGGAATAACTATATACAGAAGTGGTAGTCGAGAAAAGGAAGTAATACAGGAAGTGAAAGATCAGAAAACAGATACTAGAAATGAGAAACAAGAGATAAAAGCTGTTAAAAAAAGGACGCCGGATGCGGCTAGAGGAGTAAGATTACGCAAGGCTTGTGACGTGGGTAAAGTGTATACTTCGGTATTTTTTGAGGAAGGTGATGGACCGGTGGAGGTGTTTGTAAATTTGGGTAAATCGGGTGGTTATTTGGCTGGATCGGCGGAGATAACTGGCCGCTTGGCATCACTAGCTCTCAAGTATGGGGCTAATTTGGAAGAGGTGGCAGATGAGTTGGTAGGGATTTCTTGTGGACAAAGAGTCGGTTTTGGTAATGGAGCTATTTTGAGTATGTTTGATGCTGTTGGGAAAACTTTATTAGAGATATCAAAAGGAGAACAATTGGATTTATTTGAAGGAGAGAAGCATAAATTAGAGATGCCAGTGAAGGAAAAAAGTCAGATTGAAGAGGTGATGGCGGAGATTAAAAGTAAACAGACGAGTGAGGAAAGTGCTTTTAGCAGTTGTCCGGATTGTGGTAGTCCTTTGTATGCAGAGGAAGGATGTTTTAAGTGCAGTAACAGTTATTGTGGGTATAGCAAATGCAGTTAATCATTCGTCAAATTAAATTTACGATGGATTGCGCGCGGAAAATTTATTTGACTCATTAGTAAATGAATATGTCAATTGTGAGTAAGAAAGGAGATCGAGGGGAGACTTGGTATTTTGATAAAAGAGTGAGGAAGGATTCGGAGTTGATGGAAGCGGTAGGGAGTTTGGATGAATTGCAGGCGATTTGTGGGCTGGTTAAGTTAGAAAAAATACAAAAAGATTTATATGAAATAATGGCGAACTTAGACAAAGAAACTAGAAACAAGAAACTAGAAACCAGAATAAGGGAGATAGAGAAGGAGATAGAGATGATGGAGAAAAAGATAAAGGTGCCGAGGGAATTTGTGATTTTCAAAAAAGAGAAGGCGGTCAAGTTAAATTGGGTGAGAACGGTGGTGAGGAGAGCGGAGAGAATGATAATGAAACTAGAAACTAGAAACCAGAAACCAGATAAAGGTGTAATGATTTATTTAAATAGACTGTCCGATTTTATTTATTTAAGAGCTTTACAAGAAGAATTAAAATAAATTGGAATCAGGTGTAAGTCCTGAGCAGTGCCGCTACGGTAACAGCCCGAGCGAGAAAGCTTTCGAGCAAAAGTATGAACAATAAAGAAAATTTTAAGCCTTATTATGATATTAATCTACATAGTCATGAGGTGGTTGCCAGAGTGTTTCAAGAAGAAAGAAAAGGAGTGGGATTGGAATTGCGGATTGTTCATGCCGAAAATTATGAAGAAAGTCGAATAAAGACTGATGATTGGGAATATAATCTCCATTCGGGAGCAGAAAAAAAAGCGACTCAAAATGTGTTTGAGTTATTGAGACAGGGTGCTCAAATGGTGATTTGGATTAGTCCACCCAGTGAAGTTTATGAAGAAGGGAGACTAAATGTAATGTTGAAAGGAGAGAAAGAGGGAGAATTGTTTTTCGATCCATACGGGTTACCATTGGATTTAAACAGAGAGGAGAGTTTGGAATTGGGACAGAGATTATGGAGAATGGAGGGTAAAAGTTTAGTTGCGCCATCAGATATAGAGATTTTACGGGAACAACCGATTGGTTTTTATCTGAGAGATAAAAATTGGTTGCAAAAGTGTCGGGAATTAATGCCAGAAATGGAATGGGCCTGGAAAACAATTGAGACGGGAAAGGTGGAGGAAAATATGAAAATAATTGCCGGTGAAGTGAAAGAAGCTAGACAAAAAGCTGGCGGAGATAATTATTTATTTGAGGCGATAATGGCTAGAAATGGGTATTATTTGAACGTATCAGGAAGTCATGGAGGTTCGTGGTTGAGTCAGGAATTAGTCAGAAGTACACAGGGTATAATCGCCTTTGATATAAATGGAAGAATAGAATATCGATTAGGAAGAACTGAGGGTTTACATTACTGCGAACGTTGTGGTTGTTGGTACAGTGGTGAAAAATGTCCGGTCTGTAAATGAGGAAATAATAGGTTTATAATGAAATTATGAAAAAAACATGGTCGTGGATAGTTCTTATTGTTGTATTATTAATTTTTTTACCAAAGGTAAATTGGGGTAGGATAAGTCTGTTGCCGGTGGAAACAGTGACAGTTAATGGGGAGGCTAAAAGTCAACAAAAAAATGAAATAGCCACTTTTACGGCTGGAGTGGAAGTGGTCAGTTCGGTTAAAGAAGAGGCAGTGACAGAGGTGAATGAGAAAATCGCTGAATTAACTAAAGCGATAAAAGACTTTGGCATTACCGAAGCAGATATCAAGACACAAAATATCTCTATTTATCAGCAAGAAGATTCTTATTGGGATGGTGGAGTCCAAAAAAGTCGCAAAGGTTTGTGGCGGGTAAATAATTCAATAGAGATAGTGCTGAGAGATGTGACTAGAGTGAATGATTTTGCAGACCTATTAAATAAAAGTGCGGCCAACAATGTTTATGGACCTAATTTTGCTATGAGTGATGTGAACGAGGTTGAGAAAAGTCTCTATGAGGGGGCGATGGAAGATGCTAAAGAAAAGGCAGCCACAATTGCCAGATATTCAGGGCGGAGAATTGGTAAGGTTATCAGTGTCAATGAAACATCTGGTAGTCAGATGATGCCAGTATATATGAAAAGTGTCATGTTGGATGCTGGAGGTGCCGGAGTTGAGCCGGGTAGCAGTACGGTCTATAAAGGTCTGACAGTGGTGTTTGAATTGAAATAAACTCAAATAAACCGCAATTTGAATTTTTGATATAGATGAGATTGTTGAGTTAAGGTGTACTTTGGTTAGAATAGGGCATGATAAAAGAAAGCAGGCTTAGAGTTCATTTACTTGATAGTTATAAAGATCCGGATGCGATAGCAGCGATTGCTATTCGTCGATGTTATAGCAATGATTCGTACGAAGAATTAATAGAGAAAATTAGTCCTGAGAAGAGAAAACAATTAGTGGCTCAGGTTGGAGCCAGTGGTCATACCTCGACTTTGGAACATCAAATGTTTACTTTTGCAGTAGAAGGTTTGAGTAGAATTGCAGAAACCCAATTAGTTAGGAAAAGGGTGGGAGCCAGTTATTCGATTAGGTCTGGTCGATATGTAAACATGACAGAGGCTGAGTACGTGATTCCTGAATCGATTAAGAATAGTTCGTTATTACCTCAATATAGGGAACATTTGGAATCAGTGCAAAAGATGTATAAAGAATTAACTGACTCAGGCATTCCCGAAGAGGATGCACGTTTTATTCAGCCACAATCTTTAGCGACAAAATTAGTTGTTTCCATGTCTGGTTTGGCACTAATGCAGTTTTTAGAAAAAAGAGAGTGTACTAGAGCACAATGGGAAATTAGAAAAATGGCTACAGAGATGCATAAATTGGCAAAAGAAGTGTCACCTGTAGTTTTTGATAATGCGGGACCTACCTGTAAAACACAAGGTATCTGTTGGGAAGGGAAGAGGAGTTGTGGTTTATGGAAGCAGATTGAGGGAGCGACATTAAAAATACGTCAAAAGCATCTATTTAAGGGGGGTGCTGGTGGTGATTTGAAATTCATTGATGAGTAGTGAAAGAGGGAAACTGATTGTTTTTGAAGGGGTGGGGGGATGTGGTAAAGGAACTCAGGTGGAAATGTTAAGACAAGCACTGACAGAGAGAGGTAAAAAAGTATTGGTAACTTGTGAACATACCAGAGATACTCCAATAGGAAGATTAATTGAAGAGACGATTAAGAAAAAAAATGAGGGAATGGATCCGGATGCGCTGCAGGTGGCTTTTATTTCTGACAGAATCAATCACACTAACAGAGTGATTGTGCCAGCTTTGGAAAGTCATGATTTTGTCTTAGCTGATCGTTATGAGGCTTCAACTATTAGTTATGTGAGAGCTGATAAAAGACAGACGATATTTGATTTTCAAAGAAATATGGGAACAAGAGTAGCTGATTTGACTTTAATTATTGATTTAGATTTAAAAGAGGCAGTTAAGAGAGTATATGGACGTGGGGATCAGGATATTTTTGATAATATAGAAAAGTTTAGGAAGGTAAGGAAGGGTTATGAATGGTATACACAAATGAGTCAAGGAGAGGTGGTTTGGGTGGATGGAAACGGTAGTCGAGAAGAGGTGCATGGACGAGTAATGGAGGAAATAGTGAGTCGAGGGTGGTTGAGGTAAAATAAGTTATGGATAAAATATTTGATTTAATTTCTCAGGAAGATAAATATCAACAAGAGGCGATTAGATTGATTCCCAGCGAGAATTTTATCAGTGAAGAGGTAAAGAAGGCTTTGGGTAGTAATTTATCCAATAAATATGCTGAAGGTTATCCGGGGAGGCGCTATTATCAGGGCAATAAATACATTGATGAAATTGAAAATTTGGCTATAGAAAGGGGTAAAAAGTTGTTTGGGGTGGAGCATATGAATGTACAGGCTTATTCCGGTAGTCCGGCTAATGTGGCGGTACTTTTGGCGCTATTAAAGCCGGGTGACAAGATATGCGGGATGAGATTAGCCGATGGGGGACATTTAACTCATGGACATCCGGGAATTACTTTTTCAGGCAAATACTTTGAAAGTATTCAATATGGAGTTAATCAGGAAGGGAAAATAGATTATGAGGCAGTGGCAGAGATGCTTAAACAGGAAAAACCACAGTTAATTTTTTGCGGAGGGAGTGCTTATCCTTGGAAAATCAATTGGCAGAGATTTTCTGAGATTGCTAGCAGTGTTAATGCGTATTTGATAGCTGATATTGCCCATATTGCGGGTTTAATTGCCGGAGGAGTACATGAGAGTCCTGTAAATTATGTGGACATAATTACCTCTACGACACATAAAACTCTGAGAGGTCCCAGAGGAGCTTTTATCGGAGTGACGAAAAGAGGGATAAAAATAGCTGAGATGAAAGGTGACGGTGAGTTAAATAAAAAAATCGATAAGGCGGTTTTCCCGGGTTTACAGGGGGGACCGCATATGAATGCGATTGCGGCTATGGCGGTGGCTTTTGAAGAAGCCAGCCGACCGGAGTTTAAGGAATATGCGCAGGCAGTGGTGGAGAATGCAAAGGTATTAGCAGAAAGCTTAAAAGCGGCAGGAATCAGAGTTTTTGGAACAGAAAATCATTTGATGTTGGTGGATTGTGGAGTGGGGAGAGGGAAGGAAGTGGCGGTGAAGTTGGAAAATGAGGGCATAATTGTGAATGCCAATATGATTCCCAGGGATCAAGGTAGCCCGATGAAGCCCTCGGGAATCAGGGTGGGTAGCCCGGCGATGACTACCAAGGGTTGGGGAAAAAAGGAATTTGAAGAAGTGGGTAAGAGAATTGCGAAGGTAATAAAATCGTAATTTTTGTTACAATTATGTGTGATATTAAGAGAGAGAAAACGGAATAGGTTGGTGGGGTTTGATTATTCACAAGCAGGTTGGTATTTTGTCACCATTTGTAGTCAGGAAAAAGGAAATATTTTTGGGGAGGTGGTGAAAGGGAAGGTGAAATAAATCAAAATATATTTTTGGATGAATATATAATCATGCCGGATCATGTGCATGGGATTATTGAAATCGTAGGGGCCGGGCAGTGCCCGGCCCGTACCAATTCGAAATTATATTATCGGGAATCCGAGGAATTTTTTAAAAGCCAAAAAAGGGTGATGATTAACAAGCCAAAGCCGAGGAATTGAAGCAGTTGAGGCCAGAATAAAATATAGATATCGGGACAGGGCGATGTCTTGTCTGTACATAGGGAATCAGGTAATTCCCAGGCATTGGCCCAATTGTTCAAAAGATAATGGTTTTTAAGGAGATGTATTTTGCTGTTTTGTCGGTAAAAAGCCAACCAACCGGAAGAATAAGATTGAGGTAGGATCAGAGTATGGGCTAGGGCATCAAGATTTATTTTGTAATAAAAAATACTGTTTTTAGAGTCGAGATAATGTCGATTAAGGGGAGCCGGATAATTTGGGGGACTGGAGAATAAGTTATAAACAGTGATGTTGTCAATATAGTTTTTGTTGGCTTGATGAAAACTGGTGTTATTGAAAATAAAATTAAGACCATAATCAAAAGTATCGGACTGTCGAGCGGGAATATAAAACCACGAAGTGGCGGGATTGGGAGAGATAGGGAGAAGGGTTTCAAAATACTTATTTAAAAGATTATCGGAAATGGCGGAAATTTTGAGAGGCAATCCAGCTTCATGTCGAGAATTTATTTTGACCAGATAATTTTGGGAGAGAGAGGCTTTGGGGAAGTGAAAAGCAAAAATGTTTTGCGTGGTATCTGAATGTTCCTGACTTTGAGTAACCAATACATTTTCGGTTAATAAAAGCGAGTTGGGATCAAAGTTTAATTCTGATTGCAGACGAGAAGTGAAATAATTATCAAAATTGGGGGAGGCTTGGTGGTCGACAAGATAGTCGCCCAATCTTTGATAATCATAATCGACTAGAGCAAAATCGAAAGCTGGGGCGGAAGGAAGTTGGGAGGTGGTAGCAATTTTAGTGGAAAAATTAGTTTGATAAACAGAAATATTTTGAGTTTGTTTGACCAGGATTAAATTAGGTAAACTGTCGAGTAAATTTTTGGTCGGTTGGGATAATTTACCGTAGATGTTTTCATCGGGAAAATAAATATTGTTGTCAAAAATAATGTATTCAATAAAATATTTGGAAAAGACATTGTTTAACAGTAATGGATCTTGGCTTTGAATGGCATGACTTAATTCCCAATAATATTGTTCGTTTTTTAAATTCCAAGTATCAAAGGCACGGTCTAAAATTGGTTGAGGGATGGCATACCAAATGAAGCCAGAACCGGATAGATTCCATTTATAGTTGGTCCAACCCCAAAAAGAACCTTGGGGGAGATTGGCGATACGAGCGGTCGGGGCGACTTGAGATTGAAAAAAGTTAAAGATTTCCATGTATTCTTGGGGAATTTTTTGTCGAACATCAGGTGAGAAATAGTTACCACTAAAACTAGGTTGAGAGAAGAAATAAAGACAAAGAAGAGACAGAAAAATTGGCAACTTGGCGACAAAAGAAGAGTATTTTAATTGAGTTGCGATTTGATAAAGGAGTTGTAAGCCTAAAGCAAAGAGGTAACTAAAAAGGAAGGCGGCGGGTACCAGAAATTTGGTCCAAGGTGAACGAAAAATTTGGTTGATAATGGGCAGTGAACGGAGAGCTTGATTTAAAAGATTGAAAGGAAATTGGTTGGAAAGTAAAGTTAGGGCGGAGAGGAGTAATAAAAAAATAAGGGAGATTTTAATATACTTGGGGGTATGTCGATGAGTAAAGAGAGAAATAAAACCTAAGATAACCACAAGAGATAAAAGATAGCCACAGAGGAGAAAATAATGATTGGAAAAATGTTGTTGCCACGCGGCTAAAAGAGCGGTATTGTTACTGGGAAAATCGTAATAATAGCCACGCAAGAGCAAAAAATCGCTTAGATTGCCCCGGGCCTGATTGCGAGCAAAGGTTTCATTGTTACTCATGAAATTGCCAATGCCGGCAGTGGGGTTTTGAAGATTGGTTTTGAGAAAATAAAGTTGAGATAAGAGCCAAAAAGAATTAATTAAGAAGATAATTAGATAAATAGATAAGTAGTTGGGAAGATGAGAAATTTTTGGACGGGTTATAAAATGGGCGAGTAAAATTAACGAGATACACAGTAGATAGACAATAAAAATAGTTTGGACGTGGAAAGAGGGGATGGCTAGGATATTTAAGATAATCAGTTTTTTGAGGTGTTTTTTATTTTCCAAAAAATCCCAAAAAGTAAAAATCAGCCAGGGAAAAAAGCCCCAAAAGGTGGAAAATGATTCCAAAGGGACACGGAAATATTGAACAGAGCCGAAATTCAGAAGATAAAAAAGAGCAGCGGCGAGAGGGATTAATTTTTGGGACAGATGTTTTTTGAGACCAAAATAAATACCAAAGGTACCTAAAAAGAGCATGGCAAAATGCCAAAAATAACGGATTAATCTGACAGGTAGAATGAGGGTTAGGGGTAAGATGAGCAGTTGACGGATAAGATCAGTAGCGTGGGCCATACCACCGACTAAACCTAGACCTTGATATTCTTGCCAGACGGCTAAAAAAGATCTTTTTAGATTTAAGCTGAGATTGAGTTCCGGCATGAGATTGTCCCAACCGATCAAAAAGGTACCGGGAGTATAGTTTTTAAGGCACAAAAGAGAGAGGACAGCGACTAAAATAATTTCGCTAAGATGTCGTTTACACCAGGCAAAGATAGGCATTAACTAATTATACTGATTTGGAGAAAGAAACGACAGGGAAGTTTGATTTAGGTTGAGTGACACCACGAACTAAATACCACAAATGATAAATAGTATTGGAAGGTAGAATTGAGATGGCAAAAATTTGAGCCAAGTTAATCAGAATAGAAAGAAAGGTAGGTCGATATCCATTTTTAAGAGCTAAAAGACGACTTTGTAGAGTGAGAGCAAAGGTTTTTTTAGGATTAAGACGAGAGAGGGAACCCTCGACTTGACGATAAAAATAAAGGTTGTCGGGTAAATTGGTGATATCACCATATTTAATCAGTTGAAAATAGAGATTAACTTCTTCAGCGGAACGTTTAGAGGGTTCATACCAATTGAATTTTTTAGGCAACAGAGAACGATTGACCATCATGTAACCTTGCTGAGTTGGTACGGCCCAAAACATCATATTTTTGACTTTTTGGGGATTAGTGGGAAAAGATTTGGTGCCGATAACTTGATTTTGTTCATTGACAAGAGTGCATTGACCACCGACCAAAACAGTTTTTTTATGTTTTTTAAGATAGGCCAGTTGTTTTTCGAGACGGTTGGAAACAGAGATGTCGTCGGCATCCATGCGGGCCAAGTATTTGCAACGAGCATGGGCAATAGCGATATTACTGGTCAGAGAAACGCCTAAATTAATTTTGTTTTTATAGGCACGGATACGTTTATCCAGGCGAGCGTATTTTTTGATGATTTTCCAAGAGTCATCATCAGAGGCGTCATCAATGATGATAAATTCAAAGCGGGTGAAGGTTTGAGAGAGGATGGATTCAATGGCAGCGGGCAGATAGGTGGCGGCATTCCAGACCGGCATATAGACGGAAATTAGAGGTTTTTTAAATTTAAAGTTGGTCATGGTAGTTTCGCCTTGTAACTAAGGACTCATCAGCTCCGCAGTGGCGGAGGACTACCAACAATCTCTTTCTTTCTTTCCTTTCTTTTTCCCCATGCTCCCGCGGGAACTTTGCCTATTGGCATTGTTCCCACGAGGGGTTAAGGGGGAGGGGGTTATGGCATGATTACAATCTGCACACCTACCAAAATTTCATCAGGGAGATATTCTTTGAGTGAGTCAGTTACAGCTAGCCCCAGACGGCTGGTTATATCAAAATTGCCATTGAGGATTTCATCGACTACTCGATTGCTAATATCTTTTGTGAGGTGTGGTTGGTCAAACCATAAGACAAGTTCTGCGTTTCGTAGCTCGATGTCTTGGATACCAGACTTGAGTTGAAATAATGCACCTTCATTAAATTCGAGTCCATTAATACGGATACCACCGCCAAAAATGACAGGGATGGTTTCACATGTATTAAGACGAACTTTGATCCAGGTATTTTCAACAGTCCTTAATTCAGTTTCTGTTAATGATTCATTCCAAGCTTTGCCTGGTACGATGGTACGCCGCGAGGTCCAAACAACTCGGTTGCCGATATCGTGGACTGATTCGGTTTGGATATACTCTCCGGCATCTGTCCAATTGACACCATCGATGGATATTTGAATGGTGTCACAAGCGACAACTTTGTCGTTAGGTTCTTCGGATGTTTCCGACTCTGTCGTTTCGACTGTCGGAGTAGGGGTGACGACCTCAACTTCTTCCGTTTCTGGTGTGGGAGTGACCTCAACTACAGGTTCTTCGGATGTTTCCGACTCTGTCGTTTCGACTGTTGGAGTGGGGGTGGGGGGAGTAACGTTGGTAGCTTTCGGTCGAAATACGATTAGAGCTATAATACCCGCCGCCAGTGCTATACCTACAAGCAACGGCCACCACGGTCGACGTTGCGGTTCCTCCTGGGTGGTATTGGGGGTAGGGTCGACTTCGATGAAGTCGCCCTCTTCGATATTATTTTCATGGTCCATTATATTTTCCTTTCTTATCGGTGCCCAACCAGCGGCGACCAGTTTGCGTATTGTTGCTTTTTTAAGCTGACGCTCACGGTAACCTCGGCGGGCATTGATCTTGGTTTGTCTGGGGTCCATTAACAGCCTCCTTTCTGGACGGGAGACCTCCCAGAATAAAAACATGTTGAATGCGAACTTCAGCCACCTGTGTGACAAGATCCGTCGTTGGACCTCTTATTGAACCCTCTCCTTTCAATAGAGTTCACTTAAGCCCGGAGTAGGGCGGGACTAAGTGAACTCTACTAAAGGAGTTTTTTTAGGAAAGATTTTAGAAAGAGATTGTTAAAGAACTGTGTTTTTGGCTAATCCAAACGCGGTGTCTGGGTAGCCGCTGACACTGACTGGTGATAAACACCAGGGGAGAAACGGAGTAAGTATGACGAGGAGCCACCTTACCCCGAGAGTCTCTCCTCTGATGTTTATTCAGAGGGAAGTTAAACTTCTAGTTGTTAAAAGATTGAAAGTTGACTATCACAATCAACAATCAATTGTAATGAAGTGTATCAAGAAAAGACGATAATGTCAAGTTATAGGATATGAAAAATTGGTATAAAATAAATTGAAATTTTGAAGGTACAATGTTACATATGACAACAATAAGTAAGATTATTAACAAATATAAAGAGTTCTATTTTCAACAATGGCGAGGTCATGAAAAAGAATGTCCGGTGTTTCAAGAAAAGGTATATGTAACTCGTTTGGGGTGGAATCATATTGTTTTTAACAAAAGACACAGATCAAAGGATGTGGTGATGAGATTGAAAGCGTTGATGTTAGCTAAAGAATTGTTGGAAAAAGCAACTATATATCAAGACAGACGAATTAAGAACGGCAATTATTTTTATGCGTTTGATGGTATTATTCGGAATAAAAAAATTAGAGTGATAGTGACTTCAAAGGGAAAGAAAGGTAAGAAGATCTTTTTGTCAGTGATTTATCGAGCATAAAAAAAAGATTTTGTGTCTCCACTTTGGCCTTGATGAGGGTTGAGTGAGTCAAGGGTAAACCTTTCACAAAATCTTGAGTGTATTGTACCTGTTAATGTATGGTTTTGTCAATTGAGTACTGGAATAGTCCCGGAAAAGAGATTATTTTAGAGTTTTCAAAAAGTCTTTGATGTCGGTGGCGTAGTCGTCGTTGAGCATGGCTACGGCAATGTTGGCTTTGAGCCAGCGAAGAGGATCACCGGTGGTCATCCAGTCGGATTTATCGTCGAGGCTCTCGGTGATAACGATGTCAGTTTCAGCCAGGGTATTGATAGAATCGGCATACCAAAGTTCATTGTCTTTAGAGAGACCTTGTTTAGTGAGAACGGGCCAGAGTTTTTCGGCGTCAACGATAGAACGACCGACTTGTCCAAAGAAAGAAGGAGCATCTTTAGCGGTGGGTTTTTCAACCATACCGGAGATGCGGTGAGGATATTTTTTATCAGGCATAAATTTAACGGCACCATAGCGGTGAATTTCGGCGGGACCAACATCTTTAACGGAAACATTGATGGCCGGAGTGTATTTTTCAAAAGTTTTAATCATCTTTTTCAGAAAACGACCGGTTTCTTTTTCGATAATCAAGTCATCACCGAACATATAGACAAAAGGGTCGTTGCCGATAAAAGAACGGGCGGCCAACAGAGGTGAACCGTTACCATAGGGAAGGTGGGTGGGTTGGGGAATTAATTTAAAAGTTTTAAGACTTTGGTGAATTTTTTTGAGAGAGTCGAGGGCGTCCAGTTTGTTAACAGATTTAAGGTATTGTTCCCAATCTTGACTGGGTTGAAAATAGCCACGAACGGTTTTTTCACCATGACGGTGGACAATACAAATTTCAGTAATACCGGCAGCAATGGCTTCTTCGACTAGATATTGAATATTGGGTTTGTTTAAGACGGGAACTAATTCTTTGGCATAGGCTTTGACGGTGGGGAGAAAACGGGTGCCACGGCCGGCAGCAGCAATAACAGCTTTTTTGACTTGGATTTTTTTGGTCATATAAAAGATTTTAACAGATATAAATTACTTAGATTTCAATCCAGCTAAAGTAAGTAGTTTTGTCAGGTTGGGTTTCTTTATAGCCAGTTTTGACTATCTGAGAGGGATTTAATTGTGTTTCATAAAAGAAACCGCGGTATTCGCTATTGAGGCCGGGATAACTAAGAGATGTACGTTTTGTTTGTGTGGTGCTAGTTGGTTGAAGAAATAAATTGTCGTTTCTAATACCAAGTTCTTCAGCCAGAGCTCTAAGAGCAGCTTTTTCGGGTTGTTCCCCAATGTGTATTTTTTCGCTAACAGCACCGGTGGCATAATGTCTGGTTCTAATTCTTTCTTGGAGAGTGTTTTCATTGAAGACCTGTTTTTCTTCGATGAGTTGGTGCTTTTTGCCATCAAAAAATCCCAAAACATTGATGTCAACAAAATCAACTCTTCTGGTGAGCTCATTATTTTGAGATGTGAGATAACTATCGTGATTTTTTAACTCTTCAAAGAGGTGTTGAGGGGTTTTTGCGTAACCTTTTCCCCATTCGTTAATAGATATGTTAAATTTTTTAAGGATAGAGATTAGTGAAGGGAGGTCGGCGGGGACAGTGATTAACTGAGCTTCAATCATGTGGACCCAAGGGGACTCGAACCCCTGACCTGTCCGATGTCCATCGGACCGCGTTGACAAATGGATAACATACTGTGAACCCAAGGGGACTCGAACCCCTGACCTGTCCGATGTCCATCGGACCGCGTTGACAAATGGATAACATACTGTGGACCCAAGGGGACTCGAACCCCTGACCTTCCCCATGCCATGGGGACGCGCTACCAACTACGCTATGGGCCCAAAAGGTAGGTATATTTTAACAAAACTGGCAGGCCCATGAGGATTCGAACCTCAAATAAAGGTTTTGGAGACCTTGGTGATACCATTTCACTATGGGCCTGGATTATGTATTTTATCATTGATATATTACACCAATGAGTCGAAGTAGGTTAATTTTAGGAATTACGGGAACAAATGGAGCGGGAAAGGGGACGGTGGTGGAGTATTTAGTTAAAAATCATGGTTTTGCACATTTTAGCGCCAGTGCTTTGATCAGTGAGGAAATTGAAAAAAGAAAAATGCCGGTAAACAGAGAATCAATGATAGAGGTGGGCAATGATTTGAGAGCCAAATTTGGAGCCGGTTTTATTGCTCAAGAATTGATTAAAAGAGCATCACAAACAGACAAGAATGCGATTGTGGAGAGTATTAGAACTGTAGGAGAAATAGAAAAACTGCGTGAAGTTGGGGGAATTTTACTGGCAGTTGATGCTTTGCAGAAATTAAGATACGAGAGAAATTTGAAACGGGGTAGTAATAAAGATAATGTGATTTGGGAGGAGTTTGTGGATCAAGAATTAAGAGAATCAGAGTCGACTGATCCGAATAAACAGAACTTGATAGCTTGCAGGGACAGAGCGGATTATCGATTGGAAAATAATGGCAGTTTGGAAGATTTATATGAACAAATAGAAAAAATATTAAATATTATTAAAAACAAATGAGCAAAAAATATCAAAGACCAAGTTGGGACGATTATTTTTTTGAGGTAGCCGATGCTATTTCTAAACGGGCTACTTGTGATCGAGGTAGAGCTGGCAGTGTCGCTGTTAAAGATAATCAAATTTTAGTAACTGGTTATGTGGGTTCGCCGGTGGGTTTTCCTCATTGTGATGAAGAAGGCCATGATTTAAGAAAGGTGCTCCATGAAGATGGTAGTATCAGCCAACATTGTATGAGAACAGTACATTCGGAGCAGAATTTAATTTGTCAAGCAGCCAAAAGAGGAGTTTCTCTGGATGGAGCCACAGTGTATACCCGGATGACTCCTTGTCGAACTTGTGCCATGCTTTTGATTAATTGTGGAGTAAAAAAAGTTTTTTGTGAAAGAAAATATCACACTGGTAGTGAAACTGAAGAGATGTTTAAGAGAGCGGGAATAGAATTGGTTTATAAGTATGATGAAGTTCAGAAGTATCCGAATCAGTAATTAACTTTGTTATACAAAGTTAACTTATGAAATACTTTGAAGCTAATTATAAAATCGTCGAAGGGATTAGTGAAAAAAATATTGAGGAGTTGATTTTATTCAGTCGTCAAGATGAAGAGGTATTGAAGTTTACCGGGGATAGGGAAAGATTTGCGAATAGAGAGAAATTTGACCAATGGTGTGAAAAAGGAAGATATATTTATACTTTGGTTGATCAAGAGGGTAAATTAGGTGGAATTGTGTGGTTTGGGGAGAAAGAGGGAGCTTGGACATTGGCCATCAGGATGTATGGAGCGGCTAGGGGCAGAGACTGGTCCTATGATTTTTTATCCGAGTCGATGAAAAAATTGATGGAAAGAAAGGTGTTTAAGACATCGATGGTTAAGGATTGGTGGTTGGAATGTAGTGAAGATAATATGCCGGCGAGAAAATTATACGAAAAAATGGGATTCAAGCTGAGCGGAAAAGGAAAGGAAGAGGGGAAGATTATTTACCGCCGGAGCCACGACTTTGGGTCCGAAAAGAAGAATTGAAACGGTTGTTGTTAAATTTAGGTAAATTGGGACGGCTTTGAAATTGGGGGTTTTGGAAAGGTGATTGTGGTTTGAAAGGTCTAGGATTGGGAGGAGTTACCGGTGTGGTTTTTTTAGGTTCTTGTTGAGTAGTCATATCTGAGTTTATTTTAGCAGATTTAAGAAACGATCTATGCCTAGACCCACACCACTGCAAAGTGAGAGGCGGCTGCAATAATCGATAAAATCGGTGGAAATAGGATGGAGGGGTAGATGATGTTGCTGGCGATATTCTTTTTCCGCTTCAAAAGCGGATTTAATAGAATTGGTATCGGTATTTTCGACGCAACCATTGGCGATTTCGATGCCGTTGATGTAAAGTTCGAAACGATCGGCAATGGTTTGACCTGTCGAATTATCGACAGGTTTAGCCAGGGGTGAGAGATAAGCGGGGTAGCCGGTGACAAAGGTGCCACCTTGATGGGGGAGTTTTGCTTCAATTTCATTGAGAAAGTATTGGTTAAAATCAGCTTCATTTTGAGGTAGATTGGGGGGGAGTTTGAATTCGGTAAAATCAATTTTAAGAAAATGACGAACAAAATTTTTAGTAAATTTGATTAAATCGGCCAGATTTTGGTCAGGCAAATACCACTCTAACATGAGAAATTCAGGACTATGAAGCTCATTGCTGGCTTCCAGATCTCGAAAACAATGACCGATAGCAAAGCATTTTTGGCGATTTTGAGACAGATGTTTTTTCAAAGCCAGCTCAGGGGAAGCGGGAAGATAAAAAGTTTGCTGTTGATGTTTCCAAATAGTTTCAAAAGAGTAGAGATTGGGTTCTAGAGGCAGACTAGAATTGAGATAAGGCACCTCAACTTCGACAAAGCCCCGGCGCCAAAAGTATTTCCTAATGGACTTTAATAATTCAGACTGTGTCATATATTTGTTGGTTTATATATATCGAAAATATAATTTTGCCGTGCTCACGCGCTGGCGGCTTCGCCTGGCATGATTGCGCGTGGAAAATTATATTTTCGATATTACCATAATTTATGGTTTTAAATTGCAAAAATAATGAGGGTCGGGGCAGAGAGGAGAGGCGAGGTAACGAGATAAATAGTTGGTGACGATTACAGAAATAGGGTCGGAAAGGGAGCCGAGTTTGAGGGCGGATTCACAACAAGGATAAAAATTACCGTTTGATTGTAAGGAGAGCATGGCACAGCCGAAATTTTTTGGTGGATAGACAGGGTATTTTTGGCGAATATGTTTAACTTGAGCCGGAGTGAGAGAACCGAGACGGTCGGTTAAAAAAGTGAAATTAAGAGCTTTAGAACTATAGAGCTTTAGAGCTTTAGAGAGGGATTGGGGGAAGGAATGGCGGTAGGGATAGGAGTCTTTGGTGATTAGATAAAAAATTTCCACTGGAAAATCGAGTTGGAGGGCATGTTTGACAAAGTTAAGACTTTTTTGAAAATTACCGGAGCCACGGTTGTGGTCATGAATTTTTTGGGGGCCGTCAAAGGAAACAATGAGTTGACAATTTTTTGGATCTGTAATTTGGTCTAACTTATCAATAGTGCCGTTGGTGATTATGGTGATAAAAATGTTTTTTTTGAGCAGAGTGTTGACCAGACGGGGAAAAGAGGGGAGGGTAAAAACTTCACCTCCACAAAAAATGATAGATTTCAATTTAAGCTTCTTGTCAACGAATTTTTTGCCTTCGGCCAATCCGTTACCGGGTTGGATGTTGTCAAAAAATTGTTGACTGCGAAACTTTGATAAAAAAATGTGATAGCGGTTGACAAATTTTAAGATTTGCCGGTTGTTTAGGATATTTTTGGTCTTGCGGGTATAGCAATAACGACACCGGAGATTACAGAGCTCCAAGGGAGAAATGTAGATATTTTCCAGGCTAGAAATTATTTTAGCTTGGTTGATTCTTTGTGTTCGGTATTTTTTTTGCACCAACGACAGTATTTATTGAACTTCAACTTATCAGGAGTATTAGTCTTGTTTTTTTCGGTCAAATAATTTTGAGCGCCACAGACTGAACAGTTGAGGGCGAGTAAAATACGAGGTGTTTTTTTTGCTTTGGACATGGGGCTATTTTATCAATTAATTAAATGGCCGTCAAAGGCAGTTTTTGCTAAGGTATCGCAAAAGAACTCGCTACCTAGATCAGATGGGTGAATGTTGCTACCGGAATCAATCAGTTCCGGAAAACCGTCTTGATTGATTAAACTAGGGCGATAGGCGTCAGCTAGGGATAGTTGATTTTTTTGACTGAAAGCGATGAAATTATCTAAATACAGTTTAATAGTGTTAGTTTTTTCAATTTTATCCATAGCGGTGAAATGGAGATTACTAAGACCATTGCCAAAGGTGACCGAATTGGGGGCAATAGTGGCGGCCATCATGATTTTGGTCTGAGGTAAGGAAGTTTTGATGGTGGAAATAATTTTTTCCAGTTCCTGCAGGTAGCGATTGAGACTGTTTTGAGAATTACCCAAATGATTGTAGGCAAAAGATTCGAGAATAATCAGGTCCGGTAATTGGGAGATAATAGAGGGATTTTGTTGATCCAGATAGCGAGTGCTTTGGGTTAAACGGTCGTAGGCGCTTTCGATAGTGGTGGCGCCATAACCATATTTGAGAAAATTGATTTGGGTTTGGGGATAGTATTTTTGAAAAGATTTTTGACAGAGATCGAGATTGAGAGTGTCAATCATGGAATCACCTAGGAGAACAATTTTTTTGATTTGGGTTTGAGTACCTAGAACGGCTGGGGCGCTGGTGGGTAGAACTGGAGTGGGGGTGGGGGATACGGGAGTAGAAGCTACCGGTTTGTAGGCTTGAAGAAGTTGATAATAGAGAGGCACAATAGCTAAGAGCATATTTATATTTCAGGATATCATTTATTGATATAATGGGCTGTATTAGGAGGGTTGGCCGAGTGGTTTATGGCGCTAGTTTTGAAAACTAGTGAGCGCAAGCTCTCAGGGGTTCGAATCCCTTACCCTCCGCTGAAAAGTTTCTTGAGAAAAATTTATATTGAGCCTGGAATGGAATTTGAATCCATGACCTGTCCGATGTCCATCGGACTGCTCGATTAAAATGATTTGGTTATTTTTTGATTCGCAATAATTTGTTCAATTAAAGTTTTACTTTTTTGTCGTTTGAGCCAAAATTCAATTTTTCGAGCCATTGTTAATGTTGGATATTCCTGTTGAAAGACGAGTTTAAGGGGTAAAGAAAAACTGGTGTAAGTGCTGCGTCCACTAAGATGTTCTTGAAGTCGGCGATTTAAATCAGCGGTGCTACCAATGTAAAAACGAGAGTTTTTGAGAGATTGGAGAATATAAACGTAGGCAGACATTGAGCCTGGAATGGAATTTGAATCCATGACCTTCCCCTTACCAAGGGGATGCTCTACCAACTGAGCTATCCAGGCAAATTGTTAATCCATGACCTGTCCGATGTCCATCGGACTGCTCTCAACTGAGCCATGAGTCAAAGTTAATCCATGACCTGTCCGATGTCCATCGGACTGCTCTCGCCTCTAGGCTGGCTGACCTGAGAGATTGCTTGTTATTTTAACAAATAAAGGTGAGATTGTGGTGGATATTGTATTTATGACTAACTCATACTAAAATAGTGCGAGTTGTATGCTTCAATTAAAAAACATTACCCTGGAAAAAGAGGGGAAGAAAATCTTAAACAAGATAAACTTAAAATTGGATGATAACCGGTTTTATGTGTTAACCGGACCCAATGGTAGTGGCAAATCAAGTTTGGCCAAGGTGATTATGGGAATAGAAAGCCCTAATGAGGGGGAGATTTGGTGGCAAGATAGGGAAATAACTAGGGAAAGGATTGAGTTGAGAGCCAAAGAGGGTATAGCTTTTGCTTTTCAGCAACCGGTGCGTTTTAAGGGGATAAAGGTATCGAAGTTGTTGGAATTGGCGGCGGGGACTAAAAAAATCAGAGGTTGTGGGGTTTTAGCTCAGGTAGGTTTGTGTCCAAAGGATTATTTAGACAGGGAAATGAATGGATCGCTGTCTGGAGGGGAATTAAAAAGGATTGAGATGGCGACAGTAATTTTGCGAAAACCAAAATTGGTAATTTTCGATGAGCCGGAGGCGGGAATTGATTTATGGAGTTTTCAAAATTTGATTGAAGTTTTTAAGAAATTGAGAAAAAATTACCACGGAACGATATTAGTCATCTCTCATCAAGAGAAAATTATGGAAATTGCCGATAAAATATTGCTTTTGAAAAGAGGTAAATTAGAGGAGGTAGAGAAAATTGACAATTTAAGAATTCGCCAAAAATGTGGTTGTCGGGGAGGTTGTATTCATGAATAAATTGGAAAAAAAATTATTAAAACAGGTTAATGATTCGAAAATGACGGGGGCGGTGAATATTCGTAAAAATGGGAAGACATGGCAGAGAAAAAACAGTCAGTGGGTGACGATTAAAGATAGTCAAGATGGGCGGGGTTTGGAAATTTGGGTAAAGGACAATGCACCAATGGCAATGGTGGATATTCCGGTATTGTTGACGGAAAGTGGTTTGATAGAAACTGTCGATAACAATTTTTATATCGGTAAAAATTCCAAAGTGGTGATTTATGCCGGTTGTGGAATTAATAATTGTGGGACTAAAGATACGGTTCATAGTGGTCGACATCGTTTTGTGGTGGGCCAAGGAGCGGAGGTGAAATATATTGAAAAACATTATGGAGAAGGTGGAAATTTAGGGCAAAAAGAGATAAATCCGGTGACGGAGATAGAGTTGGTGAAGGATGCGAAAATGATGATTGAGACGGTACAAATAGAAGGGGTTGATCAGACTGAGAGGGTGACTAAAGCGGTGTTGCAGGCGGGAGCCAGTTTAGTGATTAATGAAAAAATAAAAACATCGGGAAAACAAAAAGCCATTTCCAGTTTTGAAGTGAAAATGGTAGGAGAGGGATCAAGTTGTCGGGTGATGTCTCGGGCGGTAGCGACAGATGTATCAGAACAGAAATTTATTTCCAATATTGTGGGTAATCAAAAATGTTTTGCTCATGTGGCTTGTGATTCAATTATTAAAGATAAAGGTAAGGTGACGGCGATACCCAAAATTAAAGCTAATCATGTGGAAGCGGAATTAATTCATGAGGCGACGATTGGAAAAATTGCCGGGGAACAATTATTGAAATTAATGAGTTTAGGGTTGAAAAAAGAAGAAGCGGAAGAGGAAATCATGGCCGGTTTTTTAAATTGAGCCTGAAGTCAGACTTGAACTGACGACCTAGTGTTTACAAAACACTTGCTCTACCAACTGAGCTATTCAGGCGTGGTTAAGGCATTTGGTAATGGGATATTATAGAATACTCTATGGCTAAAAAGAAAATTTTGGTGATGACGGATGATATGCCCTGGGGCCACAGGTCAATTGCCAAGGCGATTTACAGCTTTTTAAAATCACAGGAAAAAAAGGAAAATTTTGAAGTGCATTATGCCGAAGTTAAGGCTAATACTGGTATTGCCGGAGATGCTTATTTATTTGCTTATCGCTATTTGCCGGTATCAAACAAGGTAGCCGGTTGGGTGTCGTATAACAAGGTGGCCAGGCGAATGATAGAAGAGTCTTCTCGACTAAATTTACCCGGCCCTAAAAGAATAGTAGACAGATTAAAACCAGATTTGGTAATTTCCACTTATTGGTTTCACAGTCAATCGCTGGCGGGATGGTTTAAGAAAACTAAATCAAAGATTAAATTATGGACGGTAGTGGCTGATCCTTGGTCGGTAATGCCGGTATCTTACAACAAAAACATAGATTTACATTTGGTTTATGATGAGAAAGGGGAAGAGGTTGGAATTAAAGAGATAGGTTTGAGTAAGGAGGCGATTTTGAAAACCGGGTGGTGGACCAGACCGGAAATGTTTAAAAAATATGATAAATGGGAAATTAGAAAAAAATGGGGAATTAAAGACAGAAGACCGGTGGTGTTTGTGGGTGGAGGGAGTTTGGGCACTAATTCTTTGACCAGATTGTTGCCAGCGTTGTTGATGCTGAGAAAAAAGGCGGCTTTTATCTTTAACACCGGTACAGATAAATTAGCCTTTAATTTAGTGGAAGAATATGTCAGATTGTTTAAGAAAATGAGACGGGGAAATGAGGTGATAATTAAAAATTTTGGTTGGATTGAAAATATGGCGGAAACATTGGCAGGAGTGGATATTGTTTTTGGTAAAGCCGGACCTAATTTTTTATTTGATGTGGTAGCGCAACAGAAACCATTTGTGGCGATTACTCATATTGGGGGACAGGAGGATGGCAATATTGAGTTAATTAAAGAGAAAAAACTAGGTTGGGTAAAAGAAAAGAGAGGTGAAGCAGCCGATTTTTTGTTGGAATATTTAAATAATCCTAGAAAATATCAGAAAAAATATCGGGAGAATGTGAAACAAGAGGCGGCTAGAAACCAAAAGAGCATGGGAATAATACTAAAGAGGATAAAGAAAGACTTGAAGTAACTCCGATGAATGCTGGTAAACCAGAAGACCAAATTTAACCTGCCAAAAGTAGGGGCTTCGATAGTGGCTTTTCCACGCAAAAATACGTGGGGAGAACTAGTCTGTAGAAGCAAGCCTCTAAAGACAAACATCCTCCATTTTTATACTTTAGCTAGAAAAAACACCTTCTCAAAGACTGCTTTCAGCAGGCTGATATAATTGTAGCATGATTACGGTCTCGAAAAAAGTTGAATATAGTGTGGATTTTTTGAGTTTTTTATCGAAAAATAAGGGTAAAAATGTGTCTTTGGCGGAGGTGAGTCGAAAAATGCATTTACCTTATCGTTTTTTGTCACAATTAGCAACGGATTTGAAAAAATCTGGACTAGTTAAGTCTCAGGAAGGTAGGGGTGGAGGTTATCAATTAAGTAGAGATTGGGAAAAGAAAACTCTTTATGATTTAGTGGAAGCTTTGGGAGAAAACAAGGCTCCAGTAGCATGTTTGGGTGAAGGTGGCTGTCATCGGATAGCTAAATGTCAACAGAGATTTTTTTGGCAAAAGGTTGGTAATTTATGGCAACGAGAATTAAAAAAAATTAAATTAAAGGAGATATAAGATGAAAATCAGTAAGAATACAATTTTATTGGATTTAATAGAAAGATATCCGAAATTAGCGGAGATTTTGGTATTTAAGTATGGGTTACATTGTGTGGGTTGTGGGATGGCGCAAATGGAGACATTGGAAGAGGGGGCTTTGGCTCATGGAATGAAGGCGTCAGAAATTAAATCAATGGTTGAGTATCTAAACAATCAAATCAGTAAAGAAACTTCAAGCAAAAAGCCAAAATCGGATTCATTATCTGGGATAAAAGGCCGGAAAAAAGTAACAAAATAATTAACAGGTGACCATATTGTTCTAAAGCTTGTTGCCAGCGATGAGCGGATTCAATGGGTAAGAGATTGAGAAGAATTTTGGAACCATCCAGAGGAGGTAGTGGTAGGAGATTAAAAATACCTAAAACCAGACTGGTAACCACAAAGGTAATACTGAGAGGGTGGTGAATTCGAGAAAAGAGAAAGGCTAAAAGAAAATTACTGAGAGGTCCGGCCAGGGCGACAATAATTTCATCACGACGGGGGTTTTGGAAATTGTAGGGATCAATAGGGGTGGGTTTGGCCCAGCCAATGACCGGTAGGCCACTCAGAGCGCCAACAAGAGGGATGAGAATAGTGCCGACAGGGTCAATATGAGCTAAAGGATTAAGAGTTAAGCGGCCATAGGCCCGAGGAGTGGGGTCGCCAAGTTTATCAGCGGCGAGAGCATGGCAGAATTCATGCAGGCTAATAGAGATGATTAGAGCTAAAATTGAAGTTATGAGAAGCATAAATTTATGATATAGTATAGCCTATGAGAAAATGCAGTTTATGTGGAAAGGGCACGACTATTGGTCGAAACCGCTCCCATGCTCAAAATAGAACCAGTCGCACTTTTAAGGCTAACGTGCAAAAAGTGACCATGAAAATGGGTGAAGAAAAAATTGGAGGGGTGTTTTGTAGTCGTTGTCTAAAAAAGATTAAGAGTGAGATTAAGAAAGATAATAGTAGGGCTTGATTTGGGACCAGTCAGTTTTATTTTTACCTTCAATTTGAACGGTTTTTGGGGTTAGAGTTTGAGTGGAAGGATTAAAGTCGGCAGAGAAAATTTTCATTTTTAGAATTTGTTGCTTGGAGTTGGAAACTGTAGTCCAAGCAATAGGAAAAGGGTTTAAGGCTCTGATGAAATTATAAATATTCCGGGGTGATTGTTGCCAATCAATTTTAGCCTTTTCTTTGGTAATTTTTGGGAAGTAACTTTTTTGAGAATGATCTTGAGCTTGAAGTCGGGTGGGGTTTTGAAGATAGTTTTTTAGTACGGTGTCGAGGTGGTCAGCAGCTAATTGAAAAGCACGGTCGTAGAAAGTTCCAGCGGTATCATGGGGGTTAATTTTTAGAGGCAGTGAAGCAATAATTGGTCCATGGTCAGGGAGAAGATCGATTTGAAAAAAAGTGACGGCACTATTCTCTTCCCCTTTAATAATTTGCCAGGGTCCAGGAGTAGCTCCGCGATAACGGGGGAGTGGAGAAGGATGAATATTGATGATTTTTCTGGGAAACAGATCGATAGTGGCTTGGTCAAAGAAAGGTGGGCCAAAGGCGACACAAAGACCAAGATCTGGAGAATAATTAGAAACTAGAGATAAGAAATGAGAATCAAAAGCGTCGACTTGGAGGAGGGGAAGATGTTTTTCTTGACAAAATTGGGCGACAGGATTGGGAGTAATTTTTTGATCACGACCGGAAGCTTTATCGGTTTTGGTGACAATTAAGGGAACTTGGAAGTCGGCCAGAGTTAAAAGTTTTTGAAGAATAGGTAGGGAATAAGGGGAAGCTCCAAAAAAAATAACCTTGGTCATGAGAGGATTATATCTAAGTTTTGGTAAAATAGACTATGACAGGGATAGTTATGTTTCCGCATCCGGTATTGCGCCAAAAGGTGGCGGAGGTGAAAAAATTAGACAAAAAGACTTTGAGTGAAATTAATAAATTAAAAGAAATTTTACAAAAAAGTGAAAACGGAGCCGGTTTGGCGGCCACCCAGATTGGGGTGAGTAAGAGTTTTTTAGGAATGAAGGAAAGAAATGGGGTTAGAGTGTTGATAAATCCTAAATTAGTGGCTTATTTTGGGGAAAAAGTTTATCCGAAGATGGTAGATGAGAAAGGTGTTGAGAGTGATTTTTTAGAGGGTTGTTTGTCTTTTCCTGATTTATATGGAACGGTCAAAAGGTATTTGAAAATCGAGGCACAGTGGCAGGAAATTAAAGATCAGAAACTAGAAGGCAAAAACAAGATTCTGGAAGGTTTTGAAGCGATTTTGTGGCAGCATGAATATGATCATTTATTGGGTATTTTGTTTGTGGATCATATTAAAAGAGATGGGGGTAAGTTTTATTTATGGAAAGAGGGTGAGGACAAGAAGGTAGTGGATATAAACACGATTATTTGATGTTTTTCAGATAATCTTGGGCGTCGGTGTTGTTGGGGGCATATTTTAAGACGGTTTCAAAGTAATTTTTGGCTTCGGCATATTTTTTCTGGTCAAAGTAAATTTTGCCAATAGCAAAGGCGGAATAATCATCATTACTCTTAAGAGAAAAGGCCTTTTGATAATGTTTGAGAGCGGTGTCAATGTCACCAGCAGCTTCATAAAAACGACCTAAGAGATAGAAGGTTTTGGCATCGGTGGGAGCTAGTTTGGCAGTAGTTTCTAGAGCTTCCAAGGAATGGATAAAGGCAGGAGGGTCGGTGACGGCAATTTGGGCAAAAAGTTGAGCTCGTTCTTTCCATAGATTAGTAGAAGCGGGGGCGAGATAAACACTTTTATTGGAAGCGGCAATAGCTTGATCGATTTGCTTATTTTGGAAGTAAGTTTTGGCGGCCAAATTCCAATAAATGGCTTCATGAGGGCGGTATTTGAGGCTTTTAGTAATTAATTTTTGGGCCAATGGCGGATTTGAGGTTAATTGTTTTTCGGCGGAGTGGTAGTAAATGTCTGATAAAAGGAAGGTAATATTTTTATAAAAAAGAAAGGCAAAAAGAAGGATTGAGGCGTATATGAGTGGAGGAAAAGATGTTTTTTGGGATGATTTTTTGAATTTGGGTAAACTCAGAACTGGAAGAAGAAAAAAAAGGAGAGCGGTGACGACGACAGAGAAACCAGCAAAATTAGTAATGAGAATGGAGATAAAGGCGGCCAACAGAGCCGGTTTTTTTCTTAAAAAATAAAGAAAATAAGCGATTAAAAAGAGATAGGCGGCGAGTCCAAGAATGCCGGTGGTGGCTAAATAATTAAGGTATTCATTATGAGCTTTGTTGTAGAGAAAGTCCCATTCGGAAGTAAGATTGTGGGCGGCTGGTCGAGTCCAGTAATAGGTGTAAGCAAAGGTTTCCGGACCAGTACCAAAGAGAGGAAAACGTTTCCATAAATCAACACTACCTTGCCAAACGATGTGCCTGATGTCTTGGCTAGGAGTGATATTCAAAATATTAGTTTGAGTGGTTGGCGGAGGATTTTTGGGAGGAAAAACTAAATCTTTGATAGGGTTTGAGATAGTTAAGGAAAGAGAGAGAAAGACAATTAGATAAGTAGATAAGTAGATAAGTAGATGTTTGCGGGTGAAGAAAATGTAAATAAAATAAATTGATAAAGAAATGGTGGCGGCGCCAAGACCGCTTTTTGATTTGGTGAACAATAAACAAAGAAACAAGAGACTAGAAACGAGAAACCAGAAAGCAGAATGAGATTTTTTGGTGTTTTTAAGTGAGCGATGAATAGACAGTGGTAAGAGAATACAGAGGTGTGCCGCCAGCCAATTAGGTTGACCTAAAGTAGAAAAGACTCGAGCTTGGACGTCTTGAACCCATTGGTTTTTATCGATACCAAAATGCTGGAGAATACCGTACAAAGTGACTAATAGACCAGAAAAGAGAGTGTAATTAATAATTTTTTCCTTAAATTTAGGGGTAATATAGACGGAGAGAATGATAAAAAGAACTATATAAGCGAGTAGAGAGAATAAACCGCCATTGAGGCGGGAGTAATAACCAAAAATTGAGGTGTAAGGATCGACGGAAAAAAAAGTAGAAACTAGTTGAGAGAGAAAAAAGAGACAAAGGGGCAGGAGAAGTCGATGGGGCCGCCACAGAGGGACGTGAGTGCGTAAATGATTGGCAAAATGGGCAATGAGAATCAATAGAGTCAGAGCATAAACAAAATACATTTTAGGGAGTTCAAAGAGTTCGGAAGTGTTGAGGGTGTAGATAAGAGGGGTAAAAAAAACTAGGAGGAAATAGAGTGAATGGACTAAAGAGGTCACCTGTTAATTTTACCAGCAATTGGCTATACTGGAGCCATGAAAAGCTTGGGGGAGTGGATGACAAATTTTTATTGGCAGGTGGGAGTGGATTTGGGTAGCAGCAATATCAGAATTTATACCAAGGACAAAGGAGTGATTGTGGAAGAACCAACAGTGGTAGCCAGACTGAAAAAGAAGAGGAATGGGGTACAGCGGATTTTAGTTTATGGGCAAGGGGCCAAGGATATGTACAATCGTGAACCGAAACAAATTGAGGTGGTGGCACCGATTTGGCGAGGCACCATTGCCGATATGGAGATGGTGGAAGCGTTAGTGGCTTATTTTATGAAATTTGTTTATGACATCCCCAGTGCTTATCCAAAAATCCTTAAACCTCGGTTAATAGTGGCGGTACCGGGGACAATCAGTAAAGTACAAATGAGAACTTTTAGAAATATTTTTAGTCAGATTGGAGTAGCTAAGGTGACATTGGTGGAAAGTGCGGTTTTGGGAGTATTGGGAAGTGGTTTTAAGTTGGAAGAAAGTAGTGGGGTACTATTTTTGGATATTGGTGGCGGCAAGACCGAAGTCTCACTGGTGTCTATGGGGGGAATTGTCTTGAGTCGAGGTTTAGATTTGGGAGGGAGGGATTTTGATGAGGCGATTATCAATTACGTTAAAATGAAGTACGGGTTGTTAATCGGAATCAATACGGCTGAGAAAGTGAAAATTGAGAAAGGAGGGATTATTAGAGGTCGGGATTTGGAAAGTAATTTACCTAAAAGTATTCGACTAAGAGAAGAGGAAATAGCGGAGGCAACGGCCATGCTGGTTAAAAAAATTGCTAGTTTAGTCAAGTTAATTTTAGATGAAATGCCAACAGAAATGACTGATGATGTCTTGAAAAAAGGAGTTATTTTATCGGGAGGTGGGGCTAAATTTGCCGGAATTGATAAATACATAGAAGGAGAGGTGAAGGTTAATGCGGCAGTAGTTAATGATCCGGAATATGGAGTAGTGAGGGGAATGGGAGAATTGTTGGAAAATAAAGATTGGTTGACTCGAGTTAAATTAATTTCAGGAATGAATTAATGAAATACTGGTGGTTGAGAGGTTTATTGATAGCGACTTTTGGAGTGTTGTTAGTAGTGGTTTTGAAACTAAATGTAATTAAAGGAGCTTATTATCGAGATTTAGCGCAAAACAATCGATTAACTCGGACAATAATTCCGGCAGCCCGAGGGGAAATTTTTGACAAAAAAGGGAGAACTATGGCGACTAATGTGGAGTTAAACGGGGAAATGAAGAGATTTTATCCTTATGGAGTGTCGACTTCAAATATTTTAGGGTATTTAGGAAAGGTTAATGAAGAAGAATTAAAAAAAGGTAAATGTGGACAAAATTTGAATAACTTGAGTGTGGTTGGTAGGGCTGGAATTGAAGCGGTGTTGGATTGTGAATTGATGGGAAACGATGGTTATAAATTAACAGAAACTGATGCGACCGGGAAGACAGTCAGAGAGTTGGGACAAATGGATTTTGTGAAAGGTAAAGATATAAATTTGAGTATTGATGCTTTTTGGCAGGATAAGATTTATAAATTATTGGAGGGTAAAAAAGCGGTGGTGATAGTCAGTCAACCGGAAAACGGCAAGATTTTAGCTATGGTGAGTTCACCTAGCTATGATGCTAATAATTTTGGTTATGGTTATGATTTAACTACCATTAGGAGTTATTTGGAAGACAGTCAAAATTTACCAATGATGAATCGGGCGATATCGGCCAAATATCATCCGGGAAGTATTTTTAAGCCGATAATTGCTTTGGGAGCCTTGGAAGACGGGACTATTAATGCGGGGACGACTTTTGAGGATACAGGGAAAATTACCATTGGAGAATATGAATTCAAAAATTGGTTGTGGACCAAAAGAGGTGGCACCGATGGTATGGTGGATGTGGTTAAAGGTTTAAAAAGATCAAATGATATTTTCTTTTATAAATTAGGAGAGAAAATGGGAGTGGAGGCCATGGATAAATGGGCTCATGTTTTTGGTTTGGGAAAAGTTACTGGGATAGAATTGCCCGGAGAAGTGGAGGGACTGGTCCCTAATGATGCTTGGAAAAAGAAGCATATGGGAGAGAGATGGTATCTGGGAGACAGTTATCATATGGCCATAGGTCAGGGAAATTTGGCAGTGACTCCGTTGCAAATGAATCTGGCTACAAATATTATTGCCAGTCGAGGGAAAAAGTGTCAACCAAGTGTATTGGCAGAGAGTGAGCCTAATTGTACTCAAGTGAAGGCTAAAAATGACAATTGGGATTTAGTAATCAGAGGTATGGTAGAGGCTTGCAATGAAGGAGGGACGGCGTGGCCACTATTTAATTTTAAGACTGAAATTGCTTGTAAGACAGGTACGGCAGAATTGGGAGACGGAAGTAAAGACACCCATGCTTGGTTAACGGCTTTTGCCCCGGTCAACAATCCAGAAATATCAGTGACAGTGCTGGTGGAAAGAGGCGGGGAGGGTAGTGATGTGGCGGCACCAATTGTGGGCGATATATTAAAAGAGTGGTTTAATGAGCCAGAAACCATAGTGCCCAGAAAATGAAAATAGCGGTGGTGGGGAGCAGGAGAATGAGCGCTTATGGCAGGGAGATAATTGGGAAATTAATGGCTGAATTGAAGCATGAGGAGGTAGTGACGATAGAGGTGAGTGGTTGTAATCAAGAAGTGATGAGACGGGGAGCTAAAAAAGTTTTTAAGGGTAACGATTTTGAGAAGTTGAATGAAGAAGTGGCAAATTATGCCGATAAATTGATAGTAGTTGAGGGTGGTAGACAGAGTGGAACTTTACTGTTGGCAGGGAAATTTGCAGAGAAAGGGAAGTCGGTATACGGAATTGTAGGCAGAATTAATGAGGAAAATAGTTTTGCTCCGAATTGGTTGGTGGCTCAAGGGGCGATACCTATCGTGGAGATTGAACGCTTGACAGAGATATTACAATAGATGACAATGAACAGAGTTTAATAAAGAAACTAGAAACTAGATTTTAGAAACTAGAATAATAATGCAGAAAAAAAGATTATTAATAGTAGAATCTCCAACCAAAGCGAAAACTATTTCCAAGTATTTGGGGAAGGATTTTGAAGTGATGGCAACAGTGGGGCATTTTCGGGATTTGCCCCAGAATAAAATGGGAGTGGATTTGAAGAGTTTTGAGATTGAGTATGTATTGGATCCTAAAAAAAAGGAAGTAATTTCTCAATTAGGAAGATTGTCGTCAAAGGCAGACGAGATTTTTTTAGCCTCCGATCCGGACCGGGAAGGAGAGGCAATTGCGTGGCATGTGGAGTGGTTGTTGACTGAGGGTCAGAAAAAGAAAATTAAAAAAGAGAAAATTGCCAGAGTGTCCTTTCATGAAATTACCAAGGAGGCAATAGAAGCGGCGCTTAAAAAAGCGGCTAAAATTGATATGGATTTGGTCAATGCCCAACAAGGAAGACGGGTGTTGGATAGAGTAGTAGGATATTCATTATCGCCAGTGTTATGGAAAAAAGTTAGAAAAGGTTTATCAGCGGGACGAGTCCAGTCGGTGGCGGTGAGATTGATTTGTGAACGAGAAAAGGAAGTAGAAAAATTTGCTCGGGAAAAGTTTTTTAAGATCAAAGCTTTATTTAAGAGAGGAGTTAAGTTTGAAGCAGAATTGGTTGAGATTGGGGATAAAAATTTTATCAACAGTCAGAGAATAAAGTTGTTTGATGGTAGTTATACTTTTTCAAAATCACTCTTTACCAGTAAATCTGAGGCAGAAAAGTATGAGTCTGAACTAGAAAAAGAATTTACAGTTAAGGCGATTAAAAGTCGTCAATTGAGTAAAAGTCCGGTACCGGCTTTTACGACTTCGAAATTACAACAGGCTGGAGCTAGAGGTTTTGGGTGGTCGGGAAAACAAACTATGACTTTGGCACAAAGATTGTATGAACAGGGATTAATCACTTATCATCGAACAGATTCAGTGTATTTATCAGACAAGGCGATTAAAGAATTTCGTGAATATATCGGTAAAAATTATGGACAGGATTATGTGGCGGAGAGGGTGAGAGTTTATAAAAACCGGTCCAAAAATGCTCAAGAAGCCCATGAGGCGATTAGGCCAACTCGGGTAGCAATTAAAACACCTGAGGGGTTGGATGCCAAGGAGACAAAATTGTATCAGCTGATTTGGCAAAGAGCGGTAGCGACACAAGCGGCGAGTGCGCGCTTGGAAAGTAGCAGTATTGAGTTGGGTAATGGTAATTCGATTTTTAAGGCTAGTGGATTGAGAGTGCTTTTTGATGGGTTTTACCGAATTTATGGTAATAAACATGAAGATCAGTTGTTGCCGGAATTAAAAGAAGGAGAAAAATTGAAGGCAGAAAAAATACTGATTGAGGAAGGAGAAACGGCCCCGCCCCCACGTTATTCAGATGCATCATTGGTGGCATCTTTGGAAAAACAGGGAATCGGGAGACCTTCGACTTATGCACCGATTATTTCGACAATTATTGCCAGACAATATATTGAAAGGGAAGAGGGTAAATTTAAGCCGACAGCCTTGGGGATGGCAACTAATGAATTTTTAACTAAAAATTTTCCAAAAATTTTATCTTTGCCTTTTACGGCGGAGATGGAGGCAGACTTGGATAAGGTAGCTTTGGGTAAAACTGAATGGAAGAAGATGATGAAGCAATTTTGGAGCCAATTTGAACCTGAAGTGAAGAAGGTAGAGGCGGTGGCTGACAGGGTTAAGGTGGCAACCGAATCAACGGGTAGGCCTTGTCCTGAGTGCAGGCAGGGGGAGTTGGTGATTAGATTGGGTCGATTTGGAAAATTTATTTCTTGCAGTCGTTTTCCGGAGTGTAAATATACCGCTACTTACCAAGAAAAGGCTGGATTTAAGTGTCCGAGTTGCGGTAAAGAAGGAGTGATCAAGAGAACCAGAGCCGGGAGAAAGTTTTATGGTTGCAGTGATTACCCGAATTGCAAGTGGGCTAGTTGGAAGAAGCCCTAATCTGAGGTAAGTCAGGATCGGGAGTAAAAGCCGATTTAAATTCATCACCAAGGTGGTTGATGCGATTATTGGCTTCAACTTTATAAAAACGGGGTTGTGGTTTTTCGGTCATATGTGGTTAATTGATAATTTTTAACTTAAAACGGAAGCAATAAAATCGAGCTCTTTGTCAGTGGCTTGATTGAGAGCCATATCTTTAAGACTGAGAGGGGGGATAATTCTAGCTTCTATAAAATTTTGCCTAACTTCAGGCATTTCAGCCAAGTTTGTTGGTTTATATCCTATAGTTTCTTTAGACATATGTTTTTTTAAAAATGTGTATATCTAATATAAATATAGGATAGTCTTATAATATTTGTCAAGAGGCAAATTGAAGCTAAAAGGTTAGGAAAAAACCAGAGGCTTATTTTGTGGAATTTTGAAAAATACTGAGGACGGCTTCAAATGTGTGACCAGTCTTTTTTTGAGTTTCTATTTCCATTCGAAGAATAGATAGCAGACTTTGACGATGGTAGTGAGGCCATGCTTCTAGGGGAACACCTAAGTCGTCAGCTTGAATAAAAAGTTCGTTTATGCCTGTACTGAGTTTTTTAATTTCGTAGGGGTGATAAGTATCCATGTTATCTAAGAAATTTAGAAGTGTTTGACGATCACCCTGATAAACATCTTTGGTTAAAGCTTCACCGGCTTGTTGAAATGTATTTGACGGAAAATATCTTTCAAGCTTGCTAATTTCCATAGCCAGTGTATTTTAACACAAACTATAGGATTTTTTTGCCCCAGCGTTCTTGGGAATTGCGAATGACTTTATTTCGACCTTGATTTTTACAGGCTAGAGGAGGGAGAGTAGTGGCGTAAAAGGGACTTTGAGTTTCGGAGTCAATACTGAGTTTGCAAATAATCTGGTACTTACCAATTTTAACCAAATCTTCAGCCGGGAACTTGGGACCGAATTCTTTTTGGAGAATATAGGCATCTTGGTTGCCGACAACGAAAGATAAGAGAGAACCGACGTTGCCAAAGAGAGCGTCTTGAATAGAGCGATCAAGTTGGGCCATATATTGATTAGCCACAATCAGGTTGAGTTTGAATTTACGAGCTTCAGACAGGATTTTAATAAAGGCTTCGGTGGCAAAATTTTGGAATTCGTCAACATAGAGATAAAAATCGGAGCGTTCAGATTCGGATTGAAAAACCCGGTTCATGGCGGATAATTGAATTTGGGTGATTAACATGGCGCCCAAGAGAGCGGAGTTGTCTTCACCGAGTTTGCCGGTAGACAGGTCGGCAATCAGAATCTTTTTTTGATTCATAATATCTTCAATACGGACCTTGGATTTGGGGTGAGCGATAGTGTTTCTGATTTTACTTGAGGAAATAAATTGGCCGACTTTGTTGAGGATAGGAGCGATAGCTTCCTGTTGGAATTTATCGTCCATGCGGTCGAATTCATTTTTCCAAAAGTTGACTAGAGTCTGATTTTTAAGCTGGGAAACGACTTTTTGACGGTAAGGCTTGCTGGTTAAAATTTCGACAATATGGGTTAAATCAGAATTGGGAGTGTTGACCAAGGTGAGAACGGCATTTCTGAGAATGTGTTCCAATCTGGGTCCCCAGGAAATATTGCCATACAGTTTTTTGAAAATGGAAATGACACCAGAGGCGACCAACTCTCGTTGGGAGTCATTTTGAGCCTCTAGAACATTGAGAGGATAGACGTAGTCGGGGTCGGCAGGATTGAAGTAGCAACAATCATTGATGCGGGAGGCGGGAATATAGTCAAGAATAGTTTGGCAAAGATCGCCATGAGGGTCGATAATGGCGACACCACGGCCTTTTCTGATGTCGTCAATGGCCATATTGGCAATAAGAGTGGTTTTACCGGTACCGGATTTTCCGATGATATAGGTATGGCGACGACGATCCTCGCCTTCTTTGATACCAAAAATCGCCTCTTGGTTGTGAAATTCGGTTTTGGCAAAAAAGGTAATTTTAGCTTTTTCTTCGTCGGAGAGGCCGGTGGCGACCGGCAGATTTTCCGGGGGGTCGGCAAAGAGATGTTTGCCCCAGGCAATGTTGGGTAATTGAGTTTGAACGGTGGGGAAGTGCCAGAGAGCGGAAAGTTCGTCAACATTGAGGATTTGAGTGGAAAGACCGGGTAAAAAAGTACGCTTAAAAAGTGATTTTTGCAGATTTTTTCGGAACAAAATTCCGGGTTGAGAACTTTTGAGAAAATTGCCACGGGGGTTGGTATAAATACCAAAAGAGGAACTGAGAGAATTGAGTAGTCCGGGGTTGTTGCTCATGAGATTAATTTGGGTCAACAGTCCGGGAAATTGGATTTTGCTTTCAAAAACGGCTTTGTCAGGGTGGGCTTGACGAAAACCTTTTTCTTTGTCGATTAAAATACCATTTTGAATCAGGGAAATAATACTTCCCTGCCAATTTTTGGGAGGAGCGGCTAAAAGAATTTGGTAGATGAAGAAATCACTGTCTAATGGAGAGCGGGCCAAGGGAGAGAGAACTGAGGAGAGGGGATCGGTATCACGGAAATCACGATTGGTTTTGAGAGGGTATTTAAGGTCTTTGGCGAGAGTCAGTTGAGAAAAATGTAGAGGTTGGGTTTCGGTAAGGGAGAGATAATCCGGACTGTCTTTGGTAATGGCAGTGGGGTATTGGGCTAAAATTTGGGCGCGGAAAAATTCCAGATTGGCGGCGGGAACGGTGACATAAAAATGGATTTGACCGTCTTTAAGGACAATTTCTAAGGAGGTAATAGTGGATTTTTTTCTCAAAATTTTATCTAAAAGAGAAGAATGACTCATTTGGACAAAGTTGCTGAGAAGTGAAGACATGGATTCGGGGGTGAACTCATTGTCCTGTGGGAGACGGATTTCCAGTATTTTCCAAGGAGAGTTAGTTTCGGGCATATAAGGATTATATATTACTGGAGTGACAATTAGTCTCGAAGACGTGGATCACGGTTCAACAGACTGCGCTGTTCTTCTAGTCGTGCTCGTTTACAGGGTGGTAAACCACTACGGTTAAGAGGGATTGCACTGGAATACATATTTTCTGTTTCAATGGCATGATCAAGAGCATTTTTGATCCTGAATTCTTCGTTTCTATCTTCTTCTAAACTAGAGGCTCGAAAACCATGTTGCTTTAATTCAGCGGTAATCCGTTTCTTGATGGGCGATAAGCCTTCAGAGGCGAGGATTTGTTCCCATTTATTGATTTCAGTATGATTTTCTTTACTCATATGTTTTATTATAAGATATTTTTTATAAAAATCAAGTAGTCAAATATAAAGATGACTTTGGGTTAATTTGGGTATTAATTAAGTTATACTTGACAATATTAGAGGATATAGTATATAATGTAATTATGCCATTTATTAAAAATTCAGAAGGACGTCCTTCTGGTACTGAAGTTGTGGATTTAAAACCGGATGGTGGAGAATCGCGTATCATTCATTATACTTGTAATTCTCCCCATAATGATGTGCTTAAGAAGCATAACATTCTACCGATAGGAGGAGGTTTTGATGTAGAGCCTAGAGAAGTATTATTAATTCCGATAAAATTAATGGATGGTAGAGGTGATCCAGGGGATACTGCAGGGGTGGAACATATGCTTAGAGATTTAAAATAAATAAAAAATGACGAAAGAACAACCAACTCCAGGACAAGGAGAATTGTTTCCGGGTTTACGAGAAGCATCAATAAAGCGATTTGATGATATAGATTTTGTGAAACCTAATGGGAAACCTAAAGGATGGGAGCCGAGAGCAAAGAGAGAGGCAAGATCGGCGGCGATGATGCCAATATCGAGAGATACAACAACAGGTAAAGTTAATGACAATGGAGAAAGTGGACCAAAACCAGAGGCGACAATGCCGGTGCCAAGAAATAACAATGAGTCAGATCAAGAAAGTCGTCTAGATCGTTATACGCAGTGGATAAACGATCATTAGCAGTGATATAATCTTTTGACTATTACCACGATCCCCGCAAAGCTTGGTGGTAGATCATCCTTCTCCCGTAAACGGGATACGGATTGACAAAGGCGCTCGCCTTTATTTAACAATTAGTGTTTTTCTTTCCCCCTTAGCTCAGTGGTAGAGCGCTCGCCTGTTAAGCGATTGGTCCTAAGTTCGAATCTTAGAGGGGGAGCCAACTTTGACGAGAGGCGTAAAAAGCTATCTTGTCAAACGGTTTTATCCAGTCATATCGGGCTTTTTTGCCCTTTAGCTCTAAGTTCTGAAGTGCCATCTTCAAAAGTAGCCGTTTTTCGTGGGCTTCAGAACTTTCAAAGACTTTTCCAGCGTTTTCAGCCAGCTTTAGCAGGTAAGATGAGGTTACATAGTATTCCTCGTCGGCAAATTGTAGCTTCTCAATTTTTTTATTGATTGTCTTCTGTTTTGCCCGATACTCTTTTCGTTTTTTCTCATAGTAGCTCTCAGTAATACTACCGTCTATTTTGTCTTCCCAAGCCCGCTCAATGCGGTTCTCGTATTTCTTATACTCGGACTGATAGCGGTTGAGTAGACTTTGGTGAAACTCTGATTTGTCTTTGTGCGAGCTTTTAAGCGAATTGGCAATATCCTCAACAACATCAGGGGGCATTTGGAGCTTGTCAAACACGCTTACAAACTGTTTGGTTAAGTCGTCCTCTGTCAGCCACTCAGCCCCGTGTTTACCGTTGTATTGTGTGCAGTGGTAGTAGTGATAGACATTACCGCTTTTCTTTATCTTACGCTCAGGCGTAATCATACAACCGCAGTCGGCACATCTGATTAAGCCCCTGTAAGGAAAAGCTAGACCCGCATACTTAAAGCGTTTTTTATTAAACCCTGCTTTTATATCCTGCACTTTGTCAAAAAGTTCCTCGTCAATCACTCTATCGTAGTTGTGCGGGTATTCTTGTCCGTCATAGAGCATTGTCCCGCAGTAAAAGGGGTTTTTGAGGATAAAATCAATTTTGCCTTTGGAAAAGTCCAAGCCAAACACTTCTTTAACCTTATTTCTTACCTCAAGCATTGAGTAACTGCCTGTGGAATACCATTGATACATTTTCTCAACGATTTCTGCTTCTGGCTCGTCAACACCTATCCACTTTGAGCCGTCATCTCTGGTTATATTTTTGTAACCGTAGGGGGCTTTGCCAGGATACTCGTTTTTGCTTATTTTGAATTTGGCTGTATTGATAGCGTCTTCTTTGAGGCGGTTAAGATATTGCTTGGCAAGAAAAACCTTTAAGTCCCAATCCTGAATATCCCTGCCTACGCTGTCTTTGTTGATAACGAGGTGGTCATAAACAAAGTGAATTTCTTTGCCGTAATCAAGCCTTAGCTCGTCTATTTTTACGGCATCTCGGTAATTTCTGGTTATGCGGTCAACTCGGTAAGAGATAATAGCTTTGATGTCCTCATTTTGCTTTACAAAGTCAATCATCTCGTTAAACTTCTTTCTGATTTTATAGTCGGCACTTTCGCTAAAAACAAATTCTCGGACTACCTCAAAATCTCTTTTGGTTGCGTAATCCCTTAGTTCGGGAAGTTGAATATCTTTAAGAGATAATCCTTCTTTTTCCTGCCTGAGCGTTGATACTCTGGCTAATATAACTGCTTTGGTCATAATTTATTTCTTCCTAAACTGCTTCCAATTTTTATCAACTCTTGTTCTATGGACTTTTTCAAGTCTATTCTGTTGCTCCAAAATTCTGGCATACGAACCTCTTATTAAGGCTTTATTGCCTGTTTTTTCAAAAAAATTAAATAGCTCAAACCAATGGTTAAAATCTAACTGGCTCGGTTTTGAGTTAGTAGAAAAGCCTACTGTTCTTGCTAAATTAAGTATCGTTTGTTTCCCGAAGACATCGGATAATCCTTCAATCACATTAGGCTTGAACTGATTGAAGGTGTAAACAATAAAGTCTTGATATTGACTTTTTGCCTCGTCTTTAATCAAAGGATTTTTTCTCTTGTTAATTTTTAGTAATACCGTCTCTACTTGCGGTTTTGGGGAAAAATCATCTCTGTTGAATTTATGGGAAATTTCCAATTCAAACCACGGTCTCAATAAAATAGCCATCTGACTATTTTTACTATCGTGGGGTTTGCCTATAAACTTTTTAGCGGCTTCGTTCTGAACAATAAGAAACGCATCGTCAGGTGGTTTTGGTGCTTGTGTTAATTTTTTTATAACATCTGAGGTGATATTGAAGGGTATATTAGAAAAAACTTTATAGGGATAACTTGGCAGGGAATAAGTTAAAAAATTGCCGTGTATTAAGTCTAAGGATTTATTACCCGTAAATTTTCGTGCTAATATCCTAAATAAGTTTTCGTCTATTTCAAAAGCAACTACCTTCCTACTTCTTTTTAGCAATTCTTCTGTGATAATTCCTTGACCTGCACCAATTTCATAAACAACATCATTAGTTGTTATAGCTGATTTTGCTATCAGATTGGCTATCAGAGCCTTATCTTTCAGAAAGTTTTGTGAGTAGGCAATTCTTTTTCTCATTCTGTTTTTCTGGGTTTCTTCATTTGCATAAACTCTTTTAAGTCGGTCTTTTCAATTCGGTATTGCTTGCCCGCTTTGTGAGCCTTGAGTTTGTCGTCCTGTATCCAACGATAGACTGTGAGATAAACTACCTTGAGCATTTTTGCCACTTCCTCTATGGTGTAGTATTTTTCTTCTGTCATATTAGTTATATTTAACATTATTTAACATTTTGTCTTGAATTGCAAGTAGTTTTAACGGCTCAAACTTGTTTACCTGCTCTTTAAGTAGAGAGAATACGCTTGGTTCGTCGGTTTTGGTAAGGGCTTTCATCTCTTTATTTAAGCTATACCACGCAGAACTGCCGTAATGTTTGGTCATTTCCCTAAACTCTCTTACCCCAATCTCGTCAAGTAAAACCCGCAGTCCTAGCATTTTGAGGGCTTGTGTGAGCTTGGTTGTGTGGTTAGCTCGTATAAAGCCTGAAAAGAACTTTTTGGGGCTATCATATTGGTAAGTGAGTAATGGTGGGTATGCTTCCTCAATCTCGCTGATGTAGTGAAGTAAGACCTTTTTGGCTGTGTCTTGGCTAAATATGTTGGTAAAAGTCGGTTCTACTTCCTTGCCTATTTTTTTGAGGATTTGGTTGATTTTTTGCCGTCTATTTAGTCTTATCTCAACTCGCAACACCTCAAGCGGTTTCTGCTTGGTCAGCACATCAAATAAATTAAGCTGTAAGGCATTATCTTCTTCTTCAGCCCGTTTCTCGCTAATCTTAGCTTGCTCTAAGTCTTTGATTTTGTCGTAAAAAACTATCTCAAACGAGTTAGCCCGATACTTGAAGCTGTGCCCTTCGTTCCTAAAGTCTGTCCTGTTAGTGTCCAGCCGTTTATTGATGTTGAGCTTGTTGAGTTGAGAGAAGTAGGTATAGGGTGTAGTGTAGTCCGTCAAGGCTATATTTTTGGAGTAGTGGACTGAGGAAACGGGAGCGTCAATTAAGTGTTGCTCAAGGATATAAACTCCCATTTCTCGTAGTATGATTTTCAGCTTTTGGATAACTGCGGGAAAATCAGCCTCGGTTAGCTCGTCAAAGTTATTGCCGTATAGAAGTTTGGGGATTGAAAACTCAATTTTCAGAGTTATCTCAAAGTTTCGCTCTCGGTTTATTCGTTTGGTAACGGTCAATCGGGGTTTGTATACGCCTTGCTTTAACTCGTTAGGAGTTGGGTTCTGTTTGCAGGTAATGTTAGACCTGCCCCCCAAGCGATAATAGCCAATAGAGGCGTCATAAAGCCCTTTGGTTGACGGACTAAATTTGTCGTGGTCAAGTATTGTAAACATACCTGTTTTAAGTGTTAAAACGATTGTGTCTATCATAGTTGTTCATTACTTCTTCAAACTGCTTTACAACTTCACTCTCTATTAACTGGGCGGTTTCTCTGTTTATTGGGTAAAAAATGTTGAGGTTTCTGTCGGCTATCTTTTTCGTGGGATAAACGAGCCTGTAACCGCCTTGTGGTCGGGTCATAATTCCTATTGAGCCAAGATAGAGGTTTTTATCCCAAACAAAGCTGGCAAAGGCTACTAAGCCGTTTTGCGGTTTTATGGGTATGATTTGAACTTCACTTAGTCGGTTTATCATAGAATTTCGTTACATTTTCCCTGCGGTCAATTTCTATCAAGAGGGCAAAGAAATCGGTAAGCCGTTTCTTTTCTTCGGGCGTCAAAACTAAACCCTTTGTCTGGGGTTTGTTTTTTTCAAGCTGACTGACTTTGCCGTTTTCCATCAAGCAAAGTTTAGGAAACGCCAGGAGAATTGTCGTTGTGGTAGGAAGGAGTAGGTAACCTTAGGTATAAAAGGGGACAAAAAGGGACGATTAGTGAGGAATAACGAGTTTACCCCCGCCTTTAACAAGTTTAATAAGCGGTTTTTTCATTTCTTCTAAGTCCTTCTTTGTTATCGGGTTTCTGAACTCAATGGCATTTTTTGATACGCTAAAAAAGACTTCTTTTGTGTCGCCTTCAAAGCCAAGATTTTCAACTATCTTATGTAGAGATTTTGTCAATTTTCCACCCATAGCCTTCTCAAGTTCTTCTCTGGTTACTCTTTTATTTGGGTGTTCATACAGGAATGAAAAAACAAGGTCGTTTTCACTGTTAAAGTCTGGTTTACTAATTTGTGCATTGTTCATTAACACCTGCCTCTGCTTGGTATAGATAATTTGATACAACGGCTCGTCTTTCTCGTCGGTTTTCTTGGTTGCTGCTTGCTTAGGAATGTCTTTAACCTTTTTTTCATCTATTTTGGTAGCTTTCTGTTTCCGCTTTTCAAACTCTTGTTTTATCTTTGCGTAGAAGTCATCAAAATTTGCTAGGTTTACCTTTACCCCAATAGAGCCGTAACCAAAAGTGTCGTCATTGTCATATTTTGCTTCAAAAACCGCTTTCTCTTTAATGAGATACTGAACCCCTTCCCAACGGTATTGCTGGTATGTTTTTCTTGTCCCGATAGTGTCGTAAGGAAATAGCTCTAAGAACCTACCAATATAGGGGTAAGGGAATGAGGGTATTCTAACAAGGTTTGTTCTAGCTAACTGCAGTTGCTTATCAATGTCTGAACACACATCAAGGGCTTTAAGTAGGTTAAGCCAATCTATATTTTCGGGTTTGGACTTCTGCCTCATTCGGTATCGGATAAGCCAGTCGTCAAATGTGTCCAAAATTTTAATTAGGAAGTATTCTATCTTGCCTTCTACGGCTTCCATACTTGCGGTAATACCTGTTTTTAGCTCTGTTGGTATCTCCTCTACAGTTAAGACTTTTTCGTCGTCTTGAAGCTGTAACAAGAGTTCGTGAACTTCTTGAGGGATAATCTTTTTTGTTAATTCCGTTTGTTTAGTAACAAAAATCTTTGCGGATTGACCAGAGCGGGTGCGTTTCTTGGCTTCCACAAGTTCACTGATAAGTAAATTTAGTTTTTCTTCGTAAGTCATAGGTCATTACATCTTCAACTTTGTTTATCATATTTTATCAATTTTTGCTAAAATTTATAATTAGATTAGGCTATGTTGAAAAAAATATCCTTAAAGTTTACTAGGGACAAATTCCTGAGCTGGGTTATCAAAATCTCAGTTATTGTCTGGCTAACTTGTATCCTCGGCGTCTTTGCGGTGATTGGTTATGTTGTTGGTATTAGAAAAGAATTGTTTGATAAAGCACCCGATGCGTTTATGTTTTTGCTTCTTGGCTTAATCCTATTAGGATGTTTAGCTTTTTTGGTTGGAGTAGTAAGTTTTACTGCACAACTTATAACCAAAAGGTCTCAAAAGAAGCAAAATGTTTTTATCTTTTTAATAAGGTTGTTTTTTATTCTTGCCATCTTACCTTTCTACCTATTGGTTTATATTATTAGACCCCTTGAGATTGTTAGGAGATTGAGACATCTTGGATTCAAGGAGTTGCTAAAATCACTAAACCCTAAGTTTTTATTGAGTAAGGCTGTTGCCCTAATCTTGGTTGGAGCTATAGTCTTCCCCATTTGGATTGGCGGGTATGCGACTGTCGGTGCTTTAGTCGCTGGCCAACTCGGTTATATAACAGAGGATATAAACATTGTGGGAACGGGTTCAATGTATCCAACTTGGGAAAAGGGAAGCAAGGGCAAGAGCAATAAAGAATTAGCAAAAGAGATAATTTCTACAGCTGGATTTTTGCCCTATCCTAACGGAATTGTCATAGGAGGGAAAAGGTATTTTGGACACACATTGGGAAGGGGCGACATAATTACTTGGGAAAATGATGCAACAAGGGAGCTAACGAGCAGAGATGGAGCTGAACCTGCAGGGTTACTAAAGAGAATTATCGGTTTGCCAGGAGATAAGATAGAACTCAGAGACGGCATTGTTTATCTCAATGAGGAGCAACAAAGGGAACCATACATAGCTAAGCCACGCTCAACATTTGGTGAAAAATTCTTAAAAGAGTGCCAAGTAATTACTGTCCCTCAAGATGCGGTGTTTGCGATGGGAGACAATAGAAAAGGCAGTTCTGATTCAAGAGAAATTGGCTTTGCCCCAATTAAGGATATTACTCGTGTTCTTCCCTTTGAGAAACAAAAGGGCAAATTAGATAAAAACTGGCACGACACAACCAACGACTTAGATGACACGGCAAAACCAACAGTAGATAGAAATAGGTTTGTTGAGCTTCTCAATGAAAAACGCAAAGAAAATGGGGCGACCCCAGTAAAATATGAACCAAAGTTAGACATATCGGCAAAGGCACGGGGTGAATTGCTCTTAAAACACAATTCAATTCAAGAACAGGCTTCTTATGATGTTGTTTCAAATGCAATGTCAAAGGCTGGTTATTGGAATAGCTATGTTTGGGAATGGTCGTTAGAGGGATACTATACAGCTGATGAGTTGATTGAAGATTATCTTGAAAGAGATTCAACTGATGCAAAGAATGTATGGTTTGACAAAAAATTTGACGACATTGGTATTGGAGAAGTTCAAGGGAACCTGAATGGGTGCCCCACACAGCTTATTATTGTTCACGCAGCTGGATATGTTCCACCCAACTATAAAAAGGAGGATATTGAATCTTGGAAAACAAGTCTTTCCCGATTAAGAGAGATACAACCAAGTTGGGCAAATCTTAAAAACAATTCCAATTTTTATCAAAACAATAAGAGTGATGTTGATAGAATCAACGAAATCATTTCTATAAGAATTGCCAACATTTCAACTATCGTAGCTAAAATGGAAGCTAACCAGTGGTTGGGTGCTACCGAACAAAGAATGATAGAACAAGACAAACCCTTATATGATGAGCAAGAAACAATAGCGACAAGATTAAATAGTCGCTAGGGCTAGTTTTGGTTGTTTTAGCCCTATTTCATCAAAGGCAATCTTGAGGTCGCTTAGGCTTATATCAAACTCTAGCTTGTGGTTGCAGAACAAGTCTTTTAGGGGGAGCAGTTAAAAAATCCCCAAGAATGGGGATTTTTTTGGATAAAGACTCTTTTAGAAATCTTATTTACCAACCTTAATTTTGATTTTTTTAGGTTGAGCTTTTTCGGATTTGGTAAAAGAAATGGTCATGATTCCGTTTTTACAGGTTGCCTCTGGTTCTTTTCTGGTATCAATATCGCCTGGTATGGCTAATCGATAGGAAAAGGAATTAGTGGCTTTGCTGTAATATTTCTTTTTTTTGTCTTCTTCCTCTTTTTTACTTGCACCTCTAATCCATAAATATTTATCTTGATAGGTGATATCAACATCATTGGGATCGATGCCAGGGAGAGAAGCTTCTACATAAATTTTTTTGTCATCTTCATAGACAGAAAGACCACCTTTGTCTGAAGGAATGGAAAGCCAGTCATTATCTAAAACATCAGTAAAAGATAGACTGGGAAAATTAAAAAAATTCTTTGGGATTACACTATCACTCATTTTTGTCACCACCTTTTCAGTTGAACTAATAATCTACAATGAGGTCTTTATCAGTTCCTCATTAGCAGTATTATACATTGACTGCTAATTTTTGTCAAGAGGATTTTTATTAAAATAAAAAATAATATAATTAATTTAATATGAAAAACATTATCGCAATTGTTTGGAAAATAATTACTTGGTTCTTAACTCTTTTTATTTGGTTCGTTTATGCATATTTAACTTTGGATCGAAGTAGTGGAGAGCCCTTACCGTCTGGATATTCATTTATTGTTCTACCTGTTTTATTAGCATTGCTTATGAGAAAAGGAGTATTTAATAGAAAATTATCTGGATATCACTTATTTTCGAAAATAATTATATTGTTATTGTTTATTTGTGGTATTTTGATTCATTCGGTTTCCTAAATAAGCTGATTATTTTTGGAATCGGTTTAGTGTCTACACTGTCTTTGTATTTGTTTTGTTTAATTAGGATAATTCGTACTCGGGATGGTTTGATTTGGTTTTTAATAGTATTGTTAACACTACCTTATGGAGCATTGTATTATTATTTCAAAAAAGTAAGAAATAATTAAAAGATTGTAAGGGATGTGGTTGTTGTGAAATGTAATATAATTAGTTAACAATGTATTGTTTATCTTGCGGCAAGAAAATAACAAAAAATAGTAAGTTTTGTAAATATTGTGGTAGTCCTCAAAGAAAACAAAAGACAAGTTTTTTCAAGGTTTTTTTGATTACTGGAATTTTGTTTTTAATTCTAATCGCAGTTCTGATTATTTATATTAATTTTGAGGAAAAAGAAGCTAATCGTCAGAAATTGAATTGGGAATTGGTCTTACCTACTTCATCTATTACTCCGACAGAAACACCGGTAAAAGTTAAAAATGATGTTAGTGTCAACAAGATTGTGAGTGATACTGGTAAAGACAATGAGCCTTGGGGAGTTGCTAAACAGGTTGATGAACATACATGGACAATGAAAGTTGGAAGTGATCCTGTTATGGCAACAAGAGATGAGATTTTGAGCGCTCTTAATGAATATCGGAGTAAAAATGGTTCTCAAAAACTTACAGTAGATTCTCAATTAACGGCTTATGCTCAGACACGGGCTGATTATTTTGCGGCAAATGGTTTGGATGGACATAAAGGTTTTAACGATTTTTTGGATAATCAGGATGGATTTAAGAAATTGGGTTTTAACTGGTTGGGAGAAAATGCCAGCTATGGGTACAAACTCAACGGAGTTCATTTGATAGAGTGGGTTTATGGTGGAGATGATCCACATGACAAAAATCAGTTAGATACTAGATGGGATCATGTTGGTATTGGGATCAGAGGTACTTCGACTTGTATTATTTTTGGGACTGGTAAAATGTGAGTATGAAAAAATTATTCCAAGTTATGGCTTCTTTGATAATTTTAATTATTGTACTTTTAATGGGATGTCTGATTGGTAATAAAACAGGTCAGATTGTTGGCGCTCAACAATATATTGGAAAGTTGTTTTCTAAAAACGAGCTTTCTATTTCTACTGATGGAATGCTTGAACAAATTAATACTTTGAGAAAGGCAAATGGAAAATCTGTTTTGACGGAATCGGTTGGAGTTTGTCGGATAGCTCAAAAAAGAGCTGAAATTAATTTTAAGAATAGTGTGGATATGTGGGATTCTGGGAGCGGTAGTTATAAAGAGGAAGTGGATACAGGATTAGGAATTACTTTGGATGATGCAAAAAAAATGTGTCCGGAATGTATTTTTATGAATGATAAAAAACTGGAGGAAAACTATATTGGTGAATTAAATTATGTGATTCTTCGTCCAGATGTATGCAGTGCTGTTAATAGTAGAGCTGATTTGGCATGCAAGGGTGATGAGAGCTATGGGGTAACGGAACATTTTCCAGAGAGAGTATTAAAAGGATGGATGGAAACAGATTCATTAAGAGAAACACTTTTGACGGATAATTACGGATTAGGATGTGTGCGTTCTTATGGTGGGAGTGTAGTTTTTATTATTGCGGTGAATAAGTAAAAACTGTATATTACAGTTCTGAGTGATTGTAAGTCAGTCAAAAATCTCAAAAATTTTTTTCTTTGATTTGCCCCCTTTAAGCAAAATTATTTTTGATTTCTTGACTTTCAAAAAATCAGCCAATGATTCAATAACGGCTTGGTTGGCTTTACCCTCCAAGGGTGGGGTGTTGACATAGACATGAAGCATACCAGTTAGGTCTTTTTTGAATTGGGGATTTTTGGAATTAGGATGAACTACGACTTCTAGTTTCATGATTGGATTATATCTTGATTGATTGGTTTTAAAAAAGTGATGTTTAGATATTTTTTGACATAGTAAAAATACTCAGTATAATCGCTCTATATGGCAGTAGAGAAGATAGGTGAAGACAATCATTTTCCACGTGTAGGCAATTGTGGAAGTGGGATTGAGGTGCGTGGTGCGTTAACTGATGATGATATTGAAGCTTTGAAAAATCAGCAAAATCTATTTAAGGATGGTTGGTGTAATGTACATTTTAGAGGGGTAATGATGAGTTGTTCTTCAAAGACTGGAGAAGTGATAGCAGCATGTCGTGAACTTGATTGTCCGTACTATAGAAGGACTAAATAGCTAAAAGCTGGAAAGTAATTCAGGAGTGTCTAGAATGGAAATTGTTGTAAACTGAAAGTGTGTATACACCCTCTAAGGAACAATTGAAGCAGTTAGAGATTTTGTTTGAGTTGATAGATAAATGTAAAGAAAAGAGAATCGATATTTGGATTGTGGGTGGTTATGGGTTGGATGCTTTGTATGGAAGTTTGACCAGAGATCATGGAGATATTGATTTGATAGTTTGGGAGAAAGATTTATTGGTGTTAGGAGACATAGTTGAAGAGATGGGTTTTGTGGAGTATGCGGATAAAGTAGAAAAAAATAAAAAAGTGTATCGTCCTGGAACTATTTTAGCTTTAGATGATTCGTTTAAGATTGAATTTGGCAGTATTGAGTTTTATGGTCAATTTTTTCCAAAAGAGACATCTTTAGAATTAATTATTTCCAAAAATGAAAATGGATTGATAGAAGGAAAGGCAATTAAAACCTTGACTTTAGAGGGACATAAAATAGCGGCTGAGGTTCAAAATCAAAGAGCGTTTCAAGGTAATTGGGGTGAGTACAAACATCAGAAACATTTTGAGAAAATGATTGGTGTGTTAAATGAAAATAATTAGACAAGAGTGGATAGACTGCTAGAATGGAGTATGTGGTGGTTGTTATGGCGACAGATTTTGGTATATGTATTGGCTTTTGCTGGAATTTGGATGGGTTCTGGTTTGGCGATAAAATCGGTAGAAAGACTGGCTAGGTTTTTAGATATATCAACCTTTATGGTCTCTTTTGTGGCGTTGGGGTTGTTTACTTCAATCGGGGAATTGTCGGTGGGAATCAATGCTTTGATTGAAAACAATCCGGAAATCTATGTAGGGAGTTTGATTGGAGCTTCAATAGTTTTATTTCTGTTGGTAACACCGCTGTTGGCGATAGTGGGTAATTCGGTACGAATAAATGAAAATTTTAGAGGTTTTAATTTAGTGGCTTCATTGCTAGTGGTGGCTTTACCGGCTATTTTGGTGATGGATGGAAAAATAAGTAAGGCTGACGGGGTGATCGCGGTAGTAGCTTTTGTATGGTTACTAAGAAAATTGAAATCTAAAAAAAGTTTATTGGAAAAGATAAAAAGTTTGGGGGTAAAAAATAGTGTTAGGGTGGGTAAAGAGGTTTTTAATACTTTATTGGGAATGGGGATAGTTTTTGTAGCCAGTAAATTTGTAGTAGATCAAACTGTTTATTTTTCTGATTTATTAGGTATTTCTTCATTTTTAATTAGTTTGTTGGTGGTATCGATTGGGACTAATGTACCGGAATTATCGCTGGTAATCAGGTCAGTGACGATGCGTAATTATCAGGTGGCTTTGGGTAATTATGTAGGATCGGCGGCATTTAATACTCTATTGTTGGGAGTATTAACTTTGATTCATGGTCAGGATATTTATTTAACCAACAGTTATGTGGTGGGGTTAGTTTTTTTAATAGCAGGTTTAGTGATGTTTTACTTTTTTGCTAGAACTAAAAATACATTATCGCGTTTGGAGGGATTAATGTTACTGGTTTTTTATGTGTTTTTTGTGATGATGGAAATATCAATTCATCGAGGATGGTAAAGGAAGGGATAAGGAGTTATTTTTGCCAACGTTGGCGGTAATCTGCGGAAAATTGTTTGTAGTAATTCCATTTTTTACGTTTAGTATCCAAAGAAGTATCGTGAAGCATGGTTTTGACTAATTCTGTGACTTGGTTAATACGGATTTCCAAATTTTCATCTGCAGGCCAGGGTAACAAATAATCATGGAAAATTCCAAATTTATCATATTTATAGATTTGTCTGACCAAGTATTTGTACAGAGAATTGTTAACATAGGGACTTTTGCCTCGAGCTACCGGTAAACCGATAATTTCCCTAAGTTCTTGTCTTTTAGTTCTAAATTCTTCTCGAAGTTCGGGGCTGGTCCGATGACGAGGCAAAGAGCGTTGTTGATCACGCCATGAACGACGATGCATGGTGTCAATTGATTGTCCGACGGTCTCAGCAGAGGTAAAGAGTGGTAATTGGGAAGGATGTTCTTTGCGGGACATGATAAGGTATTGTACTATAAAGTTATATTAAGGTAGGGGTTGCGTTATTTGTATAATAGATGAATGAACTGGTGGTGGTTGATAATTGGATTTTTAGGTTTTTTGATTTGGGACAATAAAAGGGTTAGTGTTAGGCGCTATAAAGTTAAGTTGGGAAAATTGGGTGATGGTTTTAGGATAGTGCAGATTTCTGATTTACATAACCAAATTTTTGGCAAAAATCAAAAACATATTTTGGAAAAGGTGAGGGAAGAGAAAGCAGATGTGATTGTGATAACCGGAGATCTAGTGGATTTTAGGCATACCAATGTTGATATAGCTCTGGATATAGTGAGACAACTTAAAAAAATAGCACCAGTTTACATGGTAACCGGGAATCATGAATTGTGGAGTCCGCAATGGTCAGAATTGAAAAAAGAGTTGGAGAAAGAAAAAATTTTATTGGATGGAAAAAGGGTAGTGTTAAGAAAAAATAAAGATAAGATTAACCTGTGGGGGATAGCTGATCCGGGGAATCAAGTGGGGGAAAGTAGTGAGTTTTTTGGGAATGATTTAAGGGTAATGACCAGTAAAATGGATAAAAATGAAGTAAATGTATTACTGTCTCATCGTCCGGAAAAATTTAGGGATTATGTCGATAACAGTTTTGATTTGGTTTTAAGTGGGCATGCTCATGGAGGTCAGATGAGATTGCCGATTTTGGGTGGTTTGGTGGCACCGCATCAGGGAGTATTGCCCGATTTTGATGCTGGGATGTTTAGACAAGGAAGAACCCGGATGGTGGTGTCGAGAGGTTTGGGTAATAGCGTGATTCCTTTGAGAGTGTTTAACAACCCAGAGATAGTTTCAATATTTATACTATAATTGAACTATGTTAAATCTTTGGAACGAGAGTTTATGGGGAGATGAGGGTTTTTCGGCGTTGGCGGTGATGAAAAGTTTTCCGGAAATGATGGGAGTAGTGATGAGGGACACAGCGCCGCCGGGATTTTATGTGTTAGGGTGGTTGTGGGGAAGGATGTTTGGATTTTCTGAAGTAGCTTTGAGAGGACTGTCACTATTATTGATATTAGGGGCTGCTATTTTTGGAGCGTTAATTGTTTACAGACTTCAGAAAAATAAATTATTGGCAGGATTGGCTTTTTTACTCTGTTTTTTGAATCCCTTCAGTTTTCCTTTTGCGTTTGAGTGGCGAATGTATGCATTGTTGGCTTTTGCAACTTTAGGTTCAATTTATTTTTTTGTCAGTAAAAAATGGTGGCCGTTTATAATTTTAACCACTTTGGCGATTTATACTCATCATTTTGCCTTGTTTACGGTGGCGGGTGAGGGAATAGTATTTTTAGGAGAAAAGATTAAGGAATGTAAAAAGGGCAGGAAGTTTTTATGGAAAAAATTTGTTTTTAGTTTTTGGCCCTTTATGGTGATTGGGGCTTTGTATCTGCCATGGTTATATCCAATGTATTTGCAGACCAAGCGAGTGCAAGGTTCAGGTTTTTGGTTGGGTAAACCAACTTGGATAGAGGCGAGAAATTTGATGTTGCGTTTTATGATGATTGATAATGCGGGAGTGTGGAAACAGGTAGCTAGGGGATTGATAGTCGTTTTGGTTGTTTTGAAAATTTTCTTAAAAAAAATAGGAGAATGGGTAAAAATTTTATGGTTGTTGATGGCACCGGTAGTGATTGCTTTTGGGGTTTCTTATGTGATTACACCGGTATTTTATGATCGTTACCTTTTGTCGGTGGCAGTGGGAATGGGGGTATTGTGGACTTTGGGAGCCAGAAAGATAAGCTATGGACTGTTAGTGATTTTGGTAGGGATTTATGGATTTTTTGCCTGGCAAAAGTTTACTCATCCGCAAAAAAGGCCGTTTAGAGAGGTGGCGGCTTATGTTAAGAGTATTCAAAGAGAAGGAGATTTTAGGCTTAATTATAATGGTGGGGCGCATCATTTATGGGAGAGTAAATACTATGGAATTGCGGCACCTATTTATGTGCCTCAGGGAGAATTGCCTTTGTATGTAGGAACGGCACAGATGGGCCCAGAGGATCAAATTAAAAAGATTCCAGCGGAGGCAAAGCGGGTGATAGTATTGACCAGTGATAGTGCCAATCAGGTGGAACTGGAAGAGCCGTGGGCGAGAGGAGAGGTTAGGGAGTTTCCTAATTTTCGAGTGATTTTGTTTGAAAAATAGAAAAGTTAAGAGATTAGACCGCAGGCTTTTTGGGCTGATTCTAGGGTTTTTTGAGCCAGAGGAATAACTTTTTCTTTACTTTGGGTAAAAATAGCTTCAATTTTTTGTGGAGAGTTGAGCCAGTCAAAATAATTCTGACTCATGTCACCAAAACGAGTGATAATGGCCTCTAGGAGACGGTCTTTGGCTTCTTTCCAGCCAATGCGTTTGTTTTCTAAATCTGAGAGTAAATTTTGAGATTGAGGTTTGGGAGCAACTGCCTTATAAATCAGGAAAAGAGGAGAATTTTTAGGATCAGAGATATCGGAGTCGGTAACGATCCTTTTGACCACTTTTTCCCAAATATCAGGAGTGGTAAAAAGAGGGATAGTGTTATTGTGACTTTTAGACATTTTGCGGCCATCAATTCCTGGGACAGTGGCTAGATCAGGTTGAATAAAATATTGAGGGATAGTAAAAGTGTTTTGATTGTAGGTGCGGTTGAAATTTTGAGCGATATCCTGAGTAATTTCAACATGCTGAACTTGATCTTGGCCAACAGGGACCAAATCTGTTTGTAGTAGTAGAATATCGGCAGCCATAAGGATGGGATAGGTATAAAGACCCATGTTAATACCGGCGTCAGGGTCACGTTTTTTTTGCAAATTTTCGTCACGAGCGGCTTTGTAAGCATGAGCCTTGTTCATAAGACTTTTTTGGGTGACAGCGGCAAGCAGAGTGGTTAGCTCGGAAACTTGGGGAATATCTGACTGACGATAAAAGACTATTTTTTGAGGATCAAGGCCAGAAGCCAACCAGGCAGCGGCAACAGACAGGGTATATTGGTGAATTTTTTGGGGATCTTTTTCTTGATTGAGAGCGTGAAGGTCGGCAATGAAAAAATAGGAGTTTTGGCCAATAGCATTTTTAAGAGCCGGTTCGATGGCGCCAAGAAAGTTGCCGATATGAAGGTCACCTGTGGGTTTGATGCCAGTCAGAACAATAGCCATAGGTAATGATAGCAAATTGTGCCATAATAAAGTATGCAATGGTGGGCATTATTGCCATTAATAATCTTTGTTGTTTGGCTTTTAATAGATCAAAAAACCTCAATTATTAAAATTGCTTTGGTAACTTTGGTGGTGGCAGTGATTGAAGCTATTATCTGGTGGAAAATGCCGGTATTGGCTTTGGGAGGAGTTTTTTGGGAGGGAGTGATGGTAGCTTTTGATATATTGGTGATTGTTTTTGGGGCGATATTTTTCTTGGAATTGTTAAAAAAATATCGGGTGATGGAGAGTTTGGCGACTTATCTTAATAACTTTTCGGATGATCGACGAATACAAGTGATTTTATTGGGGTGGTTTTTGGAAGCTTTTTTAGAGGGAATAGCGGGATTTGGCACACCGGCGATAGTAGTGGGACCAATGTTGCTGGTTTTAGGTTTATCACCATTACAGGCAATGATTATTGCCTTGTTGGGTAATGGGGTACCGGTACCATTTGGAGCCGCGGGGACGCCAATTCGAGTGGGGTTGGCGAGGGTGAGTCATGTAGATTTGCTAAATTTGGGAAAAATTACGGCTAGATTTAATATGGTGGGAGTGATAGTGCCGGTGATGATGTTGTGGGTAGCGGTGACCAGAGAAAAAAATCGAGTGAAATTATTTTGGGAAAAAGTGCCAATGGCCTTATGGGCGGGATTTTTGTTTACCGGGATGTCGTATTTGGTATCTTTTTTGGGAATAGAATTACCATCAATTTTAGGTTCAGTACTAGCTCTGGTTTTGTTTTTAGTGACGGTCAAAGGTAATCGCGAAGATGAAGATAGAAAAGCTATTTTACCCTTAAAACAGGTGATAATACCTTATGCGGTGTTAATTACTTTAATGCTGTTGGGTAATTTTTTGGGCTGGTCGATAAATCCCGGATGGATATTTTTAATAGCAGCAGTGTTCAGTAATATTTATTTTAAGGGAAAAATAAAAGAGTGGAAAATTTTTTTGAAAAAGGCGGGACAGAGCAGCTGGCCAGCATTTGTTCTGATTGTAGTGATGGCCAGTTTAGTGGGAGTGTTGCGGAAAAGCGGTATGATGGCGATGATTTCCCGGTTATTTACGAACAGATTTCTGCCACAACTGGCACCTTGGGTGGGGGCGGTAGGTAGTTTTGTGACTGGGAGCGCGACTGTATCTAACTTGATGTTCGGGGAAGCGATTTATCAGGCGGCAAGAGAAATGAAAATGGATCCGGTAATAGTGTTAGCTTGGCTGTTGGTGGGTGGAGGAGCAGGGAATATGATTGCCATTGCGGATGCAGTGGCGGCAAAGGCGATTGTGGGAGGTAAGGAGAGTTTACGGGAGATTATTGTAAAAATATTGCCTTATTGTGTGATTTATTTGGGCTTATGTAGTGTCTTAACCCTGGTTTTCTTCCGGGGGTAAAAATTCCTCGCCGGTATCTTGTTTAGGAGAGTAATTGTTAATCCATTCGATATAATTACAACCGGTGGCTTGTTTTTTGACTTTATCCCAGCCGGAAGTAGAACACTTTTTCATTTTTTTACCGCGAACAGTGGTAAAAAGAACCAAGGGAGCGCCACATTTAGGGCATTTTTCGTCCAGCTTTTCAGTGGTACCGTTAATCCATTCGATGTAATCACAGCCGACAGTTTTTTTAGTGACTTTATCCCAGGAACCGGCGGAGCATTTTTTCATTTTTTTACCAAAACGAGTGACTTGAAGAACCAAGGGAGCGCCACATTTAGGGCATTTTTCGTCTAAGGTAACCGGTTTGACTTCCAGCCATTTAACATAATCACAACCAATGGTTTTACGACTTTGAGGATCCCAAGAACCGGCGGAACAACGTTGGATTTCACGGCCGGTACTGGTGGTTGTGACCGGGGACAAAGGAGCACCACATTTGGGACAAAGGTTATCAGTTGACATGTAATGATGGTAACAATTTAGAGATATTTGTAAAAGAGTTAAATGCGGCCAAGTATGCCAGGACGGATTCGGCACCTTGATTGAGATTGGGACCACTTTTTTCCAAGCCATCATAGACACCGCCGGTTTTAGAATTGATTAGGGTGACATTTAAGATATTTTGACCGTGAAACCAATTGAAAGCGTGTTGAGCCAACTTAAAATAAAGAGGCTGTTTAGTCACTAGAAAAGCTTGAGAATAGGCTTCTACAGCGGAACCGGCTTCAATGGGTTGTTGACCAAAAAGCCCATCATTACCGATAAAATTAAAATAATTATTTTTAGTATCAAACATTTGTTGGGTTAAAAAATCCAAGGCTTTGAGACCGGTATCTAAAGATGGTTGATAAGGGCGAGACTGATGGGCGATTAGAAGAGACCAAGGGAGGCGAAAATTATCATAACTGAGTTTGGCTTCAAACCAATGACCGTTAAATTTTGATAAGAGGTTATTGGTAAATAGGGGTAAATCGGAGTGATGGAGATGAGAGAGGGCGGCAATAATTTGAGCGTTTAGGCGAAGATGAGGGGAAATTTTAGGATTAAGAGAAGAATAAATTTGTTGAAAAAGTTTTTTGGAGGCGGGAGTTTTAAGGTGGGCGAGAGCTAAGAGAGCGCGACCATAGTGCTCGGAAAAAGGGGTGGTTAAGGGGCGCCAACGAAGATTTTTTTCCAGGTCGTTGTGAAGAATGTTGTCAAAAAAGGCTTGACGGATAAAATTAAAATAGCGGGGGATGTATTTTTTTAAAATTGGAAATTGAACTTGAAAAATGAGACTGATTTGGAGGGCGCGAGCATTGTCATCAACAGTATAACCTTCGTCAAGATTGGGGGTATCAAAATGACTATGTTCGATGAGACCGTGACGGTCGGTGAGACTGAGCAGATAGTCGATTTGAGCTTTGATTTGAGGTTGAGGCATATTTTTTAACAGTGTCATCGAAGAGATCCAGGTGTTGACGGGCGACACTGGACCAGGTCATAAAACGACCAAATTTGTAGGCCTTATTTTGAATTTTAGTCATCAGTTTGGGATTTTCCCAGAGCTTAATGACAGTATTAGCAATAGCTTGAGAATCGTGAAAGGGGATTATAACACCCCGATTATGGGAGAGTAATTCTTGAGCATAGAGATAGGGAGTGGATATACAGATTTTACCGGCACCGATAGCGTAAGCTAGAGCACCTGAGGATGATTGTTGGGGATCAAGATAAGGAGTGACATAAAAATCAATCACCTTAAGCCAGTCAACTAGTTCTTTAAGAGAAATATAACGATTAATAAAGCGAACATTTTTTTGGATACCTAAGTTTTTAATTGTTTGTTTGAGAGAGTCACGATATTTTTCCCCGTCTTTTTCTAGAATATTGGGGTGAGTTTGACCGATAATCAGATAAAGTACTTGAGGGTATTTTTTGGCAATTTGAGCAACAGCTTGCAGATTGTAAACTAAGCCTTTGTTTTCGGAAAGTAAGTTAATGTTACCTAGAATTAATCGACCACTGAGATTTTTAGATTTTTTGGCAGTATCAGTAGGAGCAAAGGGAATATCGGGGGTACCATGAGGAATGACAGTGATTTTGGATAGGGGGATGTGATAAAGAGAGTGAAGTTGTTGAGCACTATTGTGGCTCATGACAGTAAAAGCATCGACATGAGGCAAAAGTTTTTTGAATGATTTACCCCAAGGGTTGGAGAGATCTTTGACAATAGTATGACAAGTAAGAATTCGAGGGCGGTGAATATTTTTAAGAAGAGTGACGAGATAGTCACCGTGATTGCCGCCAAAGATACCAAATTCGTGTTCAATTAGAACTGCATCGGCACTGGAATGATTAATGTAGTTGGCGGCGGTTTGATAAGTATCCAGGTCGTTTTGGAAAATTTTATATTTAACTTCCCAAGGAAAATCAAGGTTTTCATGATCTTTAAATACAGCCATGATTTCAGCTGGGGCGTGAGGGTTAAGAAGATTTATAGCTGAAGTGACGTCTTTAGTGAAAGTGGCGATGCCGCATTTTTGAGGGATAAAGGTAGAAACATAAATAATTTTAAGTTTTCTTCTGGCCACTGTTTAATAGTTGTTGAAGCAACTCCGAGAGGGAAAAAACTTTTAGCCCGATAACGAAGTCGGCTGCACCGTAATATATAGAAAGATTATCTGCTTTAATTATAGCACTAGTAGGAAAGACGACATTGTTGACGGTACCCAACCTCTCCCAATTTTTTTCAGGAGAAAAGAGAGGATAGGGAAGGCGGCCAAGGACTTTTTGTGGATTATCCCGATCTAAAAGAGCAGCACTGGCATGATAGATTTGTCCTTCGGGACTGTTTTGAGTTGAATGATAAATTAAAAGCCAGCCAGCATCAGTTAAGACAGGAGGACAGCCACCACCGATGTAGGCATTTTCAAAATCAAAGAGAGGTTCAAGAATAACATGGTGATTAAGTTTTTGGAGGTAGTTGAGCCAAAAATCATTGGTTAAATCAGAAAATTTATTAAAATATAAGATTTGAATACCTGGTAGGATACGGTGAATAATGGCATATTGGTGCTTGAATTTCTGAGGAAAGAGAGCGATATCTTTTTCCCAGAGATGGACATCGGAACCACGATTTTGCTTAAAAACTTGTTCAAAGAAACTATATTTTTCATGAACTCCGGAGAGCTTAAAAATATCTTCAGCTAAATCGTAGGAAATTTGAGGAGTGATGAGGCCATGTTTAGTGAATGTTTTTAAGTCGGAACTGGTAGCGTAGGCGACAGTGGCGCTTTGGCCGTCGTAGGCAGTGTAAAATAGATAATATTTACCCTCAAGATAGGTAATTCGAGGATCTTCAACACCATGGGACTCATAGTCAAATTCTCGGGTAATGATTGGTTGATCGGCTCGATAAATAACTCGATTATTTTTTAATTGACAATAACCGATAGTGGAATAATTACCTGTTTCAACAGCTCGGTAAAACATGTGGACTAGACCATCTTTTTCGACACAGGCGGGATTGAGAACACCTTCGTTTTCAAAACTACAATTAGGACGAGGTTTTAAGATAAGATGAGTTTCTTTGGGAGTAATCATAAGGAATACTTATTATAATTTATCAGTTAAAATATAAATATGTGGTGGTTATTTTTAGCTTCATTAGGATTGTCATTTTGGCAACCTAAAACAGCTGAGGCTAAAGATTATACTATCAATTCAGTTGAGATTCAGGCCAAGATAGAAACAGACGGATCGATGACAGTTAAGGAGAGTAGAAATTATAAGTTTGATGGTAGTTTTACTTTTGCTTATCAATATATTAATAAAGATGGAGAGAGAAAAACACCCTATGTTTTGAGTAATTTTTCATTATGTGAACAAGATTCTTGTTATCGACAGATAGAGGTAGATGATGTGACCAAGACTCCGGGAACTTTTTATGTAAAGGATGAAGGCAATCGATATTATCTGAAGTGGTTTTATCGGGCTACAGATGAAACTAAAAAATTTACTTTGGGTTATAAAGTAGACAATGCGGTGACTTTACAAAAGGATGTGGCGGAAATTTATTGGCAATTGTTAGGCAATGATTGGGATAAGAACCAAAAAAATATAAAAGCGGTGATAGAATTGCCTCCGGGTATCGGTAATGATGAGATTAAGGTTTGGATGCATGGGCCGCTGACAGGTCGGGTGAGTATTCCCACAGCAACCAAGGTGCTTTATGAATTAAATCGTTTACCAAGCAAGGAATTTATGGAAATGAGAGTGCTGTTGCCTAAAAAAGTGTTTAAGCGAGGAGTAGAAGGCAATAAAACACAGAGTGAAATTGAAGATGAGGAAGCACGATTTATTGCTGAAACAGAGGCTAAAATTAAAAGGAGTGAAGGAAGGGATAAAACAATAGCTGGAATTTTATATTTACTGATAATTGGACAGATAGTGTTATTGATAAAAAAGATTAAAAATTTTTGGAAATATAGTAAGGATGAGCCTTTGCCGGAGGTGTCAATTTCTGGGCGTTTATGGGAGCCGCCCAGTGAAATTGATCCGGCTCAGGTGGAACAATTGATGTCTGGAACAGAAAATTTGAGTGCTAAGTCTTTTACGGCGACAATACTCAGTTTAATCAAGGACAGATTTTATAAAATTACCAGAAGTGAAGAAAAAGAAGGTTTAATTTTTAAGGATTATAAATATTTTTTAGAAAAAATAGAGAAAAATAAAAAAGCCGCCAGTGGGATTCAAGAGGTAATTTTGGAATTATTATCGGAGATGGAAATGGATGAGAGGGAGAGATTGCCTTTGAAGGAGATTAGTAAGTGGTTTTCTAAACACCCAACTCAGGCTAGAAATTTATTAACAAAATTCTGGCCCAAGATTGTTTTGGAGGAAAATGTTAAAGAAGGTTTTTTTGATGAAAAATCAGTGGAGATGAAGGGTAAATACATGCCAATATTGTCAATAGTTATGTTTATGGGAGCGATTATGGGGATGGGGGTGTTAGGAGTGGTAGGGGGTAGGTCTCTAGCGGCGGGGATAATGACAGGAATAGTTTCTTTTGTAGTGATGGTAGTAGGTGGGGCAATGGAGAGTGCTTACTTAAAAAGGACTGAAAAAGGGGGAACAGAGACGGCTAAATGGAAGGCATTTAAGAAACACTTGGAGGAGTATAAAAAGACGGTTAAGGAGCCAATAGATTCGATAGTGATTTGGGAAAAGTATTTAGTTTATGGAACAGTGTTGGGGATTTCCTTAAAAACTTTGTCGCAATTACCAATAAATTTTGGTAAAGGAGAAGAGACTTTGGCGATGGGTTATTGGGGAGGGGTGGATGGTATCGCCGATATTGGAGACAGTCTAAACAGTATTAGCAGCGCGGTGAGTAGTAGTTATGGAGCCAGTGGAGTAGGGAGTAGTGGGGGATCGTCGGGTGGCGGCGGTGGCGGTGGCGGCGGTGGCGGTGCAGGTTGATGAGGATAAGAAAGGGAGAGATTAGAGAGGGAGTTTTTAAGGATATTTCTAGATTTTTGAGGAAGAATGATGTCTTGGTATTGAATGAAAGCAAGGTGTTTCCGGCGAGAATTTTTGGAAAAAAGGACACTGGCGGCAAGGTGGAAATATTGTTGTTGAAAAATTTAAGGGAAGGAGTGTGGGAGGTAATGACTAAACCGGGATTAAAGAAGGGACAAAAAATTGTTTTTGAGGAAAAGTTATTAGGAGAGGTAAAGAAAGGTCAAGAGAATGAACTGACAGCTAAAATTGAATTTAATCAAAAAGAGGTGGCAGAAAGATTAAATTTGGCCAAGAAACAGGGAAAAAGAATTATTGCGGTAGGGACGACCAGTTTACGGGCTTTGGAAAGTATGAGTGATCAAAAAGGGCATTTAAGGTGGGGGAGTAAGGAGACGGAAATTTTTATTTACCAAAGAGCAGTTTATTGATGTTGGTGGCGGCGATGATAGGGGAGAGATGGCGGGAGATATATGCCCAAGCTATAGAAAAAAAGTACAGATTTTTTTCTTTTGGGGATGCGATGTGGATTGAATAGTATGCTATAATCGGAAGATTAAAAATTAGTTTTGGGTTAAGAAATGCCCTAAAAAATGACCAGCCTTCGCTCAATGGTTAATGGTTATTGAGCTACGGCTTGGTAAATAAAAACTATGAAAACAAAAACAGTCAACCGAACAGGTAAAAGTTTGGTAAAAAAAGCCTTGGTAGTTAAGGCTAAAAAAGCTAAAACTTTGGATAAAAACAAGATTAAAGAAAGTAATGAAAAGTTGAAGAAGGAATTAGACAAGAAACCTGCCTCATCGGCAGGCAAGCCAGAAATCAAGAAAGAAGTTAAGAAAGAGGATAAAAAGTATAATTTGACAATTGAGGTGCAGGATTTATTGAAAGCGGGTTGCCATTTGGGACACAAGGTGTCCAAAACCCATCCCAAGATTAAGGAATATTTGTATCAGGCCAGAGAAGGTATTCAATTATTTGATTTAAATAAAAGTTTTGCCGCTTTAGAAAAAGCTTGTAATTTTGTCTACAATGCCAAGAGAAATGGCAAGCAAATTGCTTTGGTGGGGACTAAAAGACAAGCTAAAGAGGTAGTTAGGAGAGTGGCTTTGGATGCCGGAGTACCTTACGTTACTGATCGTTGGGTAGGAGGCACGATTTCCAATTGGAACGAAATTAAGAAAAATATTAAGAAGTTAAATGATTTGAATGCCGGTTTGAGTGAAGGTGGTCAATATGTTCAAGCGAGTAAAAGAGAGTTGTCGATTTTAAGTAAAGAAAAGGCTCGTTTGGAAAAACTGGTTGGTGGTTTGGTTAAATTGGAAAAATTATTTGATGTCTTGATGGTGGTAGATGCCGGCTTTGAAAGAACGGCGGTGAAGGAGGCAATGGAATCCGGTTTGACAGTAGTGGCCATGGTGGACAGTGATTCCAATCCGGAAAAGGTCCATTTTCCAATTCCGGTCAATGATGACAATGTTAAAAGTATTGCGGTAGTGGTGGAAGAAATTGGTAGAGCCATTAAAGCGGCGGGGGTGAAATAAGATAATTAGATAAGTAGTCATTAGTTATTAGTAATTAGTAAAAAAAATGGATAATAAAAAAATAATTGAACTAGTTAAAAAAATTAGAGCAGAAACGGGTTTGGGAATTATAGAAATCAAGGCGGCTTTGGAAGAAGCCAAGGGTGATGAAAAAAAAGCTAAAGAAATTTTAAAAGAACAGGGTTTTGCTAAAGCGGAAAAAAGAGCCGAAAAGGAAACTCATCAGGGAATAGTGGCTACGTATACCCATAGTACCGGTAAAATCGGAGTGATGGTGGAACTGTTGTGTGAGACTGATTTTGTGGCTAAAAATGAAGAATTTGTGGCGGTGGCTAAGGATTTTTGTTTACAAATTGCGGCCATGGCACCAAAAGACAGCAAGGAGTTGTTGGCACAGGAATTTGTGAAAGATCCGAGTCTAAAAATGAAAGATTTGGTAGTCGCTCTCAACTCCAAGTTTGGTGAGAATATCAAACTAGGTAGATTTGAAAGGTTTGAAATATAAATAAGAAATAACCAATAACCAAATCTACAATTTCCAAACAAATTACAAATCTCAAACTATTTGTAATTTGGAATTTGAAAAATTGGATATTGTTTGTATCTTGTAGTTTTGGTTATTGAATTTTGTTTGTATCTTGTTTTTTTGGTGATTGGATTTTGTTAGAATAAAGCATGATTGATTTTGCAGAAGTCCGAGAGAGGATGGAAAAAATTTTGGCAATTTTTACTGAGGATATTGCTTCGATTAGAACCGGACGGGCGACAGCAGCCCTGATAGAGAATGTGACAGTGGAGGTGTATAACGGTCAAAAAATGAGATTAATGGAATTGGGTTCGATTACAGTGCCGGATGTGAGGAGTTTAGTCTTTGAACCTTGGGACAAGACAGTATTGAGGGAAATCAATAATGGCATTCAGGCGGCCAATATTGGGATGATGCCGGTGGTTGATGGAGAAGTAATTAGACTGAGTTTACCAATGTTAACGGTAGAACAGAGAGAGGATTATGTAAAACTTTTAGGTCGGAAATTAGAGGGAGCCAGAGGGATGTTGCGAGACGCTAGAGCTGATTTTAGAAAAAAAATTATGGATGCTAAAAACGATAAATTAATTTCGGAAGATGAATTCAAGAGAGATGAGGCGGAGTTGCAAAAAATAACTGATGAATTTATGAAGCGAATGGAAGAGTTGTCTCAAAAGAAAGAAGAGGAGATTAGGTCTTAGGCTATGGATGTCTTAATTTTTATCATGGCTCTATCGGTATTGGTGTTGGTCCATGAATTTGGTCATTTTATGGCGGCAAAATTAACCGGGGTTAAAGTTGAAGAATTTGGATTGGGTTTACCACCACGATTGGTAGGTAAAAAAAAGTGGGGTACAGTTTGGAGCTTGAATTGGTTGCCGATAGGTGGTTTTTGTAAATTGTATGGTGAAGATTCGACTGAAAAAAAGGCAAAAAAATCAAACGAGTCTTTTTTAACTAAAAATCCCTGGCAGAAGATGTTGATAGTTTTGGGAGGAGTGTTGATGAATGTGGTCTTGGCGGTGGTGATTTTTGCAGTCAGTTATACAGTCACCGGAATTCCGGAGGAGAGTGGTCGGGTGAAAATTTTGGAAATAGCTGCTGGAAGTCCAGCGGAGTCAGTTGCTTTGAAAGAAGGAGAGGTAATTTTGAAAATCAATGAAGAGGAATTAAAAAAAGGGGAGGAGTTGACAGCTAAAGTGGGCGAGAATAAAGGTCAAGAGGTAACTTTATTGGTTAAAAAAGAAAACAAAGATGAAGCGGTGCCAGTGAAAATAAAAATTAGAGAGAGTGCGCCGGAGGGACAGGGATTGATGGGGGTAGTGGTTTCTAGCGTGGAAATGAAAAAAATCCAGTTCTTTGAGTTTTATAAAGGAATTGGAGTTGGGTTCAAAGAGGCGATTTATTGGGGTAAATTAATCTTGGAAGGATTGTGGCAAATGATTAGCGGTTTGTTTCAAGGTCAGGTACCCAAAGATGTGACCGGACCATTGGGAATGTATAGGGCAACTTCAGCTATTAGAAGTGATCAGGGAATATGGGCGGTGATTCATTTTTTTGGAATTATTTCGGTGAATTTAGCGATTGTGAATATTTTACCTTTTCCGGCTTTAGATGGAGGAAGGATTATTTTTGTACTTTATGAATTAGTATTTAGAAAACGAGCCAATGAGAAGTTTGAAATAATGGTGAACAATATTGGGATGGTAATTTTATTGGGATTGATTTTGTTGGTAACGATTGGAGATGTAAAAAATCTGTTAATAAACAAATAGATTTATCTGGGGATTAATTCTAGAAAGTAGGCGGTGTTGGGGGACAGGTAAATATTTTCAGTGTGAGTTGAGGTAGTGACGGTGATAATTTTTTGAGTACTTTTACCTAGATATTGGGTAGTTTTAAGAAGATAGTTTCCAGGAATGAGAGAAGTATAGGTTAGAGGGACGGTTTCACTGTGTCGATTTTTGGGGTCATAGTTGACTAAAAGAGTTTGAATAATAGTGCCTTTTTTGGCAGAGAGAGAACTTACCCAAGTACCATCACCTTCGTGGGCGACTTGGGTGCCATTAAGCTGATTCAGGAATTGCAAAGCCTGGTAGCGGGGTTTGATTTGACCGCTGTGTGTCAGGATACCCCAGCCGGTGGATTTGTGAGAGCGAGGAGAAGGTCCGTCAATAGCTTCAAAAGTAAAGAGACGATGAATTTTTCCATAAAGTTTAGTGGATAGAGAGATTAGATGAATCCCACTAAGAGAATTGTCATAGGCGGGATCGGGTTCGGAGTTGGGACCAATTTCAGTGATAAGTCTTTCAATATTGAAGTATTGAGGGTAATCGCTGAGAATAGAATTTAGATTTTCAAAATCGCGTAAATAATCATCGAGATTAAAAGAATATTTATGCCAGGAGATGAAATCTAGGGGTAAATTGTTGGTGGCGGTGAATTTGAAGAGAGCAGTGATCCAGTTTGGGTAATAGGCGGTAATGGCGGGGCCACCGATTTTATAAAAGGTGTTACCGGCACCTTTTTTAACGGCTAAAGAGGTATTTTTATATAGAGTGAGATAGTTAGGAGACTTGCCATAATGCCAACCACCAAAAAGATCGGGTTCGTTCCAAACTTCGTAATAGATACCGGAGATATTTTTTTCGACTGAGTAATGGCGAGCGGTGGCTTCGACCAAGCGATTCCATTGATTCCAATCGTTGGGTTCTTTGGAGTCGGGGGTATAGGAAAGAGAAAGCATGGGTTTGGCACCAGTGGCCAAGATACTGTTTACGGCTTGGTCAAGTCGGGAAAAATCATATTGACCGTTACCTTGGTCAACTTGATAATAATCAAAGAGATGATCAATGCGGATAAGTTGGAGATCTAAGGCTTTGAGAGGGGAGATAACTGGAGCAATCATATCCTTGGTTTCTTCACCACCTTGAGAAATGTTTTTCCAGAGACTGCCGGTGATGGTGGTACCTAGAGATTGAGTATGAATGGTGATATTAGCGGGGATACCGGAGGCGGATTTACGAAGATCGAGAATGGTTTTAAGAGAAAACAGGAGAAAAGGGAGAAGAAGAAGCAGAATTAGGGTTTTAATATTTTTTGATTTCATGAGTCTCCAGAATCAGTATACTATATATGGTATAAGGATTTGACTATTGACCTCGTTTGATAAACATGTAAAACTGGAAGCAGAAGCAATTGAAAATATGATAATGAAAAGAAAAGGTTTAGCTCAAATTCCATTGATTTTAGGTCTATTGGTAATGGCGGTTGCTATTCCAGTAGCAACAAAATTGGTCCAAGAGAATCAAGATAGTAGAAACCAGGCTGCTGGGTGTGCTGGTATTAATCAGGGTTGTTCTACTAGACCATGTTGTGCTGGTTTGACTTGTGCAGACGAAAGTTCAGGTTTTAGTTATCCGAGGTGTATTGGTGCTGGTAGTTGTCCTCAAGGGCATAGAAAATGTGAAGGAAATAATCAGTACTATTGTAATGCAGGAAACTGGGTTTTAGAGAAAGCCTGTGGAAGTTTAGGGTGTGATGGTGATGGTTGTCGGGTGCCAGCATGTTCAGGTACAGAAACAAAATGTAATGATAGTGGTAATCAGGTTTTGCAGTGTAATAACGGTGTGTGGAAGTTGCTGAGTAATTGTTCTTATGGTTGTAGTAATGGAGCCTGTAAAAACCCCCCACCCACAGCAACTCCGACCAAAAAACCTACGGCAACTCCAGCTCCTTGTGCGAAGTCCGGTCAGGCTTGTTCTACTAGGTCTTGCTGTAATGCAACAGATGTGTGTACGAATGAGGGTTTATCGTATCCTAAGTGTGTGCCTAGGGCTGAAATTCCCACTTATATCCCTGTTCCTACAGAAGTATGTGTTGGTCCTGGTAAGCCTTGTTCGACTCGATCTTGTTGTGCAGGTTTAACTTGTACAGCTGAAGCTTTGGCTTATCCTCAATGTGTAGAAAATTGTAGTTTGTTGACTAACAGGCCAGATAATTGTAAATGTACTAATAATACTCATTGTAAGAGTAAAAACTGTTCGGGAGGAGTTTGTAAGCCATCAGGTAGGGTGTCACAGCCGCCGATATCTGATAAATGTCCTGGAGCACAGGCATGTCCTGACAGTACGGGTAACGTATTGCGTGATTGTAAGAACCCTGACTCTGACGGAACTTCCAGAGATAGTATTTGTTCGGCTGCAGGTGGGGTAGAAACTTGTGATGGTAGGAATTTTTGTTGCCCGAATGCTGGTGGAAAATGGACTACTGATATGACACAATGTCCGACAGCAGCTACGTGTGCTAAATGTGCCGATGCTTCAGCTAAAGGAAAGGGTGATGCTAATTGTAATGGGGTAGTGGATTTAGTGGATTATTCTATTTGGAGAGAGGAATTCAATATAGCTAAATGTGGTACGGATACGGCTACTAGAAATAATTGGAAGGCTGACTTTGATTGTAATGGTCTGGTCAATATGGCTGACTACAATATTTGGAGAAATAATTATATTACTATGTTCAAATAAGAGAATGAAGTTAGGCAAAATTTTATTAACATTTTTATTACTAACAGCTGCTGGTGGAGCTTTGCTTTTAGTCAAACAAAATCAGGATGTTAGAAGAGGGGCAGCGGCTGGGATTTTGAATTTGTCATTATCTCCGGGAACGCGAGTGACTAAAAAGGTTGGAGAAAAATTAACTTACACTATCAATTATTCTGGGCCTGCTGGTTCTAAAGTGGAAACAGTTCAGAGTAAAGTTTGTTATGGTCCAGAGATTGTTTTTAAGAGTGCTACTGGTAATACTGCTAATGGGTTTAAGAGTGAAGTGTTGAGTAAAACTTTAGCGGCGAATTCAGCAGGTTTGACTTGTACTTTTGTAACGGTAGTAGCAGATGATACAGCGACAACTTGTACAACTAAGTTAGCGAATGCGGGGCAGGCAATGACTTTGAATTTTGAAGCAGTAAGGAAAGGCGGTCCGAGAGCGATAACTTTAGTAGAAGCGGACACCAAAGGGACGATTTATGTTCCAGGGAGTGCAGAAAAGCTTTTGAATGGGAAAATTGGTGGAAATGGGGAGTATGAAATTATAGATGGAGCTTCAGATTGTAGGCCTCTGTGGGGGATAGTAAATAGCGAGCCAGATGGTGACGGTACGACTGAGAGAGAAGTGGAGAAGTATTGTAAGGAGTTTAGTAGTTGCGATAATCAGATTACGATAATTGGTCAAGCTTATGAAACGAAAGAAGAGTGTGAAGCGGCTCTAAATGGTGATACACCGATATTAAATTATAAAGTGTCTTTTGCCTATGTTAATGCAACAGCCAGTGAGTGCGCTGAGAATTGGCCGGTACAAGTGATTGCTTTACATGGAGAAACCAAGAAGGTGTATACAAATGTGATTATGAAAAATAAAAAGATTGTAGGAGATAAAGTGACTTTTGAAGGAAGTCTACCATTGGTTGGATTTCCTTACAAGAAAGATGTAGCAGTTTTCTTTAAGGGTCCAAAGCATTTGCAAATGAAATATGCTGTTCAAAATCAGACAACCTCTTATGGTAAGGCGGGAGGAGAATTAGTTTTGACCAGTGATCCAGCTACAAGTATTCAGTATGATTTTAGTGGCTATCCTATGTTACCTGGCGATTTAGTTGGTAATGACTCCGACACTCCTGATGGTTGGATTAATGGCCGTGATTTTTCATATATTAAGAACCATGCTGATCATACTACGGTTAAGCACGGTGAGTACTTGCATACTGATTTGAATGGTGATTGTCAGGCTAATTCGGGAGATGTTAATGCCTTAAAGAAGTCTCTTGAATTTAAGCAAGATCAACTTTATTAATGAAACAAAATATGAAAAATAAACTTTTTTGGCCAATGGTTGTTTTATCATTAGTTGTTTTGGTGGAAAGCGTGCTTTTCTTGTCGAAGACTAATAATAAAACAGAGAATAATGTAGAACAAGTTTCTCCGACGGTAACAGTTAGTGAAACAGATTCGATTGTAGCAAAGGATAAGATAATAAATTTTTCTTGGCTTCAAAAAAGTAATAATAAAATGACTTTGGTGTTGCAGAGTAGTGAAGATGTAGCGGTGGATGCTATTGATTTAGAGATGGCTTATGAAGGTGTCAAGGTTTTATCAGTGGTTAATGCTGGTGTTTTACCTGAACCTTCAAAACCTATTATATCCCGCGATAAATCATTGATAGTGACTCATTATTTGATAGACGCGATGGGGGGTTTTAAGTTGAATAAAAACGAGAAATATGAGTTGTTAGATATAAATTATTCTTTGATTGAAAGAAGTGAAGCGAAGTTTACTTTAGAAGAAAAGACTTTGGTGGTTGAAAGCGTTACTTCTAAAGTGTTACCTTATTCTATATGAAAAGAGTAGTTCTCTTATTTTTGCTTGTTTTTTTGGTATCTGCCAGGGGTGTGGGTGCTGCTGGACCGATGCTTAAGTTCGTGCCAACAAACACTACTTATGTGCCAGGACAGAATTTTGATGTAGTTTTGGGGGTGGATTCAGGTACTGAAAGGACGGCAGCGGTAGATGCTTGGGTGACTTTTGATCCGGCTCAGGCAGAAATTGTGTCAATAAGGGCAGCGACTAATCCAGCTTTTCCTTTTACAATAATGCAGAATGTTTACAATGATACTGGTAAGTTTAATATTAGTTTTAATTCGACTGACAGCAGTAGCTTTGAAATGAAACCGTCAGTGGGTGACTTAGCGGTAATTACTGTTAAGCCTAAATCTAACGGAACTATAAATTTGAACTTTGTTTGTACTGATGGTTCACAAGTAGATTCAAATATTTTTAATTTTGATGGTAAAGAAGTGTTAGCTTGTTCTTTGAATCAAAATGGAGTTTATACGACTACAGGAGCTGCTCCGGTGGCAACAGCTGCTCCGACTTCTGCATCGGGAACAACAGTTCCGACTTCGACTGAGTTGCCGAAGACTGGAGCGGTGGAGAATACAATTGTGTTGATGGTCATGGGGATGATTGGAGTGTTATCTTCGCTAGCTTTGAGGAAATTATGACCAAGAAACCGAATGTAAAAACGATTATTATTATCGTCATTATGCTTTTAGTGGGAGTTTTAGGAGTGTTGGGGATGACTACTGCCAAAACTTTTTTTAGTGGAGCATCGGCGGCGACTGAGCCTAAAAATGTATTGGCTAAGGCTAATGAGGATGGTAAGAGCGCGGTGGTTACTTGGGTGTCTGATAAAGCTAGTATGGGAACTGTAGAATATGGAACGACTCCGGCGAGTCTACTTTTAAGAGCACCGGAAAGTGAATCTGTGACTAACCACTCAGTAACTTTAAGTTCACTTAAGGCTAATACTAATTATTATTTCAGAATTAAGATAGGGGAAGAGGTTTTTGACAATAACGGAATTCCTTATTCTTTTAAGACTAAAGGGGCAACTCCTTCGGGAACAGTATTGCCAGTGATAACAGTAACACCGACGATGGTGGCTTCGACTGAAGCTAAACCAACTGTAGTCAGTGGGGTTTGTGATCGGACGACTGATTATAATAAAGACGGAGTGGTTAATAGCCTGGATTATTTGACCTGTCAAAGGGATCAGGGCGGAAAAGCAATTACACCAGTGCCAACAGGGAAATGTTCATCTCCTGGGGATTTGAATAATGATGGAGTAGTCAATAGTCTGGATGTACGCAAGTGTTTACAAAGTCAGTAAAGACAGGTAAAATAGCAGAGTTTAAGGAGGTGATTTGATGCCTATAATTGTCAAAAGAAAAAAAGGTGAATCAAAAGATGATATTATCGGTAAATTCCGGCGGTTGTGCATGGAAGAGGATATAACTGAAGAAGTGCGTAAAAGGGCGGCTTATGAAAAACCTTCTGAAGTCCGTTATGCCCAAAAGAAAGTAATTTTATGGCGAGAAAAATGCCGTAAGAGAGCTAAAAAATCTCGAAACTATGTTGCGTGATCAAATTCAAAAACAAGCAGTTGAAGCCTTAAAGTCAGGCGAGAGTAAAAAAGCTAATGCCTTGAGGTTTTTAGTGTCTTTAATTGATAAAAGAGCACTCCAATTGCCTCCTGGAGAGATGAGTGAAGCTGAGGAAATCCAGGTGTTGCGTAAGGAATTGAAAAATAAAGAGGAAGCTAAAGCGATGTTTGCACAGGGAGGACGAGAGGATTTGGTAGCTGAACAGGAGACAGAAATTGAGCTGGTAAAGACTTTTTTACCTCAGGAAATGAGTGAAGATAAGATTAGAGAGATAGTAAAGAAGGTGGTGACTGAGAAAGGTAATAATTTTGGAGCGGTAATGGGAGAGACGATGAAATTAGTAGCCGGTCAAGCCGGTGGGGAATTGGTGTCCAAGATAGTCAAAGAAGAATTGTCTCAATGAAAAATAGAATTTTGATAAGGCATCCTAAAAATTGGGGTCTATCGGAACAAGAAGTAATTAAATATAGTTTGGAATGGCTGGATTTTTTTGGTTTCAAAACAGAGACGGAGTTAAGTTTGTATTTTGTGGGAGTGAAAAAAGCTAAAGAATTAAATCTTAAGTATCGGCAAAAAGATTATGTTCCCCAAGTGTTGGGGTTTCCTCTTAACAGAGAGATTGACAGTGATGGTTGGTTGAGATTGGGGGATATTGTCATTTGTACTCCAAAATTGAAATATGAAAGTAAATTTTTACAAAAAAAACAATCAGAAATTTTGTCAGCGTGGATTAAGCATGGTATAGAAAATCTTTTAAAATAAGCTAGAATGGGTTGATGGCTGTTTTTCATTTGAAATATCGACCGACCAAAACTACTGACCTGGATTTACCTGAAGTATCGGAAAAAATAAAAAAGTTAATTAGTGAAAAAAGTAGTTTTCAAGCCTTGTTGTTGGCGGGACCCAAGGGTTCCGGCAAGACTTCGGCGGCGCGAATTTTAGCCAAGGCGGTGAATTGTTTGGATTTGGTCAAGGGAGAGGCTTGTGGAAAGTGTGTTAATTGTCGGGAAATAGAAAAAGGTAACAGTTTGGATATTATTGAAATTGATGCGGCTTCAAACCGAGGAATTGATGACGTTCGGGCCTTAAAAGAAAATGCTTATTTGGTGCCGGTAAGGCTTCAGAAAAAGGTGTTTATTATTGATGAAGTACATATGTTGACCAAGGAGGCTTTTAATGCGCTTTTAAAGCTGATAGAAGAGCCGCCGGAGAGGACCTTGTTTGTATTGTGTACCACTGATCCACAAAAGATACCGGAAACAGTTTTATCCAGATTATTAAGAATTAATTTTAGAAAAGGGGGAGCGGAGGATTTGGAGAGATCTTTGGATAAAGTAATTAAAGGGGAAAAAATTGAAATTGAGGCAGGGGCTAAAAAAATAATTATTGATAATTCCGATGGTAGTTTTCGGAATCTGCAAAAGAGTTTTAATGAAATTGTGTTGGAATATGGAAAAAAGATTAAGAAGTCTCAGGTGGAGGAATATTTTGCTAAAAATAAGGGAGAATATGAAGCAGAGGAGTTGGAAAAAGATATAGCTAAAGGTGAAACGCAAAAGATTATTAATCGATTGGAAGAAATGGCCGCCAAGGGAATTGATTTTGGAGAGTTGCGTTTGAAATGGTTGAATTTTTTTCATCAAAAAATGTTGGCAAATTTAGATGATGCGAGATTAAAAGAAATTGTAGAAAAATTGGTAATGGCGGGAGGATGGGAAAAAATTTCACCGATTGAACAATTACCATTGGAAATGGTGATGATTGAAATAACCAATAACCAAATTCCAATTTCCAAACAAATTACAAATCACAAAAAACAAATTACAAAGGAGGAGCCCGTCTCCGCCCCGCCGCTGCGGGGCTCCGACGTGGTGAAAATAGAAGAAATTGAAAATAGGTGGGGGGAAATATTAGCGGCGGTTAAACCCTTTAATCATTCAGTGGAGGCCTTTTTGAGGGCGGCTAGGCCTCAGAAGATGAATAAGGAGGAGTTGGTGATTGAGGTATTTTATAAATTTCATAAAGATAAACTGGAAGAGGCCAAGCATCGACAAATAGTTGAGAAGGGTTTAGATAAGGTTTTTGGTGAAGGGATGAGTTTTAGATGTGTGTTGGCGGAGAAAAAACAAGAAACAAGAGACAAGAAATTAGAAACTAGAATAGAAGATAAAAAAGAAGAGAAGGCGATAGAGGATGTGGCTAAAGAAATCTTTGGTTAATGGTAGAATTAAGAGTTAATAATTTTTATAAATATGTTTGATAAAGCAAAATTAATGGCTCAGGCTTTTAAGTTAAAAAAGGCTTTAGAATCGGAAATAACCGAGGTTGAAGATGGAGGAATTGTGATTAAAGTGTCTGGAGATCAAAAGGTTAAATATCTGTCTATTAACGGGGAAGAAAATAAATTGTTGGTAGAAGTCATCAATAAAGCCATGAAAAAGTCTCAGGAAACGGCGGCTAAAAAAATGCAGGAAATGGGTGGCTTGGAAGGATTGATGAAATAAAAACTATGAAAAAAATTCCGGTTGCTATGCAGGAGGTCATCGATAATTTCGAGAGACTGCCGGGGATTGGTCCGAAAAGTGCGCAAAGATTAGCTTTTTATCTATTATCAGTGCCGGAGGCGGTAACTGATAATATGGGAGAGGCGATTAAAAATCTGAAAAAGAGGATAAAAATTTGTCGAGAATGTTTTGGAGTCGGAGAGGAGGATTTGTGTGAGATTTGTAGTGACAGCAGTCGAGACAGGAAAATAATATGTGTGGTTGAGAGGGCTGATGAGGTGATGGCGATTGAGGCGGTGGGAAATTTTAAGGGTGTATATCATGTATTAGGAGGGGTGATTAATCCCTTGGAACATATTGGTCCGGAGGATTTGAAAATTAAGGAATTAATGAAGAGAATAGAGATGGGTGGTGTGGAAGAGGTGATTTTGGCGACTAATCCGACCATTGAAGGAGAGGGGACGGCACTTTATATTAAGAAAAAGTTAGAAGAGGGTGATTTTAAGGGAAAAATTAGTCGAATAGGTAGTGGTTTACCAATGGGAGCTGAATTGGGTTTTGCGGATCAGGTGACATTGAGTCGGGCTTTTGAAGGTAGAAGGGAGATGAATGTATAATAAAAATATGATGAAAAAATTGGTAGTGTTGATATTGATAGTAATTTTGTGGGGAGGCGGATTTTATTTTTTTAAGCAAAAAGAAATTAAAAAAGAAGAAGTATGGTTAAATAATAAGGAGCAGATAAGTCCGACACAGGTGAGTAAGAAGGGGACTGTAGAGGGAAAGATATGTTATCCTTCGAGTTTTATTCCTGATGGACAAATTTTGGCTAAAAATGTGCAAACAAAGGAAATTTTTTCCCAGGTTTTTAAGATGGAAGGTAACAACCAAGAGTTTGAGATGGAGTTGGTTGAGGGTAAATATGTCTTTGCTTATAAACCGGATGAGGCAGGGGGAATGATGGGTTTTTATAGTCCTTGTGCGGTGGAAATGGAAACTTGTGCGACTGATGAGTCCCATGAATTGATAGAAGTGGAAGTTAAAGCTGGGGAGAGACTTAAAAATATAGATATTTGTGATTATTATTATGAGACTGAAAAAGAGCGGTGGGATTAAGATAGATTTATGGCAGACCAGAGTATCTTAAAACAAGTAGTTAAAGGGATTGGAGAAATTGGAGAAAAAACGGTAGAAACTGGAGTTAAGGAAGGAGTGAATATAACTCAGAGTGTTATTTCCGGGCAGGAATTATTAAAAGGGGTTAAAAAATTGGATGAAAGAGAAGAACAACAATTGAAAGATGAAGAAAAGATAAAAAAAGAAGAGGAAATGAATCGCCTACGTGAAACTTCGGCGTATCCAGGGAGAGATGTGGAGGGAGAAATTAAAGAGATTCGGGATAAAAAAACAGCCGAAGAGGAGGAGGAACAGAAGCAGTTTTTAGAACAAATAAGATTACAAAGAGAGGCGGAAGCACAAGAAAGAGAGGAATTACTAGAAGCTCCGGGTAATGCTAAAAGAGAGGCGGCAAAAACTCAATTTGCGCCGGGAAAAAGGAAAAAACAGGCGCCGGATGCTGCACAAATGTCACAGACGAGTGAGTTTAAAGGTGGTAAAATAGACTAGAAATGAAAGTTTACAATACCTTGACACGAAAAAAGGAAGAATTGAAAACCATCAAGAAAAATGAAGTGGGGATTTATTCTTGCGGACCGACAGTATATTGGAATCAACATATTGGTCATATGTATGCTTATGTGCAATGGGATACTTTGGTGAGATTATTGCGTTATTTGGGTAATAAAGTGACTTGGGTGATGAATATTACTGATGTGGGGCATATGACTTCAGACGAGGATGCAGGTGAAGATAAGATGGAAAAAGGGGCTAAGAGAGAAGGATTGAGTGTTTGGGAAGTAGCTAAAAAATATGAAAAGCAGTTTTTGGAAAGTTTAAGATTGTTAAATATTTCTACACCTGACGTGTTATGTCGGGCGACAGAACATATTGAGGAGCAGGTTAATTTAGCTAAAAAAATAGAAGCAAGAGGTTTTACTTATCAAACTAAAACAGGTTTGGTGTATGATACTTCCAAGTTTCCTGAATATGCCAATTTTGCTAACTTGAAATTAACGGAAATGGAGGCGGGAGCCAGAGTGGAAGTAGATGAAGAAAAGAAAAAACCCTGGGATTTTTTGTTGTGGGTGACTAATCAACCTAATCATGTGATGAAATGGCCCAGTCCTTGGGGAGAAGGTTTTCCCGGCTGGCATTTGGAGTGTACGGCGATGTCAACGCGATATTTGGGAAATAAATTTGATATCCATACCGGTGGCAAAGAACATATTGGAGTGCATCATACCAATGAGATAGCTCAAGGATACGGGGCTTTTGGTCATCAGACGGCTAATTATTGGTTGCATAATGGTTGGCTGACTTTTGAAGGGGCAAAAATGTCAAAAAGTTTGGGTAATGTAGTACTAGCAACTGATCTTAAAGAAAAAGGTTTTGATCCATTAGCTTTGAGATATTTAATTTTAAGTTCTAATTATAAACAGGGTTTGGATTTTAACTTTAGAAATTTGTCGGTGGCAGCGGAGGCTTTAGCTAAATTAAAGGCAGCGGCTGGGGTGCCTGGAGAAGGTAAGGTGATTGAATCGGTAAAAAAGGAGTTTTTAGAAAAAATGGAAGATGATTTGTCCACACCTGAGGCGATAGCAGTGATTTGGAAAATGATCAAAGGAGAGTATAAAAAGGAGGATATCAAGGCAACTCTGTTAGAACTAGATAAGATCTTAGGGTTGAAATTGGCAGAAAAAGAAGAAGTCAGGGTACCGGAAACAGTGATAAAACTGGTTGAAGAGAGAAATAAGGCCAAGAAAGAGAAAAATTGGGTAGAGGCGGATAGACTAAGAGAGGAGATTAAGAAAAAGGGATATTTAGTGGAAGATACGAAAGATGATTGTAAAATTAAAAAAATCATGTTAAGCTAAACTTCGATGAAAGACAGTCTAAATTACCGTTACGAGGTGGTGGTGGTGCTTAACCCCAAAGCCGAGTTAAAGGAAAAAGAAAAAAGCCTTAAGCTAATTGAAGAAGAGATTGGCAAGTTGGGTTATGAATTGGAGAAAAGAGAAGACTTGGGGACCAAAACTTTGGCTTATGAGATAGCCGGTAGCCAGAAAGGGGATTTTTGGGTATTTACGATTGGTGGTCGGGAAGCTATCAAGTCTAAAGATTTCACTTTGTTCTTAAATCGAGAAAAAAATATTATCCGTTATTTAATTTTAAAAATTTAAAGTAAGAAAGGAGAAAAATGCCTAGTCGCTGTCTTAATAAAGTTATATTAATTGGTAACCTAACCCGTGATCCGGAGTTAAGGTACACCCCAGGAGGAATGGCTGTAGTTTCTTTTGGAGTAGCCACCAACAGAGTTTGGGTGACGAAACAAGGTGAAAAGAAAGAAGATGCTCAATTTCATCGGATTGTAGCGTGGAATAAATTGGCTGAACTTTGTTCTCAATTATTATCTAAAGGTCGCCGGGTTTATGTAGAGGGTCGAATTCAATATAGAGATATTACCGATTCAGCCGGAGTGCAAAAACAAATATCGGAGATTGTAATTGAGGATATGATTGTTTTGGATAATAAAGGTTCAGGAAATTATGCTCCCAAAGAGGAAGAGGAAGCTAATTTAGAGTTAAATAACGGGGCAATTGAGGATATTGTTATTCCTGATGATATTGGTTTGGAGACAGAGACCACTGAGACAGATATTGCGGAGACATCTGCAACCGAGACTCCTGTGGCAGAAGAAACTCCGGTGACTCAGGAAGAAAGTCCGGCTGTTGAAGAAGCACCGGTAGTTGAGGAAACTCCAACTCAGGAAGAAAATCAATAAAAAATATGAAAAAAGGACGTAAAGATAGAAATAGACTAGTTAGACTCAAAGGTCGAGGGACTGATTGTGCCTTTTGTAAGGCCAAGAAGTCGCCTAATTGGCGTGATTATGAAAAACTGAGTGAATTTTTATCAACCAGAAAGAGAATTTTATCGGCGCAAAACACGGGGGTGTGTATGAAGCATCAACGGGAAATGGCTAGAGTCATCAAAGAGGCTAGAGAATTAGCTTTGTTGCCTTATACCGCTTCAACAGAGTAAAATGGTATAGATGAAGCAGAAAATCAAGCTAGTAGTAGCTTTGCGAGAGCTTAATATGGACTCAAAAGGAGGAGTAATTAAGACTTGGACTTTGGATGAAGTATTGTTGACCAAGGCGGAGGTGATTGGAGTTAAGAAGATTATTTGTGTAGAAGATTTAAGTGGTCGAGATGGGGAGGTGGAAGTTAAGAAAATAAGTGAAAGTGAATGGAAAAAATTAAGGTAGAATAGAAACATGGGTAAAGCTTTAAGAAATACCAGTGTAGTCTTGGCTCTAATGGCGCTAAGCGCTTTGATTGCTTTTAGAGCAGGTAGAATTAGTCAACAAAAAGTATTAGGAACAGGAATTGAGGAAAAATTGGATTTAAGTTTAATGTCTAAGGTACGGGCAAAATTGGAAGAGAGTTTTTTGGAAAAGACAAAAATTAATGATAAGGAAATGAGCTATGGAGCTATTGAAGGCATGGTAGCAGCTTTAGATGATCCTTATACTGTTTTTTTACCACCGAAAGAAAATAAAAGCAGTAATGATGATTTAGCAGGGGAATTTGGAGGGGTGGGGATTCAGTTGGGTTATAAAGAAGAGACTTTGGCAGTGGTGGCACCATTAGCTAAGACTCCGGCAGAAAAGGCGGGAATAGAAGCAGGGGATTTGATTTTGAAGATTGTAGATAAAGAGAATAATGTCAACAAGGATACAGTTGGTATCAGCCTAAATGAAGCGATGACATTGATTCGAGGTAAGGTTGGTAGCGAGGTGATTTTGACTCTTTATAGAGAAGGAAAAGCAGAAACATTTGATGTAACTTTAACTAGAGACACAATTGTGGTGGCCAGTACTGAGTGGGAATGGGTAGAATTTGAGGGTAAGCAAGTGGCTTGGGTCAGATTGTATAAATTTAGTGAACAAACGTTCAAAGATTGGCCTGAGGTAGTGAATAAAATAAATGAAGAAAAAGTTAAATTTGGGGCGAAATATGGAGGAATTGTGTTGGATTTGAGGAATAATCCGGGCGGTTATTTAGATGCCAGTGTATTGGTGGCCTCTGATTTTTTGGAAAAAGGAGTGGTGGTGACTCAAGAGAGCAGTAATGGTAGAAAGGAGAATTACGAAGTAGATATAAAGAGAAGAAACTTGTTAAAGGATAAATTGGTGGTATTGATTAATGCTGGTTCGGCTTCGGCGGCAGAAATTTTGGCAGGATCTTTGCGGGATCATAGTCGGGCGAAATTGGTAGGGGATAAAAGTTTTGGCAAGGGAACGGTTCAGGAGCCAATAGATTTTGTTGATGGTTCAGGTTTGCATGTAACTGTGGCCAAATGGTTGTTGCCTTCGGGGAAAAATATTCATCATGATGGGGTGAAACCTGATGTAGAGATTAAATATGAAGCTGAAAAAGAAGAAGTAAAGATTGATAATCAGTTGAAAAAGGCCTTAGAGGTGTTACTCGGAGTCTAAAACACTTAGTTCCAAGAGAAGATCACTCATATCACCGTCTAGAATCTTTTGCAGAGGAAAGTCTTTATCAATGCGATGGTCCTTGACTTGATTGCGGGGATAATTATAGGAGCGAATTTTATCAGCACGCATAGCCAAACCGACTTTTTCGCGAGTGGTACCTAGTTTCTGAATGCGTTTATCTTCTTCCAATTGCCATAATTTACCCCGTAACAGGTCCATGGCAATAGCCCGATTTTGCTCTTGAGAGCGTTCCTGACGAACGGAAAAGGTGAGACCGGTGGGTTTGTGAAGAATACGAACGGCGGTTGACACTTTATTAACGTTTTGGCCACCATGACCACCAGCACGAGAGGCGGTCATTTCGATATCGTCGGGATTAATAACAACGTCTTGAGCGGTAACTTGGGGATAAACAGCAATAGCAGCGGTAGAGGTTTGGAGACGACCACGTTTTTCAGTAGCAGGGATTCTTTGGACTCGATGAGTGCCGGTTTCCCATTTAAGTTGAGGAAAGGCATCGATACCTGAGACTTGCAAGATATTACTGTCAAGATACTTAACTTTCCAGCCGACTTTTTCGGCATAGCGAATGTACATACGCATGAGGTCTTCAAGCCAAAGTTCAGCTTCTTGACCACCAGGGCCGACACGGAATTCTAAAATAGCAATGTTAGGATTAATAGCAGGCATAGAAAGAAGCTATTTTTTGCTTTTTTTAGCCTTTTTGGCTTCTTTGTAAGCAGTACCTTTAGCTTCTTTTTCTTTGAATTTTTCAATTCTACCCTTGGTATCGACAAATTTTTGTTGCCCAGTAAAGAAGGGATGACATTGACTGCAGACTTCAACTTCAATTTTTTCCAAAGTGGAACCGGTGGTAAATTTATTACCACAGGCACAGGTGACCTGACAGTTAGAGTAATATGTAGGATGAATCGCTGATTTCATAGCCAGTTATTATAACAGAAGTGGTGAAAATTGAATAGTCAGATATATTATTGACAATAACTAAATTATGTATTAGAATTAAATTATGTATACAGTATCCATTTCCAGTCGAGGTTTAATGTATCTACCTTTGGCTTTACAAAAGGAACTTAATATTGAAAAAGAGTCTAAGGTTAGGTTAAAAGTGGTAGGTAAAGGTAAATTACAGGTGAGTCCTTTACAAGATATTTTTTCAATGGCAGGTAGTCTAAAATCGCCTAAAAACGAAGAATTTGATTTAAGTAAGTGGAGACAAGAACAAGAAAAAGAATATGCCAGGTTATAAGTATATAGATACTAATGTTTTGATTAGGGTTGGGGAAGGGAAGGAAGAATATATAAAGTGGTTACAGGCTAAGGAAGAAAAAGATGAAAAAATGATGGTGGCTTCGATAGTAATGGCGGAGGTAATTTGGGTACTAAAGAGTTTTTATAAGAAAAATAGGGAAGAAATAAATCAGTTTATGGACAGTATTGTGGCAACTCGTTGTCTGCAGTTGAGAAGTAAGCATGATATTAAAAAAGCCTTGGAATTATATAAAAAGAGTGGAATTAAATTTACAGACTGCTTAATTGCTAGTTACATGAAAGCGGAGGATGTGATCTATAGTGATGACTTGGATTTTGAGAAATTGGGGGTTAAGAGACGAGAGATAAGAGCTGATCAGGACTAATTAATTTTTGTTCGCCGGTATCGAGGTTTTTGAGACTGACTTGGTTGTTATCAATTTCTTCTGGTCCCAAGACGATGACATATTGAAAATTGTTTTTGGAGGCGTACTTAAATTGTTGACCTAATTTTAGATTGGGATCAAGATTGAGGGTAGCATTAACTTGATTTTTCCGTAAAAAGTTGACTAAATCTAGAGAATTTTGATAGGTATCTGGGGAAAAGGTGGTGACAAAAATTGAGCTGGGATTGGAGTTAATAGAGGGGAGTTTGTTTAATTCTTTGAAGAATTCAAAGATAGCCATGTCACCGATAGCGAAACCAACTCCGGGAAGATTTTTTTGACCACCAATCTGTTGGGTGAGGTTATTGTAACGACCGCCGCCAAAAAGAGCTCGTTTGAGAGTGGAAGTGGTGGCCCAGGCTTCAAAAACCAAGCCGGTATAGTAATCAAGGCCACGGACAATTTTAAGATCAATAGTAAAAAAGTCTTTAAGGTCGTTGGGAATAAGAGAGAGGGTGGTGTTGAGGCGAGGAGAAAAGTTGGCGGGAGGCTTGGCGAGAAGAGAGGGGAGTTGAGAAATTTGTTTTTGAGAAAAACCTAGATCTTGGAGCCATTCTGCAAAGACTTTTGTGTCCATTTTATCGATTTTATCGATAGCTTGGAGTAATGTTTTGTATTGATTTTGGTCAAGAGATAATTTTTCAGAGAGGTATTTTTGAAGAGCTTGGCGATCACTGAGTCGGATTTGAACGTCAGAGGGAGATATACCCAGAGTTTGAAAAACAGTCGCGGCAATGGTAAGAATTTCAGCGTCAGCTTCAGGAGAATCGATACCAATCAGATCAATATTCCATTGGAAAAATTCTCGACCACGACCACGCTGAGGTTGTTCATAACGCCAAAAACGGCCCCAAGATTGCCAGCGAAGAGGAAAAGAGAGTTCATTCTCTTGGGCGACGATGAGTCGAGCCAAAGAAGGAGTCAGTTCGGGGCGGAGGACTAGGCGATCACCACCGCGATCATTGACAATAAAGGTCTGTTTTTCCAATAATTCTTGACTGCTTTTATCGAGATAAAGATTGATATTTTCTAAAACGGGGGCCTCATATTCGCTGTAACCAAAAAGACGACCGGTGTTTAGAAAAATATTGGAAAGCCAAAGTTGAGTTGTCCAAATCTCAGGATAAAAATCCCGCATGCCTTTGACAGTTTTATAGGTATTTTTAGCCATAAGTGATTTTACCATTTGCTTTGGGATAAAATACATTATGAAATTAATAGAATTCAAAAACAAAAATTGGATACTAAAAATAGATTTGGAAGGAGGTCGGATTTATGAGTTGTCTAAAGATGGAGAAAAGATTTTAGGGACTTATGAAAGAATTGATGGAAAAATAGGTAATACTCATGTTTGTACACCGAATTTTGCGAGGGAGGGAGTGGATAGTTTGGGGATGGTGGCTCATGGACCCTTTAGAAATCAGAGATGGAAATTAGAAACTAGAAACAAGAAACTAGAAAGGAGAATAAAAGCGGAAGTGGAGGGCTTGGAGGTGGAGCAGGTGTTTAGTTTAGAAGAGGGTTTCAGTCAAAAGATAATTATTAAAAATAATTTTTCGGCAGCTAAAAGAGTTAATGTGGCGGTACATAATTATTGGGATACGCCTTTGAGTTGGCATGGATTAAAATTAAACGGAAAGGGTATTACCGAGGCAGTTAAAGAGAATCCAGAAATAAAAATAAAGAAAGAAAATATTTTGGAAATACCGGGTAAAAAGACTATTAAATGGCAACTTTTGGGTTTTAATTTTGTTAAAGTGTGGACAGCTTTTAAGGAAGAAGGGAAGATTAAAATATATGATCCCGGTTATGTATGTTTGGAACCGTTGAGGCAAAAAGAGGGTTTTGTAGAATCTAAAGCCAGTTTATTATCACCAGAAGGAGAAATTGTGGTGGAACAGAGGATAGAAAATATTTTATGATATCGTAAAGGTGACGAAAAATGACTAAGAAACAAGTACGGTTATCAAAAAAATATTTAATTTATAAATTACTCACAAACCTTTGGTTTCTGACGGCAATTTGGTTGTATTTTTATCGGATATATATTACAGATAAGGAAATAGGGATTTTAGACGGAATAGCTTTTGCTATTGGTTTATTAGCAGAGGTACCATCAGGTGCATTGGCAGATAAGTTTGGTAGAGACAAGATAGTTAAATTGGGACAATTTTTAGCAGGTAGTGGATTTATGATTCAAGCTTTTGGTTCTCGATTTTTTCATTTTTTGTTAGGTCAAACAATTATGGTGATAGGAACAGCGTTTGTCTCTGGAGCTGATGAAGCCTTATTTTTTCAGCAATTAAAATTTAAAAAAGAATCGGCGGAGTGGAAAAGATTGGTGATAAGAGGAACCCAAGTTGCTTTAGTAGGTGTAACCTCAGCTGTAATTTTAGGGGGGTGGTTGTATGGTATAAATGAAAGACTGCCTTGGATTTTAACGAGTTTACCATTTTTTGCTTCTGTTATTCTTTTATGGAATATCAAAGACACAAGGTTATTAAAAAGTGGACAATCATTGCTATTTGAAGTCAAAAAACAATGGAAGGAAATTAAACTGGGATTTAAGGAATTTTTAACACCAAAATTATTTTTTTATGTGCCAATTATAATGATTATTCAAGGTTTATTTTATGCGGTTGAATGGGGTTTATTAAGAGTGGTTTTGTTGGATAGATTCCATTTTAGTCCACTTATGGGTTCGATAGTAGTATCATCATGTAGTTTATTAACAGTAGGAATATTATTTGTGTTGCATAGGTATGCGGGTAAAGTAAGTGAAAAGAGGATAATAACGACAATATCGGTATTATCTGGAATGAGTTTATTGGTTTCAATATTTGATATAGGTGTATGGGGTTATTTTGTAATTTTGATTTTTTGTCTAGGGGAGAATATCTTGTATCCTTTTATGAGTGAGGTGTTAAATTACAGAACATCAGAAAATAATCGAGCGACAGTGTTATCTGTATCTTCTTTTTTAAGAACATTGCCATATGTGTTGTTGGCACCAATAATAGGTTCACTTAATGCGATGGGTAAATTGGAGTATTTTTTAGTAGGTTGGGCGATTATGATAGTAGTGGCGGTATCGGTGTATTTGTTACACAAAAAGAAAGATATCCAGATTACATTAACAGAAAGTGATTGATAATAAGTTGGGTGAGATACCGGACTTGAACCGGCAACCTTCTGCTCCACAGGCAGACGCTCTAACCAATTGAGCTAATCCCACCATAATATAGGCATAGGAATTATAACAATTTTTGCTGATTATAGGGTGATGAGGCGGAGAGCGGGATAGGATTGTTTATCTAAGGGTCCAGAAATACAAATAATTTTTTGATCTTTTTTCAAATCGGAAACTTTAAGGACTTTATTGTCTTTGCTTCTGATTTCAGTCTTGGAATCTAATTTGATTTGCAGCTTTTCGTTTTGATTATTGACACTGACCAGAGTGAGGACAGAACCGGCAGTGGAGATGTCAGCAATGCTGCCAAAGGTAGTTTTTTTGTTGTTTTCGAGATCTTTGGGTTCAACCAATAAAATTCTTTTGGCATAATTAATAGTGTCTTGGTTGAGACTGAGAAGAAGAACATTTTGGTCTTTTTTTAAGTCCTCTCGTTTAATTGTGCGTTGTTTTTGATTGAGATAGGCAGTGTCGGAGGCGAGAGTAAATTCCATTTCCTGAGTTTGAGTTTTAATTTTAATTTTATCTTCACTCAATTCCACAATAGTACCAGGATAGGCTTTTCTAGGATTGAGGGGGGTAGTATCGGTGATTTCAGCCAATTTTTCGCGAACTTTTTGTTGGAGATTTTCACGCAGATCGCCGATATTTTCACCTAAAGTTTGGGTGGGGCTTTGAGCTTGAAGGGGAGTAGTTAGAAAGAAATAAACAGTGGTTAAAAAAATCAAGAGAAATTTTTTCATTAGATTTTAGCGGTAGAAAAAGTTAAATAATAAGTGAGCTCGGTTTCCTGATTATCAGGACTGATAGCTTTGAGGTGTAAGGTGTTAAAACCGGAGTCCAAGGTGATAGCTTGAGAAAATTTACCGGTATCATCGGCAGAAAAATTATAATTTTGACTGGGGGTAGTCAAAACTAGAATACTATTGGGGGTGGTAGTGCCAGTAAGGGTGATTTTAGCAGTAGAGACCAGGTCATAATTTTGGTGGGAGGTGATGGTGAGAGATAGAGGTAGAGTCGAGTTGGGTTGGTCAGGAGTGTTGGTGGGAGAGAGATTGTCAGTTTGAGGATTAAGAGTGGGAACAACTGTTGATAGACTTTGACGGCTTTTTTGATTCTGTTTGATATAGTAGACAGTACCGCTGAGGCCTAGACCCAAAATGAGCGCAAAAAAGGCGGTCACAAGCAAGGTCTTAATCATAGATTGCTTTAATGTTATCATAGGGTTATGGAAATTAGATACTTTGGACGTAACAAAATATACCTACAAGGTAAGAAAGAAGGGGTGTGGATTAACCCTGAAAAAAGTGATTTAGAACAAAAACAGAGGCCAGCTAGAATTGTAATTTTTACCAGAAAAGAGGCTAATTTTATTACTTTAGGAGAAGAAGGAGAGAAGGTGATAATCACCGGGGCAGGGGAGTATGAAATCGGTGGAGTGGAAATAAATGGTATTAATGGGATGTATTCTTTAATGATAGATAAGGTTAAAGTATTGTTAACTGGTCGACAGGAAGGGGAGTTGAGTGAAAAGAAAAAAGAGAAACTGGAGGAGGCGGATGTTCTGTTGGTGTTTATGAATGAAAAAGCCATAGAATTGGCTAAAGGTACGGCAGCTAACTATATCATTCCGGTTGATTTTGAGGAAAATGAGACAGAATTTCATAAGTTTATGGATGAATTTGATAAGGAAGATTTGGCGGCGATAGATTCTCTAAAAGTAGATTCAGATAATTTACCCGAAGGGAAGGAGGTAATCCTATTAAAGAGTCAAGCATAAAATTACCACCTGCCTTTGAAGAGGCAGAAATCTCGGTTTTAGGATCAATTCTAATTGACAATGATGCCATATTGGGAGTGTCGGAGTTTTTAAGGCCGGAGCATTTTTATAACCGAAACTATGGCCTGATTTACGAATCGATGATGGAACTTTATGAGAGCAGAAGTCCGATTGATATGGTGACGGTGGCAGGGAAGCTGAAGGAAAAAAAACTATTAAAAACAATTGGAGGTAAGGCTTTTTTGTCAAAATTGGCGGCGGAGGTACCGACCTCGGCCAATGTGGAAAGTTATGGCAGAATTATCAAGGCGCTATCGGCTAAAAGAGAATTAATTACGGCGGCGGGACGGATTGCCGAAAAGGCTTTTGATGAGGCGATACCGGCAGATGAGTTGTTGGATATGGCAGAACAGGAGGTTTACGCCCTATCACAACGGCACATGAAATCAGTACCCTCGTCGATTAGAGAAGTATTGACAGCGTCTTTTGACCGCTTAGATGAATTACAAAAGAGGGGGAGTGGTTTACGAGGTTTACCGACCGGATTTAAGCAAATGGACTCAATGTTGGCAGGGATGCAGGATAGTAATTTATTGATTTTGGCGGCGCGGCCAGGGGTGGGAAAAACGGCATTTTTGCTTAATATTGCCCGGCATGTAGCGGTGGAAGAAAAGTTACCAACAGTGATATTTTCCCTGGAAATGAGCAAGGAAGAGTTGGTAGACAGGTTGTTGGTTAGACAAGGTTTAATTGATGCTTGGAAATTGAAAACAGGGCAATTATCAGATGATGATTTTACCTCTTTATCGGAAGCGATGGGAATTTTGGCAGAGGCACCACTTTATATTGATGATACCCCCGGTTTAACGGTGACGGAGTTACGGACCAAGGCGCGCCGACTGCAGTCGGATAAAGGCATTAAATTTGTAGTGGTGGATTATTTGCAACTGATGCATGGTTATACTCGGGATAATCGAGTCCAAGAAGTTTCGGAAATTTCTCAGGGTTTGAAAAATTTAGCCAGAGAATTGAAGGTGCCGGTGATTGCGGCAGCTCAGTTGAACAGGCAAATGGAGAGTCGGGGAGGGAAGCCGAGATTGTCGGATTTACGGGAATCGGGTAGTATTGAACAAGATGCGGATGTGGTTATGTTTTTGCATCGGGAGGATGAGGAGGTAAAAGAGATTGTGACTTGCGCTATTGAAAAACATCGTAATGGTCCGACAGGACAATTTAATCTCTACTTTAACGCAGGTCAGTTTTTTTGATGTAGAGAAAAAGAACTAAATGTCTTTTAGTATAAGTAAAATCAGATCAGAACTAAGAACTTTGTCTAAAGGTAATGAGGAATATGCCAAATTTAACAAGAGAATTGTTAACACCCAAAAAAGTGTTTTGGGGGTGCGGGTGCCGGATTTAAGAAAATTGGCGAAAAAGATAGTAAAGAATAGTAGTGTTAAGGATATGATGAATTACCTGTCTAAGCTAGACAGTCATGCTTTTGAACAGGTATTGTTATTTGGACTAATGATAGTAAATAGTACGGGTGTGATAGAGGATGAAGATTTGATTGACTTGGTTTCAAAATATTTAGATTTAGCTGATAGTTGGGCAGAAGTAGATATTTTTGCCTCAAAAAGAAAAAGAAAAAATAAAAATTCATGGTGGAATTTTGCTTTAGATTGTTTAGATTCAGAAGATGAATTTGTGGTTCGCTATGGACTAGTAGATATTATGGGAAATTATTTAACGGAGGAGTATATTGAAGATATTTTTACTAAACTTCGTCTCATAAAACATAAGGGTTATTATGTCAAAATGGCGATGGCATGGCTTTATGCGACAGCTGCTGTTAATTTTTATCAGCAGACATTAGAGGAAATTAAAAACTCGAATATAGATTTGTGGGTTAAAAAGAAGGCATTGCAAAAGATGCTGGAATCGCGTCAGCTTAGTTTGGAACAAAAAGAGGAAATAAAGAAGTTAAGGGATAAGTTGGTATTGAAGAGATATTAACTCATTTGATTGAGTTTATTGACAGTAATAAGGATTGCTCCCTTGGGATTATTGTCAGGAGTGGTAAAAAGTTTGACTATCTGTTCAAAGTATGGGCCGTTATTAAAATATTCAGCTTTACCATAAATTCTGATGCCTTGCCAGTCCTGATTAAAAGAAGTAATGCAAATTTTTTCCTGATTTTTAATATTGGTAATGGTTTTAATCATTTCATTATGAGCAATCAAAAGTTGGTTTTCACTAATAACTTTGACATCAGCAGCAACCGCTAAATTTGGTTGACCATTATCATTAACTGTGGCGATAGTTAAAGGATTTTTTTCTAAAAGATCTGTAAATTGATAAAGATTTAACATTAAGATTTCTGTTCGCTGTCTAAATAAGCTTGAATAACTTTTGGTTGATTAACAAATTTTAACATTTCTTTAGTTCTATCAAGTAAACTTTGATGGCGACTGATTTTTTCTTGTTGTTGTAAGGTGTGTAAATAATTTTGATATTCTGATGTTTGATGAATTTTAACTAATTCATCTTGAAAACTAGTAATATCACGATCATGACGTAGGCGATAGATTAATGATCGTAGATAATTATTGGTTTCTTGACTGCTAGCGACATCATGACGATTAAGAAAAATATTAAAAACTGGATCTGGTGGACCACCAACAGGATCAGGAATCAGCCAATTACTGTCTGGATTATGAGTAGTAATTAGATTTAGCATGTCTCCAATAGTGTCAATGACAGTAAAGGGTTCAAGCATTTTATAACGACCATTTTTTCGTAAAACATCAGTGATAGTATTTGGTTGAATATTAGCAAACATTAAGACAGGAAAAATATTTTTTTGTAATAAATATTGAATGGTTTTAAGAGCATCATTTTTAGCTTCTAGATCTGTCATTAGGGCTAAACCACTGAAGACAAAAGCTCCAACTGACAATTTTTGTTTCTGTAATTCTTGACTGGCTGTTTCAAAATCTTTAAGTGATAAATTTTTGTTATAAAGACCATTACGTACAAAATCGTTTTGAGATTCAAAACCTAAAAGAACTTGTGCATGTAGTGCTCGAAGTAAATTTATTTCTTCTTTGCCTAGCGGGGAGGAAAAATAACCTGATTGTGTTTTTTTAACAATATCACGAGCATGGGCCTCGACTGTCAAAACTAAATTGACTTGATAAGCTTGGGCTGTTTCTAAAACTTTTTGTAAAATTTGCACACGATTTTCAGCAGGTAATTCATTTTCAGCAAAAAAAGAACCGGTGGGACTTAAAGTTAAACCAAGGGGATTATCTACATCTGGTCGCAGTATTTTTCCATATTGTTTATCAATTACATTTTTTTGAAAATTGTTTAGAAATTTATCGGTTTGATTCATAATGGAATCAACAATTTCTTTTTTAGAAATGTCCGGACGCAAAACGGTATAGCCACATACTGAACATTGACCACACTTGCTATTGATGCAACGTGAAGGCGCCCATGGTCCAGGAGATTCTGCTTCACTTAAGGGCTCTATAGGTTCATTTTTGTTGGGTAAATTTTCAGTCAAAGAATTTACGCGTAAAATTTTGGTGATTTCTTTGGTTTTTTTAGCGATTTGAACAATATCTAAAGCAGGTATTTCTTGTTGATGGTTTACATCATAGGACTTAGTGTCTAGTGTGTGAGAGGAGGTAGTCGAAGCCAATTGTTCTGTACTCATCTTATAAATGTATTATAGTAAAAAAAGATAAAAATGGTGCCGAGGGTGGGAATCGAACCCACATGATGTTGCCACCACACGATTTTGAGTCGTGCGCGTCTACCAATTCCGCCACATCGGCAATAAACTCTTTTGTATTATCTCACGAAAGAGAGTAATTATGGAGAAACTAGGATAAAATAGGTTATGAATTGGTTTTATTTGCTGTTGGCAACTTTTGGGTATTTGTACATAAGTTGGCGGAGGTTAAAGGAAAATTATCCCAATGAAGACGTAGTGGCCTTTAACTGGGTGGGTTTATGTTTGTTTTTAATCGGAGCCAGGTTGAGTTTTGGTTTGGTAAATTGGGGTAAGTGGCAGGGGAATGCAGGGGCTTGGCTTGAATTTTGGAAGATAAATGAAGCCTTGATTTGGGGAGGATTAATTTTGTGGATTCTGTTTGCGTTTTTGATTGCTAAGGACAAGGAATGGAAATTATGGTCTTTTTTAGAAGATGCTCTACCAGGATTGGCTTTTTTAGTGACAGTGATGGCTTGGTCGCAACAGAATTGGCGGGTGCCGGTGACGATAGTGATAGCGGCGTTATTAACCTTACCAGTTAGGCAGAAATATCGGTCTTTTTTATGGTTCAAAAGTGGTCGAAAAGGATTTTTATTTTTTTGGTTTATGATTTGTTTGTGCCTATTTTTAGGGATATTTTATCGGAGTTGGTGGGGAGCAGTGAGTTTGCTTTTTGTGGGCGGATTGTTTATGCTGGGATATGATAAATTTTCCTAAAAACCTGACAGTCGGTATTCAAAAATTTTTGGAAAAGAGATTGATGGAGTTGAAACGAAATGAGAAAGAATTAAAGGAAACTAAGGAAAGAGAAGGTGATGTGGATGATCAGGTGGAACATTTTGAAAATCAAGTTAAGGCTAATTTTATCCAGAAACAGGTGGTGCAGATTCGCAAAGCTTTAACTAGACTGAAATTGGGGAAGTATGGGATTTGTGAAAAATGCGGGCAAATGATTGATACGGATCGTTTGGCGATAAATCCGGAAGCGACGATTTGTATGAAATGTGCTCAGGAAGATGAGAAATGAAAATTGTTAATCAAGGGGTTAGTTTTGGGTTGACTTTTAAGGGAGTAGAATGGCTGCAGATGATTTTATTAATAATTTGTGCTTGGGCTTGGTGGAAAGAAAAATCCGCTTGGGGGTGGTTGTTAATATGTATCGGTGGGATGTTAAATTATTACGAAAGAATGTTTTTGGGAGGGGTCAGAGATTATTGGCAGATACCAGGAACTAGGCTTTATAATAATGTAAATGATTACCTGATAGTTGTTGGAGCGGGGCAGGTAATATGGTATTTATTATGGAAAGTAAGGCGAAAATAATTTATAAAAACAAGGAAATGTTGATTTTGAATAAGGCAGCGGGGGTGGTATGTACTGGTGAAGGTCGAGAGGTTAAAGGTACTCTAGAAGAGTGGTTGAAAAATAAATTGGGTGATAATAAATTACCACGGCAGGGGATTGTACATAGGTTAGACAAAGGTACTTCGGGATTGATGGTAGTGGCAAGAACAGCCGAATTTAGGACAAAAATAATGAAGTTATTTAAGGATAGGAAGGTTAAAAAAGAATATTGGGCTTTGGTGGAAGGGGATTTACCTCAAAATGGAGTGATAAAGGTGCCAATCAATAGATCGAAGTATCAGTTTGGTCGCTTTGCGGTAGGAGAGGATGGTAAGGAAGCAGAAACTCACTTTAAGTTATTGGAAAAATATAAGTTTGAAAATAGAATTTATAGTTTAGTGGAGGTGGATTTGAAAACAGGCCGGACTCATCAGATTAGGGTACATTTTAGTTATTTGGGGTGGCCTTTGGTGGGGGATACAATCTATGGAGGACATTCACTTTTAGGTCTACAAAGGCCATTTTTACATGCTAAAAAATTGGCATTTTTGGATAAAAATTATGAGTCAGAGTTAGCACCAGATTTGAAAAAAATTATTGCTCAATTATGAAAAAAATATTAGTAGCATTGGTTATTTTTATATCTCTATTTTTACTGATTAAAAGAGCTTGGCGAGAGGGGGATAGAGTAGTGGGACTAGTAGCACCAGAGGGGGTGGGAGTGGTGTCGATATCACCTTTGAGAGGGATGGTGAATGTATTAAAAGTGGCTCCAGAAGTGGAATTGTGGTTTCCAGGAGGGATGGGTTGGTATGCGGCTGATAGGGTGGAAAAGATTTATGATCAAGGTAAACAAGAAAAGTTGGTTAAAGAGATGTTTTTTTATAATTTTGGAATTTATCCAGAAGTGATTATGCCGGTAGTTAAAATTGATGAGTGGAGAAATACAACAAGATTTTGGAAACATTTGGGTTTGATAGAAAGTGGTCGTTTTTGGTTAGAACAGAGTAATTGGCTGTTGAAAACGGAGTTGATAAACACTAATTTATTGGTAAAAAAGGAAGAACTTGATGATATTTTGGCTCGTGATTTTGCTAGAGCTGATCTCTTGGAAAAGAATTTAAGAGTGACAGTTAAAAACAGTAGCGGTGAAAATGCCTTGGGGGCTTTTGTGGCGGATCGCTTGAATTGGTTGGGATATAACGTGGTGGCAGTGGAAAATGACATAGTTAAAGATGGTTGTGAAGTGGTCAGTCAAGGGGGTGATTTGACCAAAGATCATGCGGATTTTTTGGCAAAAATGTTTGGTTGTTCTCAGGTGAGTAATCAGACTTTATTGCCTGAGGAATTAATGCTTAATCCGGGTAAAAATTATGCCTCAATGATAAAATATAATAGTTATGTCAGGGCATTCTAAATGGGCTAATATTAAAAACCGAAAAGGGGCTCAGGATAAAAAGAGAAGTGAAGCTTTTACCAAAGTTTCCAAGGATATTTTAACGGCGATTCGAGAAGGAGGGGGTAATAGTAATCCAGACTCAAATTCAGCTTTACGGGTAGCGATTGAAAAATCCAGGGCAGTAAATATGCCCAAGGAAAATATTGACAGATTATTGAAAAGATTTGAAGAGAGAAAAAATAATTTGAGCAGTGGTTTATTGGAGGCCTTTGGTCCCTTTGGAGTACCAATGATGATTGAGTTTGAGACAGATAATAAAAATCGGATTTTAGGGGAAGTGAAGTTAATTTTGCGAAATTTTGACGGAAACTTAGGGGAAAGTGGTAGTGTAGCTTTTATGTTTGAGAGGGTAGGGGAGATAGAGACGGAAAAAGATTTGGATGAGGAGACAGAGTTATTTTTAATTGATACTGGAGTGATTGATATAGATAATCGAAAAATATTGACTAAAAGTGAGGATTTAAGTCGAATTAAATCAGTGATGATGGAAAAGGGGATAGCTATAGAAAGTGCAGGTCTAATTTACCGAGTATTAAACCCGATTAAATTAAATTCTGAGGAAGAATTGGATAAAATTTTAGATTTAATTGAAGAACTGGAAGGAAATGAAGACATAGTTAATGTCTTTGCCGGTTTTGATTATGAACAAAAGACTTAAACATTTTATCGCTTCATTAATCGGTGCTGGGGCTTTTGCGATGTATTTATCATTACCAATAGAATCAAGTTATTATGGTTTGTTGGTATTGTTGGCGATGGTAGCTTTTTTGTTTTGGTTTGGTTTGGGGATAATTTTTGAAGGTAGTGTAGATACTAAGATTATGGTGATTCTGTTGCCAGGGCTGTGGACCATAGGTTTTGGTTTATTCGCTTCTCTATTACCAAATACGCCAGTATATATTACTGGTTCTAGCCTGTTTTTCGGTTTAATTTTATATACGCTGTTTTTAGTAAATAACGTGTTTTTAGTGGCGATTGGTTATAAAACAGTACCTTTGTATCGGGCAGCTTATACAGTGAGTCTGATTATTTTATTGTTGGCGGCTTTTTTCCTTTTTGATTCTCTTTTTTCTTTTAAGTTGCCTTTTTGGGGAAACATGTTGGTGACTTTGGTGATAGCTTTAATGTTGTTTACCAATAATTACTGGAATATAGCGATAGAATTACCTGATGATGGTAAAGAGAAGGGGAGATGGCCTTATATTATAGTGCCCAGTGTAGTACTGTCTGAACTTATAGGAATACTGTCTTTTTGGCCTGTAGGAATTTTTAGAGGTTCTGTCTATCTGGTAGTGGTTATATACATAATTTCTGCCTTAATACAGGCAGAAATTAGAGATCGACTGTTTAAGGGAGTAGTACGAACTTTTGTTTATATGACCATAGGAGCGCTACTGGCGATGATTTTAACTACCAGGTGGGGTGGATAAAATAAGATAAATAAATAAAAAACATACCTGTCTTCGCAAAAAAAAAGCTATGGCATGGCGAAGTAGGGAAGTGGGGGAGGATTTTCACGATATATCCTATAATTTTCATGAATATTATAGGACAGGGTAGTGATATAGTATGATATAGTTTGTGTGGAAAACTCAAATTGGCAGCAATAGATCATTTTTGCCGATGAGAGTGGTCCGGGGAGAGGGCTATGAGTCAAGATTATATTAAATGAAATAAAAAGACATTGGTGTAAGACAAGAGAGAAGATAAAAGACGGTTATCCCCCTGTGGAGGGGAAGTGAAAAATACTATGTCGCACAATGTATCTTTTACGACGTTATGTAAAAGAGAAGTGGAGGGGAGTGGCTGGGATCCTGTGTTTTGGATTTTTTATTTTTTATCTTTATTATTGGTGATTTTATTGAGAGCTTATTAAATAAAGGCACTTTTACTCTCCTATTAGCTGTCTGTTGCCTGAGAAAAGTTTAGGCTTAAAAGCTCCTCTTGACTCCCCCAGCCTCTTTTTTTTTGGATTTATTTTAATACGTGATAAATTTTGCCTATTTATAGGTAAAATTTATATATGACTTCACCAGAGGCCCGTAAACGAACGTTTATGACTTTTCTGTGCTAGGATTAACTATGGATTTGGATTTGAACACAGCTATTAGGCGTTTTTTGGAACATTTGGAAATAGAAAAGAACTGCTCAAAGCTGACAGTGAGAAATTATCAACATTATCTGTCGGTGTTAGAAAGGTACTTTCAAAGTAAAGGAATGGAAAAACCGAATGTTTCCGATATAAATCCAGAGACAGTGCGAGATTTCAGATTGTATTTATCAAGATTACCGGGAACTCACGGTGAAATGAAAGTAGTGACTCAAGGTTATTATGTGATTGCATTGAGGTCTTTTTTGAAGTGGTTGATTAAAAACGATTATGAAGTAATGCAGCCGGAAAAGATTGATGTGCCTAGAAATAAGGATCATTCTTTGAAATTTTTGAATGCTGAGCAATTAGAAAGATTACTAAATCAACCCTTACTTTCCACTAAAACTGGCTTGAGAGACAGGGCAATTTTGGAAATGCTGTTTTCCACTGGATTGCGGGTATCTGAACTGGTGAGATTGAATCGTGAGCAAATTAACCTAAAGACACGTGAATTTGGTATTATCGGCAAAGGTGGTAAGGCTCGAGTGGTGTTTATATCCCAAAGAGCAGCGGAATATATTGATAGATACTTAAAAAGTCGGACTGATCATGATGAGGCGATGTTTATCCGTTATGGTGGAAAAAAGGAATTGACTGGTAGTTTAAGGTTGTCGGCTCGATCGGTGGAGAGGATGGTGAAGCATTATGTCAGATTAGCCAAGTTACCGATTGAGGCTACTCCCCACACCTTACGTCACTCGATGGCCACAGACCTATTGAGAGCTGGAGCTGATTTGCGTTCGGTGCAAGAAATTTTGGGACATAAAAATATTGCTACCACTCAAATCTATACTCACGTGACTGATGCTAGATTACGTGAAGTTCATGAAAAATATCATTTAGGTAATGTGGTTGATTCAAACAAAAAAGATTAATAGCCTATAGTCAGACCCTTTTAGCGAATCTATGGGCAAAATTAGTTAAAATGACTCCCCTAGCCTGAATAATGGTCGATTTTTCCCTATTTTAGGTCTTTTTTGAATTTTTGAAGCTGCTTAGCAGTCACTCCCCTACTCTGCTAATAATGGAAAATATTATACGAATATCCTATAATTTTGATATAGAAATATCCTATATTTTTTTAGGGTTAGAGTCGGACTCAGGGTTGACAGGTAATACAGTTAAAGTACTGACTTTATCATCGCTTTTAAGTCTCATGAGAATCACTCCTTTAGTGTTTCTGGATAAGGTAGGAATGTTTTTAAGAGGTAGTTTAATAGTAGCGGCCTTGCGACTGACAAAAAGGACTTGATCGTCATTTTCAGTGACAATAGCGGCGCCGGAGATATTGCCAGTTTTTTCAGTAAGATGGGAAACTTTAACACCTACTCCACCGCGTTTTTGGAGAGGATAAAGATAGGCATCAGAACGTTTACCAATACCATTTTCAGTAATAGTTAAGAGATGACGGAAAAACTTTTTACTGGTTTTTTCGGCTTTGGCAGCGGTGACACTTTGAGGCAGAACATCCAAGCCAACTAAATAATCATTTTCTTTAAGGTTAATACCTCGAACGCCGCGGGTGTGTCGACCCATAGGACGAGCATCAGTTTCATTGAAGCGAATACATTTACCTTGATAGGTAACCATAAAAATTTGGTCATTGCCGGAGCTGAGTTTGGCCCAAATTAATTCATCGTGAGGATCAAGTTTGATGGCGGCTAGGCCGGATTGGCGAACATTTTTGAACTTATCAATAGCAGTTTTTTTGATGACACCTTTTTTAGTAGCCAGGATAATATAATTAGCGGAATGTCCCTTACTGACGGGTAAAATAGCTTGAACAGTTTCTCCTTGAATAATATTGATTAGGTTAATAACGGCTTGACCTTTGGACTGACGACTAGATTCATTGATGTCCCAAACTTTGATTTTGAAACAGCGACCTTTGTTGGTAAAAATCAATAAATCATCATGGGTATCGACAAAGAGCATGTTTTCGACTTCGTCTTCGGCTTTGGTAGTCATACCACTGACACCGATACCGCCACGACGTTGAGTCCGGTAGGTACCCATAGCCACTCGTTTGATATAACCACCGCGGGTAAGAGTTACTAGCGTGGCTTCATTGGGAATAAGGTCTTCGTCAGTGAAGTCTTCAAGAGATTTGGCGTAAATTTTGGTTTTACGGTCGTCACCATATTTGTTAGTAATTTCCTGGTTTTCAGCTTTTAATACAGCAATCATTTTTTCAGGTACGGTTATAATGGCGGTGAGATTGGCAATACTTTGTTGGATATTTTGGTATTCTTCGTCAATTTTTTGACGTTCCAAACCTGAGAGCTTACGCAATTGCATATCTAAAATAGCTTGGGATTGAAGATCAGTAAAGCCGAATTTCTCCATTAATTTTAATTTAGGATCTTCATCGGCTTTAGTGGCTCTGATGGTTTTAATAACCTCGTCGATGATATCCAAGGCTTTTTTGAAGCCTTCCAAAATATGGTTACGAAGATAAGCACTTTTAAGTTCAAAAATAGAGCGACGGCGGATGATACTTTCGCGGTGTCTAAGGAATAAAAGGAGAATTTGTCTGAGGTTGAGAGTTTGAGGAATGCCGTTGACTAAGGCTAAAATGTTGGCTGAATAGGAAGATTGAAGAGGTGTATATTTGTAAAGTTTATTGAGAACAGCTTTAGGTTTGCCGTGCTTTTTAATTTCGGCAACAACTCGGATACCATGTCGATCGGATTCGTCTCGAAGATCGGAAATACCGATAATTTTTTTATCAGTGACCAATTGGGCGATTTTCCGAATCATTTCGGATTTATTAACTTGATATGGGATTTCGGTAATAACAATTCTGATTTTGCCGGATTTAGTTTCTTCGATAGTGGCTTTACCGCGGAGAACAAACTTACCTCGGCCGGTGTTGTACATCTCTAAAATACCGGTTTTTCCGTAAATTTCTCCGGCGGTGGGAAAATCAGGACCGGTGACAAATTGGGCTAAATCTTCACTGGTAACAGCAGTCTCCACGTTAAAAGAAAGTCTTTCTAGATCTTTGACCGGTTTTAAGACTATTTCCTGAGTAGTTAAGTTTTTTTCTAAGATGGGATTGATTTCTAGAGGAGCCTCTTCTTTTTCCAGAGTGCAATTATTGAGAAGATGGTCAATTCCGGCACAAAGTTCCTTGAGATTGTGAGGTGGAATTCTGGTGGCCATACCGACAGCAATGCCATCAGCTCCGTTTAAGAGTAGATTGGGAATGCGGGCCGGGAGAACTTCTGGTTCCTGGAGAGTAGCGTCAAAATTGTCTTTCATGGGAATAGTGTCTTTATCCAGGTCGGCAATCATTTCCGGAGCAATTTTACTCATTTTGACCTCGGTGTAACGCATGGCAGCCGGAGGATCGCCATCAACAGAGCCAAAATTTCCTTGACCGTTAATCAGGGGATAACGCAAAGAAAAGTTTTGAGCTAAACGGACTAGGGAGCCGTAAACGGCGGCATCACCATGGGGATGGTATTTACCCAAGACTTCACCGACCACTTTAGCTGATTTAGTAAAGCGGCCGCTAGGTCCCAGATTCATTTGTTCCATGGCATAGAGAATACGACGATGAACTGGCTTAAGACCGTCTCGGATATCAGGTAAAGCTCTTTCAACAATGACAGACATGGCATAATCCAGATAGGATTTTTCCATTTCTGGGATAATATCTACCGGAATGATTTTACCGATATTTCCAGTTGAATTGGTTTTATTAGGAGTATTGTCAGTCATATTTTTAGACATCAATATTGGCTAAATGAGCATGAGTAACGATGAATTTTTTACGGGGGGGAACTTCTTCTCCCATCAAGACTCTGAAGACTTCGTCGGCTTTAACAGCGTCTTCAATATTGACCTGTTTTAGTTGGCGAGTTTCTGGATTCATAGTAGTTTCCCAAAGTTGTTGAGGATTCATTTCTCCCAGACCTTTGTAACGTTGAATGTCATAACTTTTACTAGTGTCAATGCTTTGAAGATAAGCTTCTTTTTCTTCGTCAGTATAGACGTAGTGGACGTTTTTACCTTGTTTAATGCGATAAAGTGGTGGCATGGCAATGTAGATATGGCCATTTTCAATTAAACCAGGCAGATGGCGAAAAATAAAGGTCAGAAGCAGAGTAGCGATATGGGAACCGTCAACGTCGGCGTCAGACATCAAAATCACTCGATGATAACGTAACTTTTCTAAATTAAAGGTATCCCCTATTCCGGTACCTAAGGCAATAATAAAGTCTTTGAGTTTATCGGAGTTAACGACTTTATCCAGTCGAGCCCCTTCGGTATTTAAGGCTTTACCCCAGAGAGGTAAAATAGCTTGAAATTTACGATCACGACCTTGTTTAGCGGAACCACCGGCAGAATCCCCTTCGACAATATAGATTTCACATTCAGCCGGGTTTTTACTCTGACAATCAGCTAATTTTCCGGGAAGACCCATAGAATCAAAGGCACCTTTACGCATAATAGCGTCTTTGGCGGCTTTAGCGGCTTTACGGATTTGAATAGTTAAAAGAGCCTTACCAACAATGGTTTTGGCAGTATCAGGATGTTCCTCAAAATAAGTATCAAGTTGCTCTCTGACGATTTTAGCGACAATAGGTTGAACTTCGGAATTACCTAGTTTACCCTTGGTCTGACCTTCAAATTGAAGATCTTTACTGCCCATTTTAATGGAAATAACAGCGGTGAGACCTTCACGAACATCGTCACCAGTGATAGTGTCATTTTTGTTTTTAATTAATTCCTTTCTTTCGGCATAATCTTTAATAGATTTGGTGAGGGCAGTCTTAAAACCAGTCAGATGGGTACCGCCTTCATGGGTGTTGATAATATTGACAAAGGAAGGAGTATTTTCTTGGAAAGAATCGTTGTATTGGATGGCAATTTCAACGTCGACACCATCACTTTCACCATGGAGATAAATCGGCTCATGAAGGACAACTTTATTTTTATTAACTTCTCTCAGTAATGATAAAATGCCACCTTCAAAGTAATAATGATGTTCACTGTCGTGGCGTTCATCATAATAATGGAAATAAATTTTACTGGTTAAATAGGCTCGATCTTTAAGAGATTTAATAATGGTCTTGTTGTCAAAATTCAGAGTTTCCTTAAAAATTTGAGAATCGGGATAAAAGGTGGTGGTAGTGCCACTAATGGTTTTAGGAATGAGTTCGTTGATTTTGTCGATATGGGACTGATCAATAGTTTTTAGAGGTGATTTGACCTTGCCTCTGGAGAATTCTATAGATTGGATTTTACCTTCACGACGAATTTCGACTCGGAAAGTGGAAGAAAGAGCGTTGACACAAGCAGCACCGACGCCATGAAGACCACCGGAAACTTTGTAAGCAGCGCCTTCAAACTTACCACCAGAGTGGAGAGTGGTCATAATGACTTCGACGGCAGGTTTGTTGTATTTAGGCATGATATCCACTGGAATTCCCCGACCGTCATCAGCAATAGTGACGGAGTTGTCTTTATGGACAATAACCCAAACATTTTTAGCAAAACCAGCCAGGGCCTCGTCGATAGAGTTGTCAATAATTTCTGTTAAACAGTGATGAAGTCCCCGAGTGTCAGTGGAGCCAATGTACATGGCCGGTCGTTTTCGGACCGGTTCCAGACCTTCAAGAACGATGATTTGATCAGAAGTATATTTTTGAGTATCAGACATAAAAAAGCCTCATTATAGAGGTAATTTCATTCTAACAGATTAAATTAGCTTTACAAGTGGCAAATTAGACGTAAAGATAGGCAAAATTTTAGTGAAAAACTGTATCAAATTATATCAAAAAATACCTTAAAATTTGGCCTAAACTTAGGTTATTTTTTAACTTTTTCCAAGGACTTGAAGGCGATAAGGGCGGTGGCTAGAAGAACATTGAGGGAAATATTGACACCATACATTGGGATTTCAATAATTTGATTACAGAGTTTGAGATTATCGGCAGAGATGCCGGCGACTTCACTACCGGCGACGATAGCCAAAGGAAAAGGATAGTGGTAATGACGATAGTCAACAGTGTTTGGACCTTGCTCACAGGCAATAATATGGAAGCCATCTTTTTTAAGTTGTTTGAGACAGTCGGTGGTGGAATTAAAATGTTGCCAAGGTACCCATTTCCAGGTGCCGACAGAAGCGCGATGAATTTTGAGATTGGGAGGGGTGACAGTGGGGCCACAAAGGTAGATTTTTTGGGCACCTATGGCATCGGCTAAACGAAAAAAGGAACCGATATTGTAGGTATCTAAAACATTATCTAAAACTAAGACTAAAGGTTGGCGCGGGATTAGACGTTGTTGTTTTTGCGACTTCCCTACCCTGCTCTGACGTAATTGGTGGGAATTGAGTTTCATAATTTTTTACCTACAAATCTAATTAGATTGTCATTATCATCGTGGTATATTTTGCCATTTTCGTCAAAAATGATTATTTGATACTTATTTTCTATTAGTTGACGAAAAGATGATAGTGAGAAAAATCTTTTCTTAATACCAACAGGACTCAGAAAAAACTCTGTTTCGATTGATTTTGATTGAAGTACTTCGGGATCATTGATGGTATTTACCAGAGCAGCAAAGATACCACCTGTTTTTAGAATACGATTAATTTCATCGAATAATTTTTTGGTGGTGGTATTGTCAAAATAATGAAGAGCTAGATGAGAATAAACAATATCAAATGAGGAGTTATTAAAAGGTAATTTTTTACTTAAATCTACAATTTGAAAATCAATGTTTTTATCTTTTAAGTTTCTTTTAGAAAAATCCAAAGCATTGACAGCAAAATCGGTACTGGTAACTTGAAAACCATTATCCGCAAAAAAACAACTATCTTGACTTTGGCCTGCACCAAGATCAATCAGTTTTCCTTTTTTTGGTAGTAAATTAATGATTTGTTCAGCAAAAATAGTTGGTTTAGTTATCCAATATTTTTTATTGTATTCCCGGTGTCTTTGTTCCCAGTAATCAATTGCTTTCATAGTATATTTTACATTAAAAAAGCCCCGCAATGACGGGGCTTTGATAGTTTTTAATCTAGCAACCGCCGGCTGAAGCGGCACCTTGAACTTGGTCGGTGGGAGTGTCCAGAGTGGTTTTACATTCCTTGGGAGATCGATTGAAAGAAGCGCAGACGGCCTCTTTGATAATATTTGGAGTCAATATAGGGGTATAAAGATTTTCCGTAAATATCTCTTTTCCAATTTTAAGACTGCCTGTGCCATCTTGGGTATAAGCTGATTTTGGCGGAAAGGAGACGTCATTAATGAAAACAGTAGGTGATCCAGAGACATCATTTTGAGTAGTCAGAGCAATTTCTTTTTCGATTAAACTAATCCCCTCTTTATTGAAGCATTCGGTAATTTTTTGAGTATCAAGACCAGCGGTTTTAGCTTGGGCTTCCCAGCAAACATCAGCATTTTCATAATTGCAATTTTGGTTGATATTATCAATAAAGGTCCACCATTGATCTTTATTTTCAAGCATATTCCAGGCGCAAATTTCTCGGATATTTTGGTTGGCTTCTTGGCGACCATGGAGAGCCGAGTACATGGTACCATTTTCAGCTTTAACGTAGTTGTTGGTATCCATACATTTGTTATAAGCGTCGGTAATAGTTTTCTTGCAGTCAGCTTCGTTTTTGAAGTAACCGTTTTGGATGTAAATAGAGCACTGATTAACATCACCGAAATTTTTACAGTAAGCTTGAAGATTATCGATTTTATTAAAAATATAGCGGGGGACAAAATCGGCTTTATCTTTGAGCAAGTCATAAACTGGGCGGAGAGAATCCTCAATTCGGTTACCCCAAGGGCAAAAGCTCATGACATAAAAGTCTAATTGGGGTTGATTAGTTTTTTTGGCAGCGAAAACTATGCTTTTACTTTTATCAATAGTGTTGGTGGTACTATTCTTTTTCCAGGAATAACCCGAATAAAAGGAGGTGACCAATAGTAACAAAGATAAAATAGCAGCTATAGGAGTGGGAACAAAGATTCCAGATTGATTTTTAGAAGAAATATTTTTTGCCATGTAGACATTAAAGCACAGTTATTTAGTCTCTTCAACAATGGAAATAGCACCCACCGGACAGGAACTCACTGCTGATTGAATACTTTCAGTGATAGTACTGGGTTGTTTTTTAACTTTGGCTTTATAGATAGTAGTATCCATTTCAAAGGTATCGGAATCGATTAAAGGACAAGTGTTACAACCGATACAAAGGTCTTGATTGAGAAGTATTTTTGGTGCCATAGAGCTCATTATAGCAGAGTGCCGTTGATGTAATCTTGGTAGAATTTGCCGGAGTCTTTGATGGCGGAGAGGAGCATAGTAATCCGGTCCAGAGCATCTTGACGGGAGAGAAATTTGAGTTTATTGGGAAAAAAGTGGAAAATTTCGTTGCGGCCATATTTCCAAGCGTTCCAGAGTTTTTCAGCCATTTCCTCCCCACTTCGACTGAGGTCGGCCAGTTTTTGGTAAATAGAAAAACGTTTGTAACGAAGAGAAGGGTTGAGAGTTTTACCAACTCGAAAACGATCACTTTGATAATTATAATTATCAATAATCCCTAATTTAAGGAAAAAATCCTTCAAATAACCTTCATAAGCCTTGGACACTGGAGCGACTAAAAAAGAATAGTCATTAACATGGTTTTTTTTAAGATTATCAAGAACCATCAAAGCATCGTCAATCAATGCTAATTGGGAAGGGGCGAGATGTTTTTTAGCCTGTTTAATTAGGCTGGGAGAAATATCGTTCATTGTGAAAAAATAAGTAATAAGGTAAAAAGAAGATTAAAGGTGGCAAAGATATAGAGATAGTATTGAAGAGAAGAAGTTGGAAGTTGTTTCTTTTCTCGAGCAAAAAGCCAACTTTTTAAGAATTCAGGATTTTCCCGATAATCATAATATTCTTTAAGCAAGAGATGAAGTCCGGTGGCCAAAGTAAAAGCTTTGATAAAAATATTGGGAGTAGAGGTGAAGATAAAAAAAGAAATGAGAGTTAAGATGATTTGGAAGAAATAATGGTGGAAAATTAGGCTGGTATGTTGATGGTGAGTTGATTGAAATAACTTAAAAAGTGATTTGAAATCTTTCTTTTTCCAGGCAGTTAGAGCCAATTGACTTTCTTCAAGTTCAGGATGAAGGAAGAACCAGTAGATGAGATGATCAACTTCGATAAAAACGGAACCTATAAAAAGACCTAAAAATAGGAAAAAGAATTGATACCAAGCGACACGGTTAAAAATCCAAATAGGTAAGGTAACAGCAAAGACAATAATTGAAGGTAGAAAATAACGTCGAATATCGTATTTCACTAATTTATATTAGCAGATTATTTAAGTGTACTTTTAGCTTTTTCCAAACGGAGTTGTTTGAGCTTCCACATGAAGAGAGCGGCTTTGTTTTTAACAGTGCCGGGACTATGGTCTTTAATATAGTAGAGAGCGGTTTCCAAAAGTTGACGATCTTCGGTTTTGGCCAGACGGATATAAAGAGATTTATGGTCCCAGTCATCAAGTTCATCGGCTAATTCCAGACCATAGGCTTGATATTCGTTTTTGACATATTTTTTACGTTTATCAAAGTTTTCTTTGAAAAGAGACAGAGTTTCAGAAATAGGTGTCGGTGCGGATTGTCTTTTGCTCATGGTGGACCTTGGCGGACTCGAACCGCCCTCTTAGCAATGCGAATGCTATGCTCTACCAGATAAGCTAAAGGCCCTATTTTGACAGTTGCTCTATTTTATCAAGAATTTCGGGAACAATGGACTCGATTTGGATTTTTTCGGTGGCTGGTAGAGGTTGAAGAACATAGTCTTCGGCGAGAATGTTATGATTTATTGGCTTACCGATACCAACACGGATTCGCCAAAAGCCTTGGGTGCCTAAATGATCAATGATGGATTTGATACCGTTGTGGCCGGCGGAACCTCGGTCAAATTGGAGTCGCCACTCCCCTATCGGGAGGTCCAAATCATCATGAATGACATAGATATTGTCGGGAGAAATTTTATAGAAACGGGCGACTAAACTGAGGGGTATACCCGACTCGTTCATGAAGCCGGTAGAGTGGGCAAAAATATTTTTAGATGACTCCCCCACTCTACTTTTCAGCTTACTTTTTTCAGAGAGTCGGAGATGATATTTTTGGGCAAATTGCAGGAGAATATTTTGACCTAAATTATGACGAGTGGACTGATATTTGGTGCCGGGATTACCAAGACCAAAAAATAATTTCATTTTGATATACTTTGTATTTAATTTATATATAAGTTTTGTCTAAAGATAGGTTTTATTTAATTTGATATATTTATTAGCAGTCTGATACGGAGAGTGCTAAAAATTTGCTTGTTCATAAAATTGATTAAGACTGAAAAAGAGGGCTTCACTGTGAAGATAAATTAGACTATCACAAAGAGATTGTAAGTGAGCTTTTTGAGACTCAGCAATGACGGGTATGGCGACAATAATTTTGAGTCGAGGGTAAAGTTTGCGGAGGGCTAAAATTGGTTTTTCAAAATCAGTAGATTGACTGAGTCCGAGGTCACTGATGATCAATAAATTGGAGTCAACAGGAGCCTGTCGTTGTTCATCTAAAAAGTCTGATAATTTTTGTCGGTATTGGTCCAGGTGAGGGTGGGAGGAATTGAGACAAACAACAGTTTTAGCACCAGGAAAATTATCCAAAATTTTTTTAGCCAAAATTTGGGCGGAGTCAGAGTAGTTTTTGAAAATCATTTTCGGTGATAATTTTAACGCCTAATTTTTTGGCGGCAATTAATTTAGCAGAGTTGGAGCTAGGGTCATTGGTGATGAGGTAATTGGTGTGTCGGGTGACAGTGGAGTGAAATTTACCGCCGGAATTTTCAATTTGTTGAACCAAGTCAGCACGGGGTTGAGAGAGAGTGCCGGTGATGGCAAAGTTGAGACCAGAGAGGGATTTTTTTTGGGCTGAAGGAGTGCTTAAAGTCGTATTGACAAGTATCGATATAATCCATTCTTGCCTGAAATTTATACCATCAATAATTTTTTGAGCCAAGGTTTTTTGAAAACCTTTTTGAGATAATAAATCTTCAAGAGTTAAATTTAATAGCTTGTCTGGAGTGTCAAAACCGACCAAAATTAATTGTTGAATGCGGGCAGCAGAGAAATTGGGAATGGCGGCAGCATTGAAAACTTCTTTGAGACTGAGACTTCTTTTGGAATCGATTTGGGCCAGGATATTTTTGGCAGATTTTTCGCCGAGATTATCTAAATTGGCAATGTCGTGAAGTTGGAGTTTATAAAAATCGCCCGGTTGTTTAACTTTGCCGGAGTGGTAGAGTTTTTCAATAGTTTTATCTGAGAGACCAAGGATATTCAGCCGATCACAGAAAAGTTTGAGAGAACCCAGGATTTGGGGTAAACAATGATGGCCATTGGGACACTCTAAGTTTTTGTCAGCACGGTGTAAAGGAGTTTGACAGGCGGGACAATGGGTGGGAATAGTAACGTGGCCGGGGGTAACCTTGGTAACCACACTTTCAATATGAGGAATGACATCACCACGACGAGATATTTCAATAATGTCACCCAGATTAAGATTTTTTTTGATGACTAAATCATAGTTACCCAGAGAAGCAAAGTTGATGACCGCGCCGGAGATTTCCACTGGTTCAATTTCGGCAACGGGGGTGACGGAGCCCAAAGGGCCGACTTGCCAGATAATTTTTTGAATTACACTTTGGTTGGAGTCAGCTGGGAATTTATAAGCCACTTGGTATTTAGGGCGGCCATTTTTTTCACCCAGACTTTGGGCAATATTCAGATTATTGATTTTGACGACTAAACCATCGATGTCAAAGGGGTAGTCTCCCCTATCTCGGCGTAAAAAATTTTGATAAATTGTTTCCACTTCTTCAAAACTGTGACAGAGATGTGATTCCACCGGAGTAAAGCCCAGGTTTTTAAGCAAGTTTATTTTTTCTAGTTCAGTGTCAAGTGTGGGAGTGTTGACAGAAATGTCGGTAGCGTATAAAGAGCAAAGTTCAGAATACATACCATCCAGGCGTTGAGATAGACCGGAGGCGGCATTGCGAGGATTGGAATAAAATCCCTCCGGTCCCGATAAAATTGTTTTTTTTACGAGTTGATTTAATTTAATAAAGTCTTTTTTAGTCACCAAGATTTCACAGCGAACGGAACCGGTAAATTTTTTGGCAGTGCTTAAAACTACTTGTTTCATTTTGACTACATTTTGAGTAATGACATCGCCGGTGTGACCGTCACCTCTGGTAATGGCGTCTACAAGTTGGCCATTTTGATATTCGATTTCCAGAGAAATACCGTCACATTTGGGCTGGACCAGAAAATCTTCCCCAATTTCCCTCTTATCCCCTTTTGACAAAGGGGAGGATAAAATTTTCTTTTTAAGTTCAAAGTAATGGACCAGATCGGAGTAGGTACTGACTTTGTTTTGAGAACCCATAGTGAGAGAGTGGGCTTTTTTCTCCCAGCCGGTGTCGAAATTGTCATGACCGACTTTGGAAAAGAGCCGATGATAGGGTGCTTTTTTCTTTAAGACAGCCTCAAGAGTATCGTAGGTGTGGTCGTCCATAATGGGCCGACCGGTAGTGTAATAAGCTTTTTTGGCGTCGACTAAAATTTCACCTAGTTTTTGAGGAGAAATGCTTTCCAAGTCAAAATCAGCAAGAGAGTACATGGGATTATTATACTGGAAAATCTACCCCTTAATCCCCTCCTTTGATGAAAGGAGGGGAACATTTGAATATAAAACCCCTCTTTATTCAAAGAGGGGTAGGGGTGATTTAGACATTACTTAGGCAATAATAAGCACCCTTGGTGGAGCCACGTTTTTGGACGACTTTATCATCAATCAGTTTTTTGAGGTCACGCCAAATAGTGTCATCACTGACCATGGGTAAAAGGGATTTGGCGTCGGGCATGCGGAGACCACCGAATTGTTGCATGTATTCGACTAATTTAATTTGTCTTTCACTAAGATGAATTTGTTTACCACCTAGTTTTTGTTTGAATTTAAGGTCCCGAGAGAGGGTTTGAACTTTGTCTTTGACCCGAGACAATTCAATGGCTAGGACTTCGGTGTAATAGGTTACCCAATCAGTAAGGTCGCGTTCAAAGATATCGCTGTCTTTTTCGTGGGTTGATTGAAGAGTGTTGTAATAGGTTTCAGCGTTACGATCAAAATATTCCTCAATAGAGAAAAGACGGCGAATGTCATAACCTTCAACATAAAGAGGTAAAATACCGAAAGCTCGGGAAACACGGCCATTACCTTCGACAAAAGGGTGGATGGCGACTAAAATGTATTGGGTAATAGCGGCACGGATAGCGGGATGAATCTCTCTGGATTTGGGCTCGTTGAGCCAGGCAACAAAGTCAGACATTAAATATGGGACTTCAATGGCTGGAGGTGGTCGATGAGCAATTTCTCCGGTTTGGGTATTTTTTAAGACGACTTGTTGGCGACGATATTTACCAATATCGGCTTCGTCGATGATTTTGGTAGTAGTTAGTTCGTGGATTTTTTTAATAATGCTTTCGCTATAAAAAAAAGGTCGGTTTTTAGGATCGACTCCCTCTTTATATTTTTCCTCAGGTAAGGGTAAACCAGCATCAAAGGTGGCCCAGATTTCTTCAAGGTAATTAATAACATTGCGGTAGTTGATGACTTCCTGAATATCCCGATCGGCAGCGGTAACTTGGCGGCCTTCGACCAATTTGGCCACGTCTTGGTAAGTTAGGTCATTACCTTCGATACGAGTACCATAGTGAACAGTCCGGATGACAGCTTCCTGTTGAAATTGTTTTTCATAGGCAGGAATTAAGGGAGCCTCATCGATAACCGCTTTAGCGGCTTCGAGAGTACCGATGTTTTTTAGAATCTGGTTATTAATGGTAAATATCGGAGAAAACATGGTGGCCTTATTATAGCAGTTTTTTTTAAGATGTGAGGAAAAAATGCGGTTAATGGTAAAACCCTATCCCCTCCCCCTTTCCCTTGACAGGGCAAGGGGTTTATATTTAATGTAATATAAAATACACATGAAAAATGGAATTGTAGTTGAATTAAAAACAAGAAAATTTCATGTTCGATATTTGGAAAAATTAACTAGAGAATCCAGATTGCATCGTCGAAATCAAACGGAAGCAGAAAAAATAGTTTGGGAACAATTATTGCGACGAAAACAATTAGGAGTTAAGTTTGTACGTCAAAAAGCTGTTGATAGGTTTATATTAGATTTTTATTGTGCTGATTTATGTTTGGCAATAGAAATTGATGGAGATTATCACTTAAAGATTAAAGATAAAGATGATTATCGAGACAAGTTTTTACAAGCTTGTGGGATTCGAACTCTAAGATTTACTAACACGGAAGTATTAACTGATTTAAATAAAGTTAAATCTACAATTTTGGAATTTATTCACCCTGCCCTGTCAAGGGAAGGGATGGGGAAGGGTTTTTAACTCAACAAAAACCAATCTAGGGCGCTTTTGGGGTCAACATTGGCTTCAATTAGTTCAAGAGAATGAATGAGGGCGGAGAGTTTTTTGGCGCTTTGAGCTGAGGGTTGTTGAATTAATTCGATTTGCCAGGCAGTTATTTGTTCTAGAAGTAGATCTTTAATTTCACTTTTGTCGGTGTAAAGAGTTGGGGCTAAATTTAGATCTTTTTTAACTTGGCCACTGGTTTTAATGGGAGTGACCGATTTTGTCGGTTGAGTTTCAACGACTTTGATTTGGTGACAACGAGAGATGATAGTAGGTAGCAGTCGAGCGGGATGGGTAGATGTCAGAATAATATAGTTGTTTTCACCGGGATCTTCGAGGGTTTTTAAGAGAGTATTTTGAGATTCTAAATTAAGCTGGTGAGCTTCAGGGATAAAAATAATTTTACTGGGATGGTTGTAGGCTTTTTGAGAGAGAAATTTTTTGAGTTTACGGACGGCTTCGATACTATAATCAGTGAGTTCAAAAAGATCGGGGTTATTGTCAGGAAGATGGTTTAATTTGGAAAAAATTTCCAGTGCTTTTTGACGTGAAGATTGGGGGGAAGAGCTGATAATTAGGCTTGAAGGAAAGGGTGTCATAGTTTACTATAGATTATAGTGTATGCCTGCCGAATTAAAAAATTATAAAAAACTGTCAGAACTCCTTTTAGATAAGGGGGTGATTACCAAGGCTCAGGCTGAAGAAATCAGCTTGAAGATGGTCAAGAGTGGTGAAAGTGAAGAGGCGATTATTCGGTCAATGAGATTATTTCCGGAAGAAGATTTCCTGAGATATAAGGCAGAATTCTTAAAAATTCCCTTTGTAGATTTGGATGAGGTTGGTTTTTCACCGGAGGCTTTGTCATTAGTGGCCCAGAGTGTGGCGGAAAAGTATCATTTGGTCCCCTATCGCATGGATCCCAAGAACAAAATTCTTGAAGTGGCGATGGCTAATCCTCTGGATTTGGAGACAATCGAATTTTTGGAAAAGAAGACTGGTCTGCGGATTAAAGCAGTGATGGCGTTGGAGTCAAAAATTGACGCTTTTATCCAAGAAAAATATGAGAGAGAAAAAGGAATTACCTCCGAGGTGAGCAAGGCTTTGGATGAAAGAAAGGCTGATGAGGCTAAGATTGAAGAGGAAAGCGCTAAAGCGGTTACAACAGAAGCTCCAATTGCCAAAATTGTGAATACGATTTTGGCATACGCAGTTCGTTCTCGGGCTTCTGATGTACATATTGAACCGTTAGAAGAAAATGTTAGAGTTAGATATAGAATTGATGGTATTTTACAGGAAAAATATGTGTTACCTCGAAATGTGCTGGAGGCGGTGGTTTCCCGGATTAAGATTTTAGCTAACTTAAAAATTGATGAAAAAAGAATCCCTCAAGATGGACGTTTTAATATCAATGTTGATGGTAATGAAGTGGATTTGCGGGTATCAACTTTACCTGTGTCTTATGGTGAAAAGGTGGTAATGCGCTTACTGCGGAAATCTTCAAAGGTGCCGTCTTTACCTGATTTAGGCTTAAGAGGTTTAGCTTTGAAGAATTTGATTGAGTCAATTGAGAGACCACACGGAATTATTATTGTTTGTGGACCAACAGGTTCAGGTAAAACCACGACCCTCTATTCAATTTTAGACAAGGTGGCGACACCAAAAGTCAATGTAGTTACGATTGAAGATCCGGTGGAGTATCAAATGAAGGGAGTTAATCAGGTTCAAGTGAATGTCCAAGCAGGTTTAACTTTTGCCTCGGCTTTGAGGTCATTTTTACGGCAGGATCCAAATATCATGATGGTAGGAGAAATTCGGGATACAGAAACGGCGGAGCTAGCAATTAATGCGGCTTTAACTGGGCATTTAGTGTTTTCAACTTTACACACCAATGATGCAGCGGGAGCACCACCGCGGATGTTGGATATGGGGGTGGAGCCATTTTTGTTAATTTCAGCTTTGACTTGCGTGGTGGCTCAGCGGGTACTGAGGAGACTATGCACTGAATGTCGTCAATTTGTAGAAATTGATCCAGGAACATTGAGTGAGCTCAAAGAAACTTTGGGACCGATTTATGGGATGCTTGAAGAGAAGGCTAAAAAAGAAGGTAAGGTGTTAAAACTGCCTAAGGCAGTAGGGTGTCCAAAATGTAATAATACCGGTTATATGGGGAGAATTGCTATTTATGAAGTAATGCCGATTACAGAAAAAATTAGTAAAATGATAGTAGAGCATGCGGCGGCATCGGCGATTCAAAAACAGGCAATTGAAGAAGGGATGTTGACCATGAAACAAGATGGTTACGTTAAAGTTTTAGAAGGAATTACTACCGTAGATGAAGTGCTACGGGTAGCACAATATTAAATGCATTCAAAAACAGAAGAAATTTGTAAATTAGCGATTGCTAATGGGGCTTCAGACATTCATTTACAAATGGGTCAAGTACCCAAGATGAGAGTCCATGGTTCACTTATTGATATTGGTACCTTTGGAGTTATTGATGATCCGGAGTTAATTTTATCCTTGCTTTCGGAAAAACAAAGAGAAGAATTTATAGTAGAAAAGGAAATGGATTTGTCAGTAACTTTAGATGATTACCGCTTTCGGGCTAATGTTTTTCACCAAAAAGGTCAATTAGCCTCTGCCCTGAGAGTGATTGTTGATCAGATTCCGGAACTTGGTAGTTTAGGATTACCAGAAGTGGTTAAAAGTTTTACCAAGTTAAGACAAGGTTTTGTTTTAGTTACTGGTCCGACAGGTCAAGGAAAATCGACTACTGTGGCTTCAATCTTGAATGAAATTAACAAGGAAAACTCGGTAAGTATTGTAACAATTGAGGATCCGATTGAGTATGTGATTAGACCAATTAAATCCTTGGTTTCACAACGTGAATTAGGGGAAGATACTTTGAGTTTTGATAGGGCCTTAAAATCTTCATTAAGACAGGATCCGAATGTGGTTTTTGTGGGGGAAATGCGAGATTTAGAAACGATACAGTTGGCTTTGACAGTGGCGGAAACCGGACATTTGGTCTTTTCGACTTTACATACTAATTCAGCAGCTCAGTCGATTGATAGAATTATTGACGTTTTTCCTGAAGGGAGTAAACCCCAAATTAGAATGCAGTTAGCATCGGTATTGTCGGCAGTAGTGTCACAGCGGTTGATACCGACCACTGATGGTCAGCGAACAGTGGCAGCTGAAATATTGATAACTAATCCGGCTTTGGCTAACACTATCCGAGAAGGAAAAACTTTTATGATTGATAATATTATTCAAACTGGGGCCGATCAGGGAATGGTGGGGTTGGAAATGTCACTGGCGAGATTGGTTAAGAGTGGTAAAGTTGAAGAGCGTTTGGCGGCAAGTTTTGCCTTGAGACCGGAAGAATTTCTTAATAGTTTAAGACTTCTAAAGAAAAATGGCTAAATTTATTTATAAAGCCAGGGATTGGAGTGGAAAATTAGTCAAAGGTGAGTTGGATTTACCGAGTCAAAAAGAAGTAGTGGAGTCAATTAAAGATAGTGGCTTGATTCCTTTGTCAGTGAAAGCCAAATCTGGAGGAATGTTTTCGGAATTAACCAAGGCGCTTAAAGGTAGAGTTAACTTAAAACAAGTCAGTACTTTTACTCGTCAATTATCAACGATGTTGACGGCCGGATTGGCACTGACGGATGCTTTGGCACTGTTAAAAAATCAATATGATGAAGGTAGCGGTTTAGGACAAATTGTAGGTAAGGCTTTGGATGAGGTTCGAGGAGGGATGCCTTTGGGAAAATCACTTTCAGGATCTCAAAAAGTTTTTGGAGAGGCATATATCGCCTCGATTTCAGCTGGAGAAGAGGCGGGAGTATTGGATGAGGTGATGAGTAAATTGGCTGATACGACGGAGAATCAAAGTGAGTTTCAGGGTAAGGTCAAAGGAGCGATGATTTATCCGATTATCGTGATTGTGGCCATGATAGTTGTGGCTTTTGTAATGATGATTTTTGTGATTCCGAAAATGACGGCTATGTATGCGGATTTTGGAACGGCCCAAATGCCCAAAATTACTCAGGCTTTGATGAGTATTTCCAGTTTTGTGTCTAAGGTGTGGTTTATGTTTCCTTTAATGGGAGTGATTTTGTTCATGGTTTATAGAGTGGCTATGAAAAGTCAGGATTTTCATATGCGTCGGGATAGATATATTTTGAAAATTCCGATTATCGGGGTATTAAACGAAAAATCGGTTTTGGCCAATACTACTAGGACTTTGTCTATGTTGTTAACGGCAGGAATTACTTTAGTGGAGGCCTTAAAGATTGTAGCGACAGTTTCGGGAAATAAAGTTTATGAAAAAGCTTTTTTGGAAATTGCGGAAAAGGTGCAAAAAGGTTTTTCAGTGGCGGTATCTTTTGAAAATACCGGTATTTTTCCACCGATTGTTAATCAAATGATTTCGACTGGTGAGGCGACAGGAAAACTGGATGAGGTATTAATGAAAGTTTCAGATTACTTTACCAAAGAGGCGGAAGAAGCGGTGAAAGCTTTGACGGCGGCGATAGAGCCGTTGATTATGGTAATTTTAGGTATTGGAGTGGGTTTTTTGGTAGTAGCGGTGATCATGCCTATTTATACCTTGACATCTTCCGTCTAAAAATGCCACAATGGTATCAAGTTAGTTAAAAATTTCTTAAAAAGAATGACAATGAGAAAAGCTTTTACATTGGTGGAACTATTGATAGTTATCACCTTGATTGCCATATTGTCGGTCGCAGTGTTGGCAACTTTGAATCCTATTGAACAGACCAATAAGGCTCGCGATGCTCAGTTTAAGAATGATGCGGCGGAAGTCTTGAGTGCTCATGAACGTTACTTTGCCTCCCAGAACGCTTATGCTTGGAATTCTGGCACTGGTCAAACTGTTGCTGTAGGAGTTGCTGCAGTAATGCCTGGAAATGTTCCTATGTTTGGAGTAGTAGGTAGCAATTGGGATGGTAATGGGGTCGGGTCTACAGATTCGCCTTTAATCCAGACATCAGAAATTAAAACCTCTTTTCTGAATAAGGCTCCTTTTAGAGAGGAACCTAAACCAATTGATATGTTTTATGCTTATACTGATGGAGCGGACACTAATTATGTCTGTTTCTTTCCTAAAGCTAAGGCTAACAGAACTGGAGAGCAAGGAGCCAAGTTAAAATGTATGGATCCGGTTGATACTGCAGATGCTCAAATATATTCACAAGGAGTGGGTTGTACATTAGCCACTTCTTGGACAAATGCTGATTTGACACCTCAAAGTGGGATAGCTAATTTGATGTGTGTACCGGAATAAGGTACTAAATCCACCCCTTAATCCCCTCCTTTGAGTAAAGGAGGGGAGTTTTTTTTGTACAATAGGCTATGAATTTAGTTTGCTTTCTTTTGGGATTGGCGGTGGGGAGTTTTGTCAATATGGCAATATGGCGGGTGGAGCATAGGCAGTCGATTCTTAAAAAACAGCGAAGTTTTTGTGATTTTTGTAAAAAGCCACTGAGATTTTATGACAACATTCCCCTACTCTCTTTTTTAGTATATAGAGGAAAAAGCCGATGTTGTGGTAAAAAATTGCCAGGATATTATCCGGTGGTGGAAATGTTGATGGGAATATTGTTTGCTTTAAAATCACCCCCTAGCCCCCTCTTTGAGGAAAGAGGGGGAATTGTGCTCTTAGTTTTATGGAGTATATGGGTTTTGTTGGTTTTTGAGGCGGTGTTTGATGTCAAAAAAATGATGATTCCGGATGCGACGGCCATACCTTTAATGGTGTTGGCTGAATTAAGGAGAAGATTGTTAGGTTTGCCGGTAAGTGAATGGTGGAGTGCTTTGGGAGCAGGTCTGTTTATCTGGTTATTAACTAAAATTAAAATTAAGGGGAAGCAAGCAATGGGCGAGGGTGATGCTTTGTTGGCGGTATTTATGGGACTATTTTTGAGTTTTCCTAAAATTATAGTGGCTTTTTATGTGGCTTTTATCAGCGGGGCGGTGATTGGTTTGATATTAATAGCGAAGAAAAAAAAGAAGCAACTCTCCCCTATTCCCTTTGGCCCCTTTTTAATTTTTGGAACAATAATTGCCTATTTTTGGGGAGAAAAAATTATTAGTTTATTTTTTTGAGAAAAGGTTACAATAGTTTATATGAAAAAACAGAAAGCAATAAGTTTAGTGGAGATAATAATCGTGATAGCGATTTTGATGATTTTACTGGTAATTGCTTTGGGGATATTTAAGCCAGCGGCAATGGTTAATCGGGCTCAAGATGCCGAAAGAAAGGCAGATTTGGATAGAATTAAAATTGCTTTTGAGGATTATTACAACGACAAAGGATGTTATCCAAATTACAACGAATATTTACATAAAATGTTTGATGAAGCTTATTGTGATAAGGATTTTTTTAAGCCTTGGATGAACAAGTGGCCTTGTGATCCTGACGGTAAGCCCTATCCGATAATTGTGGGGGTTGGAAGTGAGACTGAAATTTGTCCAAAGTTTTTTAAGATTATGGCTAAGTTGGAAAATAAAGGTGATCCTCATCTTTATAATCAAGGACCGATAGAGGAGGAGTTTGCCAACGTCGCCAACTACTCAGTTTCCAGTCCTAATTATCCAAATATTCCACCAACGATAATTGTGGATGCGACCAGTACTCCAATGTTGACCGATATCAGAACTCAAGGGGGCTAAGTATGATATCTTTAATTATGAAGAGAGCTTTCACTTTGGTAGAACTGTTAGTAGTGATAGCAATTATGGGAATTTTGACGACGATTGCGGTTGGACAATTTCAGACTGCTAAAAGAAAGGCCAATGATGTGGCTCGTAAAGGTGATTTGGATGCTGTTTCCAAAGCTTTGCAACTTTATTATGCGGATTATAAGAGGTTTCCGGAGGCGACCAGTGATGGAAGAATGGTGATTGGGACGGGGACAACTGTGGAATGGGGTGATGAGTTTGTGGATGAGGGTTATATTTATATGAAAAAAATGCCTCAAGAGAATGTGGTGAGTTCCCCTCAGTATTGTTATAAGAGCAGTGCTGACGGTAAAAATTATGCTCTTTTTGCTAAATTGGAAAATAAAGAAGATAAGCAGTGTAAATTAGATGAAAATAAAAAAATGACCTATGATTGTGGAGGGATAACTGATAATTATTGTTTTGTTTATCTCAGTCCCAACGTGGAGGTAGATAGTGATGGAAATTTTATCTAATATGAAAAAAGCTTTTACTTTAATTGAATTATTGGTAGTGATTTCGATTATTGGTGTTTTGACGGCGATAGTGGTGCCTAATTTTATGGGAGCCAGAGAAAGGGCTAGTGATAGCCAGAGAAAACAAGATATGGTGTCGATTAAAAATGCTTTGAGGACTTACTATAATGACAATCAAAGATATCCGAGTATGGCCACTTGGACAGATGATATAGAAGACTATATTCCTTCAATTAAGGATTTTAGTGATTACAGTTATGTTTTAGTCAATAGCGATGCTTTTACCTTGGGAGCGGAAATGGAGGCGACACGAGAACAGGAAATTAAGGATAGTCAAGACAGGTGTGGAATTACTGATGATAATGATACAAAATATTATGTATGTGCTAATTAAAAATTAAAGCAATAAGTAAAATTACAAAATATAAATTTATGAAGAAAGCGTTTACCCTTTTTGAACTATTGGTAGTGATTTCAATTATTGGGATTTTGATTGCGGTGGCGTCAATATCTTATAGTGGGGCTCAAAAAAAGTCTCGGGATGCTAGAAGGATTCAGGATATGAATGCGATCCAGAAAGCAGCGGAGATGTATTACAGTCAGAACAATTATCTTTATCCAGGTAGCAGTCAATTGATTAGTTCAGGTTTGATGTCGGTGATGCCGACAGATCCAAAGAATGCTTCTCCTTATGTTTATAGTTTTTCAGGGTTGACGAATGGGGCTAGTAATTATTGTCTTTGTGCCCTGTTGGAAAATGCTACAGGAGGTAATGCCAGTGATGGTAATTGCACTATGGCAAGTTCTGGTACTTATTATTGTGTTAGAAATCAACAATGAGAAAGGCTTTTACTTTGATCGAATTAATTGTGGTGATTACTATCATTGCGGTTTTAAGTGTAGTGGGAATGGTGAGTTTTTCAGGGATAAATATGAAATCTCGGGATGCTAGAAGGATTCAGGATTTACAAAAAATTGCGGCGGCTTTGGAGATATTTCGACAAGCTGATATTAGCAAGAGTTACCCAACAACAACAGCATCATTGGTACCTAATTATTTACAGGTTATGCCCACTGATCCCAAGACTAAAGCAAATTATCCTTATAATCGGGTGAATCCATATCGATATACTCTGACGGCAACTTTGGAAGATGCTCGAAATAATCCTAACCAAGCTAGTACGACTTATACGCTAAATAGTCCTTGATTTGTGCTAAAGTTTTTATAGTGAAACGAGCTTTTACTTTAATTGAATTATTGGTAGCAGTAGGCATTATTTTGGTGTTGTCGGCGGGAGCTTTTGTCTATATAAATCAAGGTTTACAGAGGCAAAAATTGCTCAGGGCGGCAGGAGAAGTAATGTCAGGATTCAGATTAGCTAATTCATTGGCAAAAACTAGACAAATGCCTCAAGGTAGCAGTGGTAATTTGGTGGTGGTGGAGAGTTATTTTAATAATAATAGATTGTATGTAAATGCAATTTCATCGGTGGGGACAACAATTAATTTTTCTGAAGAGGTGGTAGAAATACCGATAAATAATAGTAACAGGTGGTTTTTTTATGCGGGAACTGGATTTTTAGGGAAAAATGCGACTGGAACAATGTATGGTGCCGGGGAAACAGCCACCATTACCTTGAGTTTAAGTGAAAATTATAATATGTCGATTCCGATTTTTATTGACGCCATGGGTCAGGTGAGCCAAGGGGAGGTAGTGCAAAACTAATGAAAAAAGGTCAAGCTTTAATTGAATCAGTGGTGGCAGTGGGAGTTTTGGCTTTGGTGATGACGGCGGCAATTGCTTTGATAGTGATGTCAACTGCCAATAGAAGGAGCAATTTTGACAGGAGAAAGGCCAATGAATTGGCTAATAAAGTAGTAGAGACTTTTGTTAATGAGAGTCAGAATAATGTGGTTGTTTTTTGGAATAATTTGAGTGGAGGTGATTGCGGGGAATCCGCTTTTACTGGATATACTTGTAACTATAATTTTACTATATTGACTCAACCGGCTCATGCTAATTGTGGCAATGGCTCACCACCCAGATGTGTTGAATTGACAGTAACAGTCAGCTGGCCCGGAAAAACACCGCAAAATTTAATTGTTAAGCGTTTTTTTAGTCAAGGATGAAAAGGGCTTTTACTTTGATTGAAATTGTGGTGATGGTGGCTATTTTGGGGTTGATTATGACGATGTTGTCTGGATCTTTAGGAATTTCTTTTAAGCTTAAAAATTCAACTGAAACTAATGAGAAATTGACCAGTAAAGCTAATTTTGTTTTTAATGAATTGAAAAAAAATATTTTAGAGGCTAAACCGGAAACGATAGTTTGTAGTGGTGGTAATCAACTGCGTTACACGGCGACTAATGGTAAAGAGATTGTTTTAAGCTGTGATATAGTTGGAAGCCAGATTGCTTCCAGGTCAGCGACAACAGGAGAGGTTTTTTATTTATTAGATAAGGAAGTTTCACCTAATAATTGCAGTAATTTTGTTACTTGTCATTTGAGAACAGGAAGTAGTGTGGTGGAGTCGGTAGATGTGGTTTTGGATTTAAGGACAGTAGTGGGGGCTGAGGGAGTGGGTAGTAGTGGTCGTTTTTACCAAACAATTTCGCCACGTCTCTAAAAAAGTGTTATAATATCTTGTACGTACATTATAGGTTATACCTAAAATGACACCTGAAAAAGTTCCGATTCGGGCTACTAAAGCAGAAGTAGTCCCTAAAAATTCTCAAAAATATTTGAGAAAGTGGTTTAATGGTTTGGTGGCTGGGATGATTGTTGGTGGCCATCTTACTGCCTGTATGCCTACTGAAGCTCGATCTGTAATTCCCACAGATACTGATAGAGTGGTGGCTACTTCAACTTACCTCCCTCCTCAAAAAACACTAGAATCATCCACTCCCACTCTCGCCCAAACCACCTCTACCACCGTTGAAGCTCAGGTTACAACCACCACTGCCACCCCAGAATCAATAGTTGACCCCGATATTGAAGCCGTTGATGAGGTATTGGCTGAACAAATTAGGAATTCTATGCCCTCAATGTGGGTTTACGATCGAGAACAAAAACAATTTGTAATTAGATCCAACGATGACTTTGTTTTTTCAATTTACAAAAGAACTACTTTAAGAATTACTAATAGCAATGGCGAAGAAATTGGTTATGCTAGATATTTTAACAAGAATCGTCCAGACAGCGATGCTTCTGAATACTTTTCTCTTACCGATAAATCAGAAAATACCATAATTCCTTTCAAACTCTACTCACAGATGGGTGAGTTTAAAACCGACAATTTAACAACCATTGGGAAATACAACACTAAACAATGTCTATTTGCTTTCACTAATGATTTACATGTAGTTAAGTATAATTTTCAGTTTCCACAAATTAATATGGACTGGACAAATAAATATGCTTCTGACACGCTTGATATAGTGAATGGAGACGAATTGGTTCAAGCAGGTATTGTTAGAACTGTCTCTATAATCAAATCAGAAAGCGAAGAAAAGATATACGAAGATTTAAAAAATAATATTCCAGTTATTGTGAATATAGGTGAAAAAGAATGGGTGGTTAACAAAGGTATTAATTATATTTGGGATGACTCTCGGGATAGAGATTATGAAGTTATTGATGGTCACTTGATTTTATTCAACGGAGTTGCTGATGATCAAAATGCTTGTATGTCTCTTCAATGGGATGAAGCTTTTCCAGCATTAATACTTTGGGAACATTACGAAAAACGGTTCCCAGAAATTACAAGGATATATGACGTTGTTACTCAACCTTTTATTGATTTGAGTACAATTAGAACCCCAGTAATCAGTTTTCTTCGAGAAAAATAATATAGTTCCTTTACTTAAGACATCTTTGTCTTGTATAATCTTTAAGTATGAGAATAAGGTTAGTGCGCGTATTGATACTTCTTAATCTCTTTCTCCTGGTAGGAATAGTTTTTCTGCCAAATATTACCAAAATAAAGCCTAAACCAGCTACATCACTAGGTTTTTTATGGGTAAACAGGTTTAAATTAGCTATGGATTTACGTAATGTTTCTAAAGTATTTAATAAAACAAATACTAATCGCAATAATTTTTTTAAACATATTGGTGAGGATCTTAAATTTGCCGAGCTGGATAATCAAGGCATTAGAATGGGTGAAACTGGAATTACATATAAATGTGAAAGATACAGTGATACCAGTCGCGTCATTATTTCACTTGACAAAAACAAGATAAACCATGACAAAAGTTTATTAGCTAAAAGAATTTATCTTACCTTGCTTGAATGTAAACTAAGCAAAGTTAACTTAACTGATAGTTCTATTCAACAAGATGAAAGTATAATCAATTACATAATCAATCTTGTTCTTAAACAGAATAAATTAAGTCCAATTGTCATTTTCTAATTATGAAGCGAATAATAACGACTCTTTTTGCTTTCGGACTATTTCTGAATGTAAATATAACCAAAACTAATGCTGCTTGTACAGGTACATGCACAACTTGTGATTCTCTTTACAATATATATAGATGTCAATATACAGGAATTCCTTGTACAGGACCAGGAAGTTATTGCTCAGGAGGCGGTCAGTGCTTATACCAAGGATTAGGTTGTGATGGTAAGGACACTTGTTCTTGTGATACCATTACCTCAACTTGTGGTTGTACTGGTGGATGTAAACCTGGACAAGTTTATTATAGTGATACCTGTGAATATAGTTGTACTCCTAACTGTAGCTGCGCTAATAATCTCTGTAGTACTCAAACTTGTCCCAATGGTTGCGGTGGTACTTGTATTGGCCGGGTTACTTATGACTGTAGCTGTGCAAACAATTTATGTTCTGATCAGACTTGTCAAGGCTCTTGTGGTACCTGTACTGGTCAACTCAATTGTCCTCTGACCACCCTAACCACCTTTGAAATTAGGCGAGCTTCAGACTGGTCTTATACGGATCGAAACGATGGTGGTAAAGACATTACCGATGATCAAAATCGTCTCCATATTTGCGATCCTTACTTAAGTATTCAAGCTTCTCAACCCAGAAGTGTCATCTATGTTGCCTGGTTATCAAACACTCTCGGTTGTGACAATATTGATCCCGATTCAGTTAAGATGAGATGGTTGGGTAATAGTCAAGAAATTTCTATGAGCAAACTAACTGATCATCAAAATCATCCTCACTGTGGCTATTCTGCCACTGTGACTTATCTTGATACTGTTAACATTCCTGATCCGGCCACCTTTCAAATCACTATGAAGAGTATTCAAGGTAATAAGGTTACTCCTTGGACCAACGTTATTCCTGCCCTAAGACTTAAAGTCTGGGATTGTAATCTCTCGGTCACTGGTAACTTCTATGATTCCTCAGGTCAGACAATCTGTAGTTCAAATGCCTTTAATGACAGTCTACCCTCAAACTTAGTTGAAAATCTAAGTTACTATTCTTCATCCGGCAGTGCTGGGATGAGTCTTGGGGCTAATAGCTACAATGGGACTATTCGTTGGGGGAGAAGCTACAATCCAGTCTTTAACAATGGTCTTTATCCTGCTAATCCTTATGGTTCTCTCCCAGTCACCTCTCATTGGACCAGAATCAATAACAGTAGTAGTTGTCTCACTGGTTCTACTATCACTACCTCTCAAGTTGATCCCTATGTCACCTCTCCCTCTCTGGATGTTGATTTTTCCTTTACTCGTATCATGGAGCCTTGGTATCAGGTGGTGGGGTCGGGAGTGAAGACTAGAGGTACCTTGACCAGTGGTGTGCCGGTGACGGCCAGTTTTGCGTACCTAACTCGAGGTACCTCTTCAGGTGGCTTTACAGAAATGCATGTACCCAATAATGGCGGGGTCTTTTTTAATGACAGTTTTAATCGTAATGCCTATTATCCCAGTACTCCGCCTTATGGTTCACCAAATAACTGGTACAAGCAAAGAAAACTGGGTTTAGCCTCTATCTATGATTATAATTACTTTTACAATCATCTCTACTTGAAACAAGGTGTTGGTACTACTGGAACTAGTTGGAATCAAAGACCAGAGTCAGGCCCCTTCTTTGTCAATGGTGACTTAACTATTAATGCCAATAACCAAGCCTTTACCGGTCAACCTCTCTTAACCATTGTTAAAGGTAACTTAGAGATTGATCAAAACGTAACCACTCTTCATGGTCTCTTTGTCGTCAATGGTAATATTGGTATCGGTGGTAGCAATACCACTGCCCTTAATATTCATGGTTCAGTCTATGCTCGAGGTGATATCCGAGCCTCTCGTTCTCTAGTTCCTAAAATCAATAACAATACTTCTCCCTCAGTTATCTACAACTATCAACCCTCATATGTGTTAAATTTACCTATGGAAGTTGTTAGAGTTTTATCTGGATGGAGGATGGAATGAAAAAAAGAAAGGCGCAAGTAGCCATTATTGCTCTGTTGATTTCAGCACTGGTGATGACAGTGGGTTTGACTTTGTCAAGGAAAACCACCATTGAGACTAGGTTAGATACTAATGAAGAGGCTCTTCGTGACGCTTTTAATGCGGCTGAGTCGGGAATAGATTATTATCTAAAAACAGGGACAACTGCTTATACGGTGCCTGATTTAAGTGCCAAGGCGGATGTTAGTGTAAAAAATTTAGGGGGTGAAGCGACGTTGAATTTTGGGGAATATACCCCTGAGGGAGGTAGTGAATTTTATTGGTTGACTAATCGCAATAGTGATGGAAGTTTAGGGACAAGTTATTATTCTGGCAATCAGATTACAGTGGCTCATGGGGGAATGAACGGATCTTTGGCGATTAATATTTTTTACAGAAGTGGAAGCGGTTTTGGAGTGAGACGTTGGGGTTATAACTTTAGTAGTGACAGTAATCGCCAAGTTTCAGGCTTTACTGCGGCTACCGGAGCGCAAAATGTAACTATTACTTCTTTACCTTCTTCGCCGGTTTTAATGACGGTGACACCGATTTTTACTGGGGCTAATCTGTCGATTACTGGTAATAATAATTTTCCTGCCCAAGGTGAGGAAATCAGTTCTTTGGGAAAAGTAGGTGAGGTTAATACTACTCAAGCCAATAAAAAAGTAGTGATACAAAGACGCTATAAATTGCCGACTTTCTGGTTGGATGCCTTGGTGGCTGAAGGAAATATTGAGTAATTAAAAGAAAACACCTATACTGGATATATGAGTCAGATGATAGGGGTGGATATTGGCCTCAAAAGCATCAAAGTAGTAATTTTGGATAAAAATCAGGAGAATTATGTGTTGACAGGAATTGGAGAGGTTGCCAGTCCGGGAACTGATTGGATTAGTTCTCAGACCACATCAAAAAATATTGAGGAAGTTTCTCGATCTATTAAAGTTTTGCTTAAGGACCTTAAGGTAACGACTAAATTGGCTAGTACAGCTTTACCGGAACATGAAACTGTTTCCCGTTTGGTGTCTTTACCCCCTCTTAAAGAGACGGAGATTAGGGATGCACTTCGTTTTGAGGCAGAAACCTTTGTCCCCTACCCTCTCGATCAGGTATCAATTGATTATGAAGTGGTTGATGAAGATCAGGCGGGACGTTTGAGTGTTTTTACCATTGCGGCTAAGAATGATTTGATTGCTAATTTTGTCAAGATTTTTAGAGGTGCTGGTTTGGATTTGGTGGCAATTGAGTCACCGGCAGTGGCGATGAAAAGATTATTGAGACAGATGGGGGTTTCCACCGAAGCTTCCATGGTGGTGGATATTGGTGAGAAATTTTCAAATATTATTACTTTAAGAAAGGATAATATTTATTTTTCCAGATCAATGCCGGTGGGAGGAGAGTCGTTGACGCGAGCAATTTCTGTTAATTTGGGATTGGATATGGCTAGCGCTGAGGAATATAAGAGAGCTTATGGTATCAGAGAGATGGAACTTGAGGGAAAAATCAAAAATGCGATTATGCCAGTTTTTAACAGCATGGCTGAAGAAATCAGAAAAGCTATGGCTCTGTTTGCGGAAAATGGTGAGCAAAAAATTCAGTTGTTGATTTTATCCGGTGGAGGTTCCAAGATGCCGGGTATGGCTGAAGAATTAACTAGAATTTTAGGAATTGAAGTGCAAGTAGTACAACCTTTTTTGAAAATTGATGCTACCAAGATTGTAGCTCCGATTGATTTGAATGCTGATGGTTATCGTTTTGCGACTGCAGTTGGGTTGGCAATGAGGGAGGGGGCATGAAATTAGGTAGTAGTGCTAATTTGAATTTACTGCCAAGTCAGGCCAAATTCCAGGCTGATCGGATGAATTTACAGGCTAAATTAAGGCACTATATTTTAGTAGCTGTGGTTATTTGGTTGAGTTTGGGGATATTAACCTTGGCTTTGAATATAACTTTTGATTTGAGATTAAAACAAGCGGAACGAAGATATCAACAAAGCTTGGAGGCTTTGAAAAGTATGGATCAGGAAATTGCTTTGAGTCAGTTGATTAAATATCGGATTAAGGTTTTGGGAGAAGTGCTTAAAGAAAGGTTTGAATATTCAACGGCTTTTGAAACTATAACTAATTTGTTTGCCGAAAAAGCCTCTTTAGGCAAATTCAATATGGACGAAAATAAGAAATTTGAAATTGAAGTTTTGGCCAGTGATAAGGAAAGTTTGGATTATATTGAAGATCGGGTAAAAAGGATAAATCAAGGAGAGGTTCCGGGAGTTAAAAATGTGACCATGAAGCAGGCAGTAGCGGAGGCTGAGCAATGGTCGGTAACAATGGAGGTAGACTTAGAATGAAATTAGATTTTAAGTTAGACTTAAAATTACCGGATAAGCTGTTTGGGCAGGATTCCAGATTAATTGTAGTTTGGATTGAACCTTTAGTGGTTGGATTAATTATTTTAATGACGACTTTGGGATTAATTGTGCCTAAAATATCTTTGTTAGCTGAAAAGAATGATCAGGTGAAAGCGGTTGAAAATAAGGGCAGAGAGGCAAATGAAAAAATAGCTTATTTACAAGCCATGGATAGCGAGGAGGTCAAAGGCAATACTGACAAGCTTGGTCAGGGATTATTGCCTCAAAGAAGTGCTTACTTGTTGTTGGGTGTAGTTAGACAGGTTTCAGGACAATTGGATTATTACATTGATGATTTTATGATTGCAATGATGGGTGATGCTAAACAACTTGAAGGTGAGGCACTAGATAAAAAGAGTCGTTTTGATATGTTGCCGATAAAAATGACTTTGATGGGGCCAAAAGAGAAATATGTTGATTTGATTAAGGCTTTGGAGAGAACTTTGCCGATTATATCGATTGATAGTGTAGAAATGAAATCAACACTAGGTTCAGATGTGGCGAAGGTGGATTTGAATATGTCGGCTTATTATTTACCGGAAATGAATGTGCCTAATGTGGAAAAATTAAATTTGGCGGATTTAACTCCCAATAAACAGGAATTAGATTTAATGGCTCAATTGGAAACATATCAGACCTTAGACGTGGAAACATTAGAGACTGACAAGGTTTTCGTAGAATATCAAAGAGAAGATCCTTTCTTTATTCCTTGATTTGGAGAAGATAACGAGTGTTGGGAAAACTAAGATTAAGAAGGGTGCGGATTGATTTAATAATTTTGCCTTCTTTTCCAATAATTTGACCGACAATTTCGCTGGGAGCAACAATATCGAGGATAATCATTCCATTTTCTTCTCGGGATTCGAGACTAACCTGAGAATCGTCATTGACAACTGCTTTGATAAGATATTCAGCCGAGTCTCTAATATCGGTCATATTATTTTTGACTGTCTTCATTATTAACTACAGTTTCAGTTTGAGCTTGCTCTTCTGTGGGTTGTGCTTCTGGGACTGATTCTTCTTTTGGTGACTCTTTTTTAGGGGCAGTATCGGCAACCTTCTTTATTTTTTTCTTTTTGCGAGGATATTTATCGGGATGGAGAAGTTTATCGACACCTTCGGTGAGTTGGGCTCCATTTTTGAGCCATTTTTCCAATTCTTTTTTATCAAGATTAAGGGTATTGGTTTGAGGGGTGTAAAAACCTAAATCAGCAGTGATTTTGCCGTTATATTTACTGCGCACAGGGGCGACGACGATACGGAAACTGCGCTGATGAATTTTGCCGGTAGGCTTTAATTTTATTTTAAGCATAGGGCAATTATACAATAAGTGAGGCGGCTTTGGTAGCGGCATCTGACTCGGCTTTTTGTTTGGAATTACCTTGTCCGGTGGCGATTAAGTCTTTGCCTAGAAAAACACCGACTTCAAAAGATTTATGATGATCGGGGCCGGATTCTTTGAGAGTTTGATAATGAGGAGTGACTCCCCTCTTGGCTTGAGCGATTTCTTGAAAGACACTTTTTGGGTCTTTATAAATTTCTTTTTTAGATAAAGTCATTAAACTTGGGAGTAAAAATTTGTCTAAAAACAGGTCCAAAGCCTGTTGACCGCCGTCCAAGAAAATGGCCCCACAAAGGCTTTCAAAAGTGTCGGCCAAAAGTGAGTGATTTTGGCGACCACCATGAGCTTCCTCACCATGACTTAAAAAAATGTAATCACCTAAATTAAAAGTAGCGCCGATTTCAGCTAAATTGTTGGTACAAACTAAAAGACTTCTAAGATTGGTGAGAGAACCTTCATTAAAATCAGGAAAGAGAGTGAATAATTTTTGAGAGCTCCAACTTTCCAAAAGGGCATCACCTAAAAATTCTAATCTTTCGTTACTTTCAGAGAGATGTTTGTTTTCGTTTAAGAAGGAACGATGGGTCAGAGCTAGTTTGAGCAGTGATTCATCTTGAAATTGGTAGTTAATTTTTTTTTGAAGTTGAGAGAGAGGCATGAGTTTTTAAGATTTTACCTAAAACGGCATTGATAAAGGCGGGTGAAGAATTGTCGCCAAATTCTTTGGCAATTTCAATCGCCTCGTCGATAACCACTTTGGGTGGAGTGTCCGGTTGATGTAATAATTCATAAAGAGAATAGCGGAGAATAGCCAACTCGACTTTATTGATTTGGTCCACCGGCCATTTGGGAGCGGCTTTGGAAATCAGTTTGTCGATTTTAGTCACTTGCTGAGTAATCGGCTCAATTTGGGGATTTTGAATGTCACCGGTGAGGTTCCAAGCAAATAGAGATTGGATTAATTCAATTCTTTTTTGGTGCCGGGGGTCGAGCTTGTTTTTCACTTATTACAATTTTTACAGATAAAACCGGGTATTTTTGGTTGTCCGCAGTTTTTGCAAGTAGTTAGTTTGGTTAATTTGGGAGCTTTGATGGCGGCACGGCGTTTGCCTTGACGGCGAGAGCTGGGCCAATGTTTAGGTAAGGCGGTCATATGCGGATATTATACAAGTTTCAGTTCCTAATTTTCAATCTTCAATTGTTTTAGAAGGAAGTAGAGTTTTTATTTGGGGCGGAAGAGGTGTGTTAGATTCCATGTCTGAAGGAGATATTTGAAGAAATTTAATATTGTGTTGTTGACATAAATTGGCTACATCTTGAGCAATACCAGAGGCATTAACATCCACACTTAAGGTTTGATTGAGCCTCATTTCAGGAAAGAGAATAATAGCTGTGGGTAGTTCTGTAGGATTAGTAAAGATTTGGTGAATATATTCTGAGTGTCGACTCCAGAAAATATTCAAGTTAATAATTTTTTGGGATTTAGCCAATTCATCTAGTTGTGCGGCTATTTCTTGGGCACGACTACAGCGAGTACCTAAAAAAAGAACATTAATTTGTTGAGAATCAGCGGGAGTTAATTCCTGTTGATTTAGTGGATTATTTATATTGAATGTATGTCTGAATCGTTCAATAAGTTTCATGTATTTTATTATAACACAATGTGTCTAATGATTACTTTATATAACAGGCTTGATTATTCTAGTTGAGGGTGGTGATTTTTGGGTGATGGTTTTTGGGAAATTTGATATTGGGGTGTTGTTGGAGGAGTTGGTGATAGAGTTTTTGGGCGGTGGCGATTTTAGTAGCAGAGGTAATGTCGGCCAGTTTAACTGAAGGAAAGCCATGCTGGAGAGTGGAAAAAACTTCACCTGGACCTCGGATTTTTAGGTCAAATTCGGCAATTTTGAAACCGTCGTGATGACGAACAAAGAAATTGAGGCGACGATTGATGGTTTCATTGTCTTCATCATTGAAGAGGTAACAATAACTTTGTTGACTCCCCCGCCCGACTCGACCACGAAGTTGGTGAAGTTGAGAGAGGCCAAAACGTTGAGCAGATTGAATAATAATGGTGGTAGCATTGGGAAAATCAATACCAACTTCGATAATGGGAGTGGTGACTAAAATATGAATTTTGTTGGCGGCAAAATCTTTGAGAATTTTTTGTCGCTCTTCACTTTTAGTTTTGCCATGAATTAAGGCCAAATTTAGGTCGGGAAAGATTTTTTGAAGAGAACTATATTCTTTGGTGGCGGCTTTGATACTTTGCATACTTTCTGATTCTTCGATAAAGGGGCAGAGAATAAAGGCTTGAGTTTGGCGACTTTGAATATCTTGATTTAGCCAACGATAACAATCCCTGATTTTGTGTTGAGGCACTAAAAAACTTTTAATTGCTGGGCTTTTTCGAGGGATTTTTTCTAAGGTAGATAATTGCAAGTGGCCTAAAAGTGTCAGAGAAATGCTTCTAGGAATGGGAGTGGCTGAGAGGGTGAGAGTGTGAACAGAATCGTTTTCTTTCAAAAAAGCACGTTGTTTAACTCCGAATTTATGCTGCTCATCAATAATTAATAGTCCCAGATAAGGTAAAAGAGAGTCTTTCTTGAACAAAGCGGCATGAGTGGCAATAATAATGGAGTTTTTGGGGAGTTTTTTGGGTAATTGATGTTGATTGGTGAGTAAATAAACTGGATATTGGGGTAAAAATTTTTTGAAGGTAGTAAAATGTTGTTGAGCCAAAATAGAGGTGGGGGCCATTAGGAGCGTCTTTTTTTGATTTTTGGAAGTGAGGTGGGCAGCCAAGAGTGCCAAGATAGTTTTACCGGAGCCGACATCACCGGCCAAAAGTCGGTTCATACTTTGGGTAGGATTTAACAGATCGCTTTTAATTTCTTGCCAGGCTATTTTTTGACTGGGAGATAGGGAAAAAGGTAGAGATTTAATGAGGGCAGCGGAGGAATAATTTTTAAGAACAAAACGAGGTGGAGAAATGTTTTTTTGTTGGGAGAGAATAGTAAAATATTCGTCTAGTTCCAGTCTTTTTTTAGCGGCTTGGAGTTGATTGAGGTTTTGAGGAAAATGAATATTTTTGAGGGCACTTTTAAGATCCAAAAGAGAATGTGCTTGTAAAAAGTCCTGTGGGAGTGGATCGCGGAGATTTTTAGTGAGATAGTCAAAATGGAGTTTCAAGTGTTTTCTGAACCAGGTACTGGTTAAGCCTTGAGTTTCCGGATAAATTGGCAGAATTTGATTAGTATTGAAGGGGCCGGAGAGAGGGTTGAAAATGGTGAGTTTGTTTTTATAAAGAGTGGGGGTGCCGGCAAAGGCAAAAGACTCCCCTACCCTAAATTTAGAAGAGAGATAGCTTTGATTAAAAAAGATAATGTCAATGGAGGCAGTGTGATCAGTGACAATTAATTTTTGCAGACTCTTGCCACCGCGAAGATAGAGATTTTTGAAATCGGCAACTTGGGCTTTGAAGGAATAATTTTGTCCGGGATTTAGTTTATTAATGGTGGAAATATGGGAAAAATCAATATAGCGATGAGGCAGATGATAGAGAAGATCGCGATCATGGTGGAGGTTGAGGCGAGAGAGTTTTTCTAGGGTTTTGGGTCCAAGGCCGGGAAGAGTAAAAGTCATGGCTTATGTTATCATTATTTATGCGTCTTTTTGGTAAAAAAATTAAGCGGAAGCAGTGGCAAAGAGTGTTGTTGGTTTTAGCTTCGGTGGGAATATTATTATCAACTTTTTTACCGATGTTAAGTGTGTTTATAAAATGAAAAATTTTTGGGAAAAAATCAAGTACAAATTGGTGGTATTTTGGCGGAATTTGAAGGCAGCAGTGAGAAGCAAACAATTTTGGTACCGATTTTTTAAGGTCTTTTTAATCCTGATGACTTTGGGAGTAATTTTGATAACGATTTTGTTTGCTTATTATTCAAAGGATTTACCGAGTCCAAATAATGTGGTTAGAAGGGAGGGTTTTTCCACTAGAATTTATGACCGTAATGGCAAGGTACTTTATGATTTGTTTGCTGATGCCAAGAGACAACCGGTAACTATGGATCAAGTGCCGGAAACTTTGAAAAAAGCGACGATTGCAGTTGAGGATAAAGATTTTTATAAACACCGAGGTTTCGATCCATTGACCCCTTTTAGAATTGTGAAAAATTTTTTCTATTTTAGAAAGTTGACCGGTGGTTCGACTTTAACTCAGCAGTTAGTTAAGAATGTGTTGCTGACTCCAGAGGTAAGTATCACCAGAAAAATCAAAGAGTTTATTTTGGCGGTTCAAATTGAAGCTAAATATAAGAAGGATGATATTTTATTGATGTATCTAAATGAAGCGCCTTATGGAGGCATGGCTTGGGGAGTAGGTTCTGCGGCAGAGCAGTATTTTGATAAGTCGGTATCAGAATTGAATTTAGCAGAATCAGTAATTTTGGCCGGTTTACCGCAGCGCCCCAATGTTTATTCGCCATTTTCCAGTACCCCCAATGCTTATATCAGTCGGAGCGAACACGTGTTGCGACGGATGCAGGAGGATGGTTTTATTGATGAGGAGGTGCGAAAAAGCACTTTAGAAGAAATTAAGAATTATCAGTTTAGTGAAAACAGATCGTCGATTTCGGCACCCCATTTTGTGTTTTGGATTAAAGAGATTTTGTCGGAGAGATATGGTGAGGAGGTAGCTGAGGGTGGCGGATTAAAAGTGACTACTACTTTGGATTTGGAGTTACAAAATGAAGTGCAAAAGATTGTAGCTGAGGAAGTGGAGAAGGCGGAAAAACTCAAAATTACTAATGGTGCAGCGGTGGTAGTTGACCCCCGAGATGGACAGGTGTTGGCGATGGTCGGTTCACGGGGTTATAACAGTGACAAGACCTCAGGAGCTTTTAATGTAGTCACACAAGGTTTAAGACAGCCGGGTTCATCGATTAAACCAGTGACTTATTTAATGGGACTGAGAGAAGGCATGACGGCAGCTACTTTATTAATGGATACGCCAGTTGCTTTTCCAATTCAAGGGAGTCGGGATTATACCCCCAGCAACTATACCGGTAAATTTTTAGGACCGATAAGTTTTCGGGATGCGTTGGGTAATTCTATTAACACCACGGCGGTGAAAGTGTTAGCTAAAGTAGGAGTGAAAAATTTTTTAACACAGGCTTATGAGATGGGTTTGAAAACTTTGGAACCGACAGCTGAGAATTTGAAACGTTTTGGATTGGCGGTGACCTTGGGAGGAGCTGAGGTGAGGATGATTGATATGGCTGGAGCTTACAGTGCTTTTGCTAATGGAGGCTTGAAAGTGGAACCAGTGGGGATTCTTAAAGTGGAAGATAAAAACGGCCGGGTGTTGGAAGAATTCCAACCGGTAAAAGGTAAAAAGGTGATGACAGAACAAGAAGCTTTTATTATTTCTAATATTTTGATGGACAATAATGCTCGAGCGATTACTTTTGGAGCTCGAAACAGTTTAGTAATTCCTAATTATCAGGTGGCAGTGAAGACCGGAACTACCAATGAGAAAAAAGACAACTGGACAGTGGGATGGACACCAAATTTTCTCAGTGTGGTTTGGGTGGGAAATAATGATAATACTGAAATGGGGACAATTGCTTCAGGTGTGTCGGGGGCGGCGCCAATTTGGCGACGGATAATGCTTTATGCTTTACCCAAGCGAGATAAACAAGACTTTCCTATTCCTGACAAAATTGTAAACATTAGTGTCGATAAGGTTTCTGGTTATCCCAGCCATGATGGTTTTGAGAGTAAAAATGAGTACTTTATTGACGGCACTCAAGCAAGTGTCGCCGATCCAATTCATCTGAAATTAAAGGTTTGTCGGGATAAATTTGGAATGGCTACTCCTGAAGATGTGGCAGGAGGTAATTATGACGAAAAAGAATATTTTAATTTCAAGGAAAGCGATCCAGTGAGTCAAGATGGACGCAATCGTTGGCAAGAAGGCATTGATGCTTGGATTAATACTTTACCAGATAAGAGTAAATATATAGTTCCCAGTGAATATTGTCGGAATGATGGTACAGTGGGAGTTAGTTTTGCTGAGCCTCAGGATAGACAGCAGGTAAATAATAAAAATGTTAAAGTGGTAATTAATACCAGTTCGGTAAAAAAGATTGTGGAAGTGAAATTATGGATTGACGGGACCCAGGTTAAAACTTGGACAGAAAGACCTTTTGAAGATCATTTCCAATTAAACGACGGAGTGCATACACTTAGAGTTAGAGCTGAAGATAGAGATGGAGGTAATGCTGACCGAGAAATTAAAATTGGAGTGAATGTACCCTGGGATTGGTCCCCGACTCCGACTAAAGCACTAGTAACCAATACTCCAACACTTCTGCTATCACCAACAAAGCCAATATCGCCGACAGTGGGGGTAACAGCAACACCAACAGGGATTTAGATAATTAGATAATTAGATAATTAGATAAGTAGTGAGGAGTGAATTAGAGAAGATTGAAAGCGGAGAGGTGGGTTTTTTTAGCGATTTTATCGTTGCAGTTGTAATAATTGACTTGAAAAGTGTAGCGATATTTCCCCAATTTTTGGTCGTGATAAATATCAGTAATAGTGATATTCCAGAGAATTTGGGGACCGATAATTTTTTTATATTTTTCTAAAAGAGTTTGAGGATTAACTTTTGTATCCAAAAGAAGATTGGCATCCAAGGTAATGATTTGTGAATTGAGTTCGATGGCTGGAGTTTGAGGTGAAAATTTAGCCTGGTAGAAATCAGGGTGTTTAAGATTGTCAAGAATAATTTGAGCAAAAGAATTTTCAATTTGACTCTTTAAGCCAAGAGTTCTCAGGTCATTTTTAAGAATTTGTGGATTATGATGATAGAGACCAAGAGCATATTTTTCAGAATATTTAGAACCTGTCTTAAAATAGATTTTGCCGATTTCAAAAAACTGAGGTTGTGGTAACTTAAGGCGACGATAGTTGTCTAGTTGTAATTTAAGAGTGTCGATAAGTGAAGTTCGAAGATAGGTGTACTCACTATTGATACTATTTTGAGTTTGGACAGCGTTTTGGTCGCTAGGTTTAGAGACTAGGGGCCAGGTGAGAACTTCATCATAACCGAGTTGTTTAAGCTGATCTTTGAGGGTGTCAATAGTATAAAGAATTTTAGGGGTAATATCGGTAACTTTTTTATAGCTTAAAGGTTGGTTGACTGGAATGTTTTGGTAACCCCAAAAACGAAGAATTTCGTTGGCAATTCCTTCTGGATTAGTAATATCAGGACGCAGAGTGGGGATTAGACCTTGATGAATATCTAATTTTTTTAAGGTTTTTTTAATAAAAGTATTTGGTACTTTCAAAGCACTAATTTTGAAAACTAAGTCCGGAGAGAAATCAATTTTCAAGGGTTTTTTAACGTGAGGGTAATAATCAAAAAGTTGAGAACTAATCTGGCCTCCACAGATATCGAGGACTAAATTAACGAGATGAGAAAAGGCTAAAGGAATGAGATTAGGGTCAAGCTGTTTTTCTAGACGAGTGGCGGCTTCGGTTTGAGAGCGAAGTAAACGATGGTTTTGGCGGACAGTGGTGGGATTGTAGATAGCCATTTCTAGAATTACCTCTTGGCTTTGAGAATCAATAGCGGCATTTTGACCGCCCCAAAAAGAAAGACTAAGGGCTTGAGTGGGATTATTAATCATCAAAATACTTTTATCGAGAGTTAGCTTACTTTTATCCAGAGTGACAAATTCTTGGTAACCGGGATTGAGTTGCCAAATGAGATGATCACCTGATTTATGAGTATCGAAAGCGTGAGTGGGAATGGAATAAAGTAGCATAATGTAATTAGTCAAGTCGACTACGGGATTAATAGAGTGAAGACCGTGGAGTTTAAGAAAATTTTTAAGCCAGGTGGGAGAAGAAGTGTTTTTAAGGCTGGTAATTTTCAGAGCTTGGATACGAGTGACAGTGTCAGTAGTAACTTGAATAGGTAGAGGAGTTGAGGTGGTCTGAAGAGGTAAAATATCGGCATTTTTTAACTTAAGATCATAGAGGACAGAGAGGTCTTTAGCTAAACCATAATAACCTAAACAATCACCGCGATTAACTTTAATATCCAGATCAAAAATAATTTCTTTGCCAATTTTTTCGTAAAAATTACAAAAGTGGCCGATAAGAGTCAGGTCATCTCGAAGTTGATGAGGAGGGACTGACAGGTCGGGTAAAAAGTGTTTTAAGTGAGAATAAATTAATTTCATTTATTTATAAGGTAAATAAGAGAGGTTTCCACCCATAAGAGTGCGAATGTCTTGAATATTATTTTGGGCCATGGTCCAACGATCAAGGCCCATACCAAAGGCAAAACCATTCCATTTTTTAGGATCGATACCGGCTTTTTTCAAAACATTGGGGTGAATCATACCGGAACCACCCATTTCAATCCAACCGGCAAATTTACAAAGTGGACAACCTTGGCCGTGACAACTAAAACATTGCATATCAGGACCAATACCTGGTTCCACTTCGGGATAATATTTAGCGCGGTAACGAACAATAACTTTGGATCCGTAAAGGGTCTTGAACATTAAATCCATGGTCCCGATAAGGTCTTTTAAGGTAACATTTTTATCAACGACGACGGCTTGATATTGACGAAAGGCAAAGTGATTACTGCGATTAACTTTTTCATTGCGGTAAACGGTACCAGCAAAAGCAGCTCGAAGAGGTAAGGATTTTTTTGCCGTTTCTAAAAGATAACTTTCGATGGTGGAAGTTTGGGTGCGTAAGAGATATTTAGGTTCTTGGATATAGAGAGTATCTTGCATGTCTCGAGCAGGATGATCGGCGGGAACATTAAGACGATCGAAGTTGTAATCGTCAGTGACAATATCGGGAGCTTCGTAGAGGGAAAAGCCTAATTTTTGAAAAAGTTGATTGAGTTGGCGTTCAGTTTGGGTTAAGGGGTGGAGATGTCCAACTTTTGCTAAAGTGGCAGCGAGTAAACTTGTTTTAGGCGAGGTAGGGGTGTTTATAGGAGAGTCTTTAATTTTATGAGATTCGATTAAAGATTCAACTGCTTGTTTGAAAGCGTTTAACTCTTGACCAAAACTTTTAGGATCGGGATGATTTTTTATTTGTGAAAAAAGAGAATTGACTATCCCCTGTCGGCCTAAGTATTCAATTCGGACTGATTTTAACTCAGTTTGATTAGCGACTAAATTTAATTTATCTTTAAGTTTTTGTAAAAGTTTTTTGAGGTCCATTGCTTTACCTATTATAAACAAAAACCTCCCGTGTTGCGGGAGGAATTATTGAAAAATGAGACATCTCCCGCCTATTTGAGGGACTCGAAGATGCTTTTAAAGGTGCCAGGATCTTTAATGGCAATTTCGGAGAGCATTTTACGATTGAGTTCGACTTGATTGTCTTTCAGTTTTTTGATGAAAGCGGAATAACTGATATCAAAAGGGCGAAGAGCAGCATTAATTCTAACTATCCAGAGTTTCCTGATATCACGACGACGGAGACGGCGACCGATGTAAGCATATTGGCCGGCGTGAAGTACAGCTTCAGAGGCAACTTTATAACGCTTGCTTCTGGTCATCCAATAACCTTTAGCGCGTTTAAGCAGTTTTTTGTGAGCTTGGCGACGAACAGTGCCGGTTTTGATTCTCATATAGTTAAATAGTTAGATGAGTAGATAATTAGTAAATAGTTATTAATGATTATTTTTTGCCAAGGAGTTTTTTAACTCTGGTAGCCAAACGACCGGTGACCAGTTTTTTACCTTTAAGTCGGCGGAGTTGTTTTTTTGATTTTTTGCGACGTAAATGGCGGTTGAAAGCAGATTGACGGAGGACCTTGCCATTTTTAGTCACCGTAAAGCGACTACTGACTGATTTTTTGACACGGTGTTTTTTACTCATTTTTTCCATATTATTTATGTTTTTTGATAGGGGTAAAAGTGATAAAAAGTCTTTTACCAACAAGTTTGGCCTCTCCTTCGGGATTACCAACTTCAACTAAATCGTTTTTATACTTTTCGATTAGCTGATAGCCAAATTCAGGTTTTTGAATTTGACGGCCTAGGAATTTTATACTTAATTTGACTTTATTTCCAGTAGTTAAATATTCTTTGGTCTTTTTAACTCTGGTTTCATAGTCAGCATCACCGATAAAAGGAGTCATTTGAATTTCTTTAGTGTCGCCGCCTTTGATACCTTTTTTCTCAGCTTTAGCTTTTTTAGCTTCTTGGTACTTGAATTTAGAAAATTCAATCAGTTTAACTACTGGTGGTTTGGCATTACCATTGATCTCGACTAAATCTAGACCACTTTCTTGAGCTTGATGAAAAGCTTCGTTTAAGGAAACAATACCGATTTGTTTACCATCTTCGGAAAGTAAGCGAATTTCCGGGGCAGTAATTTGCCGATTGATTTTGTAAAATTTTTGAGCCATGTACTTTATTTTATCAAAGTCAGAGACTTGCTTTCAATTTGTGCCTTGATTTGGGATAAAAATTTATCAAAATCCATAGCGCCAAGGTCTTGTTCATCACGTTGGCGAACAGAGACTTGATGGTTGTCAACTTCTCGAGCACCGATAATGAGCATGTAGGGAATTTTTTCCAATTGAGCATCGCGAATTTTAGCTTGCATTTTTTCAGAGCGGTCATCAATTTCAACTCGAATCCCCTCCTCTAAAAGTTGAGTCTTTAATTGCTGAGCATATTCGTGTTGAGCATCAGTAATAGGAATAAGCTTAACTTGGACCGGAGCAATCCAAAGCGGGAAAGCACCGGCAAAATGCTCGATAAGGATACCAATAAATCTTTCTAGGGAGCCATAAATGACACGATGGATAACCACGGGAGTTTGCTCTTTGCCATCCTTATCGGTATATTTTAATTTGAAGTTTTTAGGAAGTTGGAAATCGAGCTGGACAGTGCCAGTTTGCCATTGACGACCGAGACAATCATTCATGAGAATATCCAACTTGGGACCATAAAAAGCGCCTTCGCCTTCACCGATAAAATAGTCAAATTTATTGTCTTTAAGGATTTTTTCTAATGCTGCTTCGGCTTTGTTCCAAGTATTAACATCACCCATAAAATCTGCAGGTCGGGTACCGAGACGAATTTTGAATTTTAATCCAAAGATGGAATAAAACAGATCGGCAATGTCCAAAATTCTTTTATATTCATCGGCAATCTGATCTTCAGTGACGAAAATATGAGCGTCGTCTTGACTGAATTCTTGAACACGTAAAAGTCCGCTCATTTGACCAGATTTTTCGTGACGATGAAGAGTGTCACAATCGGATAGACGCAAGGGTAAATCACGATAACTGTGAATACCTTGTTTGAAAATAGTCATGGCATTGGGACAATTCATCGGTTTGAGACAGAAAATACCTTCATCACCCATATCAGCGATAAACATGTTTTCACGATAATGTTCCCAATGACCGGAGGTTTCGTAAAGAGCTTTTTTATTAAGGAGTGGAGTTCTGGTTTCCAAATAACCACGTTTACTGTGTTCTTGGCGCCAGAAATTTAAAAGCTCATTAATAATAACGGTGCCTTTGGGGAGCCAGTAAGGCATGCCGGGGGCAGTTTCGTCCAGAAAATATAAACCTAACTGTGGACCTAATTTTCGATTATCTCGTTTTTTAGCTTCTTCAATTAAATTGAGATATTCATCCAATTCTTTTTGACTGTTAAAAGCGGTGCCATAAATGCGGGTAAGCATTTTATTTTTTTCATCACCATGCCAATAAGCACCGGCAATAGAGAGAAGCTTAAAAGCTTTGATGTCACCGGTATGGTCAAGATGTGGTCCGGCGCAAAGGTCAACAAAATTATCGCCGGTGTAATAAACAGAGATAATCTCTCCCCTATCAGTAATCGAATTAAGCCATTCCATTTTATAAGGATTATCGGCAAAGAGTTTTTTAGCTTCATCCAGAGTTAATTCTTTCCTAACTATAGGTAAATTTTTCTGGATAATTTTTTTCATCTCGGCTTCGATTTTAGGAAAATCAGCTTCAGAGATTTTGAGGTCGCCTAAAGGTTCAAAATCGAAGTAAAAGCCCTCATCAGTGGCTGGACCCATGGCCATATAAAATTTATCGATACCATAGAGATTTTGCATAGCCTCGGTGAGAACATGCTCGGCGCTATGGCGCATTTTGAAAAGTTGATCGTCTAAATGTTTTTGAGCCTCTATTTGTGACATATAAGGATTATAGAATAAATACGGCAAAAATTCAGCCTAAAAGAATAAATTTTGTTAAGATTAAAGAGTGAGAAAAAAAACTTGGTGGATATTGGTTGTTATTTTATTGTTAGGGATAGGGTTGAGATTGAGAAATTGGAATTTGGGGCCGATAGATGCTCATCCAATGCGACAGACTGATGTGGAATGTGTGGCATATTTTATGGCACAAGGTGAGGCTTCCCTGCTCTACCCCAAGGCGTGTCTGATGCGACCGGTAACTAATACTGAGGGGTATTTTTTCCTAGAGTTTCCGGTCTATGAGGCATTAATTGCTCTGGGTTATAAAATTTTTGGGGTAAAAACGGTCATATTTAGAGTTATCAATATATGTTTGTATTTGATAGCCAGTGGTGGTTTATATATTTTTGTGAAAAAAATCTGGAATGAAAAAATGGCTTTGGCGAGCGTGTTTCTATTGGCGACGGCTCCAGGAGCAATATTTTTTATCGGACATGCTTTGCATCCGGATGTGTTGGCCGTGGCGATGATGATGGTCAGTTTGGCGATATTAAGAGTGAGGACCAGAAGTAATTTAGGTAAATTATTGAGTGGAGTATGTTTAGGTTTAAGTGTGGCCACCAGACCTTTTGGATTGATTGTACTGCCAGTTTATATTTACTTTTTATTAAAGGATAAAAGTAAATGGTGGCAATGGTTATTAATATTGGTGCCGGGGATGGGAATTTATGGATTATGGCGGTGGTGGATCTGGAAAAGTGGAATTAGTGCCGATTGGGAAAACTGGGTATTGTCAGGGAGGGAAAAATTTTTTGATTTGAATTATTTAAGGATTTTGATTTGGAAAAATATTTCAGGAGAGGTAGTGGGGAGGGTAATTACTATTTTGGCGGGGGTGGGATTATTGATAGTAATCATTAAAAAAGAGAAAAAAATGTGGCCGATATTATGGTGGCTTTTTGGGATACCGATTTATTGGTACGTGGCTTTTGAGGGTAATTTAATTCATCAGTACTATGCGGATATTTATTTGGTACCGATTTTGATACTGGCTGCTTATGCTTTGGTATTTATTTGGAATAAATCAAAGATTTTAGCCTTAGTGATGGGATTATTAGTCATTTATAATGGCTATCGGACCAGTGATTATTTTTTTAAGGATGTAGTTTATCAAGTCAAATTGAAATATGCTGCGGAGATTAGGGAAAATATCGCTTCAGGTAAAAAGATAATTTATATGGTTAAAAGTGATCCGGTGACTTTGTCATTGTCTCATCGACAGGGATGGATGTTGGGAGAGTGGCCTACCGATGTGGCCCCGACAATCTGGGCTTTTATGGAAATGAAGCATACGGATTTTGATTATATTGTGGAGCCAAAAGAAAGTATGGATATGAAAAGAGAAGACGTGGCGATTATTGAAGAGCATTTTCCATTATGGAAAGAAACGGAGAGTTTAAGAATCTTGATAAAACCTTAACTTTTTATTGACTTTTATTCAGTTTTAAGGTATTTTAGGCCTAAATTAGATAGAACTATGTATAGAAATATTGAATGGTTGTCAGAAGTATGGGTAGATATTCCAAAAAAGAAAGAATTGTTGAATAGAATGGATTTTATTTTTGTTTCTGGGGGAGATGTGGTTTTAGGAACCAGAAATCCATTACCTGGTGGTGTTGAGGGTTATAGACATAATGAAACACCAGTTCACACTGCAACAGTTGATTCTTTTTGGATTTGTAAATTTAAAGTGGTAAATAAAGATTTTGAATTTTTTTTCCCGAAACATAAGAGATCTTTGCATGCACTTTTAGACGATCATCCGGTGGTTGATGTTACTTACAATGAAGCAATGGAGTATTGTAAAAGATTAAATGAAGTAACAGGAATGGCTTTTCGTCTTCCTACTGAGCTTGAGTGGATGTATGCCGCCGCACCTTATGGTTGGGAATATCCTCACGGACAAGATCCAGATATTAATGCTGGACATGTTTTTAATGATGGACATGAATTTGGTTGTGCCCCGGTTGGAGATAATAGATGGAGTCTTAATTATTTAGGATTAGACCAATTTGGTTATAATGTGATTGAGATGACACAAGGAACTTATGGGATACTTGGAACTAATGGATTTGACTCTGATGGAACTTATTGTATTGCCAAAGGTGGATCATGGGGTAAATGTAAGTTTTCGCCGGGAATTCATCGTCGACGTGTGTTTGATGTGATAGATCGGAATCCTCGTGTAGGGTTTAGATTGGCACATCCAAAAATATGATTAAAATTATCAAGACTGGTAATCATAGAACTATAAGGGGAGCTTTTAGTGTAGAAGGACCAACACCTTATGTACATAATCATACAACTAAGATGACAGTTCGTTCAGCCAAATCTGGATTTAGGTTTATTATTGGAGAGGAAGAAATAAAAGTTAATGGTGCTAATACAAAATTTACCAATGGGATACATGCTACTTATTTGACTAATAATAAAGGTCAGGATGTGAGATTGACGGAGCATATTTTATCGGCATTGTCTGGTATGGGAGCAACTGCTGCTGATATTTATTTGGAAGGAAGTAATCAGGTTCCAGTACCTGACCGTACAGCGCAAATATTTTGCAAGGAAATTAAACGAGTGGGACTGAAGGATACTACAAAATCATTGTTATCAGTTAAGGTGATGAAGGATATTTATTTTACTGATAATTTAGGATCATTTGTTGTTATGCGTCCAAGTGATACCACTAAGATTTCGGCATTAATACAATTTTCTCATTTATTTGAGGATCAGTATATAAAATTAGAATTATCTCCGGAAAATTACTGGAACGAAGTAATGTGGGCGAGACCATTTATAAGAATTGATTGTGCTACAAACGATGATTATCTGGATGCAATTAAGTTATTGAAAGCTTTTCCTAAAAAAATGGAAGATGCACCAGCAATGGTGAGAAGTAATGGTGTATGGATTACAGGCATTAAACCCTTAGAACCTGTTCGTCACAAGGTGTTGGATATTATTGGAGATTTGGCAACTTTGGGTTTTCCAATCATAGCAGATATGAGTTTTGTTAGACCAGGACATGAATTTCATAGAAAATTAATCAAGTACTTATGGAAATTGATTAGTATGAAACAGTGAGTCTAAGAGGACTTGAACCTCTGACCTCTTCAATGTCAATGAAGCGCTCTAAACCAACTGAGCTATAGACTCGTGAAAGGATTATATCAAATTAATTAACACTTCTTGAGGCACTGTGTTCACCGCTCATTAGATATTGTTCCCCACCCTGTTTTTTGTTGCGAGCCATAGACCAGAAATAATTTTTCTTTTTCTTTTTAGTATTAAAGGTATCTAGCCAATTACTGGCTTCGGAGATGTTTTTACGGAAATTAATGATAAAGTTTTTAATTCTTTCCAAGAAATTAACTTGATACTCAGAGACGTCAGAGGTGCTTTCTAGAGGAATATTTTGAATATCCATATCCAGATTTTCAGTGGTAGCGACAAGTTTTTTGATTTCCAGGCGGAGAGAATCGATAGCTTCTTTAAGGTGATGTTCTTGAGCAGAAAAAAGTTGTTTTTCTTGGTTGGTGGCCAGAAACTCAGGATTCCAAGCGGGTTTTTGAGGAGTAGTTTCGGAAGGGTTGATTTCGACGGTTTGATTGAGACCTAAAATACCGCCAATCAGACCGATTTTTTGGGGAGCCGAAGCAGTTTGAGAATCTTTTAAGACCTCGTTATTATTCCACTTAAAATTTTTGGCTTGTTTAGGATCGAATTTAGTTGTGTTTTGTCCACCTGCCATGGGTGAATTATAGCAGATTTATGCCTGTTTTAGAAATTCTAAGACTTTTTGTTGGGTGAGAAGGAAGTAGACCAAATTGGGATCTTTTTTGAGCTCGGGATTTTTAGCAAAAACTGTGTCTAATTCTTTATCACTGACAGTGAGTTTTTTGTCGATGGCAATTTGGTTAATAGCCAAATTTAAGGTCCAATCTTTTTTAATTTGAGCAGTTATATCTTCTCTGAGTTTGGTGAGAGTAGTTTTTTTGTTTTTGAGGTATTCATCAAGAGTTAATTTAACTTGTTGCAGTTCAGACACCAAACCGGAGAGACGGTGGTTTAAATCGTGAGTAATTAAAACTTGAGGTAATTCAACTTGGGTTTTGTTGATAATCAGATCGACTAATTGATCGGTTTTATCTTTATCAATTTTTTTACTTTCAGTGTAAAGAGAAGGTGAAATTTTAACAGGAGGTAGTTCAGAACTGGTTAATTCTAAGTGCCAGTCAGTATCTAAGCTTAGTTTTTCGTTTTTAATTTTAATGGTCGGTTCAATGATAGGTCGAAGTTGATGGTCTTTGAGGGCTTGTTGATAGGCAGTGGGTAGAAGATGGTTTAAAACTTCTTCCAAAATGGCTTGGGGGGAAACATTTTTTTCTACCACATCAAGAGGAGCTTTGCCTTTACGAAAGCCTTTTTGTTCAAATTCTGCCTGAAAATGGCCTAAAACGTGTTGATATTCTTTCTTGAGCAGATTTTTGTCCAAAATGAGCTCTAAAGTGAAAGAATTGTCCTTATTTTTCTGGAGTTGGCTATTTGTATTCATAAACTTGGCTATGATAGCATATTAAAAGATTTGCATGGAAAAAAGATTTGTTAAATATGCTCGGATTTTTTTTATAAGCCTGTTAGGGGTGTTATTGTTGGTGATTGGAGTAATTGAGGCGTGGGTGTTTACTGATGGTTTTAAAGAAAAGGTTGAGGTGGGTGGTAAATTTGGCAATTTAAAGACGGTGGTGATAGGTGTTGAGGAAACATTAGAGGATAAACAAGAGGTAAAAATGAAGGGAGAGATTGTGGCTGAGGCTGATGCTAGACCGATAATAGTGGAGAGATATCTAAAGCGTTATAGGTCTCCTTTAGCTCCTTATGCGAAAAAGATAGTAGAGTTGTCGGATAGGTATGGTTTTGATTATTATTGGATGGTGGCGATTGCTCAACAGGAATCGAATTTATGCAAAAAAGCACCAGAAGACTCGCATAATTGCTGGGGATATGGAATTCACAGTCAAGGGACTTTGAAATTTGAGAATTATGATTTGGCTTTGGAGTCCTATGCTCAGTACCTAAAGAGTCAATATTTTGATAAAGGCTTAAATACCGCCGAATTGATGATGCAAAAATACTGTCCTCATTCCAATGGCTCTTGGGCTAGAGGGGTGAATCAGTTTATTGGTGATATGGAGAGTGGTAAGAGAATTAATTAGATAACTAGATAATTAGATAAGTAGATAAGTAGTAGGTACTTGATTTGAGCGAGTTATATTGATATACTATGAGCTAGATCCCTGGGTGGCTCCTCTAAAAGCATGCTCGGGGATTTTTTTTAGAATTGTTTTTTGACGGTGGGAGTTATAGAATACCCCTTATGGGAATGATTAGTACAGCGCAATTTAAGAAAGGTATTTATATTTTGTTTCATGATGAACCACACATGGTGATGGATATCACCTTTGTCTCTCCAGGTAAGGGTTCGGCTTTTTATCGGACAAAATTAAAAAATTTGTATACCGGTAGAGTTTTGGAATATACCTATAAATCGGGAGAAAAAGTAGAAGAAGTGTTGGTGGAAACTCATGAAGCGGAATATTCTTATTTTGATGGTAGTAATTATGTTTTTATTGAACCGAGAACTTTTGAACAGTATTCGGTAGCGGCGGAGATAATTGGAGATGATAAGGTATATCTAAAAGAAGGTTTGTTGTATCGGATTAAATTTTATGAAGATCAACCAGTGGGGTTGACTTTACCAAAAACCATTGTCTGTACTGTGGTTGAGGCTGAGAATTCAGTTAAAGGTGATACTGCTACTGCGGCGATGAAAAATGCGGTTTTGGATACTGGAGCTAAGATTTTAGTACCTTTGTTTATTAAAGCGGGAGAAGAAATTTTAGTTAACACTGAAAACGGTAGCTACGTCTCACGAAAAAATTAAAGACCGACACTGGTATCGATTTCTGGTGGTGGTAAGTTGGGAGAGTAATTAAGTGAAGCGTCAATTTCCTTGAAATCTGCTTGAAAAATAGTGGGAATTAAAGAGTCGTTTAGAGTTTCAGAAGATATGGGTATTTCAATAGTGGGAGTAGGAGCTAAATGATGATTGTCTGATTTTCTTTTGGAATTAACAATGAGAGCGGCTAAGGAGAGAATAAGAATGATGACAGTCAAAACAATAAGGGGAATAAATTTAGGAGGGATTTTTCTGGTGGTAGTAGATTGAGGTAAATCATTATCTACCGGTTCTAGAGGATTAGTGGTGGGGGTGTCAATATTTTGATAGATTTTTTCGTCCATATTTAGTAGCCTGATTTTTTAATAAGAATTGATTTTAAGTCTAAAGCGATTGATTTAAGAGCATTATCAGCATCAGTTAGATTTTTTTTAGCTTCTTCGTAGAAAGGTGAAAAACGACCTTCAAATTGACGAGTTTGAGACCAAGAGAGAGCTTCAGTGTTGGCATCAATAAAAATCTGCTCTTTTTTAAGAAAATCTTTACTCCAATCAACATTACTCCGAGAGGCAATGTCTTTGAGTTTGAGAAGAATTTTTTGGCGGTGATTAATTTGTTGTTGAATTAAGGATTTATCAATATCCACTTGAATGGGAATGTATTTTTTTTGAAAATCTGTGGCCCAAATTTCAAAGTCAGCAGCAGTGGTTAAGTTGTTTAAGGTGGCATTCTGAGACAGAAGCCAATTTTCGTGAGTTAAGAGAGAGTCTTGGAGTGCGGGGGTATCATTGAGAGTGGTGCGGAGAGCCATCAAGTAAGAACGAAGCATAATGTTTTGAGAGAGGAGTGTACTTTTGGTAGCGTCGACTTTATCTTGAAGAGAAGTGGTAGTGCGGTACTGATCAAAAGAGTGTTTTTTATTAAGATACTGTTGGTAGTTTTGTTGGTAAATATCCCGTTGATGGAAATAGTCGGTACGATATTTGTCTAACAAATTATCAGAATCTTGAGCCAAGACGTTTTTAGTAAAAAAGAGAAAAAGTAGAGGCCACATACTAAAATAGTGTAGCAAAAAAGTGCCGCTGAGAGGACTCGGACCTCCACGGGTTTCCCCATACGCTCCTAAAGCGTACGTGTATACCAATTTCACCACAGCGGCTCAAAGCTACAGTGACTTGGGTCTATTTTATCAATAATTTGATAAAATAACGAAGCCTGTCCTTATCATTGGGTTGGATAGAGCGGTCCGATGTTCATCGGACAGGTCGTGGCTCGATTACAATTTGATTAGCTCAGCTGGATAGAGCGGTCCGATGTTCATCGGACAGGTCGTGGCTCGATTACAGTCTGAGTTTCTGTCCCCATAGCTCAGCTGGATAGAGCGCCTCCCTTCTAAGGAGGAGGTCGTTGGTTCGATTCCAACTGGGGATACCAGGGGCGCCCATAGCTCAATGGATAGAGTACTAGTCTTCGGAACTAGTGATGGGGGTTCGATTCCCTCTGGGCGTACTTGACAATTTGGGTCCTTAGCTCAGTGGTAGAGCAGTCGCCTCTTAAGCGATTGGTCGCGAGTCCGAATCTCGCAGGACCCACAATATATATGTTATATTTAGTTATGAAGAGTATAAAAAGTTTGATAATGGGACTATTGATGATGTTAGTTGTTTCCAGACCGGTTATGGCACTGGGGCCTCAGGTTGAAGAGTTATTCACCGCTGGTGATAATGTGGTGAAGACGGGATTAATTGAAGGTAGTGTTTTTAATGCAGGTCGAAATTTGAAGATTGATGCCATAGTAAAAGGCATAATGTTTGCGGCGGGAGAAAATCTGTTGATTGAAGGTGAAAGTGAATATTTATTTGTCGCTGGTCGAATGCTGAATGTGACTCAAAAAATAGAAAAGGATTTGTTTGCCGCAGGACAAAGTTTAATTTTTGATCAAGAAGAAGTAGGTAGAGATGCTTATCTGGCAGGAGAAAATGTTAATTTTGACGGAAAAATAAATAGAAATTTGTTTATTGGTGCTAAAAACGCTTCCATTTCCGGTGTTGTTAAAGGAGATGTAACTTTGGGGGTGGAAAAAGCGACGATTGCTGAAGGAACAGTGATTGAAGGAACTTTGAAATATAATGACAATGCCAGATTGAATATGGCTGATGGAGTGGAGATTGTCGGAGGTGAAAACACTTACAAGGCTCCAGAAATGGAAAAGAGAGAAGTAACTGAGAGAGAAAAGGTAGTTGGTAAAATTGGGGGATATTTACTTAAAGTAGTTACCGCTTTAACTTTTGCTTTGATGTTATGGTGGTTATTTCCGCAAATTTTTAAGAGCTTAGAAAAGCAAAACTTACCCTTGACCTCGTCTTCTTTTGGAAAAAAAGTTGCTACCGGGTTACTGGTTTTGTTATTAACTCCCCTGCTGGCTTTGTTTATGTTAATAACTGTTGTTGGAATACCAGTATCATTGCTACTGATAACAGTTTACGGATTTGCGATGTTTGCGGCACAGATTTTTGTGGGTTATTTATTGGGAGCAGTATTGCGTCAAAATAAAAACAAGAAGTGGTTAAATTTAGTGGCAGGAATCATGTTATTAGTGTTTTTGAAAATGTTACCAATGGTGGGTGGATTTATTTCTATGTTGAGTTTGTTGTGGGGATTGGGAATTCAATACCGACTGTTATTACCGAAAAAAGCCTAAAATTCGGTTTTTGAGTTGACTAAGAAAACTATCTTTAGGGTGGTAGAGACTGGAATTAGGATTAAGAGCTTGGATAGGATATTCAGGTGTATCTTGCCATTTGAGGTAGGTGTTTTCTAGATAGGAGTCGATGGTGAAAGTAAAATTGAGTTTTTGAATTCTACCCGGTTGGGTTAATTGGGTGTCGGTACAGAGATTTTGGGTGCTAATGTTGGGGGAACTTTCATTGTTGAGACAAAGTTGTGTTTCACCCCAAATAGATTGACCGGTGTTTTTTAAGTGAATATTGCCGTGTTGAGTTTTTTGACTAAAAATTAACAAAGGGAGATTAAGACGATAAACTTCAAAAGCGGTAATTTGTTGAGGATGATTTTTCTTTTTAGGGAGGTCAATAATGGCTTGATATTCGGGGTAGAGACTACCGTCTTTTTTCAGCCAGGAAAAATGATCAAAAGGGTAATCGGGATAATTATAGATAAAAGGAGTGACAGCTTTGACGCGGGTATCCTGATCCCAAATGTTTAGAGCTTGCTGGAGGAATTCAGCACTGGTTTTAACAGTGTAATAGCGGTTGTTTTTAGAAACGCCCTCGCGGTGAGGCCAGCCGGTTTCGGTAATAAAAACCGGATAAGTTTTATTAATACCTAAATTTTTAATGAAATTTAATTCCCAAGCATAACCTTTGATAGAGTGGGCATGTTGGTCACCGGGTAGACCAACGAAGCCATAATTAGGATAAGAGTGAGAGGTCAGACCATCAAAACTGTCAAAATATTGAGGATTGTACTGATAGATTTGACGATAAACATTGGCAGCCGAGAGACTGAGAGGTGGGTTTTGAGGAGCGGCGAGATCCAGAGGTGAAGAAAGAATGAAAAAATTTGGATTAAGACTTTTGAATTTTTGAGAGGTGTAAATAAAAAGGTTGGTAAAAGTTTTAATATCAACTTCCCCACCCCATTCCTTGGCATGATTTACTTCATTAAAAGGTATGATATATTGCGGTATCATCGGCCAATTAAGAGAGTTAAGAAAGATAGCCAGTTGATCGATATTGTCAGTGGTGGGGATTTTCCAGGAGTTATTTTCCATGACAGTGGCCAGACGAATGATAGGAATGATATGAAGTTGACGGCACTTATTAAAAAAATCTTGCCAAACATTTTTATCCAACTGATCACCTCTGATGGTAATGGTGGCGTAACCCCAATCACCACCGGAACTGTTGATAATGGTGGCGGCTTGATCAATATCACTGGGTTGGGTTAGGTGAAGTCCGAAGGAATTAAAGTCAGATGCTAAAATAGGCTGAGGAGAGAGAAAAAAAAGCAATAAAAGAATCAGCCAAAACATATCTTTATATTCTAACAAATGAACAAAGAAGAAATTATTAAAATGAAGATAGCCCGGGTAGAAAAAGAGATCCGGGAGACACCTTATGATAAAAGCAGTGAACATCATCATGGGGTATTGAAAGCAAAGTTGTCAAAATTAAGAGATGAATTGGAAGGAGGAATAAATCGAGGTGGCGGTGGTGGCGGGGTCGGTTATGCGATTAAACATTCAGGAGATGCATCGGTGGTGTTAGTAGGACTGCCTAGTGTAGGTAAATCAACTTTATTAAATGCTTTGACCAATGCCGAATCAAAGGTGGGAAATTATGATTTTACAACTTTGGGAGTGGTTCCGGGAATGATGGAATATAAGGGAGTAAAAATTCAGATTTTAGATTTACCGGGGATTATTGAAGGGGCGGCGGGAGGTAAGGGTTTTGGAAAAAAGGTGTTGTCGGTTATCAGAGCTTCGGATTTAGTGGTACTGATGGTGGATGCAAAGAGGACAGATTGGTTATCAAAGGTGAAAGAAGAATTGGAAGAATCGGGAATTAGGTTAAACAAGAAACCGCCGAAGATGTTGGTACATCGGACTCATAAAGGCGGTTTACAGATTATCGATCCACACCATAGTTTTGATAAGAAAATAATGACGGAAATTGCTGAAGAAATGGGATTGGGAAATGCGGTGATTCAAATTGGAGAGAAAATTAATATTGATCAATTCATTGATGCTTTGAGTCGATCCAGAACTTATTTACCAATGGTGGCAGTGGTGACGAAGATAGATGAGAATAAAAAACTTAAAAAAGAAGCAGGGATTATTTATATGAGTGCCGTCAAAGGTATTGGAATTGAAGAGTTTAAGGAAAAGGTATGGGAAGGTTTAGGGTTGGTGAGGGTTTATCTAAAAAGAGAAAGAAGTGGTCAGGCGGATAAGAAAAAACCTTTGATTATGAAATCAGGCAAAAATTTAGATGATGTCTTAAAAAGAGTGTCTAAAGAGATGAGAGACGATGTCAGTCGAGCGTGTATTTGGGGTAAAAAGGCTCGTTTTCCCGGACAGGAGGTTAGTTTTAATTTTGAGGTGTTTGATGAGATGGAAGTGTGGTTTGGGAGGTAAGGGAGCGAATTTTTTGAGAACGGGTTTTAAGAATTTCTTTACTGATTTTAGGTGAGAGGGTGAAGAGTTTTTGGGCGGCAGTGTTGGGACGGGGAGAATAACGGAAAACATGAATTTTTTGAAAAGAAATTTGTTGACAGAGATTGAAGGTTTCAAGAAAGTTGGTTTCAGTTTCGGTAGGAAAACCGACGATAATGTCGGTGCCGAAAGTAAACCCTCCCCCATCCCCTCCCTTGACAGGGTGGGGAGCATTAATGGATTTTAAGAGAGTAAATTTATCTAAAATGATTTTGCGAGTGTAGGGGCGGCGCATGAGTTTTAGGATTTTGTCAGAACCTGATTGAATAGGGATATGTAAAAAATTGGAAATTCGAGAAGGATATTTTTTAAGCAAAGTAATGAATTGTTGGTCGATACAATTAACAGGAATCGAACCGAAAGAAATTAATTTAACATCAGTTTCTGTCAAAATTTTTTCTAGGAGATTGGAGAGACCGGGAGTGTATTGGTCTAAATTGACACCGGTAATAATCACTTCTTGATAACCGTCATTGATAGCTTTTTTAACCGTATTTAAGGCGGTTTTTATGGGTAGTGACCAGAGGTAATTACGGGTATAGGGAACAGTACAATAACTGCAAAAATGGGTGCAACCGGATTGGATTTTAAGAAGAAAGCGGTGAGTGTGAGAAAATTTGTCGGCGATTTGAGGAGTGTAACTGGAGTGAAGTTTTTGGAGTAAAGTTTCTTTTTGAGAATTGGTTAAAATTTTAAGATTTTTTTTATTTTTTAAGTTTTTTAGAGAAGCACAACCAGAAATAATAATTTGGGCTTGAGGATATTTTTTTTGTAGTCGACGGATGAGACCAAGAGATTCAGTATTGGCTTTTTTGGTGACAGAACAGGTATTGATAAAAATCAGATCAGGGTTAGTGGTAGTTGGTTGATAATTTTTATCAATGAGTTTTTGGGCAAAAAGATTACTCTCGGCAGCATTAACTCGGCAACCGAGATTAAAGATTTGAAAGGTTTTCATTTTCGAGGATGGGTATTAACAAAATCACGAATATAGTCTAAGACATTCAAAGTAGTATTCCAGCCTAATTCTTGTCGAGCTTTATTGGGGCCAGTATCTGATTCTCGACGACCGGGATCGTTATTGATGTATTCAATGGGTCCACCAAAGGCTTGAGCAATTTCAATAATTGAATAAGTGTGAGGATTGGCTAGAGTGTAGCCGTCCCCATGACCCTTTTGGGCGACTAAAATAGCTCCCTTGGCCAAATCCTCAACGTAAGTAAAATTTCTTTTTTGAGTTCCAGGTTTAGTGACGGTTAGGGGTTTATTTTGTAAATATAATTCTTGGAAACGGGCAATTAGAGTTGAGTAAGGACCAGTACCTTTTTCTCGAGGGCCAAAAGCATTGTAAAAATAACAGATAGCATAGGGCAAATTGTACCAACGGCCATAGTTGTTAATTAAATCAACGTTGGTGGCTTTAGTAAAAGAGTAAGGAGTTTGGTGGCGACCATCACCTTCGATGGCAAATTTAGTACTGGAAGCGGTATAAAGCAGTTTTTTAACTTTTCTTTGGCGACAAAACTCAACTACAGCAAAGGTACCTAAAATATTTAAGTCATAAACTAGGGCTGGTTCATTAACTGAAGGGCTAACTCGGGCATATTCACCTAAATGAAAGACGAGATCTGGATTTTCCGGGATTAATTTATCAATATCCTTGGTGTGACCACGGCGATAATCGACTCCGGGAAAGTGATTGGCTTCTGAGCCGTTGAAATAGTTATCAAGTGAGATGATTTTATTGTCACTATCTTTGATTAGTTCTTCGATAATATGGGAAGCAATATGTCCGGCACCACCGGTGACTAAAATCAATTTTGACATAGAGTAATTATAACTGAGAGTAGGTGTGACGGAGAGTTTCCATTAACTTTGAATAAAAACGAAGATTGTGGATAGTAGATAAACGTAAAGCTGACATTTCTTTGATGCGGAAAAGGTGGGCCAAATAAGAACGGGAGTATTTTTGACATAAAAGACAATCACAAAATTCAGATACAGGACGAGGATCACGATAGTAAATATTTTTGTCGGGAACAAAGTATTCATAATCACTATAATCTTTGTTTTTGGTTATATAGAGACGTTTATGACGAGCATCACGAGTGGGTAGAACACAGTCAAAAATATTCCAACCTATTTTAACCAGATTTTCAATTTCATGAGGTTTACCGATACCTAAAGCGTAGAGAAAATAATTTTTGGGGGTATATTGGGCAATGACTTTGGCGACATCGTAGTTAAAAGTACCATCATTTTTCAGAGGCCAGCCACCATAACCCAGGCCGTCAAAGCCAATTTTGACCAGCTCTTGGGTGCAATATTGGCGCAGGTCAAGATATGGACCACCTTGAACAACACCCAAAAGATAGGGAGTTTCTTTTTTGGTCAGTTTCTTTTGTTTGACTAATTGATTAAAAATTGTTTTACATTCCTGGGCCCATTGGAGGGTTCTCTTGACACTGATTTTGGCTTCATCGTAGGTGCTTTTGGGGTCGGTAAAATCATCGAGAACAACGACCATGTCAGTTTTTAATTCTAGTTGAAGCTTGATGGACATTTCCGGAGTAAAGAGGATTTTTTTACTATCAAGTTTAAAAGTAACGCCTTTATCGGTGACTGAGTTTTTACCACCCAGACTTTTAGCCAGTGACATAACTTGAAAACCGCCAGAATCGGAGATGACTCCCCCACTCCAATTCATGTAGTTTCTAATTCCCTTAAAAAGTTTAATCACAGCAGTCCCGGGACTGTTATAGAGATGAAAAGTATTAACTAAAATACCTAAAGTATGGGTATTTTTTATATCTTCGGAGTCCAGAGTTTTGAGAACAGCTCGAGTGGCGTCAGGGAAAAATATAGGTAGAGGAATTTTTTGGCCGGTGATGGTTTTGAAAAATTGGGGACGATTGGTCATAGAATGAAGAGTCGGGGATACAGGATTCGAACCTGCAACCTCATGGTCCCAAACCATGCACGCTAGCCAATTGCGCCAATCCCCGCCTTTGTCCCGTAGCGACGGGACTTTGGCGGGTAAACCCGCATTAGCTAGTGCCCGAAGCATACGGAAAGGGTGCCGCTGGCGGGACTTGAACCCACACGCTTGTTGAGAGCACAAGATTTTAAGTCTTGCGTGTATACCGATTTCACCACAGCGGCTGGTGTAGTTCGTGGAGCGGGTAGAGGGAATCGGACCCTCGCCGAAAGATTGGAAATCTTTAGTTCTACCACTAAACTATACCCGCGTAGAGTTATTTTAGCAGATTTAAGGTAAAATATGGTGTTTGCCGTCGTGTTGGAATTGGTAGACAAGCACGTCTCAGAAGCGTGTCCCGTTAGACGGGGTGGAGGTTCAAATCCTCTCGACGGCACCAAGGCTTAAAAATTTGCTAAAATAGCCTTACGCCGAAGTAGCCAAGGTGGTCACGGCACTGGTCTGAAAAACCTGGGATATTGGTTCGACTCCAATCTTCGGCACTAACGTAATGAATGTTGTACAATTCATTACGTTGCTTCTGATTTAAGACAACGTTAAATTACGAAGCAGTTTTTACGTTGCGAGAGTAGTTCAGTTGGTAGAACGTCTCCTTGCCAAGGAGAAGGTCGCGGGTTCGAGTCCCGTTTCTCGCTCAGAGATGTTTGATATGAAATAGATGTGTTTGATATAATTTGGTATGAGCAGGACAAGAGAAATATTGGAACGTTATGGGTTAAATAAGATACCAATAGAGAGGAAAGTTGGAGAGACAAAATTATGGCCGAGGTTTGAGAAGGTCAGACAGGTGGTATTAGAAACTACAAAGCATGATTGTGAAGGTATCAAAAGAACAATCAAGACACAGAGTTGGGATGGAGAGGATCGTGGAATATATGACCATATTGGAACTATTTGTGGTACTTTAAATAATATTGATGTCAACCTAAATATCAAAGGTATTACTTATAATAGAAAATTAAATGGAGTGTTTGATGGTGTCAATGATTGGACTATCATGAATTCTTATGGTCGTGTGTTAAAGATTTGGGGTACTTTTAAGTCAGCTGATGGACGGATTGGTTGTTTAGAAATAAATAAAGAAAATTATCAAGATTATGAAGCTTATTGGTTGCAAACGGAGGGAAAAGAACTAAGACTAGAACAATTGATTCAGAGTGGAAAGGTTTTTAATGCAGTAGATTTTGGAATAAATCGTAATAAAATTGAGGTTGAAGGTGTATCATTTCCGTTCATTAAGTCTTTTTGAGAATAAGTTATAATATCTCATTGTTTTTGGCTGTTTAGCTCAGTTGGTAGAGCACATCGTTTACATCGATGGTGTCGGGGGTCCGAGTCCCTCAACAGCCACATCTAGGGTATAATATGGAGCTCTTTGAAAATCTGCCGACGTGGTGAAATTGGTATACACGTACGCTTGAGGTGCGTATGGAGCAATCCGTGGAGGTTCAAGTCCTCTCGTCGGCACCACTGCCCTGTCGTCCTGCCTCATCGGCAGGTCGCCGAAGAGGCGACTAATGGTATTAAGAATAAAATGGTAGAGAAGTTTTGAAAGATAAGATAAAATATGGTCTGATGGACTTTGCCCTGTCGTCTAATGGTAGGACATCAGCCTTTGGAGCTGAGTATTGTGGTTCGAATCCATGCAGGGCAACAAAGAAACTACCGACTCTCTTCCCTTTTTCTTCGATAAATTAGGAAAAGGAGAATAATTACAACAGGAAGAATCAACCAAGGAGAAAAGTTGAATTTTTGTTTTTTAACGACAATATCTAAACGATGAATTTTAATCTCTGGATTATCTGAAAGGTTGATGTTTTGTTCACCTTGGTAATTATTGTAACTAATAATGACTTTATGATCTCCGGGTTCAACTTGATTAAATTCAGCAATACCCTCGGTATTGGTTAAGGCTTCTTGAACTTTGGAGTGAAGAGTAACTTTAGCATTTTCAATTGGATTGTCTTTAGTATCTACGACTTTAACTTGAACTTTGAGACCAGAGCCCGATTTCGATGAAGATTCATCTTTATCCCCTGCTGAATGACAATTAATTTTAAGAATCCATCCGGGTTTAATAAAACTATTTTTTATGGAAGGATATTCATCAGAGTTTTGATCAATAATTTTTTGAAATTGATTACCACTACCAAGTAGTTGTCTGGCAATTGACCAGAGAGTGTCACCTGATTTGGTGATGTAGCTTTGACAATCTGATGATGGAGTTTCTAGAGAATCATCATCAATTGCAGTCATATCCAGAGAGACAGTTTCTAGTTGATTAAAACTAAGAAGAGAATGAGTGGTGGCAGAAATCTCATTAGACCAATCACCAGTGGCACAACCATTGGCAGCCTTAATACGGAAGTAATAAGTGGTATTGGGAGATAAGTGATTAACTAAATAGCTCATTGAATCTGAAGAGTTAACTCCAAGATTTTGAGAACCATAGGGATAAGAACCGGATTTAGTGCCATATTGAAGAATGTATTTTTCTACTGGTTTATCAGCCGGACGGAAAGACAAAAGAATACTGTGGGCACCCTTACTGACAGCACTATAGATGACAGGCGGAGTCTTACCTGGAGCTTGATCATGACATTCTGAAGAACTAGAAGAATCTGAATTGGAAGTGGAGTTGGAAGAATCAGGAGTGGTTTCTGCTTGTCGAGATAAATTTTGGATGACAGTAGTGGTATTGAGGTAGTCTGATTGAGTTAGGATAACTACGGGTGATTTGTCGATGATATTAGAAAGGTTAAAGCTTTGACTCCATCTACCATTGATACAGCTAGGATTTTCTTTAATAGAGACGATAGTAATGCTGATTGGATTTAATTCTAGATGAGAGGAGCAAGTTCCACTGAGAGTGTAATTAGATTTATTGCTGGTAGTGATGGGGGGTGGCGTGTCCAGAGTGAGGATTGGGGCTTGGGTATCGGCTTGTAATCCAAAGGCGCGTTCGGTGATGTTGCCATAGGTATCTAGTTGAGAAGCAGTAACATTGATATTGGTGAGGTGAGGATATGAGAGATTGGTGATGGTTTTTTTCCAAGTATTATCAGCTTGACATTCAGTGGTGAAGGTAGAGACGGGATTAATATCATCATTCCACTTGAGAGTAATAGTGGTAGGTTCGGTGGAGGTGCAGGTGCCAGTGAGAGTGTAAGTACTTTGATTGGCGCTGGTTAGGTTTTTAGGAGTATTGAAAGTTAGATTGGGACCGGTGGTTTTTTTGAACAAAGTTTTGCTGGCAGTGTCAGTATTGTTAGCAATATCAGTTTGGGTGATTTCTACAGCAATATCTCCATCTGAATAGGTAGAAAGATCGGCTAATAAAGTCCATTCACCAGTGGCATTACAAGTGGTAATGTATGGTTGTGTGTTTATGGTAATGGTGGGATTATTATCATCGGCAGTGCAGGTACCAGATAGAGCATAATTAATTTGGTTATGACTATTAATGACTGCGGGATTATCTTCTATTGTGACTGTGGGTGGAGTCTTGTCGACAATAAAATTTTCTTCTTTTGTAGAAGAATTTCTAGCTTTATCTTTGGCCTCGATGACTAACTTACCTGAGCTGTTGATAGTTAGAGTACAGTTGACTATAGATTTATCATCATTGTCTGTATCACAGACTATTTGATTGTTCACTATACCAGCTGTTGTGTCTTGATGTATTGAAATATCGTTTGCAAAAAGATCAACATTATCAGTAATGGTAACAGTGACATCAATATCTTCGTTTTTGATTTTAGTAGGTGCAGAGATGATTATTTTTGGATATTCTGTATCATAAAAATATTTTTGTAGGTTTTCTCCTCTTTGGTTACCTGTTTCGGTAGCGTAAACTTGAAGCATACCTGTTTTTTGAATACCTGAGATCTCACAGGTGACAGGAGAATTGTATGGTGGTCCTTTAACTATATTGTCATTTTGATCTTTACATTGAGTGATTGATGCTCCTATACTAGATTCGCCGGTGAGTCCAATACCAATTACTTGTTTACTTGGATCGGATGTAGTAATTTTTACAGTGGTATCATTGATGGGTTCATTACTAATGATAGTGGGAGCATTTATTTCAATTACTGGTGGGAAGATGATTCTTCGAGAGGTGGTATTACCGGTAGTATCGTATGCTTTAATTTCTACCATATGGGGAGTTTCATCAGGGTCTAAATTAAGTGGATGACTTTGAAGATCAAGATTGGGATCATCAGGGATTGTGACGGAGGTACCAACACCTAATTCATTTTTGAAGTAAATTTGATATTTATCTACCCCGGTAGGGTCATCAGCCTTAAAAAGAACGGTTGGGTTATTTACACCAGATGCTCCAATACTAATATTGGCTATGGTAAAGGTAGGACCTAATGTATCTATGATGTATCCAGGTTCTTCAGCGGTAGAAGAATAACCAGCCTTATCAGTAGCTTTGAGAACTAAGGTACCAGAGGTAGTAACATCGAGTGTACATTCTATTTCTAAGTGAGTTTCGGAAGTAGGATTTTCATAACTATTTTCATATGGAAAACCGGTTGATGAAGTGTTTTTAATGGCGATACATGTCATGTGTTCTATGTCAGCAGCAGCGACACTTAATGCATCCAATTCCACAGTATTGATGGAGTATCTGTCACTAACTCGAAATTTTATTTCTACGGGGCCTTTGGAAACTTTGTCTCCCGGTGAGGTAATTTGAATTACTGGGCCAACATCATCAATGTCTTTGACGGTAATGATAAAGATTTGTTCTGAATAAAGTCCGGTTGGGTCGGTGGCTCGTATCCTGATAGTATATTTGTTCCTATCATTTGGATCAGCTGAGCCTTGAGGATTTTCAAAGTCAGGTGCTTGAGAGAAAGTTAAAAGACCACTAGTGGTATCGAGAGCAAATTTGAGATTGTCTCCATCGCCTTCACCGGAGACAAAAGTGTAAACAACAGCATCACTTTCATCAGTTGATGAAATAGTGCCTACTTCGGTGGTATTTTCGTAAATTTCTGTTTCAGATAAAGTTAGGTCTTGTGGTGGACAATTTGACCCAGCGTCGGTAATTGTCCAGCTGTTTGGTGAATTGGTCAAGGTGTTGTGAGCTGTTTTGGCGGCGCAATAGTTGATGCCAGCTGCACCAAAAGTAACGTTTGATTTTATAACAGGCTGTCCAGCCCAACTATTTAATAGAGCATCATAATGTTCGGTGTTTAGACCGGAGTTACTTAGCATGTTATTAGCATTATTGAGAGATGAAATATTAAAATTACTAATATCCTGATTAAATGAACTAGTACCCAAAAACATTCCTGTCATATTGTTTATACTGCTAGTATTCCAGTTAAGGGCGCCACTACTTTCTCCTGGTTCTTTGCCATTATTAAACTTGGTGGCATCCCAAAACATATAATTCGTTCGGAGCACACTAGAAGTGTTCCAACCCCCTATTGGTTGATTAAAAACTTTGGTACGAGCAAACATATATGTCATATCCGTAACTTTTTCAGTATTCCACTTGCTAATATCTTGATTGAAGGCTTCGGCTACATAGAACATAGCACTCATGTTTGTAACATTTCCAGTCTTCCAATTTTCTATTGGTTGATTAAAAGCTTTAGCACTTCTAAACATGCCAGACATATTTTTCACATTGTCAGTTTTCCAATTTCCAATTGGAGCATTAAACTTAGGACTATTTAAGAACATATTTGACATATCAGTCACATTGATAGTATCCCAAGTATTCATATATTCATTACCAGTAAAGTTAGCCAAACCACTGAAAGCGCCAGACATATTAGTGACGGCTGATAAATTGGGTGCATCAGAAGCATTTAGTTGCATATTTCTCATGCCATAAAAAGCTGATTCAAAACTGAACCATGGAATATATCCCCATTGTTTGATTTTTAAGAGTTTAGCTTTTTCCTCAGTGGTTAAGCCGGGAGCATAGAAAGCTAAAGGAGATCCTGATCTGATACAGACATTAAAAGTGCCAGTTTTTTGATAATCATGAGTGTATTTAGCCTCAGTAATTGGTACATAATTACCGTCACATTCCCAGGAAACCAGATAATAAGATGCCTCAATAGCCTTTTGAAAATTTAAGGTAATGGTGGTCGATCCATCCCCGTTAATATTGGTTTGCCATTGGGTGACAAAGTCTTGAGAGTCGTAGGCATGGGCGGGATGTAGATAAAATAACTGATGGATGAAAATTGAGACTAAAAGACCAAGTCCAGTGAGAATAGTTTTGATCTTGGTCATAGATAATAAAGATTATATAGAAAAAATAAATTAATGCTATGATAGTAAGTGAATTAATTGTTAAAAAAAGGAGATTTTATGGACGTAAAAGCATTTGTAGTTAATATCGAAGAAGAAACTTTAGGTAATGATAATTTTAGAAAAGTACTGTGGACTGGTCAACACAGTCAATTAGTTTTAATGAGTCTGAATCCAGGTGAAGATATTGGGGCGGAGGTACATGAAATTGTGGATCAATTTTTTAGGGTTGATGAAGGTGAAGGTAAGGTAATAGCAGACGGGCAGGAATATGAGATTAGAGACGGTTATGCAGTCTGTATTCCAGCCGGAACCGAACATAACATTGTCAATACTTCAGCTGATAAAAAATTAAAACTTTACACCATCTACAGTCCGGCTCATCACAAAGACAAAGTGATTCATGTCACTAAGGCTGAGGCCATGGCCGATACTGAAGACCATATCTAATTTGGGGCGACAGGCAGAGTCAAGGTGGAGTTTTCCAGGCGGGTTAAAACTTGCCAGTCGATGCTTTGGTAAAAAATCCAACCGGCATAACTAAGGAGAATTAAAAAGGTAATAATTAGAAAGTAACCTAGAGGGGTTATTTTGCTTTTCATTTAAGTTTTTCGAGAAATAGTGTAATAAGTGGGATATTTAAGAAAAATAGCGGGACACTCTTCCAAAAGAATTTTTTGAAATTCTTGATAGATTCTTTTGCGTTCTTGAACATCAAAACTTTGTCTCCCCTCCTCTAAGAGTTTGTCTATAGGTGGATGATCCAGGTGAGTTAAATTAGTTTTTTGTTGAGTTGAGTGCCAGAAAACATATTGGTCGGGATCGGTAGGAATACTGCCGTAGGCCAGGATAACATCATAGTTTTGTAAATCAATTTGAGTATCGATATGGGCATCAACATTAATATTGAGGATTTCACTCCAAGCTTTTTTAATCTCGTCGGCCAAAGACACCAGACGTTGATCATTATAAACTAAACTAAGATTTTCGATTTCATTATTTTTGAAAAGTTCTTTGGCCCGGGCTGGGTCATAATTATAAGCTTTAACTTCGGGATTGTAAGCCCAGGATGAGGGAGAGATGGGAGAAATGGCGCGATCATTAAGATCATTAGTTTTAGGGGTGGCGTAGGCCAGGGCTTGACGAAGTGGTTTAGAGGCCAATTTTTTAGTGTTAATAAAAAGAGCAATATAGCGTTCATCAGTGCGAACATCTTTACTCAGGTTGGTGTTGGGCCAATTAGTTAATTCTTGAGGGTCATTGGTCAGGGTGATTTGGTTGACTTCTCCAATCTTAAAAGCATTAATTAGATCGTTTTCATTTTGGTAAAAACGGTAAAGAATAGAATTATCGGTTGATTTAAGAAGAAGAGTTTTAAGATTACCTTCGCTATAGCGATATCTTTTAACGACATGAGTACCTAGACCATCAAAGTTTTTCTTAATTAAACTTTTGCTGAGGGTGGATAAAATCGGACTAAAAGTAGTATTACTTTTAACGACAACATGGGTAGAGTCGGGATAGGAAAATTCTAGGCCGGGAATCTGATAATTTATATCTTTGGCGGTTAGTTTTTTGCCTCGGTGCCAATTGAGCTGAGAATCAATCTCGAAAGTGTATTGATCGTGATCAGGGCTGATATCTAGGTTTTTAACTAAGGGTGAGGTGGAAAAATGGCCGTTGTTATCGCTTTGAGTCAGACCATAGGAAATTTTTTGAGAAATATGTTCAGGAAGATTATTAAGAGAATATAATCCTTCCAGACCTATTTTTTGGATGGGTGGATTTAGTTTAGTGTAAAAAGTCGATAATTGTTGTCTAAAAATTACAGAAGCTGAAATTAAAATAATGAAGGTTAGAAAGAGTATCCAATGGCGCTTGAGATAAAGAAGAAGTAGTTCTAATTTAAATCTGAGTTTGGTGGGCATTAAATTTGAGCTTGGACGATAGAGGAAATAAGAAAACAAACAATAAGAAAAATAGTCAGATTAAAGGTTAATTTTTCCCAACCTCTTTTTTCAGTGGGAATATCTGAAAGTGATTGGCTGTCACTGATACCTTTGGATTGCATAAAAATTAAGGTGATTAGGGCGATAGAGATAATGATTTGAATAATAGTTAAGGTTGATTTCATAGTTTTCTGAAAATATAAAGTAGGGTACTAATAAAAAAGGAGGTAAACAGATAGGCCCAAAAACCACTAAGGAAGTAATTAAAAACTGTCAGTGAAGAAACTTCAAAACCACTAATGAGATAGACGGCCAAATAAAGACCTAAAGTTTGAATAATAATTCTAACCAATCCTAGGGTGAGAACAGTGACCGGGAGGAGTAAGATTTTTAAGACTGGTTTGAGAATTAATTCAAAAATAGCCAGGACTAAAGAAACATAAATAATGGTTGGAAATTTTGGAGAAAAAGTGAGATTACCAAAAAGTTCCTGATGAATAACTAGAGCAAAGCCTAGATAAAGACTGTATTTAAGAAATTTTTTCATATTTTTTACTAGTAATAATTATACCGCCTAAAGTGAGGATTATCAGACTGAGAATGATAAGTGTCCCTAGATTAATAAAATGAGGTAGATAAAGCAAGTTAGTGTTACTTTGACGATCTTCGCTATTTTTCAAAATAACTTTGATTTTTTGATAGTCAGGAGATAAGGTTTTCCAAAAACTCATTTTTGGTAGAGGTAGAGAGGAAGTGGAATAAGGGAGGATGGTGTCTAAATTATGGGTGTAGTTTAGGTTAGGGATGGAAAGATGAAGACCTTTAATGATATTAGGAGTGGGATTTTCTAGAAGGAGTTGATTATTTTTAAGAGAGACTTGAGGTAGAGGTTGTTGACTAATAAGTTCTTCTTTAGCAAAAGTAATTTCAATGGATTTAGAGCCGTCAAGGGGAGGATAAGCGCCTGGAGGTAGAGGTTGTTGACTATCAAGTCCATGAGTAACAAAGGTAATATGATTGAGATCAAGGTTATCAAAATAATCGATACCTTCAGTAGTTTTTCCCCAAGTAGGATCAATGGCTACCCATTGTTGTTTGGAAGAATCATAATATTCTGGCCAAGCATGAAGAATGTCGCCTTCGTCACCTACTGGTTTCATTTTAGGGTTGTTGGTATAAGCAAAACCTTGGATTTCTCGAGCAGGAATTTTTTGTTGTCGAGCTAGGGTGATAAAAAGATCGGTAAATTCGGTACAAAGTGCGTTTTTAGGGTCATCAATAGCAGTTAAGGCACCTAAACGTCCGACTGAGGAATTAAAGCGGTCATAATTATAATCTAGAGTGTTGATAACGTAGTCATAGGTGGATTTAGGACCGGAAAGATTTTGGCTAATGGTAGCAAGTTTTGGATCAGAAACTGGCCAAAAAGTTTGGTCACGAAGATAGGGCTCAGGATTTGCTAAAGAAGAACCTAAATTTAGTCCGGTTTTAACCTGTCCTGAGGCGATAATATTTAGTTCTTGACCGGCTTTAAGTTGATAGGTAGCCAACCAATTACCATCGGCATCAGGATAAATGTTTTGTGGAGGTGGGTCGATTTGACGATAAAAGACAGCTTGATTATGAGTGTCCGGAATGATGGCGATTTCAGCCATAGCGGGAGAGGAATGGTTGTTTTTTAGAAAATAGCGGAGCTTAAAGTCAAAGAGCTGATAATTTCCTAAAATAATTAAATTAGTCTTGGTATTAGGGTGTTGGGTAAAAGAAATAAGATTTTGAGAGGATTCATTTTTGAAGGTAACTGGAATAGAGGCAAAAGAAAGAGGGCCGAAACTATCAGGGGTACTAATGTTAATTTCTGAAGATGAATTATCCGAAATTTGGGGAACAACTATTTCCCAGGTTTTCCCTTTGTGTTTGGCAAAATCTTTGATATGGTAGTTGAGATTAAGGTTATTTTGTTGATTGAGACCAACTTTGGGGTGATTGAGTTTTAATTTAATTTGGTGATGATAATCATCAGAGTGAAATTCATCCAAGATGTTATTAGTACCATCCGAAGCACTTAGTTTGTCAATTTGATAACCACTAATGCTTAATTCATAACCTTGGAGATAAGTTTCAGAATTTAAGTTGGTAATTTGAATTTGGTGATTGACTGTAGCTTGGCCACTATGGTCAATATTATAATTAATAATCTCTTTGATTGAGTAATTATCATTGGCCAGTAAAGGTTGGGGAAAAAGCAAACTTAGAAATATTAAAAAAAGAAACATAATTTAATATTAGCATTAGAAAAAGATTGACTTCGGGTATTGTTCGTGTATTATAAAGACATGCCAGCAATAGTTTATAAAAGACAAAAAGAAATTTTAGATTTAATTACTAAATCTATTGATAAATATGGTTATGCACCGACATTAACTGAAATTGCCCAAGATTTGGGATTATCATCACTAGCTACGGTTCATGAACATTTGACGGCTTTGGAAAAGAAAGGTCTAATTAGACGCTATCGAGGAGCGGTTAGAGGTATAGAGCTATTAGAAACTGAAAAGAAACAGGAAGACAATGTCGAATTGCCAGTATTGGGATTTATTGCTTGTGGAGAGCCGATTGAACCATATACGGATCCGAATGCAACCTTGTTGGTGTCTTCATCTTTAGTGAGACCTGGAGATAAGTCTTTTGTCTTGCAAGCCAAGGGTGATTCAATGATTGATGATGGGATTTTGAATGGTGATTATGTGGTAATCAGAGAACAGGCAGAAGCTAGAAATGGAGATATTGTAGTGGCAGTGTTAAAGAATGGTTTTGCTACTTTGAAACGTTATTATCAGGAAGCTAATAGAATTCGTTTACAGCCAGCTAATTCAGCCATGAGTCCGATGTATGTGACCGATGTCAGTATCAGAGGTAAGGTGGTGGCAGTGATTAGACAGTTTAATTAAGCGATGCTATACATCATATCGACGCCTATCGGTAATTTAAGAGATATAACTCTTAGAGCTATCGATATATTGACATATGTCGATATATTGTTGTGTGAAGATACTAGAAAAAGCGGATTGTTGTTAAAAGAGTTAGGGATTAAAAATAAACCAGAGTTAGTGTCTTTTTATGATGAAGTGGAGGCTCAAAAAATTCCGGAAATAATTAAATGGTTGGAATCAGGAAAAAAAGTGGGCCTAGTTTCTGATGCCGGTACTCCCCTACTGTCTGATCCGGGGTGGTTATTATTAAAAAGATGTCAGGAGAAGGGTATTCCTTATACGGCTGTACCGGGGGCAAGTGCAGTTATAAATGGACTGGTATTGTCGGGTTTGCCAATAGGGAGATTTTCTTATTTAGGTTTTTTACCCAAGAAAAGTGGAGACAGAAGAAAAATACTAGAACAATATAAAAATATAGAAGGCAGTAAAGTGGTTTACGAGTCGCCATTAAGAGTAGAAAAATTAATTGAGGAAATTAAGGAGATTTATGGAGAGAAAACAGAAATTAGAATTGTTCGGGAGATGACTAAAAAATTTGAGGAAGTGAAAAAAAATTGGGACGGGGATACTAGAGGTGAAGTGGTGGTAGTGTTTATTTAAGTTTTTTAGCTTCAGCCCAGGCAATAATTTCTCGAGTGCGATCGATAGCATCAGGAGAAACAGAGATAGAAGTAATCCCCCATTTAACCAATTTTTCAACTAAATCGGGATGGTTGCTAGGGGCCTGTCCACAGATACCGACCATAATGCCGCGTTTTTTAGATTTAACTACCAGTCTTTTGAGAGACCATAAGACAGCTGGATCTAATTCGTTGAATTCAGTCGCCACTTCTTCATTGTCTCGATCCAGACCGAGGGTAAGCATGGTCAAGTCGTTGCTACCGATAGAGATTCCATCAATACCAACGTCAATAAATTTATCTAAAAGAATGACGTTAGTGGGAATTTCAGCCATCATAAATAACTTGAAAGAAGGTGAACGGAGAAGACCAGCATCAGTAATCAGTTTTTTAACTTTCATTAGTTCTTGAGGGGAACGACAAAAAGGAATCATCAGCCAGAGATTTTTTAGGTTATATTTATTACGAACTTTTTTAATGGCTTCCAGTTCCATATTAAAAACATCTGGAGAGTTAATATAACGTATAGCTCCGCGAAATCCTAATAGAGGATTGGGTTCTTCAGGCTCATAAAGTTTACCCCACTTGAGATAGCGATATTCATTAGTCTTAAAATCAGTGGCGCGGTAAATAACCGGTCGGGGGTTAAAGTTTTTACAAAATTTAAGAAGACCATTAGTTAATTGATCGATATATTCTTTTTGACGACCTTCCTGAATCATTCTTTTGGGGTGAAGGCCGATATTGGCAATCATAAATTCAGCTCGGAGTAAACCGACACCGTCGGTGGGACGTTTAGACATTTCTCGAGCCAATTCTGGTTCACCTAAATTGAGATAAAGTTTAGTAGCAGTTTTTTGGACGGAAGTGCTTTTTTTAGTATTTTTGGAAATAGTAGTAGCGCCACTGTAAATTTTGCCGCTAGTACCATCAACAGTAACTAAATCCCCTTCTTTAATAATTTTAGTAGCGGTATTAGTACCGACAACACAGGGAACACCTAATTCTCGACTGACGATGGCAGCATGTGAAGTTTGTCCACCTTGATCGGTAACAATACCTTTGACTTTTTTCATAGCTGGAACAAAGTCAGGAGTAGTCATTTCGGTAACTAAGATTTGACCACTTCGAACTCGTTTAAGTTCTTTAGGATCTTTAATAATTACTGCTGGACCAGAACCGGTACCGGGAGAAGCGGCTTGACCTTCGAGAATGGTTTTGAGATGACTATCGATTTGGGTTTGTGAATCGAGACTTTTTTGACTGGTGGCAACAGTAGTAATAGGTCGAGTTTGGACAAAATAGAGTTTATTTTTTTCGATAGCAAATTCAATGTCTTGAGAGCGGCCGTAGTGATTATGTAATTTTTGGGCGGTCTTGGCGATTTTCAAAACCATGTTTTTGTCTATTTTAGTGCGATTTTGTTTATACTTAGGGACAGCGGTTTCCTTGTTACCATCTTCAAAGCGAGTTAGTTGGATTTTTTGAGGAACGTGATTTTCAAATTTTATACTCCAATTGCTTTTATCGACAATGTGTTGGTCGGGGGTGACAATACCTTGGACAATATACTCCCCTAGTCCCCAAATAGTTTCAATGACAATTTCATTTTTATTGTTGTTGACTGGATTGATGGTAAAACAAATACCGGAAATTTCGCTTTGAACCATTTTTTGAACAGGAACGGCAACACCAATTTTGAAGTGATTGTATTTATTTTTGACTTGGTAAAAGAGAGAGCGAGAAGTAAAAAGGCTGGACCAACAGGCTCTAACTCGGTCAACAACATTAGTTTCTCCAATTACATTAAGAAAAGTATCACCTTGACCAGCAAAGGAGGCGTCAGGACTATCCTCGGCGGTGGCGGAGGTACGGACAGCTACAGGCACGTTTTTAAGACCACCATAGTCACAAAGTTTTTTATAAGCAGACATGATGTCGAGAGCAATATCTTCTGGCACTGGAGCACTTTTAATCATTTTTCTGATTTTGGCTGAGGATTTATTGAGTTCTTCGGGGTTGTCGACATTAGTGATATCTAAAATGGCTTTAATTTTAGGTTTAAGACCATTACTATCGATAAATTTGAAATAAGCGTGAGTGGTGGTACAAAAACCATTGGGGACCGGAATGCCGTTGTTGTACATTTCCCCCAAGTTTCCACCTTTACCTCCAACTATAGGAACATCATCAAAGTGAATATCCTTAAACCATAGAAGATTAACTTTGTTTTTGCTCATTTACTCTCCCAACCCCGATTTGGAGTATTTCTAAGCGCTTCGTTTTCATCAGGACGTTGACTATCATCTTGAAGTCTATAGGTGGTTCCAGTTTCTGGGGTAGAGGCTTCAAAGAGTTGACAATCGGTAACAGCTTGAAAACGATGAACAGTATTAATGGGAATAGTGTAGCCGCGAAGTGGTTGCATGGCTTCGGTTTTAAGCTCATCTTGGTTTGGTCCCCAAATGATGTTGCATTCGCCGGAAAAGAGACAGAGAGTTTCTAATTTTTGATCGTGGTACTGGAGAGAAACACGTTTACCAGCTTTGATTTCCAGGATTTTGGCGGCATAAGGGGAATCGGGAGTGGTAAGAATAATTTCCCGACCCCAGGGTTTGTCAATGATTTGGGCAGTCATATAAAAATGATAACATTTTACTGCATGAGTGTGAGCATCAATCTTTCCAGAGCCATTTCTTTAGGTTCAAAGAGGCGACCACTTTTGGATTTGTAATCAATATCGATAAGTTGGAGATAGGCATTTTTGAGTTTATTTTCAGGGAACTTTGAAAAGGTGGTTAATTGTCGACGGAGAGTGTTTTTGAACCAAAACATGATTAATTCGAAAGGGAGATGTGATAAAAGTTGTTGATATTTTTGAGAAAAATCTTTGGCATTACCAGGACGAAGGGAGTTAAGACAACTAAAAAGCATTTCCGGGAGGCTAAAGAGCTTGATTTCGGCGTTGGGGAAAAGTTTAAGTTTGGCGGCTTCAATTTTTTTAGATTGCCAGAAAAGATAGGTAAAATTAGGATATTGATTAATTAATTTAACCGCTTTGTCAAAATTATTTTTTAAGAGTGAAAAAAAATTTTCAATAATAATGACTTTGTCTTCGGAAAAAAGAGAAGCAGTACTTAAAAAACGATCAAAAGAATCCAGATCAAAGGCTTTGGTATCACTCTTAAATTTTTGAGCAGACTTAAACTCGTCGATTTTAAGGCTAAAGTTTTGATAACTGGTAGCCGTATCATCACCGTGGAAAATGTAAATCATGGTGGTGACCCCGGAGGGAGTCGAACCCTCGATTGCCTGGATGAAAGCCAGGAGTCCTAGGCCACTAGACGACGGGGCCAAATACAAGGTATTTTACCAAAGATATGTTGATTTGCCTATTTGGAGCGTGAGAAGAGCTTAAGAAGAGTAAATCCTGCAAGAATAAAGACCAAAGAGATTATTTGAGCGATTTTAAGAGAGTTGATTTGCCAAGTATCGGATCTAAAGGATTCAAAGAAAAAACGAATAGTGCCATAACCAATGAGATATAAAGCGGTAGAGCTGTAGTGTTTGAGAGTTTTAGATTTTAGGATGAAGAATAAAAATAGATTCAGACTGGCCTCAAACCACCAGAGAGAAATTTCACCATTGACAAAATTACCTAAACGACCAAGAGCTTGACAGAGGGGTAAAATAGGAGTGATAGAGTCAGTGATTTCTAAAAAAGAAATTTTGTAGTAGCGAGAAAAAAGAAAGATAAACAAGATAGCGCCTAAAATGGCACCATAGATTCCCAATCCCCCGTTCCAGGTGGCTAAAATTTGAGAGGGATGTTGAGAATAATAATCCCATTGATCAGTCACGTGATAAAGACGAGAACAGAGAATGGCAAAAAACAATAATCCGACAATAAAAAGATTTACCCTGTTTTTCGGGATAACTGTTTGATGACGGGAAAAATAATCAATACCAATGATAATGGCGATACCAATAATCAGGCCGTAGAAATGAATCAAGTGGGTCCTGCGGGACTCGAACCCGCGACCAATTGCTTAAAAGGCAACTGCTCTACCGACTGAGCTAAAGACCCAAATTGTGAAATCTAATTGTTAATTAGATAGTGCGAGCGTGGGGTTGTCTGAGAAAATAAAGTTTGGCCCGACGTAGTGTCCTTTTGGGACCTCGCATTTTTTTAATAGAATCAATCCAAGGAGAATTTAGGGGAAAGATTCTTTCAACTCTAACACCGTCGGAAGCTTTTTTGGTTACCAGGAAGTTTTTATTATCTCCCCTACCGGTGATAGACATAATGATGCCATCAAAGGCCTGAAGTCGTTCTTTATCTTTTTCTTTGATTTTGTAAAGGACTTTGACAGTATCGCCGACATGATATTCGGTGTCCTGGTAGTTGAATTTGATGGCCATGTGTAATTAAAAGAATGTGTAAACTTTGGTATTTTATATTAAAACACAATTCTTATCAAGAATGTTTGAGAAGTTTTTGGATTTTAGCTTCTAAATCAGAATTGTAATGCACTCCGTAAGTAAGTTTGATTTCTTTTTTATTAGGTAGAACAATAAGACCTCGATGGCCGTTGGGATGGTTTTTTAGAAGTCGGTCCAATTCCATAAGAGTGGAGGCAGAGGTGCCTTCCGGAATATCGATAATAAAATCATAGGCAGAAACATTTTTAGGTAAAGTTTCTGATAACATATCGACCAGAACCGATATGACATTATCTCTCAGCGAAATTTTACCTTCGACAAAGAGTCCTTTGTTTTCTTCAAGTAGATTTTTGAAAGCCATATAGGCTTTAGGGAAAACGACAGCTTCGATTTGTTCTTGTCCATCATCAAAGGTAACAAAGGCCATAGCGGAATTATCTTTTTTAGTATGGATAATTTTGAACTTTTGAACTACAGCAGCAAATTTGACAGTATCATTTTGTTTTTTAGTTTTAATTTCGGCAATGTTGTCTAAAAGAGCGTGACGGAAGGGTGAAAGAATTTTATGAATAGGATTTTCGGTAATATAAATACCTAAGAGGGTTTTTTCTTGAGCCAGACGTTCTTTTTCAGGCATGGCTTCAACTTGAGGAAAGACATCTTCAGGGATTAGATGAGGGGTGTCAGTGGAATCAAAGAGACCAAATTGACCAGAGTTTTTTTTATCATTTAGTTTACTGGAACGATTTCTAATTTCATCCATACCAGCAAGAATCGCGTTTCTTTCACCGAAACTATCAAAGGCACCGACTTTGATTAGACTCTCTAAAACTTTTTTATTAACTTTTTGACCACTGACTCTAAGACAGAAGTCGGTAAAACTTTGAAAGGGGCCATTTTTATTTCTTTCTTCAATAATCAAATCAATAGCAATATTACCGACATTTTTGATAGCTGAAAGACCGACTCTAATAGCCATAGATTCCAGAGATTGGTCATTTTTTTCAAATTCAAAGCCTTTTTGAGAAAAATTAATGTCGGGAGGTAGAACAATAATCCCCATTTTTCGGCATTCTTCAACGCCTGCCGCCACTTTTTCGAGATCGTCAGCCTCGGCAGTAAGTAAGGCACACATGTATTCAACGGGATAATTGGCCTTCATGTAAGCAGTGCGGTAAGCCAACATTCCATAAGAGGCAGCATGGGCTTTATTGAAACCATAAGAAGTAAAGGGTTCGATGAGCTTAAAAATTTCTTCGGCTTTTTTTTGAGTGTAGCCGTTAGTGACACAACCGGAAATAAATTTTTCTTTTTGAGCAGCCATTTCTTCGGGGATTTTCTTACCGATAGCCTTTCTAAATTTGTCAACTTCAACCCAGTTGTAGCCAGCTAATTCAATGGCGGTATATAAACAGTCATCTTGGTATACCAACAAACCATAAGAGGCTTTAAGAATATCTTTCATTTTAGGGTCAAAATATTCGATTTTACTGGGATCTTTTTTACGGGCGATATATTCAGGAATAATAGCCATAGGACCAGGACGATAGAGAGCCACCATAGCCATTAAATCTTCAACTCGGTTGGGTTGAAGTTCTTTGAGCCATTTGGTCATGCCCTCACCGCTAAGTTGAAAGACTCCCATAGTGTCACCTCGGGATAACATTTCAAAAGTTTTTTTATCGTCCAAAGGGATTTTTTTCAGGTTAACCTCAATACCCTGATTTTTGCGGACATTAATAACGGCTTGACGCAGGAAGGAAAGATTTCTGATTCCCAAGATATCAAATTTAATTAGACCAATATCTTCACAAGCGTGCATTTCGTATTGAGTAATTGGTTTTTCCCCACCGGATTCAGTTTGAATAGGTGAAAAATCTTGAACAGTAGTAGGAGAAATAACGATAGCACAGGCATGAACTGAAATATGACGGGCACAACCTTCAATTTGACGGGCAGTATCCATAATTTTTTTGGAGTCTGGGTCAGTGTCGTAGAGTTGTTTTAATTCTGGAGTAATATTGAGGGCTTTATCGATACTCATAGGAAAACCTTGAGAGCCAAGAGGAATGAGTTTACTGATTTTGTCGCCAACAGCATATTCATAACCTAAAACACGAGCGGTATCACGGACGGCACCACGAGCCATCATTCGACCGAAGGTGCAGATTTGAGCAAAAGAATCTTCACCATATTGTTGGATGATATGAAAAAGCATACTTTGACGCTGGTCGTCAGCAATATCGAGGTCAATATCTGGAGGTGAAGGGCGATCCCGATTAAGGAAACGTTCAAAAGGAAGACCGTAAACTAGAGGGTCAACAGAGACGATACCTAAAACATAGGAAACTAGGGAACCACCGGCACTACCCCGAGTGTTGGTGGGAGTGTCATTTTTCTCACACCAAAGGATAAAGTCGTGCATGATTAAAAAGTAAGCAGCATAGCCTTTGGAGCAAATAATTTCGAGTTCATATTCGAGACGCTCGGTGATTTCAGGGGAAAGTTTTTGACCGTAAATTTCTTTGGCACCGGCAAAAACTTTTTGTCTCAAGGCTTCTTCGGCGGTCAAATTGGGAGGTAGTTTGAATTTAGGAAAGTACCATTTACCGAGTTCAATATTAAGATCACATTTATCAGCAATTTTTTGTGTATTGTCAATAGCTTCGGGATAATCACTAAAAAGTTTAGTCATTTCCTGAGGTGATTTGACGTAAAAATCGGGAGTATTGACCATGGTTAAGCGGTTTTGATCATTGATGGTGGTTTGAGTATTGATCATCATCAATACGTCCTGAGCAAAGGCATCTTCTGGTTTAAGGTAGTGGCAATCATTGGTGGCGACTAAAGGAATACCTAATTCTCGACTGATTTTGATGATACCGGCGTTGGCTTGTTCTTGTTCTTCAATTCCGGGATGACGTTGAATTTCCAGATAATAATCGTCAGCAAATAGTTTTTGAAAACGGGCGGCAGTTTCTTTGGCTTTGTCATACTTATCTTCAAGAATTTCAGCAGCGACTTGTCCTTGAGCGCAGGCAGAGAGACAAACTAGGTCTTGATGGTATTTTTCCAATGATTCCCAATCAATGCGAGGCTTGTAATAAAAACCTTCGCGGTGACTGATGCTGACCAGTTTCATCAGGTTTTTATAACCGGTGGTGTTTTTGGCTAATAAAACGAGGTGGTAATTTTTCCGGTTTTGAGAATTTTTTTCATGACGGGAACCGGCGGTCATGTACATTTCTGCCCCAATTATCGGTTTAATATCGTTTTTAACGCAGACCTTATAAAATTCAATGGCGCCGTACATATTGCCATGGTCGGTAATGGCACAGGCAGTAGCCCCCTGCTCTTTCAATAAAGGAATCAATTTTTTAGTTCTCGAAAGACCATCAAGAAGAGAGTATTCGGTGTGTAAGTGTAGATTAACAAAAGGCATCTATTTAATTATCGATGTTTAATCTGCAATCTTCAATTGTAAAAAGTGGGTCAAAAGGAGGCAGTGCCAAGAAAATGCGGTTATTACATCACATTTTTTTTAGGGCGGCAATACGGTCTGAAATGGGAGGGTGGGTGGAAAAAAGATTGGCCAGTTTTTGACCTTTGAAAGGGTTATTGATGTAAAGAGAGTCGGTGGCTTTGGAAGCTTGAAGAAAAGGAGTAGAATCAGAGTCGATTTTTTGGAGAGCGCCAATTAAACCTGAGGGTTGACGGGTGAGAGACACACTGGAAGCATCGGCAAAAAATTCACGACGACGGGAAATAGCCAATTGAATTAATCGAGAAATGAGTGGAGCAAAAATAAGCAAAAAGATACCCAAGATTTGAAAAAGGCCTTGATGTTGACGATGGTGTGGAGAGTATTTGTCATCATCATCGTCTTTATAACTAATAAAAGAAGAGCGGTTGGTAAAGTTAATTAAAGCTGAGATAGTGCCAATTAAAACGGAGACGACGGTCATAAGTAGAGTGTCGTAGTTTTTAATATGAGACAGTTCATGACCAATAACACCTTCTAATTCAGTGCGATTTAATTCGCGTAAAAGTCCGGTAGTGGCGCAGATGGAGGCATGTTGAGGTGAACGGCCGGTGGCAAAGGCGTTCATAGCCGGAGAATCGATAACGTAGATTTTAGGCATGGGAATGGCGGCGGCTTTGGCTAGATTTTCAGTAACAGTATAAAATTCAAAAAAATTTTTTTTATCAGCGGCCACAGCTTGGTTCAAAGAAAGAACAATTTTATCACCGAGAAAATAACTGCTAAAAGCTGAAATAGCGGAATAAGTTAGAGCTAGGGGTAAAAAAACCTGACTATCAAAACTGTAGCTGAGAATGTAGCCGGTAGCAGAGATAAAACAGACAAAAAGGACGATGATGAAAAAGGAGCGCCGTTTATTGTCGGCTACTGCCTGATAAAAACTAGCCATCTAAATTAAAGTTGAACTTTAGGAGTCTTGGTTTCAGTATCGGAGACGGAAGTAACTTCAGGACTATCGGGGGTGCTTAAACCACTCTTTTTAGTGAAACCGAAAAGTGGTGCAATCCAAACTCCGGGAATAGTGCTGATTTTTAGATTGTAATCGGCGGAAAGATCAATGTAGGTTCGACGAGCGTACATAATTTTGTCAGCGGTATCGCGGAGTTCGTTCATCATGTTGTCGACTAATCCGGAAGCTTGAATTTCAGGATTAGATTCGGCGATAACTCGGAGTGAACTGACTGTTTTACTGATTAAATCCTGAGCTTTATCAATTTTTTGTGGATCTTTAGAAGAAATAGCTTCGTCTACCATTTTACGGGCATTGGTCAGGGCGGTAAAAACATCTTTTTCATGTTTCATATAGCCCTTCACAGATTCAATTAGATTGGGAATAAGTTGAGCTTGACGTTTAAGTTGATTACCGATTTCTTGGAGGGAAGCGCCAATACGGACTTCGGTGGTTTTGAGACTGTTGTAAAAAAAGATGATATAGAAAACTAAGACAGCGAGGATAGCGATTAAAATAGTCATAATTAATTATAGCATTTTATAAATTTCTAATTCGTTTTTGCCAAGGCGTTTTTGAGGGGGAATGTATTTAAGTTTAAGGAATTTATAAAAGTCCTGTTCATTGTCGAATTTATGTAACTTACCGGTTTTTAAGTTTTTGATGCCATATTCGGAGAGAGAAAAACCCATTTTAAGAGCATGTCGACGCAGGATGATATTGTGTTGGCGAGAACCGGTGAAATGCTGTAAAAGAGCACCGAAACTGGCTTTAGGTTTAACCATGAGATCGACATGAATATCATGAAGGAGACGAAGGCTGGCTTTGTCTTGACCGCGAATAATGGTTTGGACAGATTTTGGGTATTCTAAAAATTGAGTAATGATTTTTTGGGAATTATCAGAAGCGGCGGCAATATCAATATCGCCAACAGTTGATTGTTCTCTGCGCAAAGAGCCTAGAGCGATAAATTCCGTCTTAGGAAAATATTTCTTAAGATAAGTAATAATTTCATTGGCAATTTTTTGAGCCTTTTTCAGAGGCATTCTTTTACCCCGACCTAAAAAAGACAGAGTATTTTCCAAAATCATCTGTTGAGATTTTTCCCCAAAGCTAGGTAAATCTTTTATTTTATCTTGTTGAGCGTAGGTAATTAATTGTTCTAAGGCTTTTTCCGGTTGAGGTGAGAATTTGAGACTTTGAGTGAGTTTGTAGGCAATCAGAGGTCCAATACTGTTAATTTTTTCAAAGGTAAAGATGGCTGGATGGAGAGAGTTTAAGATTTTTTGTGTAGGAGGATAGATTTTCCCGGTCTTAAAGAGATAATCAATTTTTTTAAGAATAGCAGGGCCAATATTGGGAACTAAATCAAGGTTTTGAGGATCTTTAAGCCAGAGGTCATAGAGTGATTCGGGATAAGTGAGGATAGTTTCGGCGGCGTTTTGATAAGCCATAATGCGGAAGCGATTTTTTCTTTTGATTTCGTAAGCAGTGGCAATATTTTGTAACAATTCAGCAACTTGGGAATTGGTGAAAATCTCCATATATGTTATATTATCAGGACTTGGGCTCGTGGTGCAGCGGTCTAGCACATCCGCCTGTCACGCGGAAGATCGTGGGTTCAAATCCCATCGGGCCCGCTTTATCCGCCGTAGTGAAACGAAGGTGGTTTTTTTGCCTATCCAAATAGCAATACGTAATACTACTATGATCAGGATGACATAAATGAGATTGTTGATGAGCAATTAAGTGATCAATATTAACTTCTGTAGGAAAAATCTTAGGTAAAAAAAGTGTGTTTGTAGACTTGATTATCTAGTATAATTTCGATGTGAGACGGGTAATAAAGAATTTTTTGGTAAATAAAATGAATAGAACTTTTGAGAGAAGTTGGTGGTTAGTCAATAAAAAAATTTTGGATTTTAGAAAATCAAGCGATAAAAAAATTAAAATACTTGATATTGGTTGTGCTGATTTTTCGATTACTGATCAATATTTGAAAGATGTAAAAAATTATGAACTTTATGCAGTTGATTATTTTGAGAAGGTTAAAAGAAAAGATGTGAAGTATAAGCAAGTTAATTTAGAACGAGGCCAACTCCCCTTTCCTGATAATAAATTTGAAGTGGTGATAGCTGGACAAGTGATTGAGCATGTATTAAATAAAGACATTTTTTTGAAAGAATGCCATAGAGTCTTAAAAAAAGGAGCTTTGTTTGTGCTACCGAGAATATTGCTTCGTTTGATAATATTTTTAGTTTGATGTTGGGACAAGAACCTTTATCACAACATACGGGATCAAGATTTTACACAAGTTCTTGGTTGTCGCCTCATTTTATGAAAAGAATTCCAGGAAAAACGGGTAATAGATATTTACATAAAAACGTATGTTCTTATTATGGTCTTCAAAGACTATTAAAAGTTAATGGTTTTAAGAGTTTTGAAATGATTTCGTTGGGTAATGTTAATGTGATTCTGGAAAAAATATTTAAGCCCTATAATAGGTTATTAGTAATTTCTGCGATTAAATAAAAATCAATTTCGAGGGATTTTTTATTCTAAAATCCCATCGAGATTGACGTCGTAGAGGATTTCTTCGGAAACCAGTCGGTAGCTGAGAATTTCTTCAGGCTTAAACCAAATAGCCATTTCAGCTTTGGCTTCCTCTACTGATCCAGAGGCGTGAATGATATTTCGAACAGCTCTTTTGTCGCCATCAGCGGCACTATAAGAATCGATAGTATAGTCACCTCTAATAGTGCCTGGGACTGAAGTGAGAGGTTCGGTACCACCAGTGATTTTTCGAATAACACCAATGGCATTCATCCCCTGCCAAAGCATAGCAACCACAGGACCGCTACTTAAAAAGGAAACCAATTGTTTTCGTACAGCTTCAGCCAATTCAACAGGATCTTCGGTAGGAGGGGTTAAACCTTTGGCTTTCCAAGATTCAATGGATTTGGTACCGGTTTTAACAGCCCATTCAGGATCAACGGAATAATGGGCTAGAGCTTGTTCTTTAGTAGGAATGACAATTTTAAGTGCTACTAATTTGAGTCCACATTGCTCATAACGACGGATACTTTCGCCAATAAGACCTCTTTGGACACCATCGGGTTTGACTAAAACTAAGCTTTGTTCTTGTTTACTATCGTAATTAATCATGACCTATTGTCATAGATTAAGGACTTTTTTTCAAGACATAAAAAGCTATTGACATATTGATGATTGTTTATATAATGGCAACAATGGATAAAGTTTACAAATCTTTGGCTGAGGTCAATAGACGAAAAATAATTTTTTGGTTGAGTTTGGGAGAAATGAATGTGGGAGAAATTGTGAAAAAACTAAATATTTCTCAGGCAACAGTGTCAAGTCACTTAGCCTTATTGAAAAAATCCGGTTTGGTGGAATCTAGAATTTCGGGAAAAGAAAGAATATATAAGTTAAATTTGGAAAAGGCAAAAGCTTTTGTAAGAGAAATAAATAGGCTAATGTCTTTAGAGAATCAAATAGGTAGTGATGAAATAATTATACGGAGATAATCAAGGTCTGGGAGTTGACTATAGGCCGTTTTTGAGATAAGTTGTGTGTATGATAAGAAAAACAAAAAAGCAGGAAAAAAGATCAACTGAAGATATTATCAGTATGGTCTTAGGTTTAGTCATTGTATTAGTTTTAGCTTTATCGATTTTCAAGTTTTTTGAGAGAAATAAGGGGAAAATTGATATTCCTGGAATCAGTCTGAAAACGGAAGAGATGTTGGAGGAAAAAAGAGAGACTGAAAATATGATTAAAGTGGTTAAAGGACAGACTTTATGGCAGATAGCTGAGGAAAAATATGGTGATGGTTTTAAGTGGAATGAAATTGCCAAGGCTAATAAGATTGATAATCCCAACAAAATTGAAGTTGGACAAGAATTAGTTTTACCTGAAATTGAGGGACAAGAAGCAGAAGAAATTCCTGAAGAATATATAGTGGTAGCTGGCGATAGTCTATGGAAAATTGCGACTAGATTTTATAAAGATGGCTATCAATGGACAAAAATTTGGCAGAAAAATCAAGATAAACTGAGAAATCCTGATCAGTTGGAAATCGGGATGAAACTGGCTTTGTGATAAAATTCTTTTAGAAGCGGCTATGGTTTAGTGGTAAAATGAATCCTTCCCAAGGATTAGTCGAGGGTCCGATTCCCTCTAGCCGCTCAAAGCCGGAGTAGCTCAGTTGGTAGAGCAGGGCTTTCGTAAAGCCAAGGTCGGGAGTTCAACTCTCCCCTTCGGCTCTTAAAAAAAATGAAAAAAACACCAGAATTTTTTAAAAAAAATCCTCGTTCCCGTTTGGATAGAAAAACAGACGAGGAAATTACTAAAAAGACAGTACTTTTAGGAGGCTTAACTCTTGGGCTACTAGTTATTTTAGTAATTTTTGGGTTACCACTTTTAATTAGATTATCGGTAATGTTGGGTAATAATCATCGTGATAATACGGCTAATCAGGAAAAACTTTTACCTCCACTACCGCCACGTTTGGTAACTTCATTAGAGGCGACTAATAGTGCTAATTTTTCAATTTCCGGAGTGGCTGAACCTCAAGTAGAGGTGGAGTTATTTAAGAATGATATAACTGCCGGTAAGACTAACACCGATGAAAAAGGTGGTTTTACATTTACGGATATTATTTTGGAAAAAGGCGGTAATACTTTTACAGCAATAGCGGCTAAAGAAAAGGAAGGTAAAAGTGAATTATCTAAAGCGGTGACAATTATGTATGATGATAAACCACCGACTTTAGTGATGACCAATCCGAGTGAGGATAAATTGGAGGTAGATTATTCGGATTTTGATATTATCGGAAAGAGTGATTCGGGTGTTAGTGTAACTGTTAATGGTCGAGTAGCTTTAGTTGATGATGAAGGTGGATTTAAGCTCAAATACCAATTAAATTCAGGAAAAAATAGTTTAGAGATAGTGGCTAGAAATGTAGCTGGGAATGAAAGTCGAAAAACTATCGAGATAAGTTACGAAATCTAAATTCAAGACTGAGATAAAACAATATCCAGGGATAGAGAAGTGAATTGGCAAAAAGAGAATGGACAAAAGTAGCTAACATTAGAGATTGCCAATAAAGATTAGTTTTTTTGAGTTCAAAACTGAATGGTTTTATAAATAGATATAAGCCGATAAGACCAGTGGTAACGGCGATAGTGAGTAGACTACTGTCAAAACCGGAATGAGAGTGAGAGGTGGAATTGTTGGTAAGTTGGGGAATATTATTGTAACCAATTCCAAGTAGAGGTGAAATGGAAAAACTTTTGAAAGCTGTTTGGTAATTGACAATTTTGGCTTTAATTGAGCTGCTTCGTTCTAACTTAGTCCCCTCTCCGGGCATACGAGGCAGGAGTAAGATAGTTAAACAGATAATTAGAAAAGTAGAGACAAAGATGAGAATTTTTTTGCTTTTGATTGAAATGTAAGTAAAAACTACAAATAAAGATAAAAGAGTGGAACGACTGTAGGTGAGGGCTAGGGCTAAATAAGCTAGAGAGATGAGTAGAAAATTAGGAAAATAAAAATAAAGTTTTAAAATAATAAACAGAAATAAGAGGGCGGTAAAAGTAGGATCAAGCAAGGTGCCGACCAGGCGGTAGAGATGGGGATCCCAATTAAGCGAGGAAAAAGCAGTCAAATCCGGCCAAATAAAATATTGGAGAAAAGCAAAAATGATAAAGGCGGCGAGAGTAGAATGAAAAATTTTTAAGTCTAAAGAATTAAGTTTTAAGGGAAAAATAAAAAAGGATAAAAGAGAACTGAGGCGAAGCCAGTAAAAAAAAGAGACGGCGGAAAATTTAAAGAAGAGAAGATTGATAACTAAAGTGAAGAAAGAGAAAATAATAAAATTTAAAAAATGTTGGGAGGATTTTTTAAATTTGAATCGATGATCAAGTAGGTTGAAAAAAGCGAGAATGACAATAGTTAGGTCAAAGAGAGGAAAGGAAAAATTTAAAAAATTTAAGCGCAGTAATTGACCGATAAAAAAAGCAAAGAAAGTTAAATAAAAAGCTATTCTTGTGATAAGTGCCATAGTTTGGCGCGGTTTAGAAAGCTATGAAGACTTATGGTTAGAGAGAGAATGAGACCAGGAACACCGTCTAAAAAACCGAGTTTAAAAAAATAAAGATATTTGAATTTAAGTAAAGGATAAAAAATGATCTCTAAAAGATTGGTTTTATGATGTTGGGAAAAGAGTTCTTGGGCACGGATACTTGAATAGAAATTAACTTTATCTAAAAAAGTATTAAGATTATCGAAAGAATAATGATTCAAAGAGGTGTGAGTGAAAATATTTTGACAGGATGAAGACCAAACTTCGTGAACTTTACCGGTAAATTTTCCATATTTTTTATTAAAGAGTTTGATGGGTTTATCATTTAAAACTTGACCATGAGTAATACTTTTTTCAAAATAAATTAGATGGCGTTTGAATGAATAGCATCTGTTGTTTTGAGGAATTAATTTGTTCAGATAATCAATCATGTCGGGGTTGGGAATTTCGTCAGCGTCTAAAAACAGTACCCAGTTGTTTTTGGATTGACTGAGACCAAAATTCCTTTGGGCTGAGAAATCACTGTCCAGAGATCGGGTAAAAAATTTGACCGAAATTTTTTTGTTGGCCCAAGAGAAGGTAATTTTTTTAGTGTCGTCAGTAGAATAATCATCAACGACGATAATTTCATTGAGAGCTTTAATTTGGTTGAGCCAACTCTCCCACTCTTTGAGTTTTGAAGATTCGTTTTTGGTGAGTAGAAGAAGGGTGAGGTTATACATTTAATATTTTAATTAGATTTTTTGTTGTGTGATTCCAATCAATTATACAATTTTTGAAGAATTTTATTTTTCGACTATTTATTATACTGTTAATTATTTTTCTACTAAGAGATATATTGGATATTGGTAATAATATTCCATTAATACCGTTCTGCACAATTTCACAGGTACCCCCTTCATTTGTTCCAATGATAAATAATTTTTTATTAGTAGCTTCCAAGGTAGTTAAACCAAATGGTTCATTTATTTGATTTGCCATAAAAATATCGTATTTTTTATATATTGTATTTACTGATTCTGTAAAATTTGGAAAAATTTTTGTTTGTGTACTAATAAATTTTTTAATATTATCGTGAGATGTTTTGCCGTATATATGTAGTTTAGGGTATACGTTAGATGAAATATGGTGACCTTTAAGCATGGATAATAAACCTAAAGAAAGAACTTTTTGATTGTTGATTTTGATTTGGTATATTTTTTTTATTTGTTTAATTGCTGGTATTAAGACAATAGAATTCCTTTTATATATCTTTCTAAGATTATTCTGAGTAAAGTATGAATTTGAAATTATATGATGAGCTTTTTGACAGTTACGTTTATCAATAATTTTGATAATGCTTCTAATTTTTCTTGATATCCATTTATTAATACAATTGTGTGAAAATGAAGTTGGTTCATAAAATTCTCGTTTTGGTTCCATGAACATATAGAATGTAGATTTATTTTTCAAATATTTTAATAAGTGAGGTGCTTGGGTTCTTTTACACGGGAAAACCAGAACAGCATCATATTTTTTATGATCAATTTCTCTCGCCATTCTCTTTTGTAATTTGGGTAAAACATAAATAACTTGATAAAGTTCTTGAAATAAGTTTTTTGGATCTGGTACATAGTGGATAAATTGTTGTGTTGTTTTAATGCTACTGGTTGGACTAAGAGAATAGTAATCTATTTGATAATTAAGATTGAGAAGTTTTTTGGAAATCTCATACATCTGATGCAGAGCTCCTCCCGGATATAAATTATGATATATTGCAATTTTCTTCACAAATATTTAGTATTAATTATTATGAAAATTTTTAGATTGATTTTTTTGTTCTGTGTATTATTTTTAGTTAGTGTTTCAAGTGCTTATGCAGCTGATTACTTTATAGATGATTTTAACATTAGGGATGAGAACAAATGGAGTTATGTAGAAAACGGAGGAACAATTTTATTTGAAAACGGCAAAATGCAATTAAGTAGTTCTTCTCTTAATTTTCCTTATATTACTAATTCTGAAGTAGAGGTATTTAATGATAAGGATGAAGTGTTTGTAGAGTTTAACTTTGATTATCTTAGCACTGGTTTTATGGGTAATGGTATAGGTATTGGGTATACAGGAAGTAATGGTTATCCGTATTATCAAATAAGTGTATGGAATGACTTAACCTCTGGAATAGTTTTACAATATCAAGATGACAATGTTTCAAATGGAGGGAAATGTGATTATTCACAAGGTTTGAAAAAGAAGAAAATTGGTGAGTATCTTAACGCAAATTCTCTTGGAAATATTTTAAGGATTGAGAAACATGGAACTGCGTATACAGTTTATATAAATTCTGTTGAGGTACTTCAAACTCCTCAAAATCAATGTGTTCCCAAGAATATTTTTATAGGAAATCCCTTATCGGGAGGTGGAACTAATTGGACAAAGTTGAGTATAGATAATATTAAGGTTTCAGACATATTACCTCCGTTAAAAACCAAAATCATTCTTCTACCTGGTTTGGGGGCGAGTTGGAACACAGAGGCAATGACGGTGGGTAGCACCCATGTCGATTCAAAATGGATAATGACACCTTTTGTAAAAAATTATGACAAACTAATTAGTGCTTTTGAAAGTAATTCTTTGGTACGAGGACAAGATTATTATGTCTGGAATTATGACTGGCGCAAACCTCTATCTCAAATAGTGGCCGATTTTGACACTTTTGTAACCAGTCTTAATTTAGGTGAAAACGAAAAATTAAATTTAGTAGGTCATTCTCTAGGTGGTTTGGTAGCCAGACTATGGACGCAGGATCATGGAGAAAAGGTTAACAAGACTGTGACTTTAGGAAGTCCGCATTATGGTTCAGTAAAAGCTTATTTGGCTTGGAATGGGTTGAAATTTGGGGACAACAGTGCAGCCAATATTGCTTTGAATGTGTTTTTAGGACTGAAAAATGGTGGGGTGAAGGTAAAGAATCTACGGGAATTTGCCCCGATAGTATTTGATTTAAATCCAACTTTTTCTTTTTTAAGAAAAAATGGTAATTCTATTGTTTCGGCTTCAAGTCAATATTTACAGGAGATGAATAATGGGGTGAATTTGATTAATCCCCTCTTGGTGACTGTGGATGGAGTGGGGGTGGATACACTCAATGGAATTAGTTTAGGAGAGAGAACTATGTTTGATAAAATCTTTGGAGTGTGGGAAGAAGGTCGGCCGGTAGCTTATGAAAAATCGATAGGCGACGGGACAGTTTTGAAAAAAAGTGCTCTAGTGGAAGGCAGTAAAAATATAGAAAAGATTTCTAATCATGGGGATATTGTGGATAAAACTGTTAACGAAATTATGGATGAATTTGAATTAAACAGGCCGATAACTTTATTGAAAAGAGGGGTGGTTTTAGCGGCTAATCCGGAAATGTCAATATTCTTTACAGATCTTAATGGGGACATGAAGGTAGTTTGTAATGGTGAAGAAAAAAGCGATATTGAAGGTTGGGTTTGGTTTGAAGGAGTTGATAGAGAAAATTGTAAAGCTTATTTTACTGGAGAAGAGAATTCTGAATACCGATTGGTGGCTGGAGGTGGTGATCAGTGGCAGACATTTAAGGGAGTTTTGGGTTCAGACGGACAATCTGAAATAAATTTGAATTCAAAAGATTTTTCTTGGCTGTTATTGAGACAAAAAGCTTCTGAGTTGAGAGCGACACAGATGATAGCGGCAATAGATAAAAAGAACATATTGACAACTATCAATACCTATATTAATTTCAGGGCCAAGAATAAAAATTCGCAACATAGTGAAGAGATAATTGAATCATTAAAGGTGATTTTAGGATCCGAAAATAAGACCCAAGCAGAAATTGAAAGGCAGTATAGAGCTGCGAAAAATGCTAAAGTGGTAGCAGAAAGTAATTTGAGATTAATGGTTAGAAAAGGGATTAAGCCGAGTTTTTATTCATCATTGACCTATAATCAAGCCGAAGGATTAATGATGGAAGGAAAAAACTATGCAGCTAACTATCTGGCGGAGAAATTATATAAAATTATTTGGAGGTAGTGGTTGTTGCAGGACTTGAACCTGCGACCTCATCAATGTGAATGATGCGCTCTAACCAACTGAGCTAAACAACCAGGTAGAAACTAATGAGGAATTATAACTTAAAATTTAACGATTGTGATAGCGCCTCAAGAGGGGTAAACTGGAAAGTATGAAATTTAGACAAGCTTTTTCTTTAGGTAGTTTTATTTTGGAGTTTGTACAGTCAATAGTGTTAGCGTTGTCAGTTTTTGTCTTGCTCTATCTCTTTGTAGTCCAGCCTAATGAGGTTAATGGAAATTCGATGGTACCCAACTTTCAAAATCGAGAGAGAATTTTAACTGATAAGTTGAGTTATCAATTTGGTGAGCCTAAAAGAGGTGATGTGGTGGTGTTTAAGGCGCCGACCAGTGAACCTTGTTCGGAAAATGAATGTGAATATATTAAAAGAATTATCGGTGTACCAGGTGATCGAGTTATGGTTTCCGGTGGACAAGTTTACTTAAATGGAGCCTTGTTGGAGCAGGATTTTTTGCCTGCTGATTTTGTGACTGAAGCAGGTTCTTTTGCCCAAGAAGGAATGGAGGTTGAGGTGCCGGAGGATAGTTATTTAGTTTTTGGAGATAATCGATCTCATTCTAGAGATGGACGAGAATTTGGTCCGATTCCGCGGAAATTAATTTTAGGTAAAGCTTTTTTCAGATATTGGCCTTTGAATGTAATTGGTTTACTGCCGAGTGTCAGTTTGTAGTTCTTTATTACAGATTTGTTTATAGAGTTCACTAAGTTGTTGAAAACGGTCTTCAACTGGGCCTCGGAACTGAAAAACAACGCGAGTATAAATGTTGGTTTGAGAGACTTTAACTTGAGTAGTTTTATTTTTAAAAATGGAAGCCATATCTGAACCAATACTGTCGAGGCGCGATTTTAGGAATTGAGGGAGATTGTCTTTGGTAATAGGAATCTGCCCTTCTTCAATTTTTTGACGCATGCGACGGGCAATATCTTCAGCACGACGAACTGAGGCATTCTCTTTAAGGACAATTTTATAGGCTTCAATCATGAGTCGAGTATCAAGAATGCTGCTGAGAGCTCGAGCATGACCTTCGGTGATGAGGCCTGAGAGTAGACCGTCTTTGATAGCGTCAGGTAGATTCAAAAGCTTTAAGACATTGATAACATAAGGCACACTTTTACTAACTTTTTTAGCAATTTGATGGTTATTTAGGCCAAATTCTTCTTTAAGTCGAAGAAAGGCTTTAGCTCTTTCAATAGGGTTAAGGTCTTTTCTTTGGACATTTTCAACAATAGCCATTTCCAACATTTGTTGAGGAGAAGTTTTTTTAATAATAGCTGGAACATGGGTAAGTTTTAGGAGTCGGGCAGCCCGCCAGCGACGTTCACCGGCGATAATTTGAAAACCAGCCGGAGTTTCGGCAATAATCAAAGGTTCGAGGATGCCGTGTTCGCGGATGGATTCGACCAGTTCAGAGAGAGATTCGGGACTGATGATACCACGAGGTTGGAGAGGGTTGGGTTCTAGTTGATTGGTAGGGATTTGAGAGACTTGCTTCATAGTTAAAGGATACTATGAAAACCCCTGTGAAAAAATGGGATAAAGTGTATCAATTTTAGGCTTTGACGACAGAAACAAATTTTTTGCCTAATTTAGTGAAAAATTTGACGATACCGGGGCGAGTGGCGTAAATAGTGAAATCACGGCCAGTTTTAGTGCCGGTAGCGCTGTGAAATTTGGAACCGACTTGACGGACGATGATTTGTCCAACATCAATTTTTTGACCGCCGAATTTTTTAACCCCCCGTCTTTGTCCGGGACGATTAGATTTTTGGTTGGTTTTTCCCTGAGATTTAGTATGTGCCATGAAGTAAGTAGTTAATAGTTAATTTTAGTAATCTTAATGTCAGTGAGTTGAGGACGGAAGCCTTTAGTTTTACGATAGCGAGATTTGGCTTTGTAGGTAGAGACTCTCAGTTTTTTACCTTGATAGTCTTTGGTAATTTCAAAGTTAACAGAAGCACCTTTGAGATAAGGTTGACCAATTTTGACTTTGTCGCCATCGACAATCAACAAAACTTCTGTACAGGATTTACTTTTAGGATCCAATTTATCTACAGTAATGAGTTGATCTTCTTGGACCAGATATTGAGTGCCGGAAAGGGCAATAACCGCATATTTCATACTTGTCGATTATATCACAGGGCGGATTTTATGCAGAATAGATAATCCCCAAAGAAAAGAGAAGAGCGATAACAGAAGAACCACCCACAGACATAAAAGGTAGAGGGATACCGGTGACCGGTAGAATGCCGATATTCATGCCGATATTAATAAAGGTTTGAGCCCAAATTTCAAAAGCAATTCCCAGAGTAAATAAAAAGAGAGCCAAGTTGTTAGTGGTATTAAAAGCTTTCTTGAAAAGAGTTTCGATGATAATAAAATAAGCTAGGAGAATAATCACTACAGCTAATAATCCTAGTTCTTCAGCAGTGGCTGAAAAGATAAAATCAGTGTGCTTTTCAGGTAAATAGAGAAGTTGTCCTTGGGTGCCTTTACGGTAGCCTTTACCTAAAATTCCACCTGAACCAATAGCGATTTGAGCCTGAATTAAATTATAACCATCACCTAAGGGGTCTGATTGAGGATTAAGAAAACTTTTAATACGGTCCCGTTGATAAGGTTTCAGGACGACACCATAGATGAGTGGGGCGGTAAAAATAAGTAGAATTAGTGATAGGATAGCTAGTTTTAATAATTTTTTGTTGTAAAGAACTAGAGGAGTAATGAGAATAAAAACGCTCATAGCACTACCTAAATCTGGCTGCATCATGATAATAGCTACCGGTATTAGGTGTAATAAAGGGACAGTAGTAGTTGATAAAAATAACATTAGAGGTCCTTTGACGATTTCACTAGGTTGAATGGAAAAAGGACCGATATAGAGCCAACGTCGGGATCCTCGAGTGAAGGTACTGATGATAATTGGGGCTAAAACTAAAAGACAAGAAACAATAAAGAAAAAGGTGCCGGTAGATCGGTTTTGTTTGGGATTTATCTGAGTACCGACTAAAAACAAAATGATGCCTACTCCCCAAGAAAGCAGTTGTTTCCAAAAAAGAGTCGGGGCTAGAGAGCTAATCATCAACAAATTAAAAGAAAAGAGTATTAGTAGGGCAAAGGTGAGGCGTTTGGGTAACAATCTCATGAACTTTTAGTGATAGAGAGAGTCTCTCCTAGAGAAATGGAGTCAGCTAGAGTTTTTTCTAAAATTTGAGATTCAAAAGCTTTTGGCCAACTAGGGGCGGTAATGGTAATTCGGTCTGATAATTGAAGATTCTGTTCTTTTCTGAGAACTTGAATGTTTCTGACCAAATCGCGATATTCACCTTCAGCAATTAATTCTGGAGTTAAGTTGGTGTCCAAATGTACTGATAAGTTGGTTGATTTTTCTTGAAACTGGACAGTTTTAACATTAACTTCATCGGCAATGATTTGTAAAAGTGAGGCATCTAGGCTGTGAGGAGCTTGAAAAGTGAGAGTGGCTAAAGGTTGACGGAGTTTGAGATTAGCAAGCTGTCTTTGAGCATGACCCAGTTGACAAATTTTTCGAACTAGGTCCATATTTGATTCTAAAGTTTCGTCAATTAGATGTTCATCAAATTGTGGCCAAGACAATAAATGGATTGAGTTTTTTTCACCAAGATTTTGGAAAAAAGTTTCAGCCAAAAAGGGCATGAAAGGGGCCAACACTAAACTGAGAGTTCTGAAAATATAGTAAAGCAAATCGAGATTATCATGGCGATCACGGGAACGGCGGATATACCAAGTAGAGAGGTCGGTAACAAAAGTTTCGATGACTGAAGTGGCTTTGGAGGTGTTGAATTTATCTAAAGATTGGGTGGTAATTTTGAGAGTTTGGTTAAAACGAGAGAGTAACCAGCGATCTAAAGGTAAGGTGAATTTTTTAGGGTCAAAGGTAGAGGGTTGCCATTGATCTTGATTGGCGCGTTGAGTGAAGAAGCGGTAAGAATTCCAGAGAATTAGCAAAAAGTCACGTTTGACTTGGTCGGCGGTGGAATAACCAAAATTAACTTTAGTAAAAGCTTTTTGTTGACAATAGAGCCAACGCATGGGATCGGCGCCGATTTTAGCGACAGCCTCATAATAAGGGATGCCATTGCCTTTGGTTTTATGAATAATTTCCCCTTTGTCATCACGGACTTCACCGTGGGTGACCACATTGAGATAAGGAGCTTGATTTTCTAAAGTGACGCCAAAGAAAAGTAGAGAATAAAACCAGAGACGGATTTGTTCGGTCATTTCCAGAACCAGCTCTGCCGGGAACCATTTTTGCCAATAAGCTTTATCTTCAAGATATTTAAGAGTAGAAAAAGGCACAACTCCGGCATCAAGCCAAACATCGCCAACGTCGGGGATACGTTTAACAGCTTGACCGCATTTAGGACATTTAATTTCGATGGTATCAATCCAAGGGCGGTGGAGTGATGGGAGCTTGTCAACCAGTTGGGGGTCAACAGCCAGGGATTTTAATTCTTCCTTGGAGCCGATAACAGTTAGTTGACCACAATCACATTCATAAAAAGGCAAGGCCAGACCATAAAAACGTTTGCGGTTGATAAGCCAATTTTCCATGGTGTCAAGCCAATTTTGCATGCGTCGACCAGCAAATTTGGGTTGCCAATTAACTTTTTTAGCGGCTTCTTTGAGTAATGGTTTGATTTGATGGGTATCAATGAACCAAGAATCTTCCAGTCGAAAGAGACATTTGGTTTTACAGCGCCAGCAGTGGGGATAACGGTGGGTAATTTCCTCACTTTTGAAAAATAAATTTTTCTGTTTTAAGTAATCAATGACTTGTTGGTTAACATCATGAGCATAAAGTCCACTCAAATCGCCGTAACCCGGTAAGAAGTGACCGGTGCTGTCAAGAGGTGCCAACATAGGTACCTTTAATTTTTTACCTAATTCAAAATCGGCTTGACCGCAGCCAGGGGCAATGTGAACGACACCTGTCCCCTCTTCTGGGTTGACTTCAGGCCAGGAGGTAATAAAGTGTTTGATGTCTTTTTGAGCGGGAATATCATAGAGAGATTCATATTCCAGGTTGATTAAATCTTGCCCATTTACAGGTGAATACTGTTTGATACCTAAGCGGTCGGCGGCGATTTTGGCCAAATAAAGAATTTCATTATCAATTTCGGCTTTGACGTATTCAAACTCAGGATTAATAGCCAAGAGGATGTTGGCAGACAAGGTCCAAGGAGTGGTGGTCCAGGCCAAAACATATTCATTTTGACGATTTTTTAATTTGAATTTGAGATAAACAGAGGTGTCGGTGTCAGTTTGGTAACCGTCAGCTTCTTCATGTTGGGAGAGACCGGTTTCGCAACGTGGGCACCAAGTAACAGCACTTTTTTCTTTGACCAACCAACCTTTTTCATGAACTTTTTTAAGGAAATGCCAAATGTAGAGATTGTTGGTGGTGGAATTGGTGTAATAGGAATTGGGCCAGTCCATGAACATACCCAAGCGAATTGATTGTTCGGTTTGGATTTTAGAAAACTTGTCCACTCGAGCCAGACAGGCTTGAGTGAATTTTTCCATACCAAAATCAAGAATATCTTTTTTGGAATTGAAACCAGCTTCTTTTTCCACCTCGACTTCAACCCACAAACCTTGACAATCAAAACCGTTTTGGAAGCGTTGAGCAAAACCTTGAGCATTTTTATAACGTTGAAAAACGTCTTTTAAGGTACGGCCACGGGCGTGATGGACTCCCATGGGATTGTTGGCGGTTAGAGGGCCGTCAATAAAAGAAAAGTTTTTTTCTGATTGATCATTCTTATGAAGGTATTGATTGAGGATATCGTTTTCCTGCCACCATTTGAGGACGGCGAGTTCTTGTTCATCAAAATTAGGTTGATTCGGTAGATTCTTAAAGAAAGCCATGCTGTATTTTAATATATCTTAGTTGTTTTTACGAAGGAAGGCGGGGATATCAAATTCAGTTTCAATTTCCACACCTTCGGGAACCTCTTGGTCTTCCATGAGAGTTTTAAGTCCGGGATCAATTTCGGTTTTAGTTGCTTCAAGGGAAAGATCGGAATTATCTTCAATGAGAGTTTCTTGGAGAGGGGCAGCGGCTTTTTTGAAAGTGTTATAAAAACGAGCTTTATTGGGATCAAAACCGGTGGCAATGACAGTGACTTTAATTTTGTCCTTAAGTTCGGGATCAATTGAGGCTCCAAAAATAACATTAGCGTCGGGAGCGACATGAGCGGTAATGCTTTTGGCGGATTCTTCAATTTCAGCCATGGTTAAATCAGGTCCACCGGTAATATTGATTAAGACTCCCCTAGCACCATCGATATCGACTTCAACCAAAGGCGAATCGATAGCAGCTTCGACGGCAGCTCTGGCTTTGTCGGGACCTTCGGCCTCTCCTACTCCCATTAGGGCTGAGCCAGCATTGGCCATAATGGATTTAATATCAGAAAAATCAAGGTTGATTAGCCCAGGAGTGGTGATTAAATCAGCAATAGCTTTGGTGCCCTTGGTAAGGACGGAATCAGCGATTTTGAAAGCTTCCAGGAGAGTGGCTTGAGAGTTGACCACTTCCATAACTCTTTGGTTGGGGATAACAATGAGAGTGTCGACGTTTTGTCGAAGACGAGTTAAACCTTCGTCGGCTCGATTCATACGCCGAGTACCTTCAAATAAAAATGGTTTAGTAACCACGGCGATAGTTAAAATACCCAATTCTTTTTTAGCAATTTCAGCAATGATGGGAGCGGCACCAGTACAAGTACCACCACCCATACCACCAGTAATAAAAACCATATCGGTATCTTCTAAGACTTCTCTAATTCTATCCCGTGATTCTTCAGCGGCTTGTTGGCCGATATTAGGATCACCACCGGCACCCAAACCTTTGGTAATTTTTTCACCAATTTGGATTTTAATAGGAGCCAGAGAATTAAGAAGAGCTTGAGAATCAGTATTGACAGTGACAAAATCGACACCTTTGATTTCTTCTTCAGAAATCATGGAATTAACGGCATTGTTACCACCACCGCCGACACCAATGACTTTAATTTTAGCAAATTGACCGGTTAAGGTTTTAATAAGAGCCATTTGTTAATAACCAATGACCAAAAAAACAATAACCAAATAAATAAAAAATAAAATAAATTAAATAATTCACGGTAATAAAGGTTCGATGAAACTTTTAATTTTTCCAAAGAGACCATCAAATGAAACTTTAATTTTCTTGCCACCAGCAGAACTTTTTTTGTTAGTAGGTTTTTTGTTTTGGAAATAAAGAAGAGTCCCAATAGTGCTGGCAAAGGCGGGGTTAGTAATGTCTTCCACTAATCCGCCTAATCGGGGAGGTTCGGCAATACGAATAGGGAGAGGAATCAAGTTAGTACAGACTTCCTTGGCAAGAATAGTTTGGGCTCCACCACCGGTTAAGACGATACCAGCAGGAATGGAATTTTCTAAGGAATTTTCTTTGATTTGATTGTAGGTAAAAGCAATAATTTCTTCGAGTCGGGCTTTAATAATGCCATTAACAGTAGTGGAAAAGGAAATTTTTTTATTGTCTTCTCCTAGAACTCCTAAGTGTTTGAGATCAATTTCATCTTCAAAGCCCTTTTTATCAGCGTAAGCTTTAAGTTTAATTTTAATTTTTTCAGAATCTTCTAAAGGTAGACGGAGACCGATAGCTAAATCATTAGTAATATTGTTGGCACCCAAAGGAATAACACCAGAAAAGACAGGTGAAGATTCTTGAAAAATAGTCAAAGTGGTATTGGTACCGCCGATATCTATCAGAGCTACTCCCAATTCGGTTTCAGTGTCGGTAAGACAGGCTTTAGCGGCAGCTAGTCCAGAATAAAGAAGTCCATCAACTTTGATACCAACATCGTCGAGGCATTTGTAAAGATTTTTAAGAGCTGAAGTGGAAGCTAGAATTAGATGAGTTTCAACTTCTAGTCTTTGTCCATTCATGCCGATAGGGTCAACGACACCTGTTTGACCATCAACAGTGAAAAGTCGAGGAATAACGTGAACGATTTCTTTACCAGCAGGTAAAGAAATAGCTCTAGCAGCTTCGATAGCACGATCAATATCGATTTGGGAAATTTCACTATTAGTACCAGAAATAGCGGTAACACCGGTAGAATTAATGGACTCAAAATGAGGAGCAGTTAAGGAAATATAAGCGTGATTAATTTGAAAGCCAGCCATTCTTTCAGCGGATTCAACACATTCGGTGATAGTTTGGGAGGCTTGTTCAAGGTTGATAATCTGACCTTTTTTGAAACCAGCCGAGGGTACGGAGGTAACACCGATAATATTTATTTTGGAGTCGTCATCTGGGATTTGACCTATAAGGACAGAGACTTTTGAGGTACCGATACTTAAACAGTTAATATTTTTTGAATGTTGCATAGTTTCATTCTAGAGCTTTTTGATGAGTTTTAATAGTTTCAGGTTTGGTTTGGCTTCAATTTTGAGGCGGGGACCCTTTTTTTTAAGTAAAATTTGGATACTTTTTAAGAGTTTTTGGGGAGTTAAGTCAAAATCTTTAATGATGATAGTATGTTTAGGAAATTTTCTTTTAAGCCAAAGAGCATTTTTAAGTTGTTCGTCTTGTTGGCTGATAGGAAGAGGAATGATGATAGAATTCTTGCCAATAACAGCAATTTCTTGAATGGTGTTAGCACCGGCACGGGAAATGATTAGATGAGCGTGTTTGAAAATCCAACCAATATCGTCGGTAGTGACAAAGGCAGTGGGTAAATAATGGGGATAGGTGGTTGATAATTTTTTGTATTTAGGAAAATCTTTATCACCGGTTTGGTGGATAATTAAGTTCTTTTGGCTAAGTTGCGGTAGAATTTCTTTTAAGTTTTGATTCAGATGTTGGGAACCTTGGTTGCCAGCAGTTAGATAAATCAGAGGAGTTTTTTTAAGCAGACCTTCGTATTTTTTGTATTTTTTACTAGTGCTCTTAAAAATATCTCGACGTAAGAGATTACCGGTGAGAACATATTTGGGATTGGCAGAACGGTGAGGAAAAGAGAGGGCAATAAATTGAGAAAAAGGAGTGCTAAGACGAGTCGAAAGGCTGAGAGTTTTAGTTTGTTCATGAGTGATAGATTTGATACCTAAGAGCCAAGCGGCAAAAACTACCGGTACTGAGACATAACCGCCAAAAGAAACTACAATTTTAGGTTTAATTGTGGAGAGTATTTTGTAGGCATCAAAAAAACCGGAAAAAATTTGCGGGATACCTTTGAGAGTGTTAGGTAACCAACGACGATCAAATTTACCACAAAGAATGCCGTAAAATTTTACCCCAAGATTGGGGATTATTTTTGATTCAACTGAAGGGTCGGTGGAAGTGCTGGAATTATAGCGGCGACCGATGTAAGAAATTTGCCAATGAAAGTCAGTATCGGTATTAAGTTGGTGAATGAGTTCAACGGCGGGAGTAATGTGAGTGCCGGTGAGCAGAATTTTTTGAGTGGCGATCATGATTTGAGTATAACAATTGCGAGTATTTCTTTTCGACATTAATGGTCAAACCTAAGGCGGCAAAAAGATTGATTAAAGATGAGCCTCCGTAAGCAATAAAAGGGAAAGGAATCCCAGTGAGGGGAATCAAGGCGACAATGGCGGCAAAATTAATTAGTCCTTGAAGAGCAATCCAAACAGCAATACCACCTACCAAGAGTTTTTCATAATCATCTTTGGCGACTTGAGATAGGCGCATGAGTCGGGAAATAAGAATTAAAAACAGATAAGTAATTAAGGCTAGACCAATAAAGCCGGTTTCTTCACCGATAATAGCTAAAATGGAATCTGTACTGATTTTAGGAAGAAATTTGTATTTATGATCAGAGTTAGCAAAACCTTTACCACTAATACCTCCAGAAGCGAGAGAAAGGATAATTTGTTCACTATGGTAACTTAAATCCTGATTGCTTTGTTGTTGTAAGAGAGTTTTAACGCGGTTAAGGCGATAAGGAGAGGTGAAAATGAAAATAGCACCAAATATGGTTAGAATTAGGCCGACTGAGAAAAGATTGGTGATTTTAGCGCCGGAGAGAAAATAAATAGCGGTTACAATTGAGGCAACTAAGAGAGTGGTACTGAGATTTGGTTCAAGAATAATAAGGATTAAAGGCAGACCTAAATAGAGAAAGAGGCTGCTGATGTTTTTATGTTCGGATAAGGTAAAAAGATAAGAAAAAAAGATAACAGAAGCGAGTTTGAAAAGTTCTGAGGGTTGAAAATTAAAAAATCCCAAATCAATTTGACGACGAGCACCTAAAACTTTAACTCCGATACCAGGGATAAGAACTAAAATGAGAAAAATAATGGAAAGTAAATAAAAACGAAAAGAATTTTCTTTGATTAAATTAAGATTAATTTTAGAGGTAATCAACATGACAATTATCCCTAGACTTAACCATAAAAGTTGTCTTTTGATAAAAAAATAAGGATCACCGATAGTTTTCTCAGCTTCAAACAAAGAAGCAGAAGACATAAAGAGTAAGCCAATAAAACTGAGAGCCAGAGCATAGACAAAGAGCAGGGAGACTTTCATTAGGAAAAATCGTTGAGGACCGAATCAATAACTATTGGTTTGAAATATTGCATTTTTTTAATAGTGGTACCCTCAGAGTTTCTTTGAGTTAATTCAGTGCCAATAATTTTAGCTTGGTTGATTTTTTGTTGTAGAGATTTGGTGTTAAGGGAATAATCAAGGCCAGTAAATTCCAAGAGATGGTAATAAAAAAGAGGCTCAAGACCGGATTTCTTTTCCAGGTGAGTATAAAAAGCAAAGGAAGCGGTTAGCCGAGGATTACATTCTAAAAGATAAATTTCTTGATCTTGGATGAAAAAATCGAGACCAAAAAAACCTCGATAATTAAGAGGTTGAAGAATTTTGTCGGCAAAGTCTTGAGTAATTTTTTGAATTTTTTTAATTTGAGAAGCACTTAAATTACTGGGCCATTGACGACCAACAGTGGCAAAGGGATTTTTGGTTAGAGGGAAGAGGCCGGTAATTTGGAGAGCGGGAAGACTTTGTAAAAGTCCGTGACGGGTGAGACAAGCATTGTTGAGAACAGTAAAACCTTTGAGATGAGGAGAAAATTTAATTAATTGTCCGAGAGGGATAATTTTTTTGGCTTGAGAAAAATTTTTGAAATAATGAGTGCTGTTGCCAGCCCAACCAAAATGGCTTTGTAAAACTAAATCCGGACCAAATTTTGTTTGAGCCAAAACAAAATTTTTTTGATTAAAGGGAGCGATGAGACTGTCGATAACCGGAAGTTTTTTTTGATGACAAAGTTGATAAAATTTAACTTTGTCTTCTAAAAGACGATTGAGTTTAGCTGGGTTGGCTGCTAGGGCCCAGTTGTGTTGGCGACAAAGGTTTTCGATTTTAGCAGAAGGTTTGAAAGGAATAATTAATGGGTTAGATGATGATTGAATTTGTTTTTGGATAGCGGGTTGGGAGAGCAAATAACCACTATTTTTAACCTTAAGTTGGGGTAAAAACAAGGAGTGAAAATTTTTTAATTCCGGTAGATCAATAGCTAAAAACGGTTCTACGACCAAGAAATAAAAATCAAAGCCGGATTGATTAAGGAGAGTTTTAGGATTCATTAACGTTTAGTGCCAGTGCAAATAATAACTGGATATTGACCAACAGAGGAATCATGTTTGACTTGGAGATAGGCAGCTAAAGCGAGGGCAGATTCGGTGGATACAGGTAAGGAGTTAATTATTTTTTGAGCGGCCACAATTTCTTGATTGCTGACGATGATTGGGTAAGAGGAATGCTGTTGGAGAGTTTTAATTAATTTTTGTTTAAGAGGTAGATATTTAACAGTGAGGGCATCAGTGAGATTGGTTTTTTCTGACTGATAATTAAGGTTAAAAGCGGAGGCTAGAGTAGGGTTGTAGGCTGATTGAGCGGCAAAAATTTTAATATTTTTAGGCAGGGTTTGGGCGATACCTAAAAGAGTGGTACCGCTGCCGGTGGGGACAAAGATACTGGTGACTGGAGGTAATTGTTTAAGAATTTCGATGCCGATTTCCTGGTAGCCTAAAAGAGCAGTAGGATCGGTTGATTGGCGAAGTAAATAAGCATTGTGCTCTTGACTAAATTTGATAGCATCACTGATGGCTTTAGGACTGTGAATAACTGAAGTATTGATTAGTTTTAATTTTTGAGGGTTGATTTTAGGGGAGACGAAAACAGTGAGATTAATCCCCTCTTGGTGGCAGAAATGGGCTGCAGAAATAGCCGCGTTGCCGGTAGAAGAAATAACGGCATTTTTATAACCGAGACGGAGAAGTTTTTTTAATTGTTGTTGGAGAGCTCGATCTTTGGCAGAGCCGGTAGGATTAAGATCCTCTCTTTTGAAATAAATTGAATTAATGTTTTGGAGAGGGGTCATATTATAATAGAGTGTAGTTATATTTTAGCTAATATTTATGAAAGGGGTTAAAAGTAAAATTAAATGTCCAGATTGTGGTGCTGAGATTAAACATGTAGGGGTACAAGTGGGAGATATTTTAGAGTGTAGAGAATGTGGGACTGAGGTAGAGATTTTGTCTCTTAGTCCATTAGAATATCGGGAACTGATTGAGGAGAAGTAATTCGATAAATACCATTGTATTTGAATGATTTGTCGTGGATGTCAAATTCACCGTAGTGAACTTTGCGACCGGAACGAGAACTTTCAATATAAATAATTTTGTTGTTGATTTTTTCAATAATGAAAATTACATGTCCACCTTTTTCTTGACGGATGAGGTCAGCGGTTTTTGCTTCTGAGATATTAATTTTTTTAGATAATGGAGCTGAAGTGAGAATGTTGGCTGAAGTTTTGCGGGGATTGAGACGAGTGCCCAGATAAAAATTTAACAGATGAACAGAGAGACCGGAACAATCAATGCCTAGACGATGTTTTTTCTGAAAATTATAAATTTCCTGAGGAGTCATATCTATGATTTTTTTGTTTTCTAGATTGGCAAACTCAATGGTTTTTAAGGCAATTTCTTTGGCGCTGCCTTTACCTACCATAACCAGTTCAGGATGATATTTTTTACTGACATTCATGAAATAAGGAATACCGATATACTTATTGGCTTCTTGACGGAGTTCTGCTAATTTAGACCTAACCATAGACCAAAGATTGCTAATATAATAGTAGCTAACCAGGCTCTGAAAACAATTTTAGGTTCCTCCCAACCCATTTTTTGGAGAGTCAGGTGAATGGGAGCGGCAGGAAAAAGTTTTTTATGGCGATAACTTTTACTCAAAATTTGGAGAGCACTGCTCATACCTTCGATAATAAAAGGAGAACCGACAATTAAGAGAGGGACAACTTTACCTAAGAGAATGGCAATAACAGCAAAAGTAGCTCCAAAGGAAAGAGCGCCGACATCTCCCAGCCAAATTCTAGCTGGGTAGACATTAAAATAGAGAAAAGCAACCAGGGCTCCAATCCAGAGCGAGAGAAAAAGTGAGATAGGAGTATCTAAAGAAGAGCTGGCTAGAATCCAAAAAGCAAAGAGAGAGATTAAAAGAATACCACAGGAAAGACCATCGAGACCGTCACTAATGTTAAAAAAGTTAGAAAAAGCTACAATGAGGCTAGTAGAAATAGGGATAAAGAAGATACCTAAATTGATGGCTCCCAGGAAAGGTAAGTAGATAAAATTTATACCCATTTTTAGATAGATAAATAAAGATACAAATAAGGCTAAAAATATTTGTAAAATTAGTTTGTGTTTCATTCTGAGACCAAAAAAGCCGGTTTTTTCGAAGTTAAAAAATTTGAGAACATCATCATAAAGACCTAAGAAAGCGAAACTGATAAAAGTGAAGAAAATCACAAAGATTTCTTCTGATAACTTAAAATTACTGGAAATAAAAATACCTGATATTTTAAGCAGAGGAAAAAGTAAAAGAAAGAGAGCGCAAACTGAGGCAATAACCAGCAATCCCCCACCTACCGGGGTACCGACTTTTTGGCGGTGAAATTTATCAAAAATTGGAGTCCGGTGGTTTTGGAAATCTCGGGTTTGTTGATTTTGGCGTTGAAATTTTAGGCGATAAAGGAGGTTAATATAAGGTACGACCAGAATACTGGTAACTATAAAAGCGAACAAAAGTAATCCGAGATAAAGATGAATCATATTTTGATGTATTTTATGTTAGCACCTAAGGAGGCTAAACGTTCAGCCAATTTTTCATAACCTCTTTCAATTAGTTCCACATTGTGAATCGTGCTTTCGCCTTGGGCGGTCAAAGCGGCGATGGTAATGCAGGCGCCGGCACGAAGGTCATTAATTTCAAAGTTTTGAGGCTTTAATTTGACTGGTCCGTAAATTTTAACTCCATGGAAGTATTCCGGTTTATCAGTGTCAGGGTTGAATTCATAATAAGTTTCTGGATTGGTGATTACAGGATTGAAATAAGCGGTCTTGACACCCATTTTGTTCAAAGAAGGAATATGCTGAAAGCGATTGGGAAAAACCTTTTCAATGATTGAGCTGACACCGATAGCTTGAGTAAGCAGAACTGAAAAAATAGCTTGCCAGTCGGTCATAAAACCAGGTTCAGGGGCGGTAGCAATATCTATGGCTTTGAGAGGCTTAACCCAGGAAACAGAAACTTCGTCTCGACCGCGATTAACCTTGGCACCCATAGTTTCAATAGTATCCAAGAAAGTTTTTAAGATTTTAGGGTCAGTCCGAAGAACGTTAACAGAACCTTTGGTGGCTAGAGCGGCACAGATGAAAGTAACGGCTTCATTACGATCAGAAATAACTTGGTGAACAGCGCCGTGAAGTTTGGGAACACCATTGACAATAATAGTTTTTGGATTGGTGGCATCACGAGAAATATCAGCACCCATAGAATTTAACATGGTGATTAAATCATCAATTTCTGGTTCGAGGGCAGTATTTTCAAAAATACTTTGTCCAGGGATGAGAGCAGCAGTCATCACCACTACTTCAGTGACAGTGTGACTGGATTTACTAAAGATATAATGGGTTGGTTGGAGTTTCTTGGCTTCAAAAATCATTAAGTCATCAACAATATTAGTCTCAATACCCATTGATTGATAACAATCGAAGAGACGATCAAGAGGTCGAGTCCCTAAGCGATCACCACCAGGGATGGGAATAATAGCTTTACCACTGCGGATTAAAAGAGGGGCAGCAAAGATGAAAGAGGTGCGAGATTTTTCTCCGGTACCATGAGGAACAGTGTGAGATTTAATTTTGGGAGTGTGGAGTGAGAGTGAATGTTCACCAGTTTGAGTGATAATAGCACCTAAACTTTTGGCAATACTTTTAGTAATTTTAACATCGGAAATCTGGGGTATATTGTAAATTTCAGTGACATCTTCGGACAAAAGTGAAGCGATAATTTCTTTATAACTGGCGTTTTTGGCTCCACGAATAGAGACTTCACCTGAAAGAGGTTGGCCGCCGTTAATGATGTATCTAGACATGACGGGTTTTTAAATTAATAATTTTTTGAAAAGTATCTAAACCTTCGGCTCCACCTGAGGAAAAATGAACTAGGATATCTCCTTTTTTAAGAGTTTTTTGATAGTGAGCTAGGAGATCTTTGCTTAAAGGAATATAGAGACTTTTAGGAATGTTTTTAAGATAGTCAGCAGCAGTTAAACGCTGTTTGGGATCAGGATTAAATTTGAGTTTAAAAATAACAACTTCATCGACATCTTTAAGAGCGGTAGCTAGTTTTTTCAATAGTTCTCTGTGTTGCATGAAGGAAGCATGACTCTCGTAAAAAATTTTTAGATTTCGATTGGGAAAATGTTTTTTAATACTTTTAAGGGCGGTGGTAATTCTTTCTGGAGATTGGGCAAAATCATCAATAAAAAGATAGTCTTGGTTTTGATTAACTATTTCTAAACGACGTTTGATGCCCTTAAAATTTTTGAGAGCGGCAATGGTTGTTGCAGTTGGCAGATTAAGATGTTGACAAAGAGTTTCCACGGCACCTAAATTTTGTCGATTGTATTGCCCAAGAAGAGAAATTGGATGTTTGGTGGCTTGATAGGTAATAGTGGGAGCTTGGGCTGATTTAATAATTTGACGAAGTTTTTTGTTACGAGGATTGTAGACAATTAGTCCATCTTTAGGAACTTTTTTAATTAGTTTTTCAAAAGCCCTGAGATTTTCAGCCTCATTTTGGTAGCTGTCACGGTGCTCCCAATTGGCGCTGGTAATAATTAAATATTTGACCGGATAATAAAGAAATTTAGCCATGGTGTCTTGGCCATTGATAGATTCATCGCCTTCAACCACAGACCAATTACTGGCCCCAAAGTAAAGTGAAGGGAGTTTGTTTTTTGATTCTCCACCAAACATGAAAGAAGGGTCCAATCCGTGTTTTTTTAGACAAAAGGCGGTAGCGGCAGTAATGGTAGTTTTACCGTATGATCCGGCAACAATTACAGAATTGTTTTTAACTACATTTTTGGCTACATATTTAGTAGCGGAAATATAGGGTATTTTTTGTTGTTTAATGCGAACGAATTCTTTACGAGTACGATCGAAAGCTTTATAAGATGAACCAATAATAGCTAGGTCGATACGGGAATTGATTTCAATTTTATTAATGGGAATAAGGGCATTTTTGAGTTGGATACTAAAAGGTGGATAAATCTTGTCTTGATCAGAACCGGTAACTTGATACCCTTGTTTTTTTAAGGCCAAGGCTAAAGGAGCAGTCATAGAGCCGGCAATGCCTACAATATGAATGTGCATTGTTTAATTATAAGATATCCACTTATCTTTGACAAAATATTCAAAGTTAGGAAAATTACGTTTATAAAAACCGAGCTTAGTTTCAGGATTAAAGCGACCAAGATAACAATATTTTAATTGTTTCTCCTGGCTATCAATAACAACTTGTAGAGGTAGACGAATGGGCAAATCACTGTGGCTGTAATGGGGATCATAAAAAACATAGGCAATGTGGGCAATATTTTGATTAAAGAAGCACAAGGAATAGGCACAAATTTGATTAGAACGCTGATTATCAACCCAAAGATAAACAAAATTAAAAATATGATCAGTAAAAACAGTTTTAATACTGCTGGCAGGAAAATTCCAATTTAGAGCTTTAGTCCAAGTAGAGAGTTGCTTTTGTAAGCTGGGAGTATAAGTAAAATCTTTAAGAGGAAGTAGTTTATAGGAAAAATGGGCGGTTTTTTTGAGGATACGACGATTTTCCGAGGAAAGTTGCGAATCTTGAAGTCGACTGCGACAGCTATAGTTGTTGTCGGTATAAAAATAACCGGCTTGGTTGCGTTGAGGTAGCCAACCTTGTTCGTAAATTTCTTCGAGATTGAGATTACTAGTGAGGTTATACATGTTCGTTTTTGAGGCGAAAAGCGGTTCTAAAAGCTTCAGCTTCGGACCAAGGATAATCGGTTTTACCATGGAGAATTGAGCTCTCATGGCCTTTACCACAAGCGATGATAGTATCTCCAGTTTTGGCTAGAGCGACAGCTAAATTAAAGGCGTCTTGACGGTTGGGGATATCAGCATAATGAAATTTATTTGGATTAGTGATTTCGGGGTGTTCGGGATCAATTTTTTGGGATTGTTTGGGATCGAAACCGGAAATAATTTGTTGATTAATGTTTTCAATTCGTTCTTCCCTGGTGTCATCAGCAGTGACAATGGCAATGTCAGCAATTTTGGAAACTGCTTGACCCATGAGAGGACGCTTACTGGGATCTCGACCACCGGTAGCACCAAAGATAACAATTAATCGACCTTTAGAGGTTTTTCTAAGAGAAGAGAGGGTGTTGGTAAGAGCATTGGTGGTATGAGCAAAGTCGATAATAGTTTTGAGTCCAAGGTCATTTTCGACAATTTCTCGACGGCCTTTACTGCTAGGAAAATGACGGATAGTTTTAGAAAAAATGCTGGGATCTAAATTTAATTGATGGTAGGCAGCTAAAGCAGCTAGGATATTATAAGTTTGATAGTAATAATTACTGTTGGTAATTAGTCTTTGGTTATTAACGGTAAAACTGAGTTGTTTTGAAGTTAGCTTAACTTTTTGGGCGGTAAAATCAGATTTATTTTTAATACCATAGGTAATTTGAGGAATGTGAATTAATTGAGATATGTCTTGATAGTGATCATCATCACGATTAAGGATAGCTACATCTGATTGGGTAAAAAGTTTGGCTTTAGTTCGGACGTAATTATCCATAGTTTTATGATAATCGAGGTGTTCATGGGTAATATTAGTGATTAAAGAGACTTTGAAATGAGTACCAAAATAACGATATTGACTGAGGGCGTGGGAAGTAATTTCACAAACGACATGAGTGAAATCGGAACGTTGGTAGTCAGCGAATATTTTTTGGAGGAGTTTGGGTGGAGGTGAAGTGGTATGTAACCCTGGGCTGGTAATGGTACTGATGATGCCACATTTAAGACCGTTGTTTTCCAAAAGTTTTTGGAGGAGGGTGCAAGTACTGGTTTTTCCATCGGTACCAGTGACACCAATAAGAGTTAATTTCCGGCTGGGACGGCCATAATAGAGATTCCAAAAAATAGCTTGAGGAAGATGCCAAAAAATATTTTTAAGAGTGCTTAACATAAGCGATAGATGAATTATAGCAATCTATTTAAGTGAGAGGCGAGATTAAACCAAATAGGGGCGGCAGTAGATGAACCCCATTGAGAGACTTGAGCATTAGAAATAGTCACAATCATAGTGTATTTAGGATTGGTACAAGGATAAAAACCGATATAGGAACCGATAGTATTGTCGCCATATTTACCGGCTACGGCCACTTGGGCGGTACCGCTTTTAGCGCAAACCGAATCCATATCTTTACTTTTGAGCTTGGCTACAGGACTGTGGTCAACAGCATAGGCCAAAATTTCTTTCATAGTATTAGTGCTTTTTTCTGAAAAGACACGGGAACTTTGACTTTGATGGCTGGTATTTAAGTGGGCGTTAACCAAGAGGCCATTGTTGGCAATACTATTAAAAGCTTGAAGCATTTGGAGTTGATTGAGAGCAATCCCCTGTCCAAAGGAAGCAGTGGCCAGATCAATTTCTGACCAGTAAGTTTTAAGAGCTGAAACCGATTCTCCAGGCAATTCAACTCCGGTTTTTTGGTTTAATTTCAATTTTTTATAATAATCTAAAAACTTGTCCAGACCTAGGTGAGAAATGATATAGCTCATGCCGATATTGTCCGAATTGGTAATAATGTCTTTGAGGCTAGAGTCAGGGTGAAATTGCTTATCCCAATTGTTAATTGAGTCTTCACCGATAACACGGGCTTGGTTACAACGGGTACAAATCCAATTGGAATTAATAGTGCCGGAATCTAGGGCGGCGGTCATGACCAGGGGCTTAAAAATAGAACCGGGCTCGAAAAGATGAGTGATATTTTTAACTTTGGAAAAAGCTGAAGGACTGGCTTCAACCGAAGCCATGGCTAAAATTTGTCCACTTTTAGGTTCCAAAATAATGGCGGAAGCAGAATCGGCTTGGTAAGTTACCAGACCCTGTTTAAGGGTGTTTTCAACTAATTGCTGGACTTGGCGATTGAGGCTGGTAGGTATATCTTGGCCATCAATTTCACTTTTTTGCCAATTTTTTTTGGTCAGAAGCTGACTGCCGGTGGCATCAATAACATTTCTTTTGAAACCAACTTGGCCGGAAAGTTGACGTTTGTAAAATCTTTCTAAACCTAAAATCAGGTCAATAGCCAAGGTACCTTCGGGGTAGTAACGTTTTTGTCGAGCTTGAAAATTAGTGCCACTGATGGTGGCTAATTGATTTTTTTCTGAGGTGGAAAATTCTCCCAAAAATTCCAACCATTTTTGATTTGGTTCTCTAAACTTTTCTAATAGTTTGGCATTTTGAGTAGCGAATTCCGGTTTGACATTAGTAATTTCTTGGAGAATAGTATCTAAATCTGCTTTGAAATTGGGTTTATACAGAGCCAGACGATAATAGCTGTAATCCAGACTAAGAGGGTAGCCATCGGAACTGAGAATTTGACCTTGTCGGGGCAGGATTTTTTCCAGTTTGTAAATTTGGGCAATAGCTTGTTCATGAAGTTGTGCACCTTTGATAACTTGCCAATAAAAAAGGCGACTTAAAACCGCTAGAAAACAAAGATAAATAACAATAAGTAGAAATTTAGAACGCTTTTTGTCCACTGATAGAAAATTTTTGGGTATATTGAACTTCTAATTGTTGATTATCAACATTGAGATCGTTGTATTTCTTTTGGAGGGCAGAATAGCGAAGATTGGCGTCAATAATTTGAGTTGAATAATAGACAGAAAAAATAATTTGAAAAACAAGTAGAGCCAAAGCAATGCCTGACAAAAAACGATTTCGAGTCATGGAATTAAATAAGTTCTAAAGACAGCTGAGCGTGAAGGTGGATTGGCTAAACATTCTTGATGATCGGGGAGGTATTTTTGAGAAGAAAGTTGGTGTTTTAAGATAAATTTTTTGACCAGACGATCTTCACCAGAATGAAAAGAAATAATACCTACAGTTCCACCTGTTTTGACTATTTTTAGAGAGTTGTTAAGGAGAGATTCTAAGTTTTCAAGTTCGTTATTGACAGCAATACGGAGAGCTAAAAAAATTTTGGTGGCGGGGTGAAGTCGACTGCGGTAACGTTTTTTTTGGTAATAATCATTGATGACTTTAGCTAATTGGGCGGCGTTTTTGAAAGGTTGTTGTTGTCTTTTTTTAACTATTTCATAAGCCAAAGGTCGAGCCAATTTTTCTTGAGCGTATTTAGTAAAAATTTGATAAAGTTGGTCCCGATCCCAAGTATTAACAATTTCTTCGGCGGTTAAACTTTGTTTTTTAGGGTTGAGACGCATATCTAGAGAAGTGTCATCATGAAAAGAAAAACCATAACCGGATTGAGATTGTTGATTGAAACTGAGACCCAAATCAGCAAAAAGAAAATCGGGTTGAGGTAACTTTTTTTTGGTAAAAATTGTTTTGAGATTGGTAAAATTGCCTAAAATAGGGTAAAAATTCTTGGTTAAATTTTGAGACTTAATTCTTTTGAGAGCAATAGCTAGATTGTTTGGGTCAGCTTCCAGAGCATAAACTGTGGTTTGACGACGTAGAAATTCCAAAGTGTGACCAGCGTGGCCCAAGGTACAATCAAAAATTATTTGACCAGCTTGAGGGTCGAAAGCTTTTAGAACAGTGGTGGACAGGACTGGAAAGTGATAGTTCATTGAGATGAACCATTGATGACATATTCACCGCTTTGATAATCTTGGTGAACAATATAGAAAGGACTGGTCTGTTTGGGGGCTTGAGAGAAATCTACTTCTTCCCAGATGATTTTGCCACCGGTTTTTTTAAGGTCAGCAGCACTTTTAAGAACAAAAGGAGTTTCAAAGGTAGAGAGTTGTCCTTGACTGCTAATCAAGAGAATTAGATTACCATGACTAACTCCGGTATCGTATTTATATTTACAACCGTTGGTACAACTTTCAGTGCCTAAAAGAATCTTTCGAGTGACAGTGCTGTTTTGGAGATCGTTGCTTTCAATGATACCGCTAGCACCTTTTTCAATTTCCATAGCACCATCAACAGCGGTATAGGTTAATTCATATTCAATCTTGTTAATTTTGGATGAAACAGAACTTAATTTTAGATAAAGTTCATGACCGTCGGCTCGAGGTGAAAGATTGACTGTAGGCCGATCTTCAGGGGCTAATTCAACCATCCGAGGAGTGGGTGTAGGAGTAATAGTTACAGTTTTTTTCTTACGGCAACCGGAGAGAAAAAAAACGGAGAAAAGTAAAGGTAGAATAAGAAGATATTTTTTCATGTGCTTAGTTTAACTGCTTTGACAACCAAGAGTCAATTTCAGTAATTTTAACTCTAATTTGGGCCATGGTATCGCGATCTCGGATACTGACAGTATTGTCTTCCAAGCTTTGATAATCAACCACGGCACACCAAGGAGTACCGATTTCATCTTGGCGACGGTACTTTTTACCGATATTATTGCTATCGTCAAAATCGACAGAGTATTTACTAGACAGGTCGGTATAAATTTTTTGAGCCAAGTTGACTAACTCGGGTTTGTTGGCAGCGAGGGGGAAGATAGCCAGTTTATAAGCGGCGAGATGAGGATTAAGTTTAAGGAGAGTACGGGTGTCACCGGATTTGGTTTTTTCCTCTTGGTAAGCATCGAGCAGTAAAAAGAAGAAACTGCGATCAATGCCACCGGAACTTTCAACAATCCAGGGAAGGTAACGTTCATTGGTACCTTGGTCGATATAAGATAGATCTTGACCGCTAAATTTGGAGTGTTGGGTCAGGTCGTAATCAGAGCGCCAGTGAATTCCTTCCATTTCAGCCCAGCCCCAAGGAGCTTGATATTCAATATCAAAGGCTTTTTGAGCGTAAAATGCCAACTCATCTTTTTTATGTTGACGGAAACGAAGATTGTCCGACTGATTGAAATATTTTTGATACCAAGTCATACGATTTTCTTTCCAGTACTCATACCATTTATCCATTTCTTTAGGGTGAACAAAATATTGGATATCCCATTGTTCAAACTCACGAGTGCGATATAAAAAGTTTTTGGGAGTAATTTCATTTCGGAAAGCTTTTCCGATTTGAGCAATTCCGAAAGGAACTTTCACCCGAGTCGAGTCAACAATATTTTTGAAATCAAGGTAGATAGTTTGACAAGCTTCCCCTCTTAAATAAGCGTGCAACTTATCACCTTCAATAACGCCAATTTCAGTTTCAAAAAGAATGTTGTATTTGCGACCCTCAGTAAAAGAGCCGCCACATTCGGGACATTTGGAATCGTCATTCAAAAGATCGGGGCGAAAACGTTTGTGACATTTCTTACATTCAACCATAGTATCAGTAAAATTAGTGACATGACCAGAAGCTTCCCAGACTTTAGGATGGGTGATGATAGAGCCATCGATTAAAACTATATCTGAGCGTAATTGGACATTGTCTCTAATCCAGAGATCTTTCCAATTCTTTTTCATGAGAGAACCAACAGGACCGTAATCATAAAAACCTTGAACTCCACCATAAATTTCGGAATTTTGAAAAATAATCCCCCGACGTTTACAGAGGGAGACTATTTTCTGAACTTTGTCGTCTTTGTTAACTGCCATGTGCCTATTATAACTGATTTAAGTGAAAAACTTTTGACTTTTTAAGGGTTTTTCTAAAATAGATTCGAAATAATTTTTAATGGCTTTTTGGGTATTTTTATAGTCTTTTTGGTCAAAATAAAGACTGATTTGAGGATTAAGACCAAAACCGAGATTGCGGATAAAGTTGATTTCTTCACGAATAAAATCAGGATAGTTATCTTTGGCCAGGGCTTGGGTGGCGTTGCTCAAGTTCAGATAAATATCTGGCAAAATTTCTTCGGCAGGAATAATGGCATTGGCAACTTCATAGAGAAAAAAAAGTAGATTGTATTGGGAGAGTTTTTTGGGTTGTTTTAAGAAAGGATTAACACTTTCCGATTCTGACAACCAAAAGAAAGTGCCTTTTTGATAGAGATTAAATTTGATAATATTACCAATTTCCAGATGTCCTAGACGTCGACTTTTAATGGAACGGACACCCTTGGCCAGACAGGTGATTTTACCTAAGTTTGGGGTAAAAATAGTTAATTGTAAATCACCTTCGTGAAGTCTTTTTTTGTTGATAATAAGTCCCAGGCCTGAGGAAAAATGAGGCATTAGAGAGCTAGTTTGAGAGTTTTATCAGCCACCCAAGAGAAGGTGTTGGTGCTGCGACCATTAACTTTGAGTTCATATTCAACTGCTTTGGTACCGGGTTGTTTTTGTAAAAACAGAGTATAGTCTTTACTTGGTTTAATTGAAGAAATATATTCGATAGTGACTTTACTACTGGAGCTGGCATAAAGGGGGTATTTATTACCAAAAAAACCTTCAAAGACTTGTTTACCGAGTTCTTCGTATTGGACAGATTCAACCTCAGAGCCGGTAATTTTTTCTAATTTACTGCCAATGGGTGTGTAGACTCTAAAGAGGTTTCTGTAAGCGGCGGCATTTAGACACAAATCCCCTTTTTCTAAATTACAGTTAGAGGCCTTAAAAGGATTGGTGTAGGTGATAGTAAATTTGTGCTGAACTTGATTATTTTTACTTTCGATTTCGTGGAGAATTTTTTGAGTGATAAAAAGATTACTTTTAGCACTGGCAAAATTAGCATCGTTGAGATGGAAGTAATCAATATTTTCCGGTGTTTGGGCAATATGTCCGGCAATATTGGCTTGTTGAGCAGCTTGTTGAATTTCCGGATCGGTAAAATAAAAAAGAACGTGTTTTTCATTTAGGTTGGTGAAAAAAGCACTAGCTAAGGGAGCCAGTTTGGATTTTTCCGAACCCATAGCATTGGCTAAAATAGCATGCATGACTGGACCTAAAAAGCCCTTGCGATCTTTGAGAATAAAATCACGAGGACGACCAGCAATCCATTCGAGTTCATAGATAATATTGGGACAACCATTACAACGATTATCTTCTTTGGCAGTAAAGGTACCAACTTGGGTATCAATTTTTTCCAAGACTTTGACAATATCAACTAAAATTTTAGTATCCAAGGCGATGACAGCGTCAAATTCGGTTTTTTTACCCATGGCTTTGTAATATTGATCAAGAAAAATCTTGGCATCAGTGGGGAAATCTGGGGAAAGATTAGAATCACGCAGATTGAGATAAGGTACGTTGATATGGTAAGACTTAATCAATCGAGGAGCTGGGGTGGTGCTGGAAATTTTATCATCAAGGTCATAAATATTACTGGAAGATCCGGCAGTAATTTTACCCTTATCAACTTTAAGGGTGGTATAAGCGGTCCAGAAACCACCGCTGGGACGTAATTCGGCATCATTTTGGAAAATGACTAAATAATTTCGGGGTTTGTCTTTACCTAAAAGCCAGGAACTTTTACTCAAGATTGGTTTACCATTGCTAACATAGTTTTGAAATTCTCCAACTAGTTGTCTAACTTTGTTAAAGTTTTGATGAATAGGAATATCCTTATAAGTTTCCGGATAACGGCTAATATCGATGGTGGCTAAAAGCTGGTCGATTTCAGTAACTTTATTATTGATGGTGTCAAAATGAGGCAAAATACTTTCGATTGATTGTGTTAAGAAATTGATTCTATCCTCGGTTGTTTGAGCACTACTGGTGCCGGCACCCTTAAGTCCTAGGAAATCAGCGTAGGGCTCGGCGGCTTGGATAAGAATATCTCCGGTGTCTAAGGAGTCATAACCGACTTTGATGAGAGTTTTGGCGTCTTTGTAATAGTTGTTGGCAACCGGAATGGCTCGAAGATAAGCCATGAGATTGAGTTTTTTATCAACTTCAGTGATTTGTTGCCGTAAATTAAGCAGGCTTTGTTTGCCTTGATTGAGGTCTTTATCAGCCAGAGATGTTTGGAGTTGTCCAGCAACTGTTTTAGTTTTATTGACTTCTTTGATTAAAGCCTGAGCCGGTAGATACAAAAAGAAAAAACTAAGGACTCCTAAGCCCAATAAAACCAATAAAATAATTATTAAAAACTTAGGAACTTTAGGTAATTTCTGTTTCTTGGTCAGGACAGGTTTTGATTTAGGAGAAAGGGCAGTAGGAATTTCCATGTGTTAATTCTAGCATGAAGATTACCAGTTAGAAAACATAGCAAAAGGAGTTTTGAGAATAATGAGAAGCTCTTCTCTAAGAGAGCGATTTTTGATATAGTCGGAATCCATTTTGGAGCGTTTTTCAAAGGGAAGTTCATTGCGACCTGAAACTTGCCAAGGACCGGTGATACCGGGTTTAACGGAACGGATATCGGCGATGTAAGCTCTGGTTTTAGGATATTTTTTGGCGTATTCTTTTAATTCTTCGTCTCGGTAGGCACGAGGTCCAACCAGACTCATCTCACCTTTGAGGACATTAATAAATTGAGGCATTTCGTCGATAGAGGTGGAGCGAATAAAACGACCGATAGGGGTAATTCGAGGATCTTCTTTGGCGGATAGTTTCCAATCATTGGCTTTGTATTTTTTCCAGAGTTCGGGGTAGTTTTCTTTTAAGAATTTATCATTATCCCCGACCCTCATGGAACGAAACTTAAACATGTCAAATTCTTTATTTTGACCGACGCGTTTTTGTTTGAAAATGACTGGACCAGGCGAAGTTAATTTAATAATAATGGCGGTAATAATTAAGACTGGTAAAAAAACAATAATAAGGATAATAGAACTGACAATATCCATAACCCTTTTAATGGGATCAAAAAGTTTGACTCGGAGATTATAAAAAGGAAGATTTCTACTAGTCATACTTGCCAGTAAAAAAAGATTTCAATTTAGGATTAGAGACTAATTTAGTAATTAGATCTTTAACTTGATAAGAGCCACCGTCTTTTAAGTTACAAACTAAAAGAGCATCAGGAGTATCAATAATGGCGATATCTTCGAGATTAACTAGACCAACAACTTTTTGAGTTGAGGAATGAACCAAACAATTTTTAGAGTTAATTTCCACCATTTTTTGAGTGGGAGTTAAAGCCACTACTTGACTTTTTTTACCAGCAATTTGACGACGAATAGCTGACCATTCGCCAATATCACTCCAAGCGAAAGTGGCGGGAATAAGGTGAAGATTTTTAGATTTTTCAGAAATAGCTACGTCTAGAGCTAAGGCTGGCGAGAGGCTATAAATTTTTTGAATGACTTTTGAATTTTGGGGGTGATTGTAAATTTGGTCATAGAGAGGTAAGTATTCAGGTTGGTGTTTTTTGAATTCACTTAGTAGATGAGATACTTTGAAAGTATAGATACCACTGTTCCAAAAGGTGTGACCTTGATTAATAAGGTTTTGAGCCACAGTAATACTAGGTTTTTCAATAAATTTTTTGACTCTTAGTTTAGGGTCAGTGGTGATGTAACCATAGGCAGGATTAGGAGAAGTGGGTTTAATACCGTAGACAACAATCTGATTATTAAGGCTAGTAGCAACACCTTGATTAATGTTTTTGATGAATTTATCGAGGTTGCCAATGTAATGATCGGAGGGAAAACTGGTAATAACAGCCTCGGGATCTTGTTGGGAGATAACCGCTGAGGCATAAAGGAGAGCCATGGCAGTGTTCTTTTTTTGAGGTTCGGAGAGGATGTGGTGATGAGGAAAGGATTTACCCAAGTCTTGTTTTATGAGATTAGTGTATTTGTAGTTAGTAACGACAAAAATATTTTTCAAAGGGACTAATTTTCTGGCTCGCAGAACAGTTTCTTTCAAGACGGAATTTTTAGAGAAAAGAGTCAGAAATTGTTTGGGTTTTTCAACCCGAGAGAGAGGCCAGAGTCTGGGTCCGGTACCTCCGGAAAGAATTACGATATAGTGCATAAAGAATTGATTTCTTTTTTTAAGTGTAACATAAAGTTTTGGTGACTAAATTTAAGAGCTTGGCGACGACAATCAGCAGAGAGAGAGGGTTTTTGTTTTAACCGCTAAAACCAGAGATTGAGGGTTTTGATAATTAAAGAAAATACCAGTTTTGCCATTAATTACAGTTTCGGTGGCGCCACCACGACGGTAAGCAATGACTCCCCTGCCGCAGGCCATAGCTTCAAGAATAGTTAAGCCGAAATCTTCAAATTGGGGATGAATTAAAGCTTGGGTATTTTGATAGAGATGAATTAGTTTTGATTCCGAAACCGAACCCAAAAATTGGATATTAGGATGATTTTTGGCTAATTTTTTGAAATATTTATAATCACGGCCGGTACCAACAATTTTCAGAGGATAGTTTAACTGTTTGAAAGCTTTGATAGCCAAATCAACTTTTTTATGTTTGACCAAACGAGAGACTAAGAGAAAGTAATTTTGAGCTTTTTTAGTTCCGGGAATGAACTTGTCAGTGTCAATACCGGGATAGATAACTGTGGCTTGGCGATGATAGTGTTTTTGGATACGTTTAGCGACAGTTTGAGAATTACAAAAAAGAGCATCGGGACGTTGAGCATAAATAAAATCGACTTTTTGGTAAATTTTTAGAATTGCTTTGAGTAAAAAAGGTGGTACTTGATATAGATAACGATTGATGTTGTGAAAATAACAGAGATAAAAAGTTTTGGGGAGAGTTAAAAAGGAATGTCCGACATGAGAGGTGGTGGAAATAAGGAGATCGTAGTTAGAAAAATCAATTTGTTCCAAACGATAACTGTAAAGGGGGGTGTAAATGAGTTTGTTTTTGAGATTAAGAGTGAAAACTTGGTGGGTTTTAGGCAACCAAGGAGTTTTTTGAGGTTGATAATCAAGGGTGTAAATATCGGCTTGAGGATAGAGTTTGAGAATGTCTAAAAGAACCCTCTCAGCTCCTCCCCATTGATTGAGCCAGTCATAGTAAATAGCGACCTTAAGAGACATTGGCAATGCGATGATAAAAATCCAGAGTTTGGCGGGCAGTAGAGGTCCAACTATATTTTTGGAAATGTTGTTGACCGGTTTTAATTAATTTTTCTCTAAGTTTAGGTGAAGATTCTAGGAGTTTAATTTTATCAACCAGATCGGCAGGGTTGTGAGGATCAAAGAAAAGAGCGGCATCTTGATAAATTTCCGGTAAACAACTGGCTTTGGCAGCAATGACTGGACAGTCAAGAGCCATGGCTTCTAGGCCGGTGAGACTGAAACCTTCAAGCAAGGCAGGGTGAACCAAAGCCAAGGCGTGTTGGTAAAGAGAGGCAAATTCAGAATCGGGAACATAACCTAAGAAATCGACTTGTTTATCGAGACCGCTTTGTCTGATTTTGGCATAAATTTTGTCGGTAAAAACTGAACGGGCACAGATAATTTTAAGTTTTAATTTAGGCAAGCTTTTCAGAGCTTCAAAAATAACTTCCACATTTTTATGAGGATAAAGATTGCCGGTATAGAGAATGTAATTTTGCTGTTTTAAGAGATGGTGATCTCTTTTAGGAGAATGCTTTTTGATAAAAACTGGATCGACGGCTTCATGGGTAACAATGATTTTTTTTGGAGGGAAATGATAGCGTTTGATGATGTATTGTCGCCAAAAATCACTGGGAACAATAACGAAACTATTCCAGAGAATCAAACGAGTCATGAGTAAATATCCCCAATATTTAGGCCAATAAAGAAAAAGATTTTTAGTAGTAGTGTCTTTGCCTTTGGAAAAGTGACGGATTAAATCATGAACAGTAACCAGGGATTTTTTAAGGTAAAAAATAGGTTTGTCTAGATGGGTAAAATGAACTAAATCAGGTTTGAGCCGGTGTAGGATGATGGGAAGAACAAATTGCTCTTTGAGAGTGTAATGTCGGACATTGGTGACAAAATAATTAAAAGAATTGCCGAGATCGGCTTTAACTTCTGACTCTAGTTCTGGATAAATTAAGAGAGTGTAACGAAAAGTTTTGAAATCAGGTAATTTTTTAAGAGCGATTAGAAGGTTTTTAGTGTAACGGCCCAGGCCGGTATGTTTGGGACCGTAGAGTCGAGCATCGATAACAATGTGTTTTTTAACCTTCATAAAATCAATCCCGGCCCAAATGAGAGGTTGAAGAAATTGGGGGTAATGATCAATAAGATTTTCTCGATAAAAAATTCGCATGGCTTCAGTACTAGCTTTAGCGGCAGCGATTTTAGTCTTAATTTTAGCCTGAGTGATTTTTTGACTATGATCGATCAGACCTGAGGAAATGCCTTGATAATGATAGGTTTTGGCGTGAGGATAGAAATAAAGTTGAAAACCATGTTTTTTCAGTTGCCAACAAAGGTCGAGATCTTCTCCGTAGAAAAAATATTTTTCATTCCACCAACCTAGGGTTTCACCCACCCCTCTTTTAATCATCAGAAAAGCACCAACACAGGCGTCAATTTTTTGAATTTTAGAAAAATCAAGGTGACCTAAAAAGTAACCATTAAAGAGACGGCTTTTTGGGAAAAGTTTAGGTAGAAAGGGAGCAAAAAAGTGACAAAAAGCATTCCAAGGACTGGGAAAACCGCGATGAGATTCAGGCTGAGTTTTGCCGGTTTTAACAAGAATTAAGTTTGAGGTGGCGGCATCAACCTTGGGGTGGGTTTCAAAAAATTTGATCATTTTAGAAAGAGTGTTAGGGTCGAGAGTGGTGTCAGGATTGAGAAAGAGGACGTATTTGGAATGAGGATTACTTAATTTAAGGGCTTGATTGTTACCCTTGGAAAAGCCTAAGTTTTTGGACAATTTTTTGAAGATAAAACTGATTTTAGGACTGGATTTGATTTTTTTAGCTAAATTAAAACTATCGTCGGTGGAATTATTATCAACAATAATTACTTCTATTTGATATTTACCTAAGGTAGATTTTTTAAGGCTTTGGAGACAGCCTAAAAGGTAATCTCCGGTATTATAGTTGACAATAATTACGGAAAGGTCAATTTTTTTGTTTTTGAGTGATGTTGTCATAAATTTGGTTGAGACCTTCGACACATTTGGCAAAGGAATAATTGTTGACAATCAATTTACGACCATTATTGCCGATAGTTTGGCGATATTTTTTATCATTAATCAGTTTGAGGACATTTTTGAGAATGTCTTTACTGGGAGCGACAATGGCATCACGGTAGTTTTTGAATTTAATACTACCCATACCACCTTCAGGAGTAGTGATCACCGGCAGGGCAAAAGTCATCCCTTCTAAAAATTTATTTCTAGTACCACCACCACTACCCATAGGGGCTAGGAGCAGCCAGCAGTACTGGTAGTAGTATTGAGGATCTTTGGGTTGACCATCGAAATCAGCTTCGGTGACAATCACATCTTTGGAGGCATATTTACCAAAAAAATCGGGAGCAAAGCGACCGACGATATAAAGTTTACAATTGGGAACGGCTTTTTTGATTTTGTCCCAGTAATGGTTCATGATTAATTCCACAGATTCACGGTTTTGCATCCATTTCATGTTGGAAACCCCAAAAAGAATAGTGGGTTCTTTAGATCTAGAAGTTTTTACAGGAGCTTCAATGTATTTTTGGTCAACTCCGTTTTCAAAATATTGAATATCTTTACGACCGGTAATTTCAGTGATTAATTTTTGATCTTCAAGACCAAAAGCGACCACGGTGTGGGTAGTTTTCCAATAATAAGTTTCCCAGTGTTTCATTTTTTTAACATCGAAAGCTAAAAATGGTTTTAAGAGTTTTTTTAGACCAGTGAGACTTTTAACGTAATGGTCGTAAACAGCGTATTCAATGGTTAAATCTACCAGTACTACCGGAATATCAGTTTTGGGAATATTGGGCATGGGATAAAAACAGTCACAGTGAATGAGATCAAATTTTTCCCGGTCCAATTCTTTTTGAATAGCTTTTTTAAAGTCATCAGAGATGTAGTTGATGACTAAAAAAGGATAAGGACTCACGGCGGCAGTAAGGATTTTTTTAAGATCCCAGGTTTTACCGCGTTTAACCACGACCACTTTACGACAGTATTGGCTGACTTCTTTGACTCCGGCTCGGTCTCGACTAAAACAAATGAGGGTAATGTCATTTTTTGGGGCCAAGTATTTGATGGAATAAAAAGAGGAACGTTGGCCGCCTGATTGAGATAGTCGCGGAACATAGGGGGTAATCATTAAAATTTTGCGTTTTTTGTTTTTGGTCATGATTTTATCTCCAAATTTTTATAATAAAGTCCCATGATTATCCATATAGTATAAGCTACTTTTGAAGCTTCAAAAACATCTATAAAAACAGCATTAGCCCAAACACAGACCATGGCCGAGAAAAAGATTAAGGAAAGTTGGTGGTAAAAATTGATTTTTTTGAGTTTCAGTAGAGGCCAGGTTCTGAGTAAGAAGTAAATAAAAATAATAGTGAAAGTGATAAAACCAAAGAGACCACTTTCACCTAAAAATCGGAGATAATCATTGTCGGTGGCCATGGTAATTGAACCTAAACCAGTACCGGTGATAGGATTTTTTCTGAAAGCGGTAATAGCTCGGGGCCATTCGACATTAAAACGGATTTCACCAGAACGAGCTACACCGACATCACTATCGACAGGAATAAAATCTTCTTCAGGAGGATGGCGAAAAACAGTGGGAGAAATTTTAATAGGTTTTTGACTAATGGTAGTGGGAGGCAGTGTTGGTATCAGTGTTGGGGTTGGTGGCAAGAGAACTTGACTTGGTTTGGCGACTGACTTAAAACTGGGAACAGTAGCAATAAGACGTTGTTTAAGATCATTGGAATTGATAATACTGAAAATTACTAAAAGGCTGACAGGAATGGTCCAGAGATATTTTCTTAATAAAATTAAGCTCAGAATAGCACTGCCCCAGAAAGCAAAGATAGAAATACGGGAAGCGGTTAAGGTTAAAAGATGAAAGCCGATTAAGAATATAAATAAGGAAGTAATTTTAAGCCACTTATTTTTAATAACGATAAATAAGGCTAAAGTAATGACTAGAGTCACACTAAGATAAGCGGCTAGATCGTAATGACCGGCAAAGGTGGAACTGATGCGAGTCCAGATATTCATTTGGAGTAATTGACCTTTGGAAAATTCTTCATTCATGGTAGAGATGACTGGAAAGTGGAAAAATTTTTGACCATAGCCATAAGCGGCAATACCAAGCATGGTAAAGATAAAAAACAAATAAACATAGAGAAAATCGCGACGATTTTTAACAGCTTTTAGGGTAATAAAAAAGACAGACATATATTCAAAGCGACGAAAAGCGTTAAGAAGGAGAAGTTGATTGTTGGTAGTTTTGAAAATGAGGACAGCGTTAAGGGTGCTAACTAAAATAGCGATAAAATAGGCAATAAAAAGTGGAGTAATTTTTTCTTTGAAAACAGGAAATTTATTTTTTATCTGAAAAATAAGCCAAATTAGAAGACAGGCAGCAATTACAATATCATCCAGACGAATGGCAACATAGGTTGATTGAACATTAAAGAGAGGAAATTTAGGATAAAGAGGAATAAAAGTAATTAGGATTGCCAGAATAATACGGAAGGGATTTAGATTTTTGAACATAATTGACGGTGGTGCGGAGAGACAAAAGCACGCAAAAAAGCATTAAGTTGTAATATCTTTTTAACAAATTTAGATTGCCAAGAGGGGCGATGTTTTTTGAAAAAAGCCAAAACACCCCGATATTCGTTTAAGAGTGGATCACTTTTTTTTATGGCTGAGGCACCACCAAAATGAATTATTTGTGGACCAACTAAATACCATAATTGAGAATGAGGTAGTTTGAGATGCATACGATATTGCCATTCCATTTCTTCGCCATACATAAAATAGTTTTCATCAAAACCTTTAGTTTCCTTGACGATTGAAGTCCGGACCAAGAAATAGGCTCCAGTGAGCCAATCTTGAGGATGGTCGGATTTATAAAATGAGTCTCGAGTGTAAAACCAGGGTGGATGGGGGTGAAAGGGTTTAATAATTTTGTTGACCAAAGGTAGATCATCAAGACCTAAAGACCAGGTAAAGATATTTAAGAGATTGGGAAAGTAACCACCGCTGGGCTGAATACTTTTGTCAGGATTTAAGAGTTGGGCAGTACAACCATGAGCTTCAGGATGAGCGGCCAGCCAGTTAAGGCTTTGGCTGATAGCAGAATGAAGAATGATGGTATCGGAATTAAGAAAGAGAAGGTAATTACCACGAGCGATTTTAATACCTTGATTGTTGGCTTTGGCGAAACCCAGATTTTGGCGATTTAAGATAAGTTTTAAGTTTTTTTGTTTTTTAAGCATGGAAACTGAAGTGTCAGTGGAAGCATTGTCAATGACAATAATTTCATAAGGAATATCTTTCAATCCCTTGTCCCGACGGATAGACTCAAGACAATCTTGAGTTAGTTTGGAGGTATTAAAGGAAGCAATAATAATGGATAAGAGTGGTTGGTTCATGCAAAATTTTGTCGCCAAAATTTTTTATAAAGAAAAATAACAAAAATAATGGCAACTTCGGTGGTGAAAAAAGCCAAGAGACGAGCGGGAATAGAAGTGGGAATAATTTTGGTGTTAATTTTGGCACGATATTCAATATCGTTATAGAGAAGTTTATTTTGAATTCTTTTTTCCGGTTTGGTAAAAACATCTTCGGCCCATTCATAGCCATTAATAAATAAAGATTCTTTGAAAGGTAAGTGAAACTCTTCTAGATAATAACTTTTCATAGTGTCTCTAAAAATAGTTTTGGCGTATTCAGGGGGATAATTAAGCCTGGTCATAAAAGGACCGGAGTAAAAAGAACGATAAAAATTCATCACTTCGCGGCGGGAGAGATTAGTGTAATGACCGGTAACATTGGCCATTTGAACGGTATCACCTGGTTCTTGAGAACGAACACTACTATCCAGATCTTTAAGTTTAGGTGTGGGTAAAAGAAGATAAAAAATTATTAAAAGATTGAAAATAAAAAGAAAGGTAGTTAAGGCTTTGGACTTCATTATTGAAAAAGCATGGCCCGGCCTAATTTGTAATTAGGGTTTCTCAATTTTCGATTACTGATTTTTTTAGCTGGCACTCCACCCCAGACTTCAAGATCGGGAATATCTTTGGTGACGACAGCGCCGGCGGCAACTACGGCTCCCCTACCGATAGTAACTCCGGGGAGAATGATGGCTCGAGGGCCAATGAAAACATAATCTTTGATAGTTACCGGTGCAAAGGCATTGCCAAAATCAGGAGTGTGAATGTTGTGTTCATTGGTATAAATCAAGACATCGGTGGCAATATCAACGTGATTGCCGATAGTCAATCCCCCACGACCATCTAAAAAAGCTCCATAGCCGATAATGGTGTCGTGACCAATAGTCACCCCACTGGGTTTAAAGAAATTAGCCCTCAAATGAATAGTACTGTTGAAAGGGATTTTGATACCTGAGAGCCAATAAAAGAATTTGCGAAGGAGATGGCTGGGGATAAAACCGACAATTCTAAGAATTAATAACCAAAACTCAGCCAAAATAGTCGAAATACGATTAAGGGCTTTTTGGTAGAGCGGTCGTTCCATGACAGAATTATAACTGATTAAAAAGAGAAATTAAGTTTTGGGCGGAATTTTTCCAAGTAAATTTCGAGGCATTATCAAAACCAACTTTAATCAAATGACGACGAGTTTTAGTGTCCAGAATTTTTTCAAAAGCGGAGACTAAAGTAGCTTGTTTATAGGGGTTAATAAGCAGAGCGGTATCTTGGAGGACCTCTTTGAGGGGAGCAATAGAACTGGCGATAACCGGACATTTTTGGATTTGCGCTTCAATGGCAGGGATACCAAAACCTTCGTAAGTACTGGGTAAAACTAAAGCCCAGGCTTGTTGGTAGAGGGCATTTTTTTCAACTTCACTGATATAGTCGGTAAAAATAACTTGAGAATTTAATTTGAATTTGTCGACAGTTTTGGCAATGTCAGCAAAAAGCCAACCTTTTTTACCGGCAATGACCAATTGAGTGTGGGGGTGTTTTTTGAGAAATTGAGCAAAAGCGCTGATTAAAAAGGAATAGTTCTTGTTGGGTTTGAGGGTACCCACAGCCAGAAAATATTTTTGCTTAATTTTGAATTTAGATAAGGTTGTTTTTTTGTCTTGGGGAGAGACGGCTTTGGGTAAAGAAATACCATTGTAAATGACAGAAATTTTTTTAGCCGGAATTTGATAAGTTTTAATGAGTTCTTTTTTGGTAAATTGAGACACAGCCACAATGTGATGAGCAATTTTGAGAGAAGCCTGAGTCCAATTAGTGAGTTGATAGAGATCTTTTTTAGTAAATTGGTCTTGAAATTTAAGGTAGCCGATATCGTGGATGGTAGGGACTAATTTAACTGAGGAAAATGAGGGTAAATAGTGGCCCGGAGAGAAAAAGAGATCTAGTTTTTCAGGATTTAAGAGTAAGTGAAAACTGAGAGCCATTTTGGTCCACAGAGTTGAAGGTTTGAGGATTTTATAATGCCAGTTGGAACTTTCTTTGGGAAAATCGGCGGCGGGAGGATTTTTAAGATAAATATAATAGGTATTTTTTTTATCTAAAAGTGAGAGGTTTTGGAGGAGATTGAAAGCATATTGACCACTGCCAACACGATGGGCGACATTGGCTTCATTGCCATCGATACCAATAATCATGAGTTAATTTTTTCATAAACAGCTAAGGTTTGGGTAGCAGTTTTGGCCCAGGAAAATTGTTGAGCGTGTTTCAGAGCTTTTTGAGAAAGGGATTTACGTAAATTGGGGCGGTTGGCTAGTTTTTCAATGGCTTGATAGATGCTGGTGACGGAGGCGGGATTAACCAAAAGTCCTCCTGGACCGGCAACTTCAGGTAGGGAGGAAGTGTTACTGGTTAAAACCGGAACACCGACTTGCATGGATTTAACTAAAGGCAGACCGAAGCCTTCATAGAAAGAAGGATAGGCTAAAAAGAGAGCAGCGGCATGGAGAGGGACCATATCTTTTTCCGGGATATAACCCAGAATTTTGATTTTGGAGTTTTTAAGGTGAAGAATATCTTTACCCCAGCCATATTTACCACTGATAGCCAACTCTAATTTAGAGTTGGGGAAATGACGACTGAAGCGGTTAAAGGCGGCAATCAGATTTTTAAGATTTTTACGGGGTTCTCGGGTGCCTTGGGAGAGGATGTAGCGGTCAAGGCCATATTGTTTTTCAATTAGAGAAATCTTTTTCTCTCGGCTTTTTACAGGTAGTTTTTGAAATTGAGCGTATTTATTTTCAGCGGCTTCAAAAATGACAGTACATTTTTTTTCCGGAATTTGAGGGAAGATTTTAAGTAAATCTTGTTTGGTATTAGTGGAGACGCAAATAAAATGATGACATTTTTTGACCGCCCAATACATTTTTTGGGAATGAGTGGAGACAATTTGAGGATGAAGCCAATAGGGATATAAAAAAGGAGTAAGATCGTGAACAGTGGTTAAAGTTTTGGCTCGCAGGGTGGGTGGTTGAGTCCAATCGGAAGTATGAAAAACATCGCATTTACCGATAAAAAGTTCGATGGGTAAAATTCGTAGTTGGTTCCAAGCCAGAGCTAAAAAACTAATCGGTAGACGGAATTTGTAAAGTTTAACGTTGGGGTATCTAGTTAATTTTTCAATTTCTGGAGGGATAGGAAGACGGAAAGAAGAGAAAAATAATTTGTAAGAATTAACACGATCTTTTTTAAGCAGATTTTTGATAAGGTTAATAGTGTAGTTACTGACACCAGTACCGTAAACTACAGAACACAAGTCAATGCCAATAATCATAGATGTAGGTCAATTTTATCATCTATTTTAAGTTGTAGTTCTTGGGCGCGGTGAGCATTAAGTTCAATGACATATTTGGAAGGACGGGAACCGGTATATCTTTTCAATTGAGAATCGGCAGTGTTGCTTTCGGGTTGAGCAGTGAAAATATCGGAAATTTGCTGGTTTTGGTCAATAAAAATCATATCTAGAGGGATGAGAGTATCTTTCATCCAAAAACTTTGATGAGCTAAAAAAGGAAAGACGAAAAGCATGCCACAATTGGGGCATAATTGGTCTCGCTGACTTAAACCTTTAGCTAAAAGATAGGGAGTATCGGCAATTTCTAAGGTGAATTCTTGATTAGCAATTGTTTGTTTAATAGTTTTTGGGGCGGTGGGACGGGCGAAATGACGATAGAGATAAGTAGATAAATAAATAAGTAGTAAAAACAGGATAATCAGGAAAAGATTTTTTGGCATAGTTTCTCCCCTATTTTATTCCAAGTGTAGTGATTTTTGAGATAATTGGATGAGTAGATAAGTAGATCAGTAGAAAGATGTTGAGGCAGAAAGAGAATTTTTTGAGCCAAATCTTGGGGGTTGTCTTTTTGAAAAATCAAGCCAGCACGGGTGTTTTTAATAATTTCCATGGAGGCGGGAATATTGGCAGCGATAACCGGTTTACCTCGGGCCAGGGCTTCGATTAAAACTAAACCAAAACTTTCTTGAGTGGAAGGAGAAATGAGAACATCGGAGCGGTCAATTAAAGTCGACAAATAATGATCAGGAAAACTGGTGATGAGTTTAAGGCGTTTTTTGACAGAGCTAGGGAGGGAATTAATCAGTTTTTGAATTTCAGGAAAATAGAGAGTTTTTTGACCGGCGAGAGTTAGTTGGTAGTTTTCAGGTAAGCGGCAAAAAGCTTTGATGAGGGTAGAAATGCCTTTGTGAGCGGCAAAAGAACCGATAAAGAGAAGACGAGTAGATGAGTGTTGAGACAAATTAGTGGAGGGATTTTTTTTGATAAAAGAGCTGTCAACACCATTGCCCAGAAGGAGGAGTTTGGACTTGGGAATACGGAATTTTTTGTGAAAATAATCAGTTTCATGTTGAGTTAAAGTCCAAATAAAATCGGCTGATTTGAGAGTATTCTTCAGAAGAAGGGTATGAAAATCAGGATCGTTGGGATGAAAAGAGGCGTTGATTAGTACTTTAGGGCTGTAGTGCTTTAGAGTTTTAGAGAGAAAGCGGATTAGACGGGCGTAAGGAGTCATGAGAGTGGGGAGAGGCCCGGCGAGAATAAAATCAGGCTTAAAACGGAGACTAGAAACTAGAAACGAGAAACTAGATTTTGGGGAAAAAATAGGGCCTTTGGCCAAAGTTTTAAGGTTGGAGTAGAATCGGCCTAAGAATTTAAGAGGACGGTGAGTCCAGGTCACTACAGGCAGAGCCAAAACATTTTCTTGAAGATGAGTAATTTTTTTATACTTTTTGGTAAAGTCGTCGGTAGAAGAGGCGTCGGTGGTGACAACCATGATCTCATGCCCTTGAGAACGGAGATATTCCCCCATCTTAAAAATGACTTTGGAACCACCATCAACAGCCGGAGGGTAAATGTGAGTCAGTAGTAAAAATCTGGCCATTTTAGGTATAGTATAGTCAAAGAAATAAAAATAATGAAAAAAATCTTAAACTTTAAAATTTTACAGTTTTTATTTTCGGGATTATTGATTTATTGGGCCTTTAGAAAGGTGGATGTGGGGGGATTATTGCAGGAAATGTCTCGAGTGGAATGGTGGTGGATAGTGATTTTATTGGGATATACGGCGATATCGGTGTTGATTGGGGGTTGGCGTTGGGCAATTTTAGTTTTAGGAAAACCAAAACTTAGGCAAATTTTAGATTTTACCAAGGCGGCTTATGCGGGAGCTTTTTTTGCTCTTTTCTTCCCAACGGCTTTGGGTGGGGATTTAGTGAAATGGACCACTTTGATTAAAAAATATCCGGAAGTTTCGAAAATGAAATTGGCCAGTTCGACCTTGATAGACAGAATTGTGGGCTTCAGTGCTTTTATAACGACAGCAATTATATCATTGTTACTAGGTAAAATTTTGAAATATAATTTTCCGACTTATTTAATGTGGTTGTTTTTGGGACTGGGTGGAGTGACGATAATTTTTTATGTAATTGTTTTTCGGGTGGATTTTGAAAAATTATTGGCAAAGTATCAGTTTTTGAACAAGATGGTGGAAGTGATGGATATTTTAAAAAAGAGTCATCAGGATAGAATTTTAAGGTGTTATGGAATATCGCTAGTGGCTCAATTGTTTTGGTTGTGTCAAGTGTGGTTGGTGGGCCGGGCTTTAGGAGTGATAATGAATTTTATGGATATATTAATTTTTATGCCGGTAATATCGTTAATTTTAACTTTGCCGATTTCTTGGGCCGGTTTTGGAATGAGAGAAAACTTGTTTGTCTATTTCTTTTCGACGGTGGGTTACCAACCGGAACAAATGCTGTTAGTATCAACTTTCCTGGGAACTTTGGGAGTGTTGAACGCTCTTTTAGGTGGTCTTTTATTGATATTCTAGATTTTAAGATAAAGTGTGGTCTCTAAACCTTGAGCGATTTTTTTCAATAGAGAGATAGAAGGATTGGCATTCATGGATTCGAGACGACTGATGACTGCTTGGGTAGTTTGAGATTTTTTGGCCAAATCTCTTTGGGACATTTTTTTACGAAGACGTTTTTCAATAATTTGACGTGCCAAAAGATACTCAGGTTCGGATTCTTGCCAAGCTTTTTTGAATTTGGGATCTTTTAAAGACTGATTAAGATGTTGTCTAAATGTAGGTAATTTTTTAATATCAATCATACTTTTATGATATCTTAAAAGATATCACTTGTCAATAATTTGATGATAACGGTTTAAAGCGATTTTAATTTCTTTGGATGGAGTTTTTTGTGATTTTTTGAAAAATGCATGCAAAATAATAATGTCATTATCAATGACGGTAGCATAAATAATGCGAATATTATCCTGACCTAAAATACGAATCTCCCAAAGTGGAGTATTGGTAATCTTACGAATATGAGGCTGAATTGAAGAAAGTCCGTATTCTTCCAGATTCGAAAATATTCTAAAAATTTTAGCTTTTTGTTTGGGATTGAGAGAATCAATCCAATATCGGGGTGTTTGTTTGAGGGAAAGAGTGGGGCTTTGAAAGTAAATGACTTTATTCATGTAATGATTATTACATAAAAAAATAATGAGAAAGTGCTAAACTCTTAAAGTTATCTATTTACTACTTATCTAATTATCTAAAAATGATTTTAATTGTCGGTGGGGCCGGGTACATCGGCTCACATGTAAACAAACTGTTAAATAAAAATGGCTATGAAACAGTCGTTTTTGATAATTTAGAAAAAGGTCACCGGGAAGCGGTCAAATGGGGTACATTGGAAGTTGGTGATTTAGGTAATATTGAAGAGATTGAAGCAGTTTTTAATAAATATCCAATTGAGGCGGTTTTTGATTTTGCTTCTTATATCGAGGTGGGTGAATCGGTTAAGGATCCGGAAAAATATTATTTGAACAACGTCAAAAATACTTTGAATTTGTTGTCGGTAATGAGAAAACATAATGTCAATAAAATTATTTTTTCCTCAACAGCGGCGGTCTTTGGTATGCCGGAACGGATACCTATTAGCGAGGATGATGCGAAACAACCTATTAATCCCTATGGTAAGACTAAATTAATGGTGGAAAATATTTTCAAGGATTATGATGCCGCCTATGGTTTAAGATTTGTGGCTTTCAGATACTTCAATGCTTGCGGAGCGGACAAGGATGGAGAAATCGGTGAATGGCATGAGCCAGAAAGTCATCTAATTCCCATACTTTTGGAAGTGGCTCAAGGTAAAAGAGAATTTTTTCAATTAAACGGGACGGATTATGCCACCGAGGATGGAACCTGCATCAGAGATTATGTCCATGTGGAAGATTTGGCTCAAGCGCATTTATTAGGATTAAAACATCTATTGGATGGCGGTGAGAGTAAATTTTATAACCTGGGTTCAGGTAAGGGTTATTCCAACAAACAAGTTATGGAGACGGCCAAAGAAGTCACCGGAGTTGATTTTAAGGTGGTTTATGGTCCTCGACGTGCAGGTGATCCGGATAAATTATTGGCCAGTTCGGAAAAAATAAAACAAGAATTGGGTTGGGAACCTAAATATACCGACTTAAAAGAAATAATTCAGACTGCTTGGAATTGGCAGCAGAAGAAAAATTAAAATGAAAAAAATAACAGTAATCGGTACCGGTTATGTAGGTTTGGTCACCGGGGCTTGTTTGGCCGATATCGGTCATCAAGTGATTTGTGTTGATATTGATAAGAAAAAGATTGAAAAGTTAAAAAAAGGGATTATCCCGATTTATGAACCGGGATTGGAGGAGATTGTTGATAAAAATTTTAAGTCGGGTAATTTACAATTTACCACTGACACTAAAAGTGCCGTTGAAGCTTCAGAAGTAATTTTTATTGCCGTGGGTACACCCTCTTTGCCCGATGGCACGGTCAATTTGGATTATGTGAAGTCGGCGGCTGAGGATATCGCCAAGGCTATGAATGGATACAAGGTGATTGTAGATAAATCAACAGTACCGGTGGGAACCGGTGATGTGGTGGGAAGGACTATTAGTCAATATTATTCAGGTGACTTTGATGTAGTATCTAACCCAGAATTCTTAAAAGAGGGTGATGCGGTGAAAGATTTTGTGAATCCGGACAGAATTGTGATTGGCTCCGATAGTAAAAAAGCGGAGGAAATTATGTTGTCTGTTTATGAAAAATTGGGTGGAGAGAGAGTTTTAACCAGTGTGAAAAACGCTGAGATGATTAAATATGCTTCAAATGCTTATTTGGCCACATCAATTTCTTTTATCAACTCAGTGGCCAATATTTGTGAAAAGGTGGGGGCTAACGTAGATGAGGTGGCCAGAGGCATGCGAATGGATAAAAGAATTGGACCTTATGCATTTTTGGCGGCAGGAGTGGGTTATGGAGGTTCTTGTTTTCCGAAAGATGTAAAGGGAATGATTCAGACGGCCAATGAAAACGGAGTCTCTTTTGAAATTTTGGATGCGGTGGAATCGGTCAATGAAGCGCAGAAAAAATCATTGTTGCCCAAGATTCAAAAATTGTTGGGAGAAGGTTTGTATAATAAAAAAATTGCCATTTGGGGTTTGGCTTTCAAGCCGGAAACTGATGATGTACGTGAATCCCCTGCTCTAGCCATTATCAAACAATTATATGATCGAGATGTAAAAGTAACTGCTTTTGACCCGATAGCGGCCGAAAATATGAAAAAAGAAGTTTCAAATTTGGAAACAACAAATGACATGTATGAGGCGATAAAAGATGCCGATTGTTTGGTGATTACTACAGCTTGGAAAATGTTTAAGGAAGCTGATTTAGATAAAGTAAAATCTTTATTAAAGTCTCCAAACATAGTCGATGGTCGAAATCTGTTTGATTTGAAAAAAATGAAAGAAATGGGTTTTAATTACTTGTCGGTGGGACGATAATTTTTGGCCAGCATCTTTTTTCTATTTTTGAAGACTTCGGAATAGGTGTGGTAGAGATCTCTAGGGATATCTTTGAGAGGGGTATTTTTAATCAGTCCAGATAAATTGCGGAGACGTTGTTCGATAATAGAAAATAGATTGTCTCTGATTTCTTGTTTGGAGTAATTTTTCCAAATAATATAAAACCAGTTTTTAGCATCCATACGATGACGAAAATTACCCATTTTACGGCTGGTAGCGCCACCCAGGTGATAAGAGATGGCTAGAGGTATATATAAAGTTTTGTAATCGAGATTATGAAGACGGAGAGCCAGGTCAACATCCTCTTCGTAGGCAAAAAAATCTTCATCAAAGGCACCGACTTGATTAAAGATTTGACGATTGTAAGCGGTCAGAGCGGCGTTGGCACCCCAAATTAGATGATTAGATGAGTAGTTTTTTAGAGAAGTAGAGGAAAATTTTTTGCCATTGTTGATGTTGTCGCATTTACCGGAGTAGTAAAATTTCAAACCTTGGGATTCAAAATGAGTGCCACTGTAATTCAAAACTGTGCCGGTAATGGCAGCTAGTTTTGGATCTTTATTTTGAGTAATAGTATCTGTTAAATACTTTAACCAGTTTTTATCCATTTTTAGGTCATTGTTACAGACAAGCACCCAGTCGGATTTGGTGGAGGCCACTCCCCTATTGACGGCAGCGGCAAAACCATAATTTTTAGTGAGACTGATTAATTGGTGTTTAATTTTATGTTTTTGACAAAAGGTGGTAAAAATTTCCGGACTGGTATCGGTTGAGGCATTGTCGACCAAAATAATTTCAATTTTGGTTTTGCTAAAATCAGTGGATTTCTGAAGAGAAGTCAGACAATTGAGTAAATATTCTTCACCATTGAGGTTGGGGATAATGACAGAGAGATTAATCATGACTTATTTAATCATTAAAAGTTAAATTTGTTTAGTGTAAAATTTGGTAGTGAAGAAAATAAAAAAATTATCCATTGTAGTGCCAGTTTATAACGAAGAAAAAACAATTGAAAAATCACTCGAGCGACTATTTAATGTAGATTTTGGCACAATTAAATTGGAAGTGATAGTGGTTAATGACGGCTCTAAAGATAAGACATTACAAGTGTTAAATACTTTAAGAAAAAAATATCCTTTTAAGTTAATTAGTTATAAGAAGAATAGAGGGAAAAGTTATGCTCTGAGACAGGGTTTTACTAAAACGACAGGTGATGTAGTAACGGTGCAAGATGGCGATTTGGAATATGATCCCAGCGATTTCAAAAAGATGTTAAAGAAAATGTCTCAAAAAGAAGTGAAGGTGGTCTATGGTTCGCGGAGGTTAAATAAGAATAATAAACAGTACTCAGGTTTGAGTTTTTATTTGGGAGGTTTGCTATTAACTGAGATGGTGAATGTTTTATATGGAGGCAAAATTACCGATGAGCCGACATGTTACAAAATGTTTGAAGGTGATTTATTAAGAAGTATTCCGTTAAAGTCCAATCGATTTGAATTTTGTCCCGAGGTGACAGCTAAGGTTTTAAGGAAAGGGATTCCGATTTATGAAGTACCGATTTCTTATCAACCCCGTCATGCGGGTGAGGGTAAAAAAATAAAATTAAGAGATTTTTTTGAAGCTGCCTCAACTTTAATTAAGTATAAATTTGTGGATTAATGGACAGTAAAAATTTTAATCTGTTAGACAGATTCATAGCCACTTGCAGGTTATCCAGAGTCAATAAATATATAGAAAAGGGTGATGTGGTTTTAGATTTTGGTTGTGGGGCGAGATCTTATTTACTTGAGTCCCATCAAGATAAAATTAAAAAAGGAGTGGGTTTGGATTATGATGTGGAAAATCAAAAGTTTAATAAGATTGAATATTTAACATTTAAATTTAAAGATAGATTAGTTTTTGATAAGGAATATTTTGATAAAATTTTTTTATTGGCAGTCTTGGAACATATAGAACCCGAGCAAGTAAAAACTTTATTTAGAGAATTTAAAAAAATATTAAAACCGGAAGGTAAAATTGTCTTAACCACCCCCACTCCGAAAAGTAAGTCTGTTTTAGAGTGGTTAGCTTTTAGATTAAAGTTAATTTCTGAACAAGAAATCAAAGATCACAAAAAATATTATTCTAAAAAAGATATTTTAGAAATAGCCCAAAATTTAAATTTAAAAGTCACAATTTATAGATTATTTCAATGTGGTTTAAACAGTTATGCGGTTTTGGAAAAAGTTAATTAGAATTTTTAATTTTAGTGTTGTTGGAACAGGACTGTTGGTTCCTTGGTTACTTTTCTTAAACAGATTTTTAATTCCCGATAATTCTTTTGATTCCATTAATTACCACTTATATTTAGGTTTTAAGTTTTTTCATCCGAAAAATAATTATTTGGAGTTTTATCCAACTGGTATACACAACTTTTCGTCGATTTTAGACATTCTGGGATATGTATTGATGAAAATATTTGGTTATAGAATTGGCAGTATCGGATCACTTCTTTTTTTATATCTATCGATTTACTTAGTTTATAAATTATTAAAATTGTTTAAGGGAAAATATGATTTTTGGGGGCAATGGTGGTTTGGAATATTGTTTGTGAGCAGTTTTTTGTCTTTTGAATCTTTTTTACAAATTGCCACTTATTATGTGGATATTTCGGTAGCCTGTTTAATGTTGGCATCAACTTATTTTTTGTTTAAGTTTGAAAAGAAACAACAGGTGATTGATTTAGTTTTATCTGGATTATGTTTAGCTGTAGTGAGTTTGGGTAAAATGTCTGTTTGGTATTTTTGGCCGGTGTACTTTTTTTATTTGATATTTGTATTGCTTAAAAGAAAGAAAATAAGTTCAGCTAAAAAAAATAAATATTTTTTAATTCCTGTATTGTGGTTAGTTTTATTTTTGTTGCCTGGATTTATAAAAAATTATACTCAAACTGGGAATCCGGTTTTTCCTTTTTATAACGGGATATTCAAGTCAAAGTATTTTTCGGAGTCAAATTTTGCACAAGTAGTTTTTGGAGGACAGAATTTGAAGGAAAAAATCTTGTGGGGAATTTGTTCTATCAAAAGTCCAGAGCGATTGGGGGAAGTTCATGATTTATTTAACGATTATAAAATTAATATTTATTTTATAGCGGTAATTTTTATATTGTTTTGGACTAGATTAAAAAAAAGAAAGAATCTGTTTAAGGTGTCAATTTTTTATCTGACTTCTTTTTTGTGTTGGAGTGTGAGTTTTGGGTATTTGAGATATGCTTTGTTTTTGGAATTTTTAGGTGGAGGGTTAATCCTCTTATGGTTGAGTGAAATAGACAATAAATTTACTTGGTTGACTTTTCCGTTAATAGCGGTTCTGTTGTTACAAGGAAAAAGAGTGGTTAATATGAGCTTAGCCTATGACATCAGCTTCAGACCAGGGTATTTTTATAACAGAGAGAGTTATCCTAAAGAGTATAAAAATTTTGGTAAAAATAAAATAGAATTTAAAAAAACAACAGATTTTAAACCTGATTATTATTTGAATTGTTCAACCCCTGGTATGACTTATTATGTTTTATCGGACTTTAATAATTTACCGGTGAGAAATATTGATGTGAGAGCTTATTCTGATTTGACACAAAACAAGTATTACCAGGACAGAGTTGGTTTTAATGAAACAAAATCCGAGGCAATCTATGTGACGATAGTGGGAAAAGATGGTTTAACGGATGAATATGAAAATTGTAAATCTAATCTAGAAAGGTATCGTTTTAAGATTTTAAGTGAGCAAAAAATAGATAATTTTTTGGGCTTTGAAAAGCAAAAACTTGTTTTGATATTTATTCAGATGCTAAACTCAGCTGAATGAAAATTGTCATAGTGGTACCGGTGTATAATGAGGAGAAAAGGGTTGTAAATACAGTGAATGACATTTTAAGGGCAGATAAAAGTTCTCAAATTATTTTGGTTGATGATGGTTCCCGCGATAATTCTTATAAAATTTTAAAGAAGGCTTTTGGTAACAATAAAAGGGTGTCAATATTGCAACATATTATCAATCTGGGTAAGGGAGCGGCAATGAAAACGGGAGTAAAAATGGCTTGGAAATTAAAATCAGATGGAGTTATTTTTATTGACTCTGATGGTCAACATAATCCTAAGCATTTACCTGAATTTAAAAAGGTTTTGAAAAAAAATGATTTAGTTTTTGGATATCGAAAATTAAATTCTGAAATGCCTTTCATTCGTAAATATGGCAACATTATCGCTAAAAAAATTATAGGAATTTTATTTAATGTCAAGAGAAGAGAATTTTTGTGTGGGTATCTAGGGTTTAGAAAATCGGTATATAAACAAATTAAGTGGCGATCAAATCGTTATGGAGTGGAGACAGAAATAGCGACAAAGGTGGGTAGAAATAAGTTGAAGTTTAGTGAAGTAGAAGTTGATACAATCTATATTGATAAATATAAAGGGGTATCGCTTTTTGATGCGATGAAAATATTAACCCAAATCCCCTATTGGTATTTTAGTAAATAAAAATTTATGTCAATTGTAGGAGTTCAGTTAATCATCTTTGTATTTTCTTTTTTTATGTTGTACAACGTTTACTTATATTGGCGAAAGGGAGAAATAGGACTTCGAGGAGCGTTAATTTGGGTAATTATTTGGGGAGGACTTCTAATAATTACATTTTTCCCAAAGTTTATTGAGCCATTAGTAAAAGAATTGTTTTTTGTGAGACTTTTTGATTTAGCGACTGTGGCGGCTTTGATTATTTTAGCTTATGTAATGTTTGAAAATCATGTAAGAATTAATAAACTTCAAAAACAAATATCGAAGATTGTTCAAAGAACAGCGGTTAAAAATGTATTAAAGAAGGTGAATGAGACAAAGAAAAAATGAATATGTAATTACTCCACCAAAGGGATTGGTAGATATTAATTTACCGGAGATTTGGCGTTATAAGGAATTACTATATACTTTTACTTGGAGAGATATTAAAGTTCGCTATAAGCAAACAGTTTTAGGTATTGTCTGGGCAATATTTCAACCACTTTTTACTATGATTATTTTTACAGTTTTTTTTGGTAATTTAGCTAAAATTCCTTCAGATGGGGTTCCTTACCCAATTTTTGTTTATTCTGGCTTGTTGTTTTGGATATATTTTTCCAATTCTTTAACAAATGCCAGTAATTGTATGGTGAATAATGAGGGAATAATTAAAAAAATTTATTTTCCGAGGTTATTATTGTCGATTAGTGCCATACTGACACCGGTTATTGATTTTTGTTTTTCTTCTATAGTTTTTTTAGGGTTAATGATAGTTTTTAGGTTTGTACCTAATTTTTGGGGATTACTAATGGTGCCATTATTATTATTGATTTCAATGGTGACTGCTTCTGGAATTGGCTTGTTTTTAACATCGGTAAATGTAAAATATCGAGATGTGCGTTATATTTTGCCGTTTTTTATTCAAATTTTAATGTTTATCACTCCAGTTATTTATCCTGTTAGTATAATTCCTGAGAACTATAAATGGTTGGCTTATTTTAATCCAATGACAGGTGTAATTAATTCAGCTAGGGTTTTGATTTTAGGTGGGGGAAATATTGATTGGGTGGGGATTTGTATTTCGATAATTGCGGCAATAATATATTTTATTTTAGGATTGATATATTTCAGAAAAACTGAAAGGTTTTTTGCGGATATCATTTAGTTAAAATGGCAAAACCAATAATAACAGTAGAAAATTTAAGTAAAAAATATGCTTTGGGTGAAAAGCAAAGTTTTTATACTTTACGCGATTCAATAAGTGGTTTTTTTGTTGGTAAAAAAAATAAAGAAGAGGAATTTTGGGCACTTAAAGATATTAATTTTGAAATAAAACAAGGTGAATCAGTGGGAATAATTGGTCGAAATGGAGCGGGTAAAAGTACTTTACTAAAAATTTTATCACAAATTACTCCGCCTACTACGGGGAAAATTACAATGAGAGGTAGAGTTGCCTCTTTGTTGGAAGTGGGTACAGGTTTTCATCAAGAGTTGACAGGGAGAGAAAATATATTTTTGAATGGGGCAATTTTGGGAATGTCGAGAGAAGAGGTAAAGAAGAAATTCGATGAAATTGTGGCGTTCTCTGAAATAGAGAAATTTTTAGATATGCCAGTAAAGCATTATTCTTCGGGAATGTATATGAGATTGGCTTTTGCAGTAGCGGCGCATTTAGAATCAGAGATTTTAATTGTAGATGAGGTATTGGCTGTAGGTGACGCTCAGTTTCAAAAAAAATGTTTGGGTAAAATGGATGAGGTAGCAAAGAAAGAAGGACGAACAGTTTTGTTTGTAAGTCATAATATGGGGGCTATAAAGAGCTTATGTTCTAGAAGTATGATTATTGAAAAAGGAAAAATAGAGCTAATTGGAGAGTCAGAGAAGGTTGTACGTCAGTATATAAATGAATCAAACAATTATTCAAAAAATAATTCAATTCATTATGACAAGCTAGTATATATTGAAAATGTTGAAATTTTAAGTTCAGAGGGTTATCAGAAGTCTAGTTTTTTAACAACAGAAGATGTTCATGTTAAAGTTAATTTTGTTGTTAAAGAGGCTCTGAAATTAGGAAATTATTGTGGGTTAATTATTTTGGATGAATTTCAAAATATATTGATAATGGCTTATGATATTGACAGTAATAGTAAGTATTATAAATTTAGACCTCCTGGAAAATATGAGGTAACTTTTACTATAGGAAAAAATATTCTTAATGAACAGGTTGTGAATTTAAATGTAGTTTGTGGAATTCCTTTGAAATACAACAATAGTCCGTATAAAAATTTATATTTTGATTCTTGGACTGGAATTAGTTTCCGTTTATATAACACTAATAGTTTTTCTAGGGATTATTTTGGAGGACAAAGATCTGGTGTTATGCTTTTAAAAATTAATAGTCAGGTTAAGTGTCGGAAAATCGAATAATGAAAAGAAAATACTTGATTATAATAGCGGGTTGGCATTTCAATTTGTCTGATTTTTATTTGAGTTTATTGGATATTTCAAAAAAAAATCAAGTTGATTTTTTTATCTCATCCCACAAAGATTTCTCGGAAATAGATAATAAAATTATGGAGTGTATTAAAAACATACCTAGATGTGAAATTGTGAGTTTTGAGAATGAAGGATTTGATTGGGGAATATATTCCCAAGCGTTATCGTATTTAGGAGAAAGAATATTTGACTATGAGTATATTTGTTTTATGCACGATGATATTGAAATAAAGGATTCTAATTTTTTAAATATATTTTCGAAATATATAAGCGATAATAATTTCATGGTTTTGGGTAATTGTAAGAACTCTGTTAATCAAAATTTTACAAGATCTCATCCACATGTAATACGTTGGTTGAAAAGTGATTATCACATAGTGTTAAAAAACAAAAAATGGAATACTGTTAGGGGAAGTTGTTTTATGGTTGTACCAGAAATATTTAAGAAAATAAAGGTTTTGCCATATAAAAAAGGAGATAATTCTGGATTTGGAAATTGGAGTGTTATTGCTTTTGGAGGTATTGTGACTGATTTATATGGAAAAAATAGTATCGGCACAATAAGCAACAAACAATTAAAGTCTGATTATATTATTGAATATGAAAGAGGTTTTTCAAGTAAAAGTGTTCAGAGTGAAATAAGGGAAATCTCAAAAAATGTAAACTCTTTGCTTTATAGATTAAAAGAAGTTGGTTATTCGATTCGGAGATATTATGTGGATAAATTCTTTTTTGAAAACATTAAATATTTTAATAAAAATGATAGGATCTTGGACGTTGGTGGAAAAAAAATAAACAAGCGAGGATATTTTGATATTGAAAAATATCCTCTAAAGACTAGTTATTTAAATTTAGATAAATCGACAAAACCAGATTTGTTAGCTGATGCTGCAAATATTCCAACAAAAAATAATTTTTATGATGGAATAGTTTTGGGAGAAGTTATGGAGCATGTTTCAGAACCTGAAACTGTTTTAAGGGAATGTATCAGAGTACTTAAATCAAAGGGTAAAATTATTATTACTGTCCCTTTTATGTATCCAATTCATGCTGATCCTTATGATTATGGACGATATACCTTGACTTATTGGAAAAGAATGTTTGACAGGTGTGGTCTAAAGGTATTGGTTGTAACCAATCATGGAACATACTTTGCGGTTTTAGCAAATATGTTTAAATTAGGAATTAATGAAATGTTTCAGAAACCGCAAAGATTATTAAGAAAAAAATTCTTAAACTCATTAATGATTATTGTTATAAAAATATTAATGTATTTTGATGATAAGTTTTCTAAATCGCGAAATTGGTTAATTTCAGGATCTACTACGGGTTATGGTTTTGTATTAGAGAAATAGATTATTGGCGTTATTGAGGTAAGAAGATGAAATTTTTATCTAGAGACAATAGAAAAAATAATATAATAAAAATAGGTTGGGTGGTATATGAGTCCTGGGTTAATGGAGTTAGGTCTGTAAAATCTTTTAAGGATGTTGTATCAGAAATTAGGTGTAAAAATATTCTATTGGAATTGAATAGACATAATAGATTTTTTAATGAGATTTACGATTCGAGTAAAAAATATGATTTGGTTGTTTTTGTAAAAGTTATGGATGAAGAATGTCAATTTGAAGTAAAAAAAATTAAAGAATATGGAGGGAAGGTGATATTTGATGCCAATGTGAATTATTTTGAGATTTGGGGGGATTATTTTATTGAAGGTACAAAACCAACTGCATTACAAAACAAAAATTCTATAAAAATGGCAAGTATTTGTGACTGTGTAATTGGAGATTCAGAATACATTACCAAGATTGCTTCAAAATATTCTAAGAAAACTGTTTGTATTCCAGATTCGGTTGATATGGCTTTGTATAGTGGTCAAGTTAGTTATCTAGATAAAAAAATGATTAGATTAATTTGGAGTGGTGTTAGCAAGAAATCCTTACATTTTTATGAGATAATTCCGGTTTTGTCTAAAATTTCAAAAGAGTTTAGTGTTCAATTAACTTTAGTTTCAGATAGGAAACCAGAGATTTTTAATGAGATTTCACAAGTGATAAATACTAAATGGATTAAGTTTAGTCATAGAAAGTATATTTCCAAATTATTAGCATCAGATATTATTATTTCGCCTAAAAGATTAATAAATGGGTATGAATTAGGACATACTGAATACAAGATAACTCTTGGTATGGCGCTTGGTTTGCCTGCGATTGCTAGTCCTCAATTATCGTACGTTAATGCGTTACGATATGGTGGTGGTATTATTGCTTCAACTGAAACTGAATGGTATCTTGCATTAAGAAAACTTATATCTTCATCTATGCTTAGAGAAAAGATGGGAATTAAAGCTAAAAATACTGTGAAAAAATATTATAGTCTTACTATTATTCTTAAAAAATATGTTGATTTATTTAATGATTTATTGAGATATGGAGAGTAGAATTTTTAAGTATTTTAATAGAAAATTATTAGGTGAAAAGATTTCATTTTTTCATGAGTTTAGACCAGCACCGTATGGTGGTTCAAATTCTTTTTTTATTGCTTTGAAAGGTTATCTTGAATCAAGAGGTATTTTAGTGGATGTTAATTTGGTAAAAAGAAATACTGAAGTGGTTCTACTTAACGCATTTTTATTTGATGAAAAAAAATTAGAAAATTATAAAAACCGGTATCCTGATATTAAAATTATTCATAGAATTGATGGCCCAGTAAGTGCTCATCGAGCGATAGAATTAGATATAGACAGACAGTTATTAGAGTTAAATACTAAATTTGCTGATAGAACAATTATTCAATCAGAATACAGTAAAAAAAAGAGTGAAGATTTAGGATTATTTTTTAAAAATCCAGTTGTTATACATAATGCCGCAAACCCTTTATTTTTTAATCGAAATGATAAAAGTAAATTTAATAAAGATAAGGTTAAGATTATTGCTTCAAGTTGGTCTGATAATAGAAAAAAAGGTGCTGAAGTATATAGATGGCTTGAGAATGAATTAGATTGGAGTGTATATGAATTTACTTTTGTAGGTAGATTACCAATTAAATTAAAAAGGGCAAAACATATTGATGCTTGCCCTCCTGAAGAATTGTCAAGATATCTTAAAAATAGCGACATATATATTACTGCTTCTGAAAATGATTCTTGTTCAAATTCATTAATTGAGGCATTAAGTTGTGGTTTACCAGCGATATATTTAAATTCTGGCGGTCATCCTGAAATTGTGAAAAATGCAGGTATTGGCTTTAGTAAAAATGAAGAGATTATAGGTGCTCTAGATAAGATTAGACAAAATTATTATTTTTACCAGAATAATATTGAGGTATTAGGAATGGAACAAGTTGCAAAAAAGTATTTAGATGTTATGTTTCAAGAGTGATTTTAACTATTCTAAAAAAAATATATAGAGTATTTAATATTTTTGAGATTTTTCTAAAAAGAATTACTCTTGAGAAGAGAAGCAACTTTGTTTTATTTTTTGCAAATACCGAAACTAGGCCAGGGAGTGTTTACGGGGGTTGTGTTAAGTTGTTTCATTTAAGAGATAGTTTTGATATAGACAACTCACGATTTAATATTTTATACTTAGTAAGTAGCTGTCTTCCTGTGAATCCTTTATTTTGGATAAGAAAGGTGAAGTCGCGAGGGATTAAAACTATTTTAAATCAAAACGGTGTTGGTTATCCTGCTTGGGCTGGAAAAAATTATTGCAAAGTAAATAATGAACTTAAAAAAATAATTCATGCGTGTGATGGTGTGTTATATCAGAGTAAGTTTTGTAAAAGAAGTGCTGATAAATATCTAGGTGTTTTTAATGGTCCATATAAGATAGTTTATAACTGTGTTGATGATAATTTATTTAAACCAGAAAATACGAAAAAGGATAAAGATTTAATTTTGCTTGTTATGGGTAGTCATCATTTTCGAGAGAGAGTTGTTTTACCAATTATGGTTTTAAGTAAATTGTTGGAATCGGGAGTTAAATCAAAACTAATTATTGGTGGAAGATTATTATGGCCTGATGCAAAGAATGATGTAAAAAAACTAGTTAATAAACTTAATTTGGGTAGTTCAGTTGTTGTGATGGGGTCATATACCCAGGAAGAAGCTGTAGTTTTATACAATAAGGCTCATATATTGATTCATCTTCAATACAATGATGCTTCTCCTACAGTTCCTATAGAAGCAATGTCTTGTGGTGTTCCAGTAATATGTAGTGATTCTGGTGGTTTACCTGAAATTGTGAAAGACGGGTGTGGAGAACTAATAAGAGTTAGACATAGTTATCAAAAAATGTATTACCCAAGTGTAAATAGTATTGTAAAATCGATTCGTATAATTATGAAGTCTTATAGTAGGTATTGTGATAATTGTCGGAAGACGGTTCTTTCGGAGTTTTGTAAAGATAAGTGGATAAAGGAACATGAAGAATTTTTTGATAAATTATAAGATGTACATTTATGAAGAATACTATGGTAACAGTTTTAATGCCTGTTTATAACGGTGAGAGGTACTTAAAAGAGTCTATTGAAAGTATATTAAGTCAAACATATAAGAATTTTGAATTTTTAATTATTGATGATGGTTCAACTGATAATAGTTCAAATATTATTGATTCATTTAATGATAAGCGTATTCGTAAAATATCAAACAAAGTAAATCTTGGACTAGTGAAAAGTTTAAATAAAGGTCTAAGACTTGCGTGTGGCAAATATATTGTCCGAATGGATAGTGATGATTTGAGTGAGAAAAATAGAATTGAGAAACAGGTTGAATATATGGAAAATAATCTTGATGTTGCTGTTTTGGGAAGTGCCGTAAGGTTGATTGATGAAAATAACCAATTGGGTAGAAATATAGTTTATCCGCTTCGATATATTGATATTCTTTGGAGTTTATACTTTGGATCACCACTAGCACACCCATCTGTTATTATGAGAAGTTCGGTTGTGAAGAAAATTGGTGGTTATGGTTCTACTAAAATAGCAACAAATAGGGAAAAATATTCTGTAGAAGATTTTGATTTGTGGTTTAGATTATCAAAAGTATCTAAATTAATTAATTTAGATACTTGTTTATTAAAATTGAGAAAACATAATAAAAATTTAACAGTTGTAAATAGAGATGAGCACTTAACTAATACAGGGCTCATTATCAAACATAACTTAATGCATGATCTTGGAATCAATATAAGTGAAGAGATGGCGATAGGATTAACTTTATTGAGAATGGATAATAAATTTGATTATATTAAATTGATAGAATTAGTTAATAATATATATAAAAAATTTATTAACGCTAGAAAGAATATGATGACAAAAGACGACATAAATATTATTAAAGATAATAAAACCTCGAAGATTATTTTAATAGGTTTTAATACTAATAATATTTTTATTGTTTTTAAGATTATTTTTATTGAATTTTTAAAAAATCCGACTTATTTATACAGAAAATTGTTAAGTAAAATATTCCATGAAAGTACTTAGTGTGAATACTACAAAAGTTGGGGGGGCGGCAGTAGTGGCTAGAAGACTAAATCAGGTATTTAAGAGTGGTGGAATTAATTTAGAAACAGTAACTTTGAATGATACCGTTTTTGATAAATTAATTGGTATTTTGAGTGTTATGGAACAAAAATTTTGGCCAATGCTGATGAAAACGAAGAACATTGTTTATCACTCCCCTGCCATGTTCTCTCGTGGAATTGAAGATTATCTCAGATTGTTTAATCCAGATATTGTCCATTTACATTGGATAAATAAAGGATTAATGAAACCAGAAGATTTATTAACAATAAGAAAGCCAATTATTTGGACAATGCATGATATGTGGCCATTTTGTGGAGCAGAGCATCATACTAATGAGAGTAGATTTATTAATGGTTATTCTAAAAATAATAGGCCAAAAAATGAAAGTGGAATTGACATAAATAGATTTGTCTGGATGAGGAAGGTTAGTGTATATAAAGAATTAAACGATATTATTTTTATTTGTCCGAGCTTATGGTTATACAATTTAGCAAAAAAGAGTTTTCTTTTGAAAGATAAAAGAGTCCAATATATACCTAATGGTGTTGATTCAAAAGTGTTTTTTTCTATTAATAAGAATATGGCAAAAATTTCTTTAGGTTTACCAAAAAATAAGAAAATATTACTTTTAGGTTCTGCTTTTATTGACGGAGATAGAAATAAACAAAATGATGTTTTTCTTAAAATATTAGAGTATGTAAAGGATTTAAAAAATGATTTTATGGTAATAACTTTGGGTTCTGGTGATACATCTAGTTTTAATAAGGTGTTTAGAGAACTTGGAGTTAGAGTAAAACATTTTGGTTTCATAAGTAAAGAGAAGGTATTGAATAAAATTTATAATGCTTCGGACATATTTTTAATGTTTTCAAGACATGAAAATATGCCTACCATGTTGATTGAGTCGATGGCTTGCGGAACTCCTGCAATTGCGTTTTCAATTGGCGGTATTCCAGAGATTATTGAAAGTGATAGGTATGGATACTTAATCAAACCTTTTGATTATATTGAGTATGGGAAAAAACTCCGAAAGTTCATTTTAGGTGATAATCTATTTGATAGAAAATTCATTACTAAAAGTATAATGAAAAAATACGATATTGAAAAAACAAAAAAACTATATCTTAAAGTTTTTGATTCTCTAGTAAAAAGAAATTAGTCTATAGTTTGAAGAAATACTGAGAAAGAATGGTAACAAAAAGGAAATTGCAAGTGTAAATATGGCTGAAATATTTTTTGATTTCCACAAGTTATTTATTTTTTACCTTTTATTTTGTAAAGAATCAGTATTAATAATGTTGAAGCTAAAGTAACTATTATTGAGAATTTGAAATAAAATGAGAGACGAGTGATGTAGTATAAATCTGAATTCTAACTTGGAACAATGTTTTTTATTAGGATATATACTGATGAGATATTATTTTTGATATATAAAAAGTACAAAGTGAGATATGACGAAAGAAAAATGAGTAGGTATTGAATTGATTATTAAAAACAAGACTGGGATGAGGGAGAAGAACAGCAGAAAAGGTAAAAATGAGAGATAATAGGTAATCATTTAATATAAATTATATGAAATTTTCTATTGTAACTCCTTGTTTTAATGCTGAAAAATTTATAAGGAAAACTATTGATAGTGTAATTTTACAAGAGGGTGATTTTGAAATTGAATACATCATTATTGATGGAAAATCTTCCGATAAAACAATTCAAATTATAGGTGATTATATTAAAAAGCTGTCTAGTAAGAAAATAAATATCAGATGTAAAGGTGTTAAGATGTCGTATATTTCCGAAAAAGATAAAGGTATGTACGATGCTTTAAGTAAGGGATTTTTGAAAATTTCTGGAGATGTTGTTGCATATATAAATGCAGATGATTTTTACCAAGATTTAGCCTTTGATACAGTTAGAAATATTATGAATAAGTATAGTGATATTAAATGGATAACAGGTATGCAAGTGTTGTATTCTTCAAGGAATCAGATAATTGATGCTTCATTACCTTGCAGATATAAGAGAAATTTAATAAAAAGAGGTTATTATGGTTATTTCTTGCCATTTATTCAACAAGAGTCAACTTTTTGGAGAAAAGAATTACTTAAGTCGGTTGATCTTAAAAAACTGTCAAATTGTAAATTGGCAGGCGATTTTTATTTATGGAAGTGTTTTGCTAATAAGTATGATTTAGATGTGGTGCAATGTATCTTGGGTGGTTTTAGAAGATTGAAGCAACAAAAAAGTACCAACAAAAAGAACTATTATACTGAAATGTTTTCTATCTCTGATTCTAAGAATCTAATTTCTTTTATGGATGCAATTTTAGAGATTTTTCCAAGTTTTTTTGTTCTAAATAAAATGAAGAAATATATCAATAAAAATATGGTTTACTTTGATACAAATAATGATGAATGGATGCGAAGAATAGATTTTACTTGAGATGTTTGTAGCTTGTATTTACTAAAATTTTACCGAAATTGTGGAGAATTTTTAGAATAATATTTGAGGTGTTCTGGTTAAAGATTTGCCAGTCTTCTTTGAATTGTTTTTGGTAGCCCGTATTACCTTTGGAATTTGGTTGAATACGAAAGACAGAAAGATTATCGTAAAGGCGGCCAGGCAGGCTGTGTTTTTGACAACGAAGCCAATAATCATAGTCGAAAGCATATTGATAATCTGAATTAAATAAGCCAACTTTATCGACTAATTTTCTTCTAAGAAAAACTGATGGTTGATTGATAGTATTAAAGACTAAGAGAGCGGATTTGAAAATTTGAATTGGCCAGATGTGTTTTAACCAAAAAGTCCAATTAAATTTTTTATCTGAAACCTGACAATTGCCGACAAGCCACTCTTTTTGGGGATGAGTATTGAAATAAGTTAAAATTTTTTTTAAGGAATTCGGAAAATAATAGTCATCGGAATTTATGTAGGCGATAATATCGCCTGTAGTTTTGATAAGTGCTTGATTGAGAGCGTCAACCTGACCTTTATCTCTTTTTGATTGCCAGAAAAATTTGATTCTTTGATTATGATGGAGTAATTTTGAATATTTTTGAAGGATATTGACAGTATTATCAGTTGAACCTCCGTCCATAACAAAGTACTCGATATCAAAATTACCTTGTTGTTCGATAACACTTTTAATAGTTTGTTCAATATATTTGCCTTGATTAAAAGATGGAGTAATAATAGAAAATTTCATGTCGAAACTTTAGTTATTATAACTGTTTTTATAATATATTTAGGTATAATTGATTAATGAAGTTTAGGTTTATTTCTATAGAGGTTTTTATTTTAATTTTTATTGTTATTTTAGGTTTGTTTCAGGTATTTATCATTCCTCCATTTCAAAAACCAGATGAGGTCATTCATTTTAAGCGCAGTAGTGCAATCATGGTAAATGGTAGATGCTTAAATCAAAGTCGATATATTAGTTTTCCAGACAAGGTAGATGCGTTGAAATTAGCTCATAAATTTGAGGAAAAATTTATGGTTGAAAATGTGTTTTATAAGGATGAAAACAAAGGGAAGGAAATATTTGCTTATGATAAAGATTGGAACAGTTATATCACCTATTTTCCTAGTTACTTAGGAATATGGTTGGGTGGTTTAAGTGATTATCCAGCATGGGCATTCTATGAAGGGAGACTGGCAGGATTTTTATTTTTTATGATTTGTTTTGCTTTGGCTATAAAATTGGCTGGGAAATATAAATGGTTTATATATGGATATGCAGTATTGCCAATGGTGTTACAGCAATCAACTATTGTAGGTTATGATGTAATGCTCTATAGCTTAGCACCGGTGATTTTTGGGTTGACAGTAAATTTACTTGAAAGAAAAAAAATGAATTGGAAAATGTTTATAGGACTGGCGGTATCGACTTTATTATATATTTTGGTTAAACCTGGATATTATTTGATGGTATTGCTACCAATGGTTGTTTTATGGATGAAAACAAAGAAATATATTCTGAGAAAGCCGATAATAATGATGATTATAGCTTTAGTAGCGGTGACGATTGGATTTTTCTTTGTTAAAAAAATGATGGTTTTTACTGATTACAATGGTGAAAAGTTAATTATTGGAAAATATCAAATGGAAATACTCAAGCATGATCCAGGATATTTTTTAAGAGTCTTGAGGGATACTTGGGAGGCAAAGAGAGTGTTTTATATCGAAAGTAGTTTGGGTTATTTTGGTTGGCTTGATTATAAATATGATTTATATGGATATTTATTAGTTTTTGGACTTTTTCTTTATCTGTCTACAAGGAGTTTTAAGCTTGTCAAAAAAAACACTTTAGACAAGTTAAGTATTATTTTAATTTTAGGAATAATTCTGGGAACTTATGTGCTAATTCATTTTATGTTTTGGTTATACTGGACAGAGGTAGGGTCGAGTGTAGTTGAGGGGGTGCAAGGAAGATACTTGTTGCCCTTAGTACTTTTTTTAGTTTGGTTAATTTTAGAAATTAAATTAAATTTAGGAAAGAATACAGTCAAGATCTTATTTTTAAGTCTTTTATTGTTATTGGTTGGAATTGATACTTATGAAATAATCTATGAGCGTTATTATGATTTTTCAAAAAACATTGTAAATGCCGATGAATTGGCAGAAGAAATACAGAATTTGAGAGATAACGAAGAACCTTTAGTAAAAATTGATTCTAGAGATAGAATGATTAAGTATTTTGATACGTCATGGGAGGATAAAATAATTGGGTTTCAAATTGTCATAGAGAAAGATGATGTTTTAATCCAAGTTCCTTATCGATATAAAATTATGGACGAAGATGGTAAAAAAGTGTTTTTGTCGGGTTATCTAACTCAAAAGAAACTACAGGATAGTGGTGTTTATGAATCGACTTTTAATAAAGCTTTTAAGCCTAAAGGAAAAGTAATTGCGTTGTTGATTGAACCGGTGGTGATGAATGAAAGTGAAAAATATTTTAGTTATTTATCCTTATATGACGAAATTCAGGCGAGACTACTGTTTATGAAGCCTAATTAGAGATTGGAGATAAAACTGATAGGGTAAAATAGTCTTTTGATTATTAATTGACCAGATACCTAAATAGCGGCTTTGTTTGATATTTCCTTTGATTTTACGAGTATGTAAATCATATTGAAGTACTTTTTTTTGAATTTTACTAATGACTGATTGTTGTCGGCTCATACCTTCTAAAGAAGAGGTAGAGGTACTGGAGAGGCGCCAGCTATACAGAATTTTTGGCAGATGAATGATATTTTCGGGTGATAAAATGTTTGTAGCTCGAAGAAGCAAATCCCAGTCTTGGGCTAGATCAGTCCCCTCTCGGAGATAATTTAGTTTTTTAAGGGTTGGTCGGTGAATGAGTGTGAGATGATTTATGTAATTAGTTTGACGGAGTAGATTGAAGTCAAAATCTGACTTTAGAAAGGGATCAAAGTGATGATTTGATTCATTTATTTTGTCTTGATCAGTATAGATTAATTTACAGTGAGGATTCTGATTAATTGTATGAACAGCTTCTAAGAGAGCATTTGGCCATAGATAGTCATCATGATCAAGAAAGGCGACCCAATCACCATGGCATTTTTTAAGACCTCTATTAGTTGCTTTGACAATATTTAAGTTTTTGGAATTGAGAAGTATTTTTATTTTAGGATTAGTAGAATATGATTCTAAAAGTTGGCTAATATAAGGATTATTTGAATAGTCGTCAATAAGGATTAATTGCCAATTTTGATAACTTTGGTTGATGATTGAGTCAAGACAGAATTTGAGCCAGGATATTTTGGGTTTATAGATAGGAACAACTATATTGATTAAAGGAGATGATTCTAATTGATGTTTGTTTTGATGAAGAAGATGAGGATATTTATATTGATAATATAAATTTAGAAAAAAATGAAAAGTTATTTCTAAAAGTTTTTGTAGATAAGGATTCATTTAAGAACTTTTTGAAATAATCTAGTGAGAAAATGGGGTTTATCGAGAGTAAGTCGAAGGACTCGATTGGTTTCTATTTCTTTGGCGAGTAAAGAACGGAGTCGAAGATTTTCATTTTCGAGACGAATTATTTTTTGAGAGATATTTTTTGTAGTCATTTACTTGTTAAGATATGATAACAATAATATGATTAAGAGAATATATCTTGAAGATCATAATCAGGTATTGGAGGGTATTCGGAATAGTTTTGATGTTGTAGATAATTGGATGGAGGCAGAAGCGGTGGTGGTATGGCAGGATATTCGAGGCGAGTTGGTTCAAACTGTAGCGAATGCTAACTTATTAGGAATACCAACAATAGTAATGCAACATGGTCTTCGAGCAAGTCGAGAATATTCTAGTGATTTTGGAAAAGTATTGTTAGCAAAAAAAATTATGGTCTGGGGACCAAAAGATAAAGAAAGAGTAATGAGTGGTGGAGTTGAGCCAGAGAGAATTGAAGTAACAGGAACAATAATTTTTGATTCACTAAAGACGGTTGAAACACATGAAGAAAAAAATGTTTTATTTGTGCCTTTACATTGGGATAAAGAAATTAGAGAAAATTTTGAGGTGGCTGAGAAATTAGCTTTAATTAAAGGAATTAATGTTCGAACAAAATTGATTGAAGGTCAAAGAAAGAATCATTATCAAAATGTAATTAGAAGTAATCGGGATAAAGTAGGACATCTGGAGATTATTAGTGAGATTTTAAGAACTACTGATTTGGTAGTTAGTTTAAGTGAAAGTACTTTGGAATTTATGGCCTATTATTTAGATATACCTGTAATTACTGTGAATAATTGGAAACCAAAATATTTTTTGGATACTTATATTGAAAGTATTAATAAATACTTTAGTGGTGCGAACATAGAAACAAATTTAGATGATTTAGAAAAAACAATTTTTTGGGTATTGAATAATAGACAGATCAAATCCAAAGAAAGGAAAAAAGCTTTGTACGAGGAGGCAGGGATTGGTTTTAGGAAAATGAATGCGAGAAAAAAGATAATTGAGGTAATTAGAAACTTGGGTTAGTTTTTTCCTTGAGGTATTGTTGACAAATTTGAATAGGTGAACCATCAGCGATGAGTTTTGAGTGACTAATTAGAAGACAGCGAGAGCAGAATTTGATAACAGTATCAAGATCATGAGAGACGTAGAGAATAGTTACCCCATTCTTTTTGAATTCTTCCATTTTTTGGAAACATTTTTGTTGAAAATTTGGGTCGCCAACAGCGAGAATTTCATCAATAATGAGAATATCGGGATGGGTATGAATGGCGACAGAAAAGCCAAGTCGCATGTACATACCTGAAGAAAAGAATTTAATTGGCTGATCAATAAATTCCTCTAATTCTGAAAATTTAACAATACTATTAAAATTGTTTTCTATTTCTTTTTGGCTTAGGCCAAGAATGGCACCGTTTAGGAAGATATTTTCTCGAGCGGTGAGCTCAGGGTGAAAACCAGCACCTAATTCAATTAAAGGAGAGATGCGGCCATTAACATAAACCTTTCCCTTAGTGGGAGCAGTAACTCCAGCAATAAGTTTTAGAATAGTTGATTTACCACTACCATTTGGACCGATAATCCCGAGAGTTTCCCCACTCTTAACCTTAAAAGAAATGTTGTCGAGAGCAATGAAATTATTTTTTGTTTGTTCGCCAAGAAAGAGAGCTGGTAAAAATTCCTTAAATGTTTTTTGTTTTTGAAGAGAAAATTTTTTGGTTAAATTAGTGAATTTAATGACGGTGTTATTCATATTAAACAATGTCGGCAAAGGTGTTTTCACGCTGCTTAAAATATAGCAAGCCGACAGATAAGGTAATAAAAGAAACAATTAGGGCGATAAATAGACTGAATAAATCAGGTGATTTTCCCCCGAGAACTGTTTGCCGATAAGCGTTAACAAAGACACTCATAGGGTTAAGTTGAAAAATAAATTTAAAGCGATTAGGGACAATATCGGCAGGATAGACAATAGGGGTGATATAGAACCAGAGAGAGATAATCAATGCGAGTAAGTATTGGATATCTCTATAAATTAGGTTGGCGGCAGCAAAAAATAGAGAAAGACCTAGAGTAAATATTAACTGAGTTAATAGAATGGGAATTACCCAGAGTAGATTTAAGGTAATTGGAATTTTAAAAAAAATGAAGAATATAATTAAGACTGTTAAAGCAAAAGCAAAATCAATTAATTTGGCGATAATGGTGGAGATAACAAGAATTGAGCGAGGAAAATATATTTTACGAATTAGTGGTGCGGAATTTACAAGTGACATAGCTGATGAAGTGACTGAAGTAGAAAAGAGGTTCCAAGGTAGAAGGGCAGTATATAGAAATAAGGTATAAGGGATATGTGAAGCAGAATTAGTGGGAATACGAAGAATAACAGAAAAAGCAAAAGACATAACGAGCATTTGAGCTAGTGGATTTAATATTACCCAAAAATAACCGAGGATTGATTGCTTGTATCGGGCTTTAATTTCTCGACTGGTCATTTGCCATAAAAGTTCCCGCCATTTGATGACGCTTTGAAATTCTTGAACTATGGCTAACATGAGTTAGTTTAGCAAATTAAAAAGATAGTTTATAATGGTAGGAATGAACAAGAAAGAGCTGATTTGTACGATAGGTGGCGGAACTGGAATGCCGGTAGTTAACGAAGCTTTAGTCAAGGCAGGTTATGAAAATATCTGGTCAATAGTAACTACCTTTGATAATGGCGGTGATACCGGCAGAATGAGGACAGATGAGCGGGGACAAACCTTGGCTAATTCTGATTATTGGCGATCATTAATCTCTTTGTGGGATGATGGAACTCAAAAAAAAGTTTGGGTAGAGATGCTTAAATATCGTGATGGTAGAGACAGGAATTTTGGTAACACTTTTTTTCAGTTTATGACGGAAAAAACCGGTTCATTGGATAAGGTTGATGATTTATTTAAGTCGTTAACAATGGCTGATTTACATGGTCATGTTATCCCCTCCTCTCTGTTTTCAGCCAATATGTCTTTTGAAACAAACAATGGCAAGGTCTATCATGGTGAAAAATTTTTAGACCAGCTGAGAATGTCTTCTGATGTGGTGAAAAAATTATGGTTGGAACCTAAGGTTAAGGTTAATCCTGAAGCAGTCAAAGCGTTAAAAAGGGCTAAAATGATTATTGTTTGTCCAGGCAGTATTTTTGGATCATTGATGGCTAATTTTTTAGTCGATGGATTCAAGGAAGCTTTTAATCAAAGTCGAGCTAAAAAGATTTTAATGGTAAATTTGATGTCACAAGCCAATGAAGGTAATTTTGCCAATCAGTTGGAATATGAAGAATTGTTTAAGAAACATGTGGGAGTAAAATTTGACAGGATTTTAATGGCCGATTTAACTTGTCTTAATTCAAAGAAATTAGACAAATTACGTAAATTTTATGAGTTAGAGCATTCTAGAGAGGTAGAGTATGTGGAAGATGAAAGAACATTTTTAGAGGATTTGGCAACAATTGATGAAAAAAATTGGAGATTGCGTCATAGTACTCAAAAATTAGCCCGTTTTTTTGCTAGAATGAGCTATGTCTCAAAAGAGATTAAGAAAGATAAAAAAAGAAAAAATAGAAACTAGAAACAAGAAACCAGATACTAGAATATTGTTGCCGGGGGTGGTGGAGATTATTAGGAATAATTGGGTGTTTTTACTATTGACCTGTTTGGTGAGTTTGGTGTTGTATGCTAATGCCCTCAATGGTGCCTTTGTGTCTGATGATTATGCGACGGTACCCAACAATCCTTTGATTGGTGATTTTTGGGCAACGATGAAATCTTTCCCAGGAAACAGTATGGCCTTGAGTAATTATATTGTGTTTAAGTTTTTTGGTCACAGTAGCCCGGTACCTTATCATATTACTTCCTTATTGATATATATGTTGGTTTTAGTTTTGGCCTTGGTATTTATGGAGATAGTTTTTAAGAATAGATTACTAAGTCGGACAGCTGTTTTGATATTTGCTTTTCATCCAATTCATGTGGAGGCGGTCTCTTGGAATGCTGGGAGGATTTATTTAATTTTATCGGCTTATATGTTGTTATCGGTGATTAATTTAATTTATTTTCTAGACAGGGATAAGCCAAAATATTTGCTTTATGGAATGTTGTTTTTCTTGTTGGCTTTATTGACTGATCGGCCTCGCCCTTTTGCAATATTTTTAATTATTATCTTGTATTTAACTTCACAACAAAACTGGGATATTTTGAAAAAATACAAAAAATATTATTGGTTAGTATTAGTCAGTTTACTGATTTCAGTTTTAATCAGTTTGCCATTGATTAATAGTAGAATCGGGGCGGTAAATAGCGGCATTAATGCTTCTGGAAGTATTTTTTATAATCCAATTTTGCAATATCCGGTTTCGGTAACTAAATATTTACAGTTGTTATGGGCACCTTTGAATTTAACTTTGTATCACACAATGTATGTTTTACCGACTTGGTTAAATTGGTTGATTACTTTGAATTATTTGGCTTTATTGGTTTATTTTTACATTAAAGATAAAAGATATTTTTTCGCCTTGGCTTTTATTTTTGTAGCTACAGCTCCGTCGATGGCACCAATAAAGGTTAGTTGGTTGGTAGCGGAAAGATATATGTTTTTAGGTAGTCTGGGTTTTTGTTTGTTTTCGGCTTTGATATTAACTGATCTATGGAAAAAATCGAAGTTTTTAAGTTCTTTATTATTGATTTTATTGTTGGCTTTTTATGGCTGGCGAGTTTACCAAAGAAATATAGACTGGAGTACAAATCATAATTTATGGGTTAATACTTGTCAGGTGTCACCAAATAGTCACAATGCTTGGAATAATATTGGTGATGATTACGATAAATTGGGTCAGTTAGAAAATGCTATTAAAGGTTTTACTCAATCGGTTTTAACAAGACCAAATTATGCTGATGCTTATCATAATCGGGGTAATATATTTTATAAGATGAAAAGATTAGATTTAGCCAAAGAGTCTTATGAAACTGCAGTAAGGATTAATCCTAATTTATATCAAACTTATTTGGCTTTGGCTCAAATTGCTTTTGAGAGTCGAAATCCAAAATTAGCAAAGGAAAACTTGGAGAAATACATACGTTTTGATCAAAGTAATATTCAGGCTTATTATAGTTATGCTTTGGCTCAGGCTCAGTTGGGAGAAATAGAAGAAGCCAAGAAATTGTTAAAGGAGATTTTAACAGTTTATCCAAATTTGGTACCGGTCAAAGAGTCTTTGAAGGTATTGGAGAACGGAATCAGTTTGACTAATTAATTCTTTTGAATTAAAAAAACAAATTGAGGCGCTAACAGAGTTGGAAAAATAGGTAAAAAACTATATAGAGTGCCGGCGGGAAAAATTTTTAGGATTTTTAATTGAGGAAATTGTTGAATCAATTGTCTGGCGGTTTTTAGAGTGTAAAAATGGAGGTGTGTTTGATCCATGACACCGCCGTGATCAGAATAATTAAAATTGCCAAAGAGGTGAGATAGACGGAAAGGTAATTGAGCAATGTTTGGCAGAGAAATAATGATAAAAGCATTTTTTTTGGCTTTGGGAATAATTTGTTTGAGTGTATGGCTGGGATTAACCAAGTGTTCTAAGACATCAGCTAAAACAATAAGATCATAATGGTTGGGAATTTTTTTAATATCTTGACTCTTATTTAAATCAAGTGCTAAGAATTTATGACAATGTTTGCGAGCAGACTGGAAATAAAAAGAGTTGTTTTCCACACCGGTAACGAGATGTTTACCTTGAGTTAATTTGGCAATGTTGCCACCGGCGCAACCCAGATCAAGAATATGACTTTTAGTTGGTAAATATTGGTGAATAATATTGGAGATAATATTATGAACTCGAAAACGAAATTTAGTGTCTAAGAGTGGATAATGAAATCGTGTCATAGGAAAATTTGTTGATAAAGAAAAGTGGCGTGTTTGCGCCAGTCCCATTCATTTTTAATTAAAGCGAGAGCTTGACGGGAATATTTTTGATAGAGAATTGGATCTTCTAAAAGTCGAATAATATTTTTAGCAAATTGTTTTTGATTGTGAAGAGGAGTTTTGATCATCCCTTGAGAATAATAGGTTTTAAGGGCTGGTAAATCATAAGAAACACCGGGTAGAGCAAAGGCCATGGCTTCGGCAGCACTCATGCCACCACTATCAAAAATAGCCGGATGTAAGACAATTTTAGAATTGGCAAAGATTTGGTATTTCTTGGTCGCATGTTGAAAACCAAAATAAGAAATATTTTTTTGGAGTTTTAGTTTTTTGATTTTATTAAGCATTTGCTCTTTAAGTTGACCATCACCAATGATAGCCAGTTTAGCGGAGGGGATTTTGGAAATGACCAATTGCCAAATATCAATCATGCCCAAGACGCCCTTTTGGGGATGGAGTCGTCCTTGAAACACCGCCGCAAATTGACGTCGATTGACAGGAATTTTTTTAATTTTTTGAGAATGACTTAAATCAACTCCCCCACGAACAATGATGGTTTTCTTGCCGGGAAAATATTTTTGATCGGGTTGAGAGGTGATTAAAATAAAATCGGCGTATTTATTGGCTAACTTTAGAGATAATTTTTGAGAAAAATAATAAAGATAATTTTTTAACAATTGGTCTTGGTAAGGTGAGTCCGGAGAAGAGGCTTTGGGGACAATCAAATAATAGCCACAAAGCCACCGACCTTGAGGATTGACTAATTTATATAACAGACCAAAGAGAAAATCCGGCCAAAAATCAGAAGCGGTATAACAATAGTCACTGGTTTTAAAAATTTTAAGATCTCTGATAAAGGCGATTAATCCCATGGTAAGTCGGCGGAGTTGGTGCCAAAGAAGGTTGATGACAGTAGCCTGGTAGTGAGGATTAAAGGTGTCAGTTTGAAGAAATTTAGTTTTAATTTGGTTTAATTTAAGCAAATGGCGAGCTTCAGCACTACCCCAGAGAGTAATATCTAAACGAGTTGACCAATATTTAATAAAATTTAAATAAATAGTGTCACCACCACTTTGAACCGGGCCAAGATTGTTGTTACTAATAATGACAAGACTTTTCTTTTTCATAAAGACCTGGCACAATTTTAGCAAATGAGAAATTCTTTGAAAGAGTCAGCTACTGACCGATTGGGAGCTAGAAATCAGGCATTTTTAAGATTTGTCGGTAAAGATAAAATTAAAAATAAAATAATTTTAGATATTGGTTGCGGTTTGGCTTGGTTTGAATATCAAAACAGAAAAAAAGCAAAAAAGATTTGGGCGATAGATAAGGACGGAAAACATATCGAGCAAAATAAAAAATTATTAAAGGATAAAAATGTAGTATTTACAAAAGGAAGTGCCTTGAAAATTCCTTTAGAAAATGAAAGTGTAGAGGTGATAGTGGCCAGTGAAGTAATCGAACATCTTCCTAAAAAGACAGAGACAATTTTTTTTAGAGAAGCAAGGAGAGTTTTAAAAAAGAAAGGCGATTTGTTTTTGAGTACTCCAAATAATCATTTGATGGCTAAATTGTTTGATCCGGCTTGGTATTTTGGACATAGGCATTATGATTATAAAAAACTTAGAAAAATAGCTGAGACAGAGGGATTACAAATGAAGGCTTATCAAATTAATGGTGCTTGGTGGAGTCTCTTGGGACTAATAAATATGTATGTGGCTAAATGGGTGTTTGGAAGAAGAAAATTCTGGGAAAATTTTTTTGAAGAAAGAGAATTAAAAGAAAGTAGGAGTTCAGGTTTTATGAATTTATTTATCGCTTTTGAAAAAAAAGAAGGTGATGGTGAGAAAAAATCTTAAGAGGAGAATGATTGAGAATTCGATCAAAAAGACGGGTTAAAGGATAAAGTGAATTAATCATTTTTTGAGCAAATGGAAATGGTGCTATTTGTGGAAAAAAGTCAGTTTTAGCTGAGGAAATCAATAAATAATCTTTTTTAGGAAAGAGATTAAGCAGGTCTTTGAGACTATATCTAACATCATGACTTTTAATTAAAAGTTCACTCAGAGCTAGTTGTTCTGGGGTTCTGGCAATAACTAAATAGGCTCCAGGTTTTAAGACTTTCTTAATTTCAGCCAAAATTGATTTCATTTTATTTGGATGGACATGTTCGATTACAGCGTGAGCAAAAACTAAATCAAAACTAGATTGAGGATAATTGAGATTTTTTCCATCAAAAAAATTAAATTTGAGGTTTTTTTTGTTTTTAGATAAAAGATTCCAAAGTTTTTGTTGGGCCATTTTACCATTGTGATGAAATTGAGTACTATCAGATTCAAAAACGTCAACGGCTTGAACTTGATAGTTTTTGGATAAAAGGAAACTAGTTAAACCACTACCGCAGCCAAGGTCTAGAATTTTTTTCCCTGGGGGAATTAGATTATCTAGTTGATTAATAATATCTAAAGTGCCAGTGACGTAAGGGCGGGAATCAAAAAGAAAATCATGAGGAGTCAAAGAATTGCGTTTAAGAATATTAAAAAACGACTGTAAATCATGTTGTGTAACCGGTCGAAACTTTATTGTCGCCATTGATTTCTATCCAGAGATTTTAATAAACCCAGTTTATGTTTAATAGTAGTGGTAGCATAAACGATAACAGTGACAAAACAAGCCAAAGGGTGAAAAAACCAGGCTGGATCGGGTTTTTTAATAAAACCACGGATGGCATCAAAGAGCGAGGGGAAAATTAAGATACTGTATAGGGTGAAAGGGATAATTTTATTATTGGCACGACTCCATTGATATTGGCGATGGGCTTTGTAAGTGTAATAGTCGGTGACGCGACGTTGTTGTTTTTTGATGAATTTGGAAATAGAAGATTCACAAAAAGTGTGAATAATCCCCTCTTTAACCTTGGCAAAATAGAGAGGTGTTTTGGCGGCGGCCAGAATATCAATATCAAACAGATAATCGCCACTAAAGTTTTTCTGTAAAAAATCTTTTCGAAAGATAGTACCATTGGCACCAATAGTGGGAATTAAGGCGGGATTGTCAATTTTTAGTTTTAAGTAATTATCTTTATCTTCGCTTTTAATGGGTAAGCCGGTCCATTTATTAGAAAGATAACTGTATCGATCATAATTGCCGGTAAAATAGGAATAAGGATCATTGACACCTAAAAGAGCACTGTAACGTTCTATAAAACCGCCATGGGGACGATAAGTGAAACGAATGGGTTCTGAACCGATAATGTCTTTGTCAGCAAAAGGTATCAGCATATTATCAAACCAGTTGGAGTGAGGTAAAAAATTGTCAGAGTCAATCAGAGCCACAAATTTTCCGGCAGCTTTTTTTAGACCAAGAGCTTTGCCAGCTTCAGCAGTTTTTAAGGAATTCTGAAAAATTTGACAATGATATTTTTTAGCAATTTTTAAGGTGTTATCGGTAGAGCCACCGTCCAGAATCAGGATTTCATAATCTTTGAATTTTTGTTTATCAATAGCCCGAAGACAATGAGTTAAGACTCTTTGGGCGTTAAGGGTGGGAATGATGATAGAGAGCTTAGGAGAAGTCACGGAGTTTTTTGAGATATTTAACGGTATAAGTGAAGAGGAATTTGACATCATCAAAATTGCGAATAGAAAAAATTTTTTTGATTAAAAATTTGGGAGTTAAGACACCATGAAAAAGTTCACGAATAATTTTTTTAATTTCTTCGTCAGTAAAAGGAGATTTCATGACTGGTTGACGCATATCAAAATCATCCCAATCTGTAGTTAACAACCAATCATTGTCGAGACATTGTTGATAGAGAGGGGTGCCGGGATAAGGAATGAGAATGGTGGCCTGCATACTATCCGCTAGTCCGTCTCGAAAAAGACTCTTGGCTTCATTGAGGGTTTTATAAGCATTTTGCTTGCTTTCCCAAGGATAACCAATCATGATAGTCAAATGAGGTTCTAAACCGGCTTTTTTAGCCATAATTAAGCTTTTGCGAGCGTCAGCAACTTTAGTGTTTTTATGGATGAAATCGAGAGTTTTTTGATTGGATGATTCAAGTCCGTAAAGGACAAAACGGAAACCAGCTTGTCTCATTAAATTGTATTGTTCTTGACTGAGAGCGGCAAAACGCATATTGCAACCAATAACGACTTTTTTATGGAGACCTCGCTGAATAAGTTGATGACACAGTTCTGTCAGCCAGGGACCAATAGGGAGACTACCACTATCATCAAAAATTTCTCGGACCCCTAAAGAAACTAAATTTTCAATTTCTTTGATGGTATGGGTCACGGAAAAAGTTCTAAAAGTGCCAGCAGGATAAGTAGTGGTCCAGGAGCAAAAAGTACAGCGGCCCCACCAACAATCACGGCCGGACATAATGTAAGCGCCAGGTTTGTACTTAAAATTGGTATTTTCTTGGCCGTATAATTTCCATTTAGTTAGTTTTCGGTCGATAATAGGTAGAGTGTCTAAGTTGTGGTGTTTTAGGGCAAATTTACCAGTATTTAGAACTTTAGAACTATAGTTTTTTTGAGTTTTAGAGCGATAATAGAAACCGGGTTCGAGTTTAGTTTTATGAACTAAATGCTCGACTAGGTTAATCATCATGAAATCATAATCACCACCAGTGATGACATAGTCGACTTTGGAATTTAAGAAGGATTCTTTGGGTAAAGCAGTGACATGATCTCCCATTAAAACAACAATGGAACGAGGTAGAAATTTTTTAATATGATTAATAATCTGCCAATGTTTTTTAATAACTGGAGTTTTGGATTCGATGAAAATAATTTTAGGTTTTCTTTTTAAGAGACGATTAAACCATTTTTGATAAGGAATTTTTTCAGCAATAGCATCATCCCAATAGACCCGATAATCTTTTTGTTTCAAAGCGGTGGCTCCATAAGCGGGAATGACTGGAAGAATGACATTACCGGTATTAGTCCATTGAAATTGACGGTTTTGAGAAAGAAAAGGGATACCTTTATCGGATTCTAAAGGGGGAGAGGAAAAAGAGATAGAAAATTTTTTAACCGCCGATATATTGGCCGGTTTTTTTGTCAACTTCATGGGCCTTAAAATCTAGGTCAAGTTTAACAAAACCAAAAATAAATAGCAGACCGTAATAAAGATGGGTAACAGGAATAGTAATAATGGTTAAGATAAGTAGATAAATAGATAAATTGGGAATAGTTAGGAGTAAATGGATGATGGTGAAGAAGAGGGCGGTGAGATATAAGTAAAGAGGGATAAGGCAATGATGTAAGGGAAGAGTGAGGAGATAAATAAGAAACAAAGATGGAGCTAGATAGCCGATCTTGAAACTGGTTTTAGGAAATTTACGAGCAAAAAGACCACGATGGAGAGCGTAGCGACTGATTTGTTTGAGATGTGGTAAGAAAACAGCGCGACGATGGTGATAAACCTGAATAGAAGGGTGATAATAAATTTTTTCACCGTGATTAATTAAGTCGAGGCAAAGAATGGTGTCTTCTCCGGGCCAGTATTTTGATTGAAAACCACCAATTTGGTGAAAAACTTTTTTATTGACAGTCAGATTAACAGTGGGATAATCTTCGACAAAACGAGCTTTTTGAGGAGAATTGCGATAATGACCGGCTCCCCCACTACCTAAAAAAGAGGACCAAAATAAACCAGAGGCTTGTTGATAAACATTGTCATCTTTGGGAGTTAGGGTGGGACCGCAAAAAGCGGCCCAATGAGGATGTTTTTTAATTTGGGTATGTAAGTTTTTTAGCCAGTTACTTTTAGGGTAAGAATCGTCATCCAGAAAACAGAGAAATTGGCCTTTAGCTTTTTTGGCACCTAAATTTCTCTTAAAAGCAGGATCAGCTTTTTTAGAGATTTTATCGGTGATAACTAAAACTTCAAAGTTCTTAAAACTTTGTTTCTGGAGATAAGTTAAAGTTTCTCGAAGATAATCATTCTCTTGTCTGACAGGGATAATAATCGAAAAGAAGAACTTTTTCATCCGGTATTGATTTTCATCTGTAATTCTTTATCAAAACGCCAGCGACGACGATTTTGGTCATCATAATAGCGTAGAATTCTAAGGCGGTAAAAAACCGCTAGAGCGTCTCTAAGACTATTAATAACAACTTTGAAACCGGCTCCTTGAAGATGAAGACCTTCAAAGATATAGGTCAGTTTGATTGGAGCTTCGTAAATTTTCTTGAAACCTAAATGTTTGGCGACAGCTAATATTTCTAGGTCAATAGCAAAGTTTTTAACTAAAAGACGGGGCAGAACCTTTTCCAAAACTTCTCTTTTAAAGATTTTAAGTCCAGCTTGAGTGTCACGGATATTAATTCCTAGTAAAAATCTAGCAATTAAGTGACCACCAAAGCTAATGATTTTGCGATCGAAAGGATATTGAACTTGAGAAGCAGGATGATATTTAGAAGCAGCAATGATATCAGCATCGTACCATTCCATGTGTTCTAAAATTAAGGAAATTCCATTGGGATCGATTTCCATGCCGGCATCAATAAAGGCAATATAGTCACCTTTGGCTCGAGCCATGCCGTAACGAAGAGCATAACCCTTACCATGATTACTGGGATAACCGAGGACTTTTAATTTAGGTAATTTGAGTTCTTTGGCAAATTTATAAGTATTATCGACACTGGTACCATCAACTACAACCAATAATTCAAAGTCATAGCGAATTTTTTTAAGAGTGGAATAGATGTGACGCAGGTCTTTTTTAATGGTTTTAGCTTGTTTGTAGGCAGGAACAATAACGGACAAAAAATGACTTTTATTTTTTCTCATCAAATTCAATTAGTTTATAAACAGCCAAAGTAGATAAAGCGGTATTTTGCCAGGAGAAAAACTGGGCTCGCTTTTGACCTAAGAGTGAATATTGACGACGAAGTTGAGTTGAGGTCCAAAGTTTTTTAAGAGCTTGACGAATTGAGGTTTGAGAATAAGGATCAAAGAATTCACCGGCAAAATCCATAATTTCAGGTAAACAGCTTTCTTGAGAATAAGCCACCGGGGTGCCTGATTGCATAGCTTCAACCAAAGTTAAACCAAAACCCTCGGAAAAAGAAGCTTGGCAATAAATCGTGGCCAAATTGTAAAGAAGAGGTAGATCTTCGTCGGGAACAAAACCAAGGAGTTGTATTTTTTTTGTACCTTGGTGTTTACGAGCTTGAGATTGAAGCCAAAGAATGTCTTGTGTCCAAGGATGATCGGGAACTTCTTTGGTAGCAGCGCCACCGGCGATAACCAGAGGGTAGTTGAGGGCTAAACAAGCTTTAGTTAAACCGGGAACATTTTTATTCCAATTAACATCACCGACAAAAAGAACAAATTTTTTAGGTAAATTATATTTTTTGGCGATTTTTTGAAAGAGTTTTTTGTTTTTTCGAGGCTTAAAATTGGCAGTGGCGGCCTCATAGGTAACATAGATTTTTTCAGCCGGATATTTGAGGTGATCTAGAATTTGATATTTAGCTGAATGTGAGGGGCAAAGGATATAGTTGGCGTTTTCTAGGCGTCGTTTTTGAATTAACCACTTTATTTCTCCTTTGAGACCAACAGGAAAATGTTTTTTGAAAGCTCTGGGAATAAGATCGTGACAGGTGACAATTTGAGGAATGTCACTTTGAGGTAAAGTTAACTTAAAAGGATCGAAATAAGGATAATGAAGGAGATCAAAATTTTGAATTTTTGATTTCGGATCCTCAATTAGAGAAATTTGATAATGCCGATAGTTGGGATTATTTTTGACTTCCTTTTGGAGAGCATCAACCAAGTGTCGAGTGTAATAACCGACTCCCCTTTTAGAATTACCATCATTGAGAGGACTAACATCAATGCCAATCTTAAATTTTTTCATGTTCCATTTCAAAAACTTTTATGTAAGCAATAGGAAAACGAAGTGATGAATACCAGGCGAAAACGAAACCAGGAAAGCCATCCATAAAGCCCTTATGTCGAAAATAAGCCAAAAAGAACCAGGCTAAGGGTTTAAAAATAAAGTAAACAATGAAAGAAAAGAAACCGGTTTTTAGACCCGCCTTTTTAAGATCAGAAGCTAAAAGTGAGGTGTAGCGATCGTTTCTTAAAAGATAGCGGGAAAAATTAGGGTCGGCATAGTGGAGGAGATCATGGTTGAGGGTGGAGACTGGACCGGTAACAACGGCTTGCTCATGAACATCTTTACAGGGAAGCCTGCCCATACCGCGACGATAAAGACGAATGGTGGGGTCAGGGTAGACACCGCCTTTTTTGAGAAAACGGCCTAAAAAGTAGTTTTGACGTTTAATCCAAAAACCATGGTATTCAGTTTTAGGAATGGTTTGTAAAATTTCTTTTTGAAGCTCTGGGCTAATAATTTCATCAGCATCAAGCTGTAAAATCCAGTCACTTTTACAAGCATCAATAGCCATCTGTTTATTAAGATGAAACATGGCTTTGTTGGTGGTAGAAATCAACCTGACTTTGGGATATTTTTTAACTATCTGAGTAGTCTTGTCCGAAGATTGACCGTCGACGATGACAATTTCATCGACCCAGGATTTGACGGCGTTCAGGCATTTGGCAATATTTTTCTCTTCATTATAAGTGGCAATGGCGACAGAAAGAGTGGTTTTTTTCATTTGACTGAGTATATTTTAAAGCTTTGACCGCTTTTTTCAAAATTATCGGCATCAATTACTAGAGAATTACTAGGAATGTGTTCAGGGATTTGGAAGTGAATATTGTCAATTTGAAGAACAGTAGAGAAACCAAAATGGTCGGGAGGAGTGGGATTAATTTTACTTTGAATTTCTGCCGGTGGATATAAACTGTAAAAGAGGTAGAGGATATAAGGTTGGTCGTACTTATTGGTCATATAAATATTTTGATAATTATGTTTTTCGGTCTCAATTAGAGGAATAATTTCTTTGAATCCCCTATTCCAGGCAAAGGAATAACGTTGAGGTGAATGAATAAAATAAGCGTCTAGAAAATAGAGACTAAAGATGAGATATAAAAAGATGAGGAGATAAGTAGATAAGTAGGGAGTAAGTTGATAAAGGCCATAGGCGGTGAAAAAAGATAGAGGCACAACCATGGATAAAGCTCGAAGAGCAGACGGTGCCTGGAAGGTCAGTGAAGAAGCCAGAGGGGAAATAAGTAGATAAGCAATGAAAAATATTTTTAGATTTAATTTGATTTTTTTAGAATGAATAAAGGAATAGAGACCATATAAAAGTAATGGCAATTCAATTAAATGCATTTGTCCCATTTCCGGAGAAGCGGAGCGAGGGACGGCATCACCATCGATAAAAAGGAAATTAAGATCAAAATGAGACAGATATTTTTGAACAAAAGAGAGTAAATATTGTGTTCTTTGATTATGAATAATTTTTTGAAAATAATTGATCTGACTATGGTGATGAAGAAGTTCTTTGGAACGGGAAACAGGTCCGGTATCAGCAAATAAACCGACACCACCAAAACGGGTAGTACCACCACTATTGAGGAAAGAATAAACCACAGGTACCGATAAAAGTAGAGCCATGATAATAGAAATAATTAGAGGAGTAGATAAGCAATGGAGTAGTTTTTTAAGGTTGAGGAGAAATAAAGTGAGAACAATGAGAGGAGCGATAAGACGAGCTGAATGGTAAACATAAAGAGAGGCGATAAAGGGTAAAGGGAAAAGGAAAAGATATTTTGATTTGGGTTTGTCTAAAAAACGATAGAAAAAATAAATTCCCAAGAGAATAAAAAAAACTGAGGTGGCACTTTCCCAGGCACCACGGGAAAAATGAATGTGCCAAGGAGACAGAGCCAATACCAGAGAACTATAGAGCGCTAGAGTTTCAGATTTAAATAAGAGAAAAACTAATTTATAAAGAATATAGACGGTTAAAACTGAGAGGACGAGATTGGGAAGACGAACAGCCAGGGGAGTGAGTCCTAAAACTTTAATAAAAGGTAGAGCTAAATAAACATAACCACCGGGTTTATAGTCACTAAAAGACTTAAAATGGAGAGGCCAAGAAATTCCGTGTTCATCACGACCGGTCTGAATTAAAGAATAGGCATTGTAGCCCAGGGCGGCCTCATCAGGATTGAGAGAGGGTACAGAGTTAATATTCCAAAAACGAAGCAGGGTGGCAATGACAAGAATGATAATTAATTTAGTCTTGGTGGTAAGCATAGAAGGTAGAAATAGTATTAACCGGACTTAAGGGAATGAATTGACTAAATTCGGGACGTGATTCCAGACCTTGACGGTAAACTTCTTCTTGAGCAAAAATACCTAAGACTCCGGGATTTTCTCGGATAAAATCGAAGTGAGCCGTTCGGAAATTAAGATTATCAACCTGTTTGACTATTCCGGTATCGCCGTGAATATTGTCGGTAAGATGAGATTGTTGTTGATAAAGTTTGGGGGGATATTTGGAGAAGAAGAGATAATAGATATAAGGTTGACCATAATAATCAGTAAAATAAATTTGACTGTCTTTATATTTTTCTCGATTGGCGATGACATATTTAATTGCCTCTTGGTAGCCATAGAGTAATTGGTCGGGATCTTTTTGAATCATGTGATGATAATAAAGATCTTGATAGTAGAAAAAAGAAAGGAGATAAGATAAGCCGACAAGTAGATAAATAGATTTTTTATGGATTTTGGAGAGACCAAGGGAGGTAAAGTAGATTAGTGGGATGGACATGGACATGGTGCGAACAGCGGTGATGGTGTCTCGAGTAAGGGCGCCGGGAATGGGGGCAAACAAAAGCCATAATAAGAAAAAGAGAGAAGTGGAAGAATAATTGAGCAGACCGATAATAAGAAAGATAAAAGAAGGATAGAGAATTACCCCGATATATGGGGCAGAATGACGGAGATTTTGCCAATCACCTTCAAAGAGTAAAAAGCGAGTGGAAAAGTGATTAAAATAACGAGAGAGAAAATTTCTGAGAAAAAAGATAGGTTGACTATGGAAAAGTTGATAGTCCAAGTGACTGGATTCTTTAATGATTAAATCAGTTTCCTCCTGTGAGCGGGGGTAAGAACTGAGAGACAACACTTTCAGTCGGTTGCTGTCAGCAGAAAAGAGAAGACCGTAGGCGACAGGTAAAGCCAGGAGAAAAAGTGGGAGAATAAATTTTAAGGCAATGCTTTTGAAATTAGTTTTGAGGTGAGTGAATTGAGAAATAAAGAGGCTCAGAATAATTGAAGGAGTGATTAATTTTCCAGCTTGATAACTGTAGAGACTGAGAGCAAAAACTAAGGCAGAAGGTAAATAACGTTTTTTAATAAAGAAAAGAGAAGCGAGGAGTAATTCGAAAGTCAGGAGATTAGTTTCCCAGCCACCCCGAGAAAAATGAAGATTCCAGGGGTTAAAAGCGAGTAAGAGAGCGGCTAAAAGAGCCTGTTTTTCGGACTTGGGAGAAAGAGCTTTAATTAAAAAATATAAAAGGAGGGGCGATAAAGAACCGACAATAATGGAAGGTAGGCGGACAGCCAAGGGATTGAGACCAAAGAGAGCCACAAAAGGAACAGTTAGATAAATATAAATTCCCGGTTTATAGTCACCAAAAGATTTGAAAATTAGGGGTAAAAAAACGCCGTGTTCATCACGACCGGTTTTCAAAATAGAGTAAGCATTGTAGCCGATAGCAGCTTCATCCCAGAGAAGAGGTGGATAAGAAGTAGCCCGATAGACTCTAAAAACAAAGGCGATAAGAGTGAGAATGATTAAAAATAAAAGATGTTTTTTATTCATGAGTGACGATATCAAAGGCAGGGCTGTGGTCCAAAAAGTAAATGGTATTTATTTTTTGAAAGTTATGTTGATTATAGTTGCCAGGAGAGGTAATTAACAGGGTCTTGCCGGTGGGAGTAGCTAATTTTTTGATGTTCCGGTCATCAATAAAGGTGAATTTATCGAAAGCATCAAGCCAATACCAGTCTGAGTGAAAATTCCATTTTTTGTGAGGGTCTTGTTGATAGTGTTGAGGATCCCAAGGCCAATAAAATAGAATAAATTCATGAGCTTCGCCGTATTTTTTAGAAATTATAAAGTGATCAAAGTGTTGGTAATTTGATTTAAGATAATCAACTATTTGAGAGTAGCCATATTGCCAACTTTGAGAGTAAGTTAGTGAATATTGCCGGTATTTAGGCCAAAAGAAAGAGGTAGCGCCAAGGAAAAGTAAAGTTAAGATAAGCAAAGCTTGTTCCTTAAAGCGAGAAAATCCCAGAGCAATAATAATAGTGGCAAAATAAACAAAGGTTAAACTTCGGAGAATATGAGGAGCATCACGAGTGATGGCTGAAGGAATTGGAGAGACTAAAAAAAAGAAGATTAGTAAATAGTTAATAGTATTTAGGTGAGTAGATAAGTAGTAAAAAGCTAAAACTAAGAAAATAAAAAGGAAAGGGAAGAGGAGAGGAAAATTGGGAATATTGAATTGATAATGAGAAGCACCAGTTTTGAAGAGATAAAAAGGGTTAAAGTGAGCCAAATAATTTTTACTGGCTTGGTAAGTAAAATAAGTGGCTTTATTAACCAAGAATCGGGGATAAGTACTGCGTAATTCATTGATACGATTAATAGCGCCTTGGTCTAAGAGAGAAACCCGTTGATATCTGGCGGTGGCGGATTGATTACTGAATTGAAAAATTAAGATTAAAAGTGAAATGATAAGAGGTAAAAAATCGAGAAATTTAATTTTAATTTTTTCTTTGAAGAGAATATAGATTAATGCCAAGAGGTAAAAAGGCAGTAAAACTCGGGAACTATTGTAGGTAAAAAGACAAAGAGAAAAAAATAAATTGGAAAGTAAAAGTTTTTTGGAAATCAGAAAATAAAAACAAGTGGCAAAAAGAAATAAAAATAAGTTGGCTTCCAGAGCAATACGTGACAGAAAAATAGACCAAGGACTGAAGGCAATCAGAGCGGCAGCCACTAGAGATAGAAATTGATTTTTGGTAATTTTTTTAACAGTTAAATAAGCGATATAAATTAAAGCGGTGCCAGCCAAAACAGAAATAATTTTGACGGTCCATAAATTGAGACCAAAGAGGGCAATAAAAGGAATGGAGGCATAAATATATACCGGCAATTTGTAATCACCATAGGCTCTAAAAATCAACGGCAGTTTAGTCCCCCACTCGTCTCGACCGGTTTTAAGAATGGAGTAGGCGTTGTAACCCAGGGAAACTTCATCCCAATTAAGAGATGGGGGTAAATTAGGCAATTGCCAAAGTCTTAAAAAAAGTCCCAAAAGAATAATTATTGGTAAGAGAAATTTATTTTTCATAAATATAAATAGAAGCCTTTTGAGAATTGGGATAGTAAATGACTTGACTGGGAATAACGTCAACAAACTCATCAGGTTTGCCGACAACAAAATCGAAATCTCTGAAAGATTCACGAGAAATGTTGCCAAAGGTGACATTAGCTAAATGATATTCACCCAGTTGATCTAAAAAGTGTTTATTTTCGGTTTCATAATTTAGCCATTCGGAAGAGGTTGATTGAACCGTAGCCGGATTAATTTTGGTAAAAAAGGTGTAATAGGCTTGAGGTTGAGACAGGGAACGACTAAAAAGAATTTTAGCGCTGGGATTTTGATGGTGAATGTATTCGACAGCCTCACGTCTGCCGTAAAGCATCCCCTCGGCCAAACGATGGTTGGCACTGTAGAAATAGGTGGATAAAAAATTAAGAGATGAGTAGATAAGTAGGGAGTAGATAGCTAGTTTTAAGGGAAATTTATATAAACCATAGGTGGCGAGGATGAGGATGAAAGGAAGCATGGAGGCCAAGCGATTACCGGGATAGGTGCCTTTGGCCAGAGCAGCGGGGATAGCGGCTACGACGATTAGTGCCCATAGATAAATAAGAGTCGGACGGTGGGCATTATTTTTTTGGAAAGTTAAATAAAGAGTGTAGATTAAACCCAAAGTGGGCATTAAACCCAAGACTCCAAAACCAGGTAACATACCATAGGTGGTTTCACCGGCACCTTGAGTGATCCAAAACTGGGGGGAAAAATAAGAGAGAAAAGAACTGCCAAAATGCTTAAGAACATAAATAATTTTATTGTTAAAAATTCGGGCAATAAAATCAGGGAGTGAGTTTTGAACCAATAAAAAGCGATCAAAAGACAGACCACTCCAACGATCAGTAGGGTTAAGAATCGAAACATCACCGACACGAGCCGAGGAGGAGAGAGATTGATAAGTGTTTAAGAGAAATAAGAGAGTGAAAGGAATTATGATAAATAGATTTTTTTTAAGGGATGAAAAAAAACTTGGAAAATTTTTGGGACGGTGAAGATAAAGATAAGTAAAGAGAATTAATAAAGGAGTAAATAATTTGGCCGAATGATAAGTAAATAAATTTAAGGAATAAAAAAGAGCGGCCAATAATTGATGTTTGGCTGATTTCGGATTTTTAAGATAAAGATAGGTGGCGAAAGTGGAAAAGAAAACGGTTAGATTGGCTTCTAGAGCCAAACGAGACATAGGTAAATGCCAAGGAGAGACAGCCAAAAGAAAGAGAGTAATCAGAGACACAGGAAAAGAGTTGAAGAGTAAATTGGTTAATAGATAGGTAGTTAGCAGTGCGGCGGAAGAAAGCAGAGCGTTGGGTAAGCGGATGGCAAAAGGAGTTAAACCAAATAACTTAATGGAAGGCATCATCAACCAGGTTTGCAGAGGAGCTTTGAAGTCACCAAAAGATCTTAAAATAAAAGGATTACGACTCCCCCACTCGTCTCGACCAGTTTCTAAAAGTGAATAGGCGGTGTAGCCTTGAGCGACTTCGTCAGGAGTAAAGCTGTTGGGCAGTGAGCCTAATTTATAAAAACGCAAAAAAAATCCAAGAAAGAGAATTAAAAGAACAATTATTTTTTTCATTGTTTTTGAATAATTTGACCTAAGATGGTGTGGTTAGGATTATAAATAGTTTTGATGGTGGTAAAGCCGGAAATTGGCTGTTGAGATAAATCCATGTCACCAGGGATATCTTTACCTTGAAACAGAACAAAAACATCCTGACTTTGAGCTTTGCTTTTAATATCATAAAGATGATCTGAAGATGACCAATCATTGATGAAAGTAATCCGACTATCAAGATTAAATTGAGGGCCGTTGTCAATCACTTGGTTGTTTATAAATTTTTGAGGTGGATATTTTTGATAGAAAAGATAGGGTAAAAGTGAATTATAGTTAGCATTACTAATATATAGATGATTAAAGTTTCGGGGAATATTTTCAAAAATTTGTTGGTAACCATAATTCCAATTTTCAAATGAATCCTTGGGATAGTGAACAAAGTATTCATGAGCGAAAGCAGTAGTTTGAAAAAATAGAACAAGAATTAAAAGTAAATAAATGATGGGAGATGTTTTTGACTGAAATAACTTAGTAATACCCAGAGCAATAAAATAAGCCAAAGGAATAAGCATTAGAAATAATCTGGTAGCGTGGGTCCCACCATTAAGGGTTAGACTTGAAGGTAAAGGAGAAAGAAGTAACCAAAATAACATTAATCTATTGAGAGAGTTTTTGAGATCTAGATTAAATAATCCATAAATTAAAAAGGGCAAGAAAACAATAAAAATTTGACCAAAACCAGGGATGGCATGGCGAACATTCAGGGTATCTCCAGTTAAAAATAAATAATCAAGAGAGAAAGATTTAAGATAATTTCTTAAAATTTCGGAAAAATATTTTTGAGCCTTATTGTGAAAAATAGATTCAATTTTAGGATTAGTAGCGGAAAAAATAGTTCGTTTAACAACAATCTGATCAATTATCTGAGGATTGTTAATGACACTAAGAGAAGAAAATCTGGTAGCAGCTTGACCATAAAAAATCTCTTTGATAAGAGGTAGAATAAAAAGCAAGGTTAAACCCAAAGCAATTATAAGTAATTTTGGTTTAAGTTTAGTTTTGACAGTTTTGAAGTTAGTAAGAATCAAAAAAATAACTAGAAGAGGGACAAAGATATTGGCAGTATTGTAGGTATAAAAACTGAGACCAAAAAATATAATTGAAAGGTATAAAAATTTGTTTTTGGTCTGATGAGTAAATAAATAGAAAAAATAAGTACCAGCTAAAATTAAACTGATGAGTAGAGTAACTTCAAAGGCAGCCCGACTATAGTGAAAATGCCATGGCATAAGATTTAATACAGCAGCGGAAACTAGAGATAATGTTTGGGATTGAGAAAGTAATAAAATCAGTTTGTAAATTAAATAGATACTCAGGACACCAAATAATACTGGAACTAAACGAACTCCAATCGGATTAAGCCCAAATAGAGCCACGAAAGGAGCTACCATGTACATTAAAAACGGAGCTCTGGATTCGGCTAGAGATTGAATATAAAGTGGGAGAAAGTTACCTTTATAATCGCAGCCGGTTTGAGATAAAGAATAAGCCTGGTAACCAACATCAATTTCATCACCAAAAAGGGGTAAGGAGTTGAGTCGGTAAAAACGAATTAAAAAAGAAAAAAGAAGAATCAAAATCAATAAAAATTTAGTTTTTTTCATGTAAGTAATGCCAATACTTTTTTAAGAAAAAGTAACTAAAGAAAATGGCAATAATTTTACCAACTAAGAAATTATCCCACATTAAGAAGTTTTTGAGAAAAGGCAGGGAGGGATACCACCACAGATTAAAGAGATTGAGGAGATGTAACAGAGAAATAAGTAGGTATTCTCGGAGAGTAATAAATTTATTTTTATCCAAAAAGATCAAAGAAACCATTAAAGGTAGTGTCGGATAGAGATATCTTTCATGCATATTAGTTAAGATTAAAAAGGCGGAAAAAGCGGCTAGAAACAAAGCTTTGAAAGTATTGTTGAGAGTTTTTTGGGATTTAAAATAGTGCCACCAAAGAGGAATTTGAAAAAGAAAAAAGATGATTTGGGAGATTTGACGGTAAGTGAGGATGCCCCAGGTTTGTAATTCTGAGGTGGTCAGATCGGCGCCATTAATCAGAAACCAAAGATTAAAAGCGTTGCCGTTGAGCATGTGTCCTTGAGATAAAAGCACTGTGTCAATAAAGGTTTGCTTAAACCAAGGTAAAAAATTGAAACCGGAAAAGGGTAGGGATAATAAAATAAAAGAAATTAGAAACAAGAAACTAGAAAGAAGAATAGGGCGAGAAAACTTGGGGAAATAATATAGTAGCAGTAAGGCAAAGATGGGAAGATAAATAATCAGAGAAATTTTAAAAATAAAGGAAGTGAGGAAAATAAAAATGCCTGAAAAGAATTTTTTTTCAGTAATTAAAAATATGCCCAGTAAAGCCAATAAATTAATTAAAGAATCTGTTTGCCCCCAAACAGTAGAATTATAAATAACAGCGGGATTGAATAAAAATAAAGTGGCAGCTAATAGGGATTTTTTAGGAAAATATTTTTGACCGATTTTATAAATTAAAAAAGCGATAGCCAGATCTGAAAGAATAAAAGGCAATTTAAGTAACCAATGATGAAGATTGCTTGATAACAAGGGAATTAATTTAGAAGGAAAGAGAGGAAATTTAAGGTTAAGATCCCAGGCGAGAGTCATTATCCATAAACGCAATTTAGCAATGGCAGCAAAAAGATAGATAGAAGCAAAAGGTTGATTGGGTCTGGAAACCGACCAAATTTCACCAATATAAAAGTGTCGGGGGGTATATTCAAAAAGACGTTCTCCCCAGTCGACATGATTGCCGATATCAGGGTGAGAAGCGGATAAGAACATTAAAAAGAGTCTTAGAATCAGAGCTAAAAACAAAATGTTTTTGATATTTATTTTAATTTTTGGGAGAGCCATATGATGCCGTTGATTAAGTAATGGTTGAAGGTGCCATGATAAAGTTTGGAGCCGGGAATGAGACGTCGCCATTGGTTGGCGCTGTCAGCAACTTGATGACCACTGGCACCATGACGATGAATAAAACGACATTGGGGAAAATAAAAAATTTCGAGACCTAAATGACGAACTTGACGACAAAGCTCTAGATCTTCAAAGTACATAAAATAACGTTGATCCCAGCCACCGATTTGATGAAATAATTTTTTTGAAAGCAACATGGCTCCACCAGATAGAGAGTGAACGGCAAGGGGTTTTTGACTTTTGGGATAATATTTTGAATAAGTTTTTTGACCTAAGAAAAATTCCTTAAAGGCGTTGAGAGCGGTTTGGGGAGGAAAAACTGAAGCTTGGGGAGTTTTATCTAGATTTAAAAATTTTGGACCGATAATACCTATCTTTTGGTTATTTTTAAGATATTGATACATGTCCATCAGACTGTCGTCGACAGCCATCATGTCGGAATTGAGAAAAAAGAGATAATCACCGATGGCTTTTTTGGCCCCGATATTACAAGCCTTGGCAAAACCGAAATTTTTTTTATTTTGGATAATCACTATCCCCTGCTCTTTTTTTAATTTGGCGACAGTATCATCAGTAGAAGCATTGTCGACAACAATAATTTCAAGGGGGAAATTTTTGAGATATTTTTTAAGCGAGCGGACACATTGGAGAGTGATGTTGGCGGTGTTCCAGGTGGGAATGATTATACTAACTAATGATTGCATCTTTAAGAGATTATAAGCTAGTTTGAGTGTAAATTCATTTTAAGGATTGTGAAAGTAATAAAATGAATTATATTAGTTAGTAAATAATGTTTAAGAATAAAGTTGTTAAATTTTTAGTAATAGGGCTGGTAATTGTATTTTCAGGCTATTTAGTGCCCTTACAACATGAAATTTCTTGGTGGATTGTTTTAATGATGGTGGTGACATTTGGATTGGCGATTGGAGACGAAAAATATTTGTTTTGGATATGCTTGTTGTTTTTGGTTATAACTAATTTAGTTATAAATGATTTGTTGTTTTTTAGACTACAGGATGGCAGTGTTACTTTTGATAGTGAACAATCTTTTTGGAAATATCCTGGAATAGAAGAATCAATACAAAGATACGGAGAAGAAGGATTAATAATCCCTTTTCGTGTTCGAGATATTTTTTATAGTAGTTATTTAAAATTTTTTGTATGGTTAGTTAATTTTTCTAAATTATTATCACCTGATTTTTGGATAAAAACTATTGGTTTTGCAGGTAGTTGGTTATTAATTCTGGGTGTAATTGATTACTTAAAAGATAAACAGAAGAATACAAAATTTTTGATATGGTTTTTATTGATACTGGCGAGTTCGGCTATCAGGATGATTGGGAGTAGTGAAAAATTTATATTTTTAGCCCTACCGGTAATTTTTTACTGGATGTTTCGAGGTTCAAATACACATAAAGGTTCTAAAGATTATCTGTTAACTGTTGGTTTATTGTTATTAGATTTTTTGTTATGAAAAAAATTTTTTATTTATGGGTGGTATTAATTAGTTTAGTAGGAAGTATCTTTAGGATAATCAATCTAGATAAAAATCCGGTACATATTGGTAATGATGAAATATCCATTGCCTGGGATAGTTATTCAATCAGAATGACAGGTATGGATGAACATAGAAAAGTCATGCCATTGTCTTTTATGTCCCATCGAGTGTATAAATCTCCTTTATATATCTACTTAAACGTACCTTTCAACTATCTTTTTGGTAACAACGAATATGGGGTTCGTTTTTTGTCGGCATTCGTTGGTAGTTTAGCGGTGTTTTTAATAGCGATGGTGGGTAGGGAGTTAGGAGGAGATAAATTAGGGATTATGGCAGCTTTCCTACTGGCATTAAATCCGAAAAGTATATTTGTGTCTAGGATGGCTTATGAATCAAATTTAGCTACTGTGGTTTTACTCTTAGCAATTTATTTTTTATTTTTATATATCCGTAAAAGTGAAAATAATAAATTGATACTTTCTGGTTTATTTTTTGGCTTATCTATTTGGGGATATCATACTCAATGGGGGTTAGTACCACTGTTACTTCTACTTAGCTATTGGTATTGGAAAGAAAAAATTAGTTTTAGAAAATGGATACCTTTATGGATAATTACAGTTTTAGTAGCTTTACCTATTTTTTATGATTTTGTAATGGTGCAGATGAATGATCCTTTTAATCGGGCTTCATCTCAAATTTGGTTTAGGACAGCGAATATAGAAAATTATTGGAACAATAGTCAAGATTGTCTCCTTAAAAAGATAGCGCATGTAGCTGTAGAGCCAGTCTATAACTATGCTGATCATTTTGGATTAGACTCCATGTTTACTAAAGGTATGGAATTATTTCCAAAAAACGAAGTGTTTCAATTTGGATGGTTTTTGTTAGCAAGTTTACCTTTGTTAATTATAGGATTAATTAATTTACGTAAAATTCAAAAAAACAAGTCTAGATTTCTATTAGGTTGGTGGTTACTATCTCCAGTCGTTCCCGCCTTAACAGGACCTGTAGCGGAAGTTAGGAATTTACCTTTTATCGCCCCCACTATTTTGATTATGGCTATTGGAATGCAAGTAGTTTTTGAAAAAAATAAGAAATGTTTTTGGCTATTAACATTATTGATTGGAATAAATTTTGTTTATTTTGCAATAGCTTATTATATTCATTTTCCTAAAATTACAGGAGATAATTATCAATTTGGTTATAAACAAGCGTTCCTAGAAATTCGACCAATGATAGATAAATATGAAACGATTGTGGTTGAACCTAGATTTGGAGAATTTGGTCAATATTCTGGATTACCAAGACATTACTTTGGCTACTGGGGAGCGTTTAGTGCCTGGGAAATGATAAACAGAGATGATGAATCGAACAGAATTGGAAAATATTGGATAAAAAATGTGGACTGGAATAAGGAAAAATTTCCGAATAATAATTTATATATTGTTTCAATATCTAACCCTGTGGTAAATGAATCTGTCAAGCAATTAGAGTTGTGGAAGAAAATTGACAAGCCAGATGGAAAGACTCAGTTTTTGATTTATATTCCTAAAGAATAATTCCGAAAGTTTTAGTTCTTAAACATTTTTATAATCTCTATATCGGAACGTTTGGGGAAAACGATGGGGGCGGGGTATTTGCGCAGTTGGCGACGGGCGGCCAGAATTATTTTTAAATAATTAGGACCGGAGAGAATGCGTAGAAAAGAAAAGATTTTATTTTTAAACAAAAGACTTTTGTGACTAATATTTCTTTTGGTAAAAATCAGGTGGTTGCGTTCTTTGACATAAATTAAATGTTTTTTGGGAAAACGGGACATGGTAGATTCATGTTTATGTTCAACCACAGCTTTTGGTTCCCAGAGTAGGGTATAACCCGATTTCCAGGCTCGAAAACCGAAATCAGAATCTTCAAAATAAAAGGGTTCATAGACATGATCAAAACCACCTAATTTAAGAAAATAATCTTTTCTGATGATAGAACTGCCACCATTCAGCCAACCGGAAATATGAGTTTTAGAAGCACGACCTTTTTCAAACTGGAGATAGCCTTGTTTCCAAAAAAAACGAGCATAATTTTCATTACCAAGCTCAGCGAAAGTAACACCTAAAACTTTTGGATCCTTAAAATGACGAAGAGTATTTTTAATATAATTTTTGTGAGGACGGATATCATTGTTTAAGATAACCACCAAATCCCCTTTTGATTTTTTAACGGCTGAATTCAGATTGCGACCAAAACCGATATTTTTAGAATGTTTTAAGTAGGTGAGCTTAGGATATTTTTTTTGAAGTTGCTTAACATAAGCAATAGACTTATCGGTAGAAGCGTCATCCGTGACAATTATTTCTAAGGCCTCGGGGGATTTGTCAATGATTTCACTCAGATTCTTTTTTAACAACCCCAAACCATTCCAGTTAGTAATTACCACAGAAATTCTCATGATCTGATCAGGCTTAGTAATTTTTCCGCAAAAACTTCTTTGGAAAAAGCCTGGGCACTTTCATGGGCTTTTTGAGACATTTCTGCTAAAGTTTTGGGGGTATCAATTAAGAGTCTAGTTTTGGCGGCTAATTCATCAATACTTTGCCAGAGGAAACCATTCTTTTCGTTATCAACAATTTCTGTCAAACCGCCTTTGGCTACTACTAGTGGGACCAAACCAGAGTCCATGGCCTCGACAACAGTCATCCCAAAATGTTCGGTCTGTTCAGGGGTAAGATATTCATCAACTTCAAAACCGGCGGCATGCCAGTAGATTGAAGAGCGGGCATAAATTTTTTTGAGTTCTTCAAAAGAAGGATTGACAACAAAGTGAACAGGATAACCCTTGGCGATTTCTTGGAGATGAATCAGATAATTGTTTTTTTCAGGTACTTCTCGACTACCACCAGCCAGAACTAATTTCCAATCAGTTTTTGGAGACTTTTTATAGAATTTAATAAAAGCTTTGATAAGTACATCTTGTTTTTTGGCGTTGAGAATATTGTCAAAACGACCGACAGATAGGATAATTTTTTTCTTATCTACATCTCCTTCTAATTTAGCCACATCAACTGGAGGATATAAAACAGTAATTTTATGATCGGGAAAAGAAGTTAAAAACTTAGAAGTAAACTGGGAATTACAAATAACTTTGTCAATAAAACGAGATTTAAGGAAATTCAAAAATTTTTCAGAGGTAGTGAATTTGGTCACGAAAGGAACTTGAACATGAAGAAAATTTTTCTTGGCAAAAAGAAATGGGGAAGAACCATCACTCAGATAAAAAAGAAAATCATAATTAGATAAGACTTTTCTTTTATTTAGAAATTTCTTAACGCGACTAAAAACATCTCGATTGGGGGCGGATCGACTATGAAAATTTTCCGGTAAATTTTCTTCGATAAGTTCGATTCTTTTTTTACTAAGACCGAAAATATCGGGGACTAATTTGACAGCAGATAAATCCAGAGCAAAACGATCTTGAGCCCGGTTAAGAATATCCTGTTCACCAGACCAAAATACATCAACCTCATAACCATTTTGAGATAAAATTTCAGCTACACTAAGGCAATAACGCTCACCTCCACCTAAAGTATCTAAATAAGGATCGTAGATTGCAGCTTTAAGGCTCATGCTTTTGTTTCTCCCACAGTTTAGCATAAATAATAAAGGTATCAAAAGTTTCAAAAATAGCGGAAATCCAACCGACAGTGCCGTCACGCCACATTTGCTGCTTAATTAATCTTTCCCAGAATTTAGTTAACATCATTCTGGGAAAACGCCACCAATAAACTGGTGGATGGCCGGCTTTAAGTAGAGCTTCAGCTTCCATATCAGTCCAACTCATGGTCTTTTTAAGCATAGAAGACAAATCTCGATGAGTGAAATGGAGAAGATCATTTTTAAGATAACCCAAGGTGCCACGAATTTTTGGTTCTTCATGAAGATAACCGGTATAACCGGAAAATTTTTTACGCAAATAAAGTCTTTTAACATAATCCGGATAAGTACCACCGAAACGAACTCTCTGACCGAGAAAATGATTGGCTCTGGGAATGGCAAAATGAGTGTGGTCGGTAGGAGTAAAAATTATTTTTAAGATTTCCTCCTTGAGTTTTTCTGTAATTCGTTCATCAGCATCCAAATAAAAAAGCCAGTCGCCATGGGCAGTTTTATAGCCCAAATTGCGCCATTTACTGAAGTTTTTATTATATTCGTCAAAAGTTTTAACGTATGTGATGGGTAATTTCAAGGATTTGGCAATAGTTTCGGTCTCATCATGAGAATTGGCTAAAACTAAAACAATTTCATCAGCAAATTTAGCAGACAAAAGACAATCTTTAATCATTTGAGCCTCATTACCGGCTAAAACAATGACACTGAGTTTCATCGCCAACTCCCCCGCCCGAAGCGTTGTAAGTAAAAATCAATAACTCCTTGACGACGCCAATAAGAAGGTGAAAATAAAAATTTTAAGGATTCACGAAAAAGTGCCAATTTAGTTCTAGTGGAGGCAAATTTTTGCGCAAACAGCAGACGATTGCGGGTAATAAAATATTCCTGAATATCAGAACCTGGTTTGGAAGAGCCAGAATTGAGATGCCAGATAACAGATTTGGGGGCTACAAGAAGCTGAAAACCGGCTGATTTGGCTCGGTGGGTGAAATCGACATCTTCCAGATAAAGATAAAAACGATCATCTAACAGACCAATTTTTTTAAACAAGGAAGCCGGGGCTAAAAAACAACAACCGCTGATAAAATCAATGTCAAAATCAGCCTGGTCATATTGCCCTTGATCGACTTCATCAATACCAATATTGCTACCGTAAATATTTTGCCAATCAAATTTACCTCCCATGGCCCAAATAACTTTGCCTAAATCTTTTTTCTGATAATGATGATGATATTCAAAACCGGGAGCAAAATAGATTTTAGGAGCTAAAACACTTTGAGGCTGGAGTTTGGCAACAGAAACTAATTGTGCTAAAAAATCGTCTTTAACTAAAATATCATTGTTGGCAACCAGGATATGAGAAAAATTTTTTTTGAGAGCGGCTTTAATACCTAAATTATTACCACCGGTATAACCTAGATTTTTTGAAGATTTTAAGAAAGTGATTTTTTTAGATTTGGAAAAAGTTTTTTTAAGAGTTGAAAGAGAGCCGTCAGTAGAAGCATTGTCGACGACAAAGATATGCCACTTGAAAGAGACAGATTTTATTTTTAGAAAAGAATTGAGGGTATTAGTAGTCAACTCGGCCTGATTCCAATTAAGAACAACAATAGCAATATTAAAAGACATTTAAAAATTCTTGGTCAAACGATCAAGAGCTAATCTGAGTTTGACAAAAAGTAATTTAAAAATATTGGGCTTGTATTCTTTTTGAAAATATTTCGTAAACCAATGAGAATATTCAAAGGTGGCTTCTTGACTGGCAGAAACAAAGGATTCTTTGGCTAAAACTTTATCCTCAGAGCCCTCGATTTCCCAAAGTTGAATATAAATAAGGGCGACGGCAAAGGCTTGGAGAACGGAAAGAATCAGACCATGCCAACCATCCTTGAAACCTTGGGCGGCAAAAAAACGACTATTGAATTCTTGGACAGGACGAAGGATAAAGTCACTGGTTTTAAGAGTATATTCACTTTTATGAAGTTCTTCAGCTTGAATCCGACTGTAACGTAGAGCCCGAGTGACAAATTGAGATAGGCTAGTGTAATTATTATGACGGATAGCTAATTTTTCGGAATCAAGTAAAGTATGAGCATTACCTTTGACTTCGGGTTGACTATGAATTTCTTTTTTCCAATCCACATGACCGCGGCGGAAAAAACGGACAATGTAATCAGGCCACCAATTACTATGATGAAACCATTTACCGAGAATAATGTTTTTTCGAGGGATACGGACATAATCAACATCAGCTCGATGAGAGATTTTAATAAGTTCGGATTTGAGGGTTTTGCTTAAATATTCATCAGGGTCGAGAAGTAAAATCCAACGACCAGTGGCCTTGGAAAGAGCAAAATTTCGGGCTGGTTCAACATAATTCATTGGCCGATAGGAAAAGACTTTAGCTCCGGCTTTTTTGGCAATTTCCACACTATCATCAGTAGAATGCATATCGACAACAATGATTTCGTCAGCAAAATCACGGAGTGAACGAAGACATTTCTTGAGGTTGTCAGCCTCATTTCTAACATTAATGACTACGGAAATATGGGGACGTTTAGCCATAGTATTTTAGTGTATCATCTTTGAACTTTATAAATACGGCTTTGACCGTTATCGAATATTTTTTTAACTTGAAGGTCTTCTTCGCTAAAGTTTAGTTTTTGATTATGAATTAAATAAATATAATCTATGGAATTATTTACAAGTAAACCTCTGGCTTTATATTTATCATCGTTAGTAAAAAAATTCTCGACATCTTGCCGTCTTTCTTGCCAATTAAAACCAGTAATATCTAAATTCATCTCATCTTCCAGAAAGACAGGTTTATCGCTAAAAGCAGAAACATAAGCAGTGGTTTCATAAGCATAAAGAGGTATGGGTGTATCTAATTTATCTTTTTTATGATTATCGTAAGGAAAAGTCAGGACATAACCATATGGTTGTTTTTTAAGAAAGGTAAGGGCTTCAAGTTCATAATTCGGCAATGAGGCAGGAGGTGGAAAACCCAAATAATCTTTAAGGGTAGGAAAAGTAGTGATGATTGACAGGAAGACAATGAGATAGACTAGAAATTGATGCTTTCTAAAGATGCTAGATAAAAAAAGAGCTAAATAAAAGTTGGCAAAAAACAAGCCGTAATATAAAAACTGGATAGTATTCCAGGCTGTACCCGTTTGCACAAAGAAAGTTGGTAATACGATAGACAAGAAGATAATTGAAAGACTGATAATTCTAAACCAGTGATGCTTTTGCAAACTTTGATGTCCAATACTCAAGACACCTAATATTCTGGTCCAAAAATTACCTATTAAAAATAAAGCTACTAGTGAGAGATTAATGATAATTAAAATTAATTTATTGCTTTGATTGAAGCGGTAAGATGCTAATTTTGGCCAATAAAATTTATCCACAGATTCAATCATTGATTGAATGAACCAAAAGGGTTTAAATTCCAGTAAAGAAGCACTGTTAAAAATACCTAGAAGTATTAAGATAAGCACAGCAATGACCGAAAAAGATAGGCAGGTAATGAATACATATTTAAATTTATTTTTTTGAAAAATCAAAGTGTATAAACATAAGATTCCTAAAGCAAAGGCGATGAGAACGGCAGAATATATCTTGATTCCGGTCAATAAACCAAATAAAACTCCAGATAAAACACTGATTTGATATCTGTTTTTATCAATACTTTTCAAGAAAATAAGCAGAGTAATAAGAATTATGACTAAAGACAGAGCAAAAGGTGGATTGAGTAGTGTAGAGATTGATTGCATTGACCAAAAAAGAGATTCGCCACCTAATCGATTATGAAAAATTAGTGTATATATCCAACCAGCTGATCCTGCAAAGTAATTTAATAAAACAAAAAGTGTACTGGTGATCTTGTTTTTAGTAATAAAAAAAGCTAAGCGATAAGAGAGGATACCTATTAAAAAGGCGAATAAAAAAGGAAGAATTTGAAAGTACAAAAGTGATGGAGAAATAGAAGTTAACTTGGAAATAATAGCCACAAACAAGTCATAGCCCCAATGATATTTAGTTAGAAAACTGCCGGAAAATACAGGATTTTGTGGTGGCACACCTCTTTTGAGTTGATTAATGAGACTAAGATGCCAAATTCCATCGTGTCCATTAGGTCCCCAAAAACCCAGACCAAAATCATATTTTAAACCACTGAAAAACATGGTCAAGGAAATAATAAGACTACAAAAGAAAATGATTAACAAATGAGTTTGTTTATTTTTTATGAACAGAAATGTAAAAAGAATGGAGACAACTAAGACGATAATTGATAATAGATATGGACTGAGTGTGTAAGTCTTATGAGAATTGCTTGGAAGAAAAACTTTATCAACTGAACCAGGAAGACGCCAATATAGATCATTATCCTGGTTTTTATAAAAAAAATAAGGATCGTACTGATTTTTATGATACTGATGAATATCTATAGTTTCCCATGAAGATCCGGTCTTAATTAATGCAGTTCTTTGGTCTTTGTTTAATAACCATTTAAATTGAGTATTGGAGCCTAAAGGATCAATACCAGAGAGTTCCATATCTGGAGATAAATCAGGAAATTCTTGAATGTACCAATTAGCAAAATCTTTGGCGGTCAGGAATTGATACTGTTTCAGTGACTCTATTTGTTTTGAAAATTCATCACGAAGATTTACCAGAGAATTATCGTTTTCCAAACCTATGGTTAATTGACCAAAAGGATTGTGGTCTTGCTCAAGATAAATGTCTGATAATTTTTTGAAATAATTAGTATCTAATTCTAACTGTAAATAATCGTTAGCTTGGACACTATATAAACTACTTTTATCAGGACCATAACCATTAATGGGATCTCGGGCTGCCCAGAATAAGACTAAGGCATTAAGTTTATTTTGATGATTTTGTGCGGGCACCAATAGGTTATTTTTTGAAGGATAGAAAGGAACTCTCCACCAAGTTCCCCAGATGGAATAATGGTCCGTAGAACTTTGGTCCGCACAAATTAAAAAATTACTAACTTGGTATTTATCGACTAAATATTGGGCTGAATACGCGTCAATATGCCAAGCACCGACACTTTTAGGATAATAGCCAAATATTTTCTTAAAATCATTGAAAGCATCATCCAGTAAAATAAGTCTGTCTTTCGGATTATATCCTGATAAAAAAATATTATGGGGATGATACCAGGTGAGCCGTGAGTTATATTCTATATTTGAGCGATTGGTCCAAGAGGGAGTAACTTCCAAAAATATACCTATATCATCGTTATCAAATCGATTATTTAGAAAAATATTATTGGAATTTTTAAGAAAATAATCAGGGCGCAACAACCAAGTAAGGTTATACTTGTAATTTCCTGCCAATTTCTTTTGAAAAATTACAAAATCGTTGGGTGTTTGATTAGGAGCTGACCAAAAATCTAAACCTCTAACCGGATTAATATTGACAACAAACTTGTTTTCTTGAGCAAGAATTGTTCTGGTAAAGAATAAAGGTAGTAGAAAAAAAGACAGTAAGAAGGTTATTTTCTGCCTTTTGGTAATTGTCGGTAGAACCATAACAAATCCTCCTTCTTAAAAAGCAAAAAATAAAGACCATAAACAAAGACAGCCACTACAATTTTAGCGACTAAACGAGGTAAAACCTCAAGAGACAATAAATTTATAGGCAGAACAGAAACAAAAATTATTAAACTGGCAATAATAGGATGAAGAATACTAGTAATAATATTGGCTTTGAAATATTTATAAGCTAGATACCAAACAATAAAAGAACTCAAGCCCACAATCAGACTGGCTACAGCTGTACCTAGATATCCATATTTAAGACTAAGAAGTGGAAAAAAGATCCAGGTCAAAATTGTCCACATAATCATCAGTTTAGTGGTAATTTTGATTCGACCGGTAGCGTTAAAAGCATTGGTAATGGGAGTGGTAACTGAAGCAATAGCATAGGAAGCAGCATAAAAATAGAGAGGCACTACTGCTGGAGTCCATTTGTTGTATTTAGGAATCAAAGCAATAAAATCAGGAGCAATTAGAGAAATACCTAAAAGGGCCGGAAAAACTACTAAGGCGATAAAAAAAGCACTTTTTTCCAAAGATTTTTTGATAAAATCATGGTCATTTTGGAGACGGGAAAAGGTGGGAAAGGTGACTCTCATGATAGCATCCATAAAACTAAGTGGAATTCGAGGGCCTTTTTGAGCCCAAGCTAGGAGACCAAAAGATTCACGACCGATAATATCAGCCACAAAAAGATTGGAAAAACGATCTTTGGCTACCGAAATAAAAGAATTGAGTTGAAAAGGGACACCGAAAGAAAAAAGTTTCTTGGCGACTTTTTTATCATAAGCAAAACCAACAGGCCAAGGAGACAGAGTGTACATAATGATTAAACCAACCAGGCTTTTAATAAAAGTGGCGATAGCATAGGCATAAACTCCAAAACCCATCCAGGCAAAAATGACGGCAATGGTATAAAAAAGTACATTTTCAATAATATCAACGGCAGAAATAAGCTTAAAATTAAGCTTCCTTTCAAGTAAAACTGAAGGAATAGTCTTAAGTGAACCGGCTAAAAAGGAAAAACAAAGAGCAATCATAATCCACATTTCCTGATGACCATAACCTCGAGATTGACTCCATTGAGGATAAAAAATATAGACTACTAAAAGACAGAGAAAAACCAATATTTGCTGAATGGTAAAAGTGGTGCGCAGTGAAGTTTTATCCGGCTGATTCTTTTGTTGAATGAGAGCTGAGGCTAGACCGATATCAGAAAAATAACCTAAAATCCCAATAGATTCAGAAACTATAGCAAAAAGACCAACATCGGCGGTACCTAAAAGCAAAGTTAAGAGAAAAAATCCCAAGGCAGAAACACCTTGGATACCAAAGTTTCTAAGAGTTAAAAAGAAAATATTTTTAGTGGTTTGAGTTTTTAGACTGTCTAGGTCCGTTTTTTCCATGGTCTTGTTAACAGACTAATAGAAACAAATATCCAAGAAAACAGGGAAATAAGATTAGCTATGGTACGAACCGGAGTATTATACAATTTGAGATAGATTTGATGCTGTCCGGGGGGAAGATCGATAGTAATGCGACCCAATTCAGGTTCAACGCCATAGGCTTGTTCTCGACCATTATTAATCAAACGGAAATTAGGAAAGTAGAGAGTAGATAGGATAAAAGTAGCTTGGGTTTCATTTTTGAGATTAAAAAGTTGCCAATCAGTCCCCTTTTGCCAACCTAGTAATTCATATTCAGTATTAGCAGGAATGACTTCGTCGATAATATCCTTGGCAGCGGATTTGGCAGCGGTGGAGGCGGTTTTGGGCAAATAATCATAAATACCGGAAGTAATTTGATTGGTCCAAGCTTTTTCAGAGAATTTAATTTCGTCGGTCAAGGGGCCATAGGAAACAGGGAAGAAGTTTTTGTAATTAAGAAGAAAGAGAATTAAAGCCAGAGCGGGGGTAATAAAATAAATTAATTTAGGGCGGATTTGATTAATAATGGCAGGTAAAAAAGTGAGACTTAGAGAAAAGAGGAAGAGGGTGTGGTTTAAGAAGCGCCAAGGAAATTGTATTTTTTGAATAGGTGATAAAATAACCCAAAGAAAGGAAAATCTCTCATGGGTCATAACAATACTAAATAGAGCTAAAAAAACAATGAGGATGGGTAAAAAGACTTTGAAAGAGGGTTTTTTGATAAAAAGGTACAAAGAGTAGATAAGAATAAAAAAAGGAATCAGATAGTGAAGAATGCCGATGGAATAGGACATAGCATCAGGATCGTTCCAAATCGAGGGGCCGTCGCCCCAAAATTGACTCAAAAAGAGCTGGCGTAAACTGAGAAAATGGACCGAATAGTGATAGTAGTTTTCAAACATAGTATCAATCTGAACCAACTTAGTTTCCAAAAGTACTGGTAAAGTGAAAAAGGCTGATAAAGCCAAGGCCAATAATCCCGCTAAAATCAATCGAAAAACAGGAGTAAAAGTAAATTTTTTGTAGGTTGCCAGATACCAATACAGACACCAAGGAGCAAAAAAGAGAACAAAGGTGAGAGCCATGGGATTATGTGATAAAAACAAGCCAGACCAGGACAGAGACAAAAGAATCAAATATTTAATTTTTGCAGGTTGGGTAATCAGTTTTTTGGAAAAATAAAAAATGAGAGGGAAAAAAAGACTAGCCCAAGCTTCATTAAAGGCACCACGGACAAAAATATTGAGGGCTCGATAGGGAGCATAGGTATAAAATAATCCGGCTAAAAATCCGCCGATAGGACCGGATAATTCTTTGGCTAACAGATACATAGCCAAGGCAGAGAGTAAAATCAAAAGCATGGCTGAAGCTTTGATACTGTACATATAGGAAAAACCCAGCCAATGAAAAACTTGAGCCACAGCTGAAGGTAAGGGTGGGTAGAAGTTAAAGAGAGGATAACCATAACCAAAACCTAAATCTGGAGTCCAACGACAAGGAATTTGACCATCTTGGAGACATTTATCCATTTCTAGGAGTCGAATCATTTGCATATCATCGTGCATATTCCAATAAAGTCCAGGCTTGATGAGAAAATTAAAGGTGGGTAAAACAAAGATGACAAGAAGAATGGGCCAGAAAAAAGGAGATTTGAACAACTTTTTGAACATAGTTTATTTTACAAGAGTTTATATAAATTAAGGCGATCGCCGTCAGGTTTGAGAAAACTTCTAATTAAAGTAAGTTTGGAGAGCTCGGAGCTGTTAAGTTTGAGACGAGAAGCATTAAAAAGTAAATAAACTTCGTCACCATACTGATAAGCATCAACTAATTTATCGGGAATTTCGGTAATATCGATACCAACACCAAAAACAGTCAATTGAGGAATTTGATTGGTGTAAATTTGAAGACCGTCAGGGAGAGTACCAAAATAGCCTTCGGTACCGACAATAATATTGGCAGAATGAGAACGATCAATCAGGTATTCAGCGCAATCTTTAATCCCCCAACCTGAAGTCCAACCTAGATTGTAACCGGAGTCGGTTTGCGGTAAAGAAAGGGTATAGGGTGACACGGACAGATGGATGATGCGAATTACAGGTAGTAAGAAAATCAAAATAACCAAATAGAAGTATCGGGAATTAAAAATAGCCTGAAGAAAAAAACTTAAGAGGATAATCAGATAAGGTAAAACAAAAAGGATATAACGACCGGTAAAAACTTTGGCCATGGCGGCGTTGGCCAGTAGAGGCAGGAGGAACCAAAATCCAGAAATAAGAAACAAAAAATTAAATTTAACGTGTTTTTTGAAGATAAGATACAGAAGAGGGATGAGAAGAACGGGTAGAGTCAGATAAAAATGATAGATGGTAAAAGTGTCGTGGAGATGAGGAATAAGAGGATCGAGAGGGTGTTTTAGGATTTCAGTGAGGGGCCAAATATAATCTTTATTTCTAAGAGCAATTTGAGAAAAAGCGGGACCAAGACGGAGAATATTGTAAATAACCAGAGCTATAAAAGCGGAAAGTAAGGGAAAATATATCTTTTTAAGATTATCTTTTCGAAATAAAACAAAAGTTACTAGACTGAGAACAATAAAATAGACCGCCGGAGATTTGGTGAGCCAAGCCAATCCTAAAGAAACACCTAAAAGCATAGATAAATCCAGAGAGGGTTTTTTAGCCAACCGTAAAGACAGATAGAAACTGAGAACTCCAAAAAAGGACAGTAAAGTGTCAGCGGTGGCTAAACGGTCGAAAAAGAAACTAAAAGGCAATAAAAGATAAATAAAAGGAGCCACAATATTATCGGTAATCAAAAAAAGAAGGATGAGAATACCAGCGCCGGTCAAAACAGAAATTAAGCGACCGGCGATTAAGGGATCGGCAATGAATTTTAAGAGAAGAGCATTGAGCCACATAAAAAGAGGTTGTTTGCCATCGGTTAAGGGAATAAAACGAAGAGTATCGACACTTTTGATAATTTGGGCCCAGCGAACGTAAATAGCCTCATCACCAAAAACAGGTAAGGAATTAAGATTGATAAGTCGAGACAAGAAATAGAAAACTAAAATAATACCCAAATACAGGTATTTTTTATTTTTTATCATATTTACCTTGGAGATTGTTGGTAAAAACCCGCCAGACTTCGGCAGCCATCCGTTTGGATTCTTTGAGATATTTGGCGTTTTGGTCACCTTTGGTGGTACTAGTATCTTCGTCTTGCCAAAGAACCGGAACTTCTTTGGTTTTATAACCTAATTTATCGGCTATAAACAGCATTTCAACATCATAAGCAGAGACTCGCCAACCTTGACCGCCTTGAATATTTTTAATCACCTCAAGTCGAGGGAAAATTTTTCGAGCGATATCTGTTTTCATGGATTTAAAGCCACATTGGGTATCCTCAATACGGCTTTTTAATAAAATTTTTCTAAAAATAGAAAAAACTTTGGAGCCTAACAGGCGTAAAAGTCCAAAACCAGTGCGCTGATTACCGCGGGAGCCGATGACGATATCGTATTTTTTGTTGTAAAAAGGCAAGAGTTTGTTAAGTTCAGAAATGGGAGTGGATTGGTCCATGTCGGTAAAAAGACAGAGAGGGTATTTGGCTTGTTGAATACCACCCCAAAGGGCACCGGGTTTACCACCTTTGGGTAAATCCAAAACACGGAAACCGCGATGAGATTTGGCGAATTTTTGGACAATTTTAAGACTGTTGTCGGTGGATTGGTCGTTGCAGATTAAGACTTCCCAGGGATATTTTTGAGTTTTGAGAAAATCATCAACTTCTTTTAGAACTCCCCGATTAAGATTGTTTTCTTCGTTGTAACAAGGAATAATGATGGAGATACCTGTTTTCATAGCTTAATTATATCTGTTTACCCTCAGGATTGGGTAATAAACGATAAATTTTAACCCCGTTCTGATCGAGTTCTTGGTCAATTTTAGCCCAACCAAAGGCAGCAATCCCCCACTCAGGATGATTGATGGGTTGACAATTAATATCAGGATGGGGTTCACAGACTACAAAAAGTTGTTCGGTTTTTTTATCTTGAAGAGGATAATAGGGTAAATTAGCTTCTTTAATAAAATAAACATAAGCCGGATCATAATTAGTCTTGGCCAAGAGAGTAAAATTAAATTCTTTATTTTCAGATAATTCACTAACAGTCTCCACTATAGCTTTAGTGTTGGCTAATTGACGGTTTCCAGGTTGTTTGAAAGGTAAATTAATGACCGAAATATAAGTGGCCAGTAATAAGACAGGAAGGGTGACTAAGAGTGGAGTTTGGCTGAGAAGATAGCCAAAAAGCAAGAAAACGACCGGAAAAACGAAGGCAAAATAATGATCATAAATATGTTGTTTGTAGAGACCGAGACCAATCAAGGCAAAAAGATACCATAAAAGGAAGTAAATAAAGTATTTGTTTTTGAATTTATTCTTAAAAACAAGAGCAATAAGACCAATAAAGAAGAATAAGGAAATGTAGAGACCAGCTGACTCTTGGTGAGCAGCCAAAAGACTGGTGTTGATTTGATTAAAAAGCTGGGGAATAAGGGGGATGGATTTGTAAGCCTTGAGGTTGACGGTAGTTTCTCTTTGGGTAAAAAAGGTTTTAAGAGAGTTAAAGTTTTGCCCTTGGTGTTTGAGATCAAAGAGAATTTGAGGAATGAGAGTGAGAAGAAAGAGAAAAATAGCGATAAAAGTAGGTTTGAGAAGTTTGGGTTGGTAGTTTTTGAGCCAAATAACTCCGGCTACAGGCAATAAAATCAAAGCTAAATAGTGGGAATTGAAGCACATGACAAAGGCCAGAGCGGCCCAAGGATATTTCTTTTCAATCATTAAATAGATAAAAAGAAGAGAAAAGAAGGGCATAATGTTTGGATTCCAAGAGAAGGTACCGTATTTGACAGCTACCGGTGAAATGGCGTAGAGAAAAGAGGCAATCAAAGCGGTAGTAGGATTAAAGTATTTTTTACCGACAAAATAGATGAGCCAAACAGTGGTGATGGAAACTAGGGCGATGAATATAGCCGGTCCTAAGGGATTAAAGTTGGCTAAAAGCAAAGAAGGGGCAATCAAATAATAGTAAAAAGGCCCCAAATACATGTTGCCAACACTGGTTTGAGGACCGATAAAAAAGAGATCGCCATGTTTTAAGAAATCTCTGACTATGAGAACATCTCGACCTTGATCACCTAAAAACTCGGCATAATCACTGATTTTGTACAATCGTAGCACCGCTGCCAAAAACAAAATCAAGATAATCAGCCAATTTTTTTTCAAAAATTTTTTAAGTTTAGGCACGGGAAAAATTGAGCTTAAACCATAATCTGAAAAGATCGGAAAAGCTTTTAATGATAACTTTCAGCTGACGACCAGTAGCTTGGCCTTCAGTACGAGCAAAGTGTTTCACTCCCAATTGAGTAATTTTAAAGCCGGCTTTTTTAGCTTTGATTAAAAGTTCGCTAGTAATAAAAGCCCCTCTTTCCGATTCTAGTCGAGGAATAGTGTCAATCACTTTTTTGTTAATTAACTTAAAAGCACAGTCAATATCCCGGACTTTGAGGCCAAATAAGATAAAGACAATCAGCTCCCAAATCTTAGAGGTAAAAATTACCATTTGAGGTACCTGTCTTTTGAGATAATAACCGGCCACAATATCAGCACCAGTTTGTTGTTGTTTTTTAATCAGTTTGGTAATTTCAGAAAAATCAAATTGGCCGTCAGAATCGGTAAAAGTAATCCATTGATATTTAGCGCCATAAAGACCGCTTTGAAGAGCGCCACCATAGCCACGATTGGGATTGTGAGTAATTACCCGTAAATTGGGGGCATATTTTTTCTTGAGACTGGCAGCAATCTGAGCAGTTTTATCCTTGGAACCGTCATTAACAATGATGATTTCCCACTGAGCAGCCACCTTTTTGAGAACAGTCGCCGCTTTGTTGACGGTATTGGCAATATTTTTCTCTTCGTTGTAGGTAGGAAAAAAAACTGAGAGTTGGGGAATTAAGAAGCTAGATTTCATATAAAGAGTATAGCAAAGAGCTTGACAATCAGGGTTTTGAGAGATACAATACCCTGTAATAATAGTTATTAAGCATAAAAATTATGAAAAAACTAATTCTATCTTTGGCCTTAATGGCTGCTTTAGTTTTTCCTTCGGGAGTTTTAGCCGACAGCTACTCACAGGAAAAAGTTGAGTACAAAGTATCTATCGATAAAAAGATCAGACCTATAAATGATGATAAATACTATGATAATGTTTCTCGTGATCAAAAAGTCTTTGTCAGTGATGATTTAATGGATTTTAATATCGTGGTCGCCAATACCGGTAAAGATATTCTTTATGACTTGGTAGTGACTGATTATTACCCAATTGTAAATCAAATCATTTTGGCTCCCGGTGAAATTAATAAAAACAATCGCACCGTCACTTGGAAAATTTCCAGCCTAGGTGTAGGTGAAACCAGAAGTTTTAATTTGAGAGCCAAGGTGGCCACTGACAGTGCCGCGGCTGCTCAAACTAACGTAGCAACAGTTAAAAATAATCATGTTTCTGATCGTGATACGGCTACTTTCTATATTACCAAGAAAACCACTCCTAAGACCGGTAGTAACGATTTGTTAGTCAAGAGTGTGATTATGACCAGTGTAGCTTTGGCTGCTTTGGGAATCAGAAAATTGGCGAGAGGATACTAAAAGATAATTAGATAAATAGTAAGTAGTAAATTGTCTCCCCGCTGTGGCGGGGGGATTTTATTTGGTAAAGAGGCGGAGACTCATAACAGTAGCCGGGGAATAACGACTGGAAAAATTCTGATCGGGACCAAACCAGGGATCATGGATTTGATAGTTACCATTGCTACCACTAATAATGACAACAAAGTGCATACCGGCAATATTAGACATACGCATTTGAGCGACAACATAGCGACCGGCGCTTAATTCTTTATCAATGGTATCAGTATCGTAAGTGCTAACCCGATAGGAATAACCAGCGGGAACCAAGGGGTTAAGCATGTAGGCAGTGTTACCAAAAAAGCGATTTGGATCATGAGCATAAACACTAGGAGTGAGCGAATCGTTGCCAGCTTTTTTGTGAACCATAGTAACACTACTGATATAACAACCGACAGCGCCGATAGTATCACTGGAATTACCTATATATTGATTACACCAACGAGGATCACGTTGGGAATAGAAATTACCATCACTACCGCCACCAGGTGATGAAGCCAAGCAAGTGCTACCACCAACAGAATCGGCAAAACGACGAAAAGAAGCCAATTGAGCTTGAGCTTCCTGGAGGCGACGCTGGTAAACAGCTTCATCGTTTTTAGTATCTTGAAGTAATTTGTCCTTGGAAGCTTTCTGGGAAGAAAGACTTTTTTGTTGAGAGGCTAATTTCTTTTCCAAGGCCTCCAACTCGGCCTGTTTTTTACTTTTTTCCTGTTTTTGAAGGTCAAGATTAGTGCGGGTGGTTTCCATATCAACCAAGGTGTCTTGGCTTTTCTGTTGGAGAGAGGTGACATATTTGTAATTTTTGAAAAAATCATTGAGATTGGCGGAACCGAGAATAGCAAAAAAAGGAATGCGTTTTTGCAGTTTGTAATTCTGATTAATCTGTTCGATATATTTTCCAGAAAGATCATTGAGAGAGATATCTAGACCATTAATTTTGAGACTTAAGTCGGCAATTTCCTTTTTGATAACTTCAATATTATTACCGGTTTGTTTGATCTGAAGTTCAATCTGAGCAATTTTGGTATCAAAAATTTTGATTTGATTGCTGAGAGTATTTTTTTGGCGATTTAATTCAGTTAATTTGGCACTAAGTTCGGCAATTTGCTGCTGGACTTCTTCAAAAGTCTGAGCCAATAAGGGCGGTGAAAGGAGGAGAAAAAAGAAGATCAAAGCAATGATTATTTTTTTTACCATTTGATATATCTTCTAGCTCCCAACCAGCTAGCCGACAGACCAATGACAAGACCAAAAAGAAGCTCGGCAATAAGAATAAGGATGTCCAAAAGAGAAAATTCGTTGACGAAAACAATGGGCTGGAAGAAATGATTAATGGAATGACGGAAAACAAAAATAGTCAGATAACTGGAAAGAAAAGCGGTAAAAGCGCCCAAAACACCATAGATAGCGCCCTCAAGTAAGAAAGGTCGTTTAACATAGAATTGAGAGGCTCCTAAAAGCCGAGAAATACGAATTTCATCTTTGCGATTGGTGATTTTCATCCCAATCAGACTAAAGATAATCAAAAAAGAAGCAATTAAAAAAATCACCACTAAAGCAATACCAAAAATACGGATAATTTTGGTCCAATTCAAAAGAGATTGAATAATATCTTTTTGATAAATTACTTCATCAACTTCAGATTTGGAAGAAAATTTTTGAGCCATGACTTCCAGAACTCGAGGATCGTTAGCTGAAACTTCGATGGAAGCCGGCAAGACAGAAGCGGTGACCATCTCGGTCAAGAGAGGGTTGTCTTTGTTCATTTCCTTATAAAGTTCAAGAGCTTTTTCTTTGGAAATTTTTCTAATCTCCCTAACCTGAGGGTAAGTTTTAATTTCTTCTTCCAGAGCGGTAATTTTTTCAGCATCTAAACCATCTTTGAGATAAATAGTGATTTCAGGCTTGGTTTCAAAATAATTAAGAACGTGATTGAGGCCACGATTAAGATAAACAAAGGTGTTTAAGACTGAAAAACTAAGAAAAACAGCCACAAAGGCAATTAGACTTTGAAAAGGTGAACGGCGGATGTGGTGGAGAGTAAGTTTAAGCAGTTTCATTTATCTAGTTTAATAACTTTTTTATCTAAAGATTCAATAAAATCCATGTTATGAGTAGTCATAACAATGGTGGTTTTGAATTTTTCATTAATTTCCTGCAAAATTTTAATTAAATTCCAGGCATTGGTGGGATCTAAATTACCAGTAGGTTCATCAGCCAAAATCACCTCTGGTTCAACGCTCAAAGCTCTAGCCAAGGAGGCTCGTTGGAGTTCCCCACCGGACAACTGGGAAGGGAAGAGAAAATAGCGATGTTGAAGTTTAACTAACTTAACCACTTCATTGATACGGGAAGAAATTTTATCTGCTGGATAGCCGACAATATCCAAGGCCAGAGCAATATTTTCCTCGATAGTAAGGTCATTTATCAGTTGAAAATCTTGAAAAATAACACCGGTTTTTTTACGAATGCGATCAATTTCTCTTTTATCCTTAATTTCGCTAAGTTTTTGACCGTCAATAATGACATGGCCGCTACTAGGTTTGACCTGGTTTAAGATCATTTTAATCAGGGTCGATTTGCCGGAACCACTAGGGCCGGTCACAAAGATAAAATCACCGGCTTTGATTTTTAAGTCTAGGTCGCGAAAAACATTGATAGGACCATAATTTTTAGTAACTTTGTCAAAAACAATTTCCATAATTACTCGACAATTTTGATAGAGCCAACGTCCATAAGCCAGCCGGTTTTACTGGAGGTGTTGGTTTCTCCTTTGACTTCAACTTGACGGTTAACGAATAAGTCGAGATCGACAGCTGAAGAGGTTAGAGAAACTCGCTGAGAGTCTCCACCGGGACGGACTAAAATGTGAGTGCCAACACCATTGACGGCACCAACCTCGATGGTACCAGTAGCTGAGTCTTTGAAATTGGCAGAGGTATTACCATAGAGTTTACCAACTTCAAGTTCACTTTGATCCTTGATATCGTCGGTACTTAAGGCAATTTCTCCACCGGAAAGTAAAGCAACAGAACTACTGCTTTTACCGGTAGTTGGGAAAACTCGAGAAGCGATAAAACCCAAAACTGAAGCAATTAAAAGCATTAAGAAAACTATTTTCAGTGAAGGTGAGCTATTTTTTTGAGGAGAAGTAGGTTTAGAAGTCTTTTGGGTGAAGTTTGGTATTTCCATAATTCAGTATAACAAATCAAGACTTTTTGAAAACAAGTACCAAGGTGTCTCGACGACGAGGAAATAAGAGCAATAATCCGTAAAAAAACCACTTACCCAAACGAGTGAAAAAAGCTTCTGATTTAACTTTGTCCCGAAAGGGGGGGTAGGCTGCCAAATACTGAGATTGAATCAGTTTCAAAGAAGGAGGAGTTAAAGACGAAATCTCGGCCAGAGTATATTCCCGTTGATGACGAAAATTATGATGTTGTTCCAATTGAAAAAGAGGAAAATAAATATTTTTACCCAACATTAAGGCAAAAAGATTATGAAGGCGGATGGCGTTGGGAGTGGTCAGAATAAAATAAGCACCGGGTTTAAGAATGCGACTAATTTCTAAGAATAATCTTTCAACTCCGGTACCTAAGTGTTCCAAGACCTCACTTAGGATAACTAAATCGAAGGTATTGGCGGGATAATCCAGTCGGTCGTTTTCTAAATTCAAAACTTTAACTTGAGGGTCGGAAATTTTTTCTCTAATTGAGGAAACTCCATAAACATGAGTAAATTTTTTCCGAAGTGATTTAAGAAGATAATTAGGATAACAACCGAGATCAAGGATTTTTGAATTTTTATCTAAATTAAGGGTAGAAATAAGCTGAAGCAATTGTTGGAGACGATAGCCGTGGATAGCTAAATAATCATTCATTTTTTAGAGAAGAATCAATAAAATCATGAAGAGTGGTAAAATCCTGATCTTTAGTAACAAAAACCCATTGACGATTGATAAAATAAGGCGGGTGATAAATAATATCCTGTTTGGGATTTTCGCCGGTAGGGATAGAATGACGGATAATTTTTAGTTGAGAGAGAGTAGAAAAATGATCTAAAGCATAGGTAAAAAGCTCAATATCAGTAAAATTATGTTCAAGAGATTGCCAAAAATTATAAAGATAGGGGAGAATTTTGGGATTGGAGTGGATTTGCTGTTTTAAGCGATCAATTAGGGCATTGATAAGTTGTTGTTGGCGGTCAATACGCCCCAAATCGGTACCACCATTGGCAGCTAGATCACTGCTTTTACGAGAGCGGACGAACTCAGAAATATTGGTAGAATCAAGATGATTCCAACCTGAGTTAAATTTTACAGTTCTATAAACCGGAATTTGAGGAGAAGGATTGTTAATATAATTTTCATTGGGATATTGGTCATCAATAAAGCCTTGATCAAGATAAAGATCAACACCACCTAAAATATCGGCTAAATTTTTGAGATTGTTAGTACTTAAAATTAGAACTTTATCGATGTTTTGGCCGGTAATACGACTAAAATTATCCTTAATATAGGTAAATTTTTGAGCAGAATCTGGAGCCTGGCTGGCGGTGGGATAAATTTGGTTGATTTTACTATTGAGAGAATAATCCCAAAGGTCACGGGGTAAAGAGAAGAGATGAAGACGAGCTTGGTTAAAATCCAGTTGGCCGTAAATAATAGTGTCGGTAGTATTAGTTTTTTCTAAAGAATCATCTCTTTTATCTACACCTAAAAGTAAAAAATTCAAATGGTCAGTTTTAGGCAAGAACAGGGAGTCTTTGAAAGTTTTTGGGAAATAAAAAAAATGACGATAAGTCAGTCGGGAAAAATAAAAGATAAATAAAGAAACTAGAAACAGGAGACTAGAAACTAGAACAAGAAGTATTTTGAGGATTTTTTTCATAGTTTGAGTTCAGCGGCAATGAAAGCATCCAAATCACCATCTAAAACAGCGGTAGTATCGGCAGTTTCATGGCGAGTACGCAAGTCTTTGACCATCTTGTAAGGATGAAGAACATAGGAACGGATTTGATGGCCCCAAGCCGCCAAGACATTATCACCTTTAATGTCTTGTTTTTCAGCTGAAAGTTCGGCTTCTTTGATAGCCCAGAGTTTACCGGTCAGCATTTGCATGGCAATTAGACGATTTTGGTCTTGGGAGCGTTGACTTTGGGCAGTAACAGCAATACCGGTGGGCTTGTGAACTAAGCGAACGGCAGTGGAAACCTTGTTAACGTTTTGACCACCATGACCACCTGACCTAAAAGCACTAAATTCAATATCTTCAGGACGAAGATTAATCTCAGTAGAATCTTCGATGACCGGAGCCACCTCAACTTTGGCAAAGGAGGTTTGGCGAAGTTGATCAGCATTAAAAGGAGACAAGCGCACCAAACGATGAACTCCATCTTCACCTTTAAGGTAACCATAGGCAAAATCTTGATTGATCTTGAAGGAAACACTTTTAATACCAGCCTCATCACCAGGAGTGAGATCTAAAAGTTCAAAAGGCCAATTTTTTCTTTCAAAATAACGAACATACATTCGTTGGAGCATAGCCGCCCAATCCATAGCTTCAGTCCCACCTTGACCGGCATGAATAGACAAAATAGCTTGATTTTTATCGTATTTACCCGATAAATAAGTTTTAAGCTCCAGTTCATCAATATTTTGAGAGAGTTTTTTAAGATTGCTATCCAACTCCCCTGCTAAACTTTGATCGGGGTTGTCGATTAGCAAGGTGGCAATTTCTTCAAGAGAGTTTAATTCTGATTCGATGGTACTGATGGTAGTAATAGTTTTTTGAAGATCGGCCAGTTCTTGCATAATTTTGGCGGCGGTTTCGGGATCTGACCAGAGAGTTTCATCTTGACTTTTAACTTTGAGTTCTGCCTCTTGAGTTAAAAGAGAATCGTAATTGAGCTTTTTTTTGATTTGTTTTAATTTATTTTTTAAGTCTGTCGGGTTCATTTTTGCTCAATACTGTTAATAATATTTTCGTAGATTTTAGTGACAACACCTTTTTTAATTTCGGTAACTTGGTGATTGACGAAGTTGATAACTTCTTGTTGATAATGATTGATAACTTGGGAAAGATCTTGAGTTTCTAAAGAGTTAGTTGAAGTTAATTTGGGAATAGATAAGTTACTTTTTAAGTCAAGACGATTGGCAGATAAATAACCAATGGCTAAATAAAGGCAAAAAACAAAAAGAAACCACCTAAAAATTACCCCAAAACTCAGGTGAAAACTTTTAGATTTTTTCAAAACTTTGGCCACAAAATTATTGTATCATTTGGCTGAGAGCCAATTGATGATGGGAGTATCACCATAGAAACATTTTTTTTCTTTAGGCGAGTAGGCTAAAGGCACACCAATACCTTGACTGGTGTCAATTTCAGGACAGTTTTTGACGGTTTCTCCCAAGAGTTGTCGGTTGTCTGGATTGTTATAAATTTCTTTTTTAGCGATTTTTAATTTTTGGTCTAATTTATTGGCACTGATATGATCGTCGACTTTTTGACAATGAGGACAACCGTCCCCCCAAAAGAGAATCAAATCAGCCTCAGAATCAGTAAAATTTGAAGTTGGTGTCGCGGGGGTGAGATTTTTGAAGAAAAAATAGCTGACAGCTACCACAGCGACAATAAAGATAATAATTATTTTTTTCATTTGGTTTTGGTAGTCATACTAATAATTTGATCACCGATTTGAATTTTATCAACTAATTCTAATCCGGAAACAACTTCACCAAAATTTACGTAATCACCGGTTAAAGGTTGGCAATTTTTATCAGTAAGACAAATAAAGAATTGAGAATCGTTGCTGTATTCCTTGGTATCAGGAGTGCGAGCTAGACCTAAACTACCTCTTTTGAAAGGAAGAGAGTTGAGTTCTGATTTTTGACGATTACCGCCAGTACCAGTACCGGTGGGATCACCGCCTTGAACCACAAAACCTGGTTCTACCCGATGAAAGGTAAGTTTGTCATAAAAACCGCTGTCAATTTTTTTAATAAAATTGGCAACAGTATTGGGAGCTTCTTTGGCGTAAAGCTTGATAACAATTTGGCCGTCTTTAGTGTTTAAGGCCACGAGTTTTTCTTCATTAGTCATAGTTTTGGCAGGTGAAATGGTAATTTCGGTTGAATCAGTAACAGAAGGGACAGGTCCTATTTCCGGCACAGGTTGTTTAGTACAGGCGGAGAGAAAAAATAAGGTAAAAATGAGAACAATTATTTTCATGGACTATTTTAACAAAAGGAGGACGCGAGGGACACCCTGATTAATATCTTCTTTGCGACTGGTGGCCGGTAAGTCATGGATTGAGTCCATTAACAGGGAATAACTATATTGGAAATAGGCGCCTAAGCGGGTACCAACATCATGAACGGTAAATTTCTCTTTATTATCGTCATAACCTAAGACAGTTAGGCTGTGATACCAAGGACCGCCATTTTTGAAATTTTTATTTTCAGTAAACAGAATTTTGCCGTTAGCGGGAACAACAACTGGAATGTCTTGAGAAATAGCTTTTTTAATATCTTCTAAGGTGGGATAGTCGATAATCTGGGTTTGGTAACCCCAAAGTTCAGCCGCCATGATGGCAATTTGAGAGAGATTAACATCATGCCCCCAACCTTGTTGCTGTTGATAGTCAAAAAGTTGATTTAAGTCAGCCACCATTTCGGTAATGGAAGCTTGTTTTTGTTGGTAGAAATAGTGGGCGTTAAGGAGAGCCGCTTCTTCACAAGCATCCTGCCAAGGTTGATCCCAGTTTTTTTGCGGAGCTTGGGGCACAAAAACAGTTTTTAACAGGTGTTTATCTGGCAAACCGGATTCTAAAATTTGAGTCGGCTCAGCCTTAATCTCATCGACCATAACTTCAAGCTGATGTCGAGGGGGGAGACGATGGCGAAAAATAAATAAGACTAGAGAAACTAGAAACAAGAGACCAGAGACTAGAATAATGCGTTTAGTCATTAAGAGTATTTTAGTGGTAAAATCGACGGGTGCAAAAAGTAAAAGAAATTAGAAATATTGCGGTCATCGCCCATGTGGATCATGGCAAAACCACTTTAGTGGATGCCATGCTGAAACAAACTCATTCTTTCCGGGAAAACCAAAATGAAATGCAGATGACGCGAATCATGGACAGTAATGAACTGGAACGGGAAAAGGGAATCACAATATTATCTAAAAACACTTCCGTTTTTTATAAAGATACAAAAATTAATATTGTCGATACCCCGGGACATGCTGATTTTGGAGGGGAAGTGGAGCGAGTCTTAAATATGGTCGACGGAGCCCTGTTGATTGTGGATGCCGCTGAAGGACCATTGTCGCAAACGAAGTTTGTACTAAAAAAAGCGCTTGATTACGGCTTAAAAATAATTTTAGTGATTAATAAGATTGACCGTAAAGATGAAAGAGTCAAGGAAGTGGTGAGAGATACGGAAAATTTGTTTTTAAGTTTGGCAGCAGATGAAGAATTGCTTGATTTTCCGGTCATTTATGCAATTGGTAAAGAGGGGAAAACTTTTTTTGAGATGCCGGTAGAAGCTAACAAAAAGGGCGATACTACTCCCCTCTTTGAGACAATTTTGAAATATATCCCCCAGGCTTCAAAAAACGAGGATTCTCCCTTTCAAATGTTGATATCCTCCTTTGAAAAAAATGAATATTTAGGCAAATTGGCGGTAGGTAGAGTTAATGCAGGCACAATTAAAAAAGGAATGTTAGTATCTTTGGTCAATCCGGACCAAAAAGTTTTGGGTAATTTTAAGATAGAAAAAATGTATGTTAATGAAGGGATTAACAAGGTGGAAGCCGATGAAGCCAGTAGTGGCGAAATTGTGTATTTGGCAGGAATTCCGGAAATTAAAATCGGTCAAACTTTGACTGATATTCATCATCAAGTGGCTTTAGCAACTATTAAAATCACTGAACCAACATTAAGAGCTTCTTTTGGGCCAAATAGTTCTGTCTTTGCCAAAGCTGAGTCTAAATTTTTGACCAGCAGAGAATTAAAGGAAAGATTGAGAGAGGAAGCGGAAACTAATTTAGGCTTAAAAGTGGTGGATGATCCGACCGACAGTATTAGGATGATAGTTTCCGGTCGAGGGGAATTGCATTTGGCAATTTTGATTGAAAAACTAAGAAGGGAAGGTTTTGCTATGGAAATAGGTAAACCAGAGGTAATTTTGAAGGAAATAGAGGGAAAATTATATGAACCAGTATCTGAACTAACTATCCTAACTCCGGAAGAATTTGTGGGGGCGATAACGGCCGAATTAGGCAAAAGAAAGGCGGAAATGAAGGATATGATTAAGGATGAAAAAGACGGAATTAAGATGATTTATAAAATTTCGGAAAAAAATTCACTGGGGCTCAGGAGCCATTTAATGACAGAGACTAGAGGTCAGGTATCGATGAGCTTCTTGTTTCTAGGTTATGAATTAAAAAATGAAGATCACTTAAAAGATAGAAATGGAGTGCTGATTGCTTCCGAAAGTGGTAAAGCCCTATCTTTTGGATTAGATTTAGCTCAAAAACGGGGCATCACTTTTGTAGAACCAACGGAAGAAGTTTATGAGGGACAAATAGTGGGGTTCAGACCGGTGGTTGGTGATTTGGAAATCAATGTCTGTAAAGGGAAACAGTTGACGAATATGCGTTCAGTCAGTAGTGATGATGCCATCATTTTGGCACCGGCGGTGAAGTACAGTATTGAAGAGGCTCTGGATTTTATCGAAAGTGACGAGTTGATTGATATCACTCCCAAAGCAATCAGATTGCGTAAAAAACATTTGACCAAGGTGGACAGAGTGCGGGCTCAAAGAGCTCAAGGTTGAGATGATTGGTATTTGGGAATCAAGTGGATGTGGGCATGAGGTACCTCATCACCAAGAGTGAGAAAGCTGATAAATTTAGCCTGGTGCTGATTTTTGAGTTTCAGGGCCAAGTCACGAGCTACTTCCCAATATTGACCAAAATTAGGAACATCATAAACCCAACGGTAATGGTCTTTAGGAATCAATAGGGTGTGACCGGGAGAGAGAGGTTTGATATCCAGAAAAGCTAAATAATGGTCATCCTCATAGACCTTTTGACAAGGAATTTCACCTTTGACAATTTTGCAAAAAGTACAATCGTCCATGTAAGTATTATAAACCCTTTGCTACTTCTTACCACCTTTCCCTTGACAGGGCAGCTTAAATTTCAGGATGGAGTTTTTGGATGCAATCTAAAAGTATTTTTTTGGCTTTAGGTAAGGAAAAAGGAATGGTGGCACCGGCAGCAGCTTTATGTCCGCCGCCGAAACCAGTAGCTAAAACAATTTGAGAAAGATCATATTTTTGAGCATCACGGGTACGTAGAGAAACACTGATTTGATGAGGCTCAGTTTCAATCATAGAAATACCGATATCCCAACCAACCACGGCTTTAAGCATATTGGCGACACCACCGGTAGTGGCTTGATCGGCAGTAAGTCCGGCCTTACGGATTTGAGTTAGTGATAATGAGGCAATAGCTACCCGATTGTTAAAATAGGTTTCAATGTTGTTTAAGAGTAAGCCTAAAAATTTTAAGTCGTCAGGACTGTCATTGTTTTCCAGGTCGAAAATAATTTGGGGAAAATTTGGGTAAATTTTGGACAATTTGGAAGCAATGTCAAAAGTTTTAAAAGAAGTTGGCGGATATTTAAAACCACCGGAATCAGAGTAAAGACCGGCAAAAAGACAGGCAGCAATCTCCGGGGTAATTTTGATTTTAAGTTTTTCAAAAAGTTGGTAGACAACTTGGCAGGTGGCTGGGGCAGTAACATCAATGAGATTGATATCGCCATAGGCAGCGTTGCTGGCATGGTGGTCAATCACAATGGTGCCTAAAGTTTTGGGAAAAATTACGGGACCAAGTTTAGAAATTTGGTCAGGAGCGGAAGAATCTAAAATAATAAATAAATCAAATTGATTAAGGTCGAGGTCAAAATAATTTTTGGGAGTAATTTGGTCGGCTCCAGGTAGAGTGCTGAGATTGGTGGGCAGATAAGAATCTCCGGAAATTAAGGTAACTTTTTTATTGATAGATTTAAGGTAATGATAAAAAGCCAGAGCCGAACCGGCCGAATCTGCATCCGGATGAGGATGAAGGTGGAGAAGAATGTGTGAAGCTTGATTGATAGCAGAGGATATTTTAAATGCCAGATCAGCCATAAACTATTATCCCACATGATAGAGACTATTGTAAAAGGATCTTGGCGAGTAATGAGATTAGTCTTATATGGATGTAATTACGGGAGCAATTTTGAAAGCTTTTCTCAGAACTGATTTGGTTGAGTCACTCAAGTTATATGCATCCATTTCGTCAATGCTAATCCATCTGTAATCTTGGTGCTCGCCACTGAGCATCACTATCAACTTATCTTGATCGTTAGTGGGCTTGACAAGGTAATTGATTTGAGTAGAGTCTTTTATAACATCTGGTTTTTCGATCTGATAATTAAAGACGTCAAATGGGGCTATAGGCAGAACATCGAGACCTGTTTCTTCCTTAACTTCTCTTATTAAAGATGCTTCGGCTGTTTCAAGATCCTCTTTTTTACCGCTAGGAAGTTCCCATAGGCCTGGAAAAACATCCTCATTCATATTGCGCTGAACTATAAGGATTTTATTGTCTTTAATAACTACCCCGCCTAAAACTACTTTTTGAATTACGTTTTTGTTGTCCATTTTGTAAATTAATTAACGATCTAAGTAATAATGGGCATGAGCTTATTGTACCTCAGGATAATGACATTTTTTCCACTTTTTACCAGAGCCGCACCAACAAGGATCGTTGCGACCTAGGGATTTAACCACCTTCGGAGTTCCGGGTGAGGATTCAGGAACTTTGGAATTTTCAGCGGAAGCAGGGGAGTCGGGAGCAATCATTTCTCCCCTACCTTCCTGGGTTTCAGGAGTTGAGGTAAGGGTAGAAGCAACAGGTTCCAATCGGAAAAGCATTCTGGAAAGGTTGGCTTCAAACCGAGACATTAAATTTTGAAACATGTCATAACCTTCTTTACGATACTCAATTAAAGGATCTTTTTGAGCATAACCGCGGAGTCGGACACCTTCGCGAAGATCATCAAGAGCAGTCAGATGTTCCACCCAAAGAGGATCTAAAGATTGAATAACAGCATAAGCCAAAATGTTGTCAGCGATATCAGGACCAAAGAATTTTTGGCGCTCTTGCCATTGATTTTCCAAAAGATTTTTTAAGAGTTGATGTGGATCTTGACTTTTTTTCAGGTCTTTAACCAGTTGAAGGCGAATGGTTGAGGGCATAGGTAAAATCTCTAGAAACTCCAGTGAGAGTTTATCGGCATCGACTTTGCCGTTAAAATCAGAATATGAGGCAATCATCCGCGATAGTTCGCTATCTATATATTTGAAGACATGTTTATAATTTTCTTCGGGATTATTTTTGGTATTCTCTAAAACCTCGTCACGGAGCTGATAGACAATCTGACGCTGTTTGTTAATAACATCGTCATATTCCACCAAAGATTTACGAACGTCAAAGTTGTAACCCTCAACCTTGACTTGAATTTGCTCTAAAACTCGAGAAATCATGGGATGAGTCAAAGGAGCATCTTCGGGCATGTTGAAGCGCCCCATGAGAGCAGAAATTTTTTCTCCTCCAAAGATACGCATTAAATCATCATCCAGTGCCACATAAAATTGGGAAAAACCGGGATCACCTTGACGACCGGCACGACCACGAAGTTGGTTGTCAATGCGACGGGATTCATGGCGTTCGGTACCAATGACATACAAGCCACCTAAATCGATGACTTCTTGATGTTGTTTTTCCCAAGTTTTAGGGTCAATTTTATCTTTGGGACCACCCAGGATAATATCGACTCCCCGACCGGCCATGTTGGTAGCTACAGTCACAGCACCTTTCATACCAGCCTTGGCAATAATTTCAGCCTCAGATTGGTGATTTTTAGCGTTGAGCATTTGAAAGGGAATTTTTTTGTTACGAAGCATGGAAGAAATGATTTCGTTTTTGGCAATACTGGTAGTACCGATTAACACCGGTTGACCCAGGCGGTGCAGTTCTTCAACTTTGGCGGCAATAGCGGCATATTTACTGCGTTGAGTTTTGAAAATCAAATCATTTTCATCTTGTCTTTGAGTATCTTTGTTAGTGGGAATAATAATGACGTCGAGATCATAAATTTTTTTGAATTCTTCAGATTCAGTAGCGGCGGTACCGGTCATACCGGAGAGTTTTTCATAAAGACGGAAATAGTTTTGAAAGGTGATAGTAGCCCAGGTTTGGGATTCTTGCTGAACCCGAACATTTTCTTTGGCTTCAACCGCCTGATGAAGACCGTCGGACCAACGGCGGCCATGCATGAGGCGACCGGTAAATTCATCAACGATAACAACTTCCCCGTCTTTGATGACATATTCTTTATCTTTATGAAACAGGGCTTGAGCTTTGATGGCATTTTCAATATAGTGAATAGTTTCAAAAGATTCCTCGTAAAGATTGTTAATTCCGAGAATTTTTTCCACCTTGCGAATACCGAATTCTGAGAGAGTGGCCGACTTGGATTTTTCATCAATAACATAATCGGTAGGTTGTAATTCCGAAGCAACTTGGGCAAATTTGTAATATTTTTCGACGGGTTGATTGTTGGGTGAAGAGATAATGAGAGGGGTTCTGGCTTCATCGATTAGAACAAAGTCGACTTCGTCAACGATAGCAAAATGATGGTCAGGACGTTGAACTTTTTGGGAAAAATCTCCAACCATGTGATCGCGAAGATAGTCAAAACCAAATTCGTTGTTGGTGCCATAGGTAACATCGGCCAAATAAGCTTCTTGGCGGGAAATTGGTCGAAGATGGGCCAAGCGATCGTCAAATTTTTGAGTTTCATCGGTAAAATCAGGATCAAAAAGAAAAGATTCTTCATGAACAATGGCGGCGGTAGAGATTCCCAACAGTTTTAAGGCCTTGGGATACCAACCAGCACCGACTCGAGTCAGGTAATCATTAGGAGTAACCACATGAACACCACGACCGGTAAGAGCATTTAAGTAGGCTGGAAAAATAACTGAATGGGTTTTTCCTTCGCCAGTGCGCTGCTCAGCAATGGCTCCCTGGTGCAGAGCGATAGCGGCCATAAGTTGGACATCATAAGCTCGCTCGCCCACAGTTCTAAAAATGGCCTCTCGAACGACAGCAAAAGCTTCGGGTAAAAGATCATCCAGAGAGTCTCCTTTTTTTAATTTTTCCTTAAATTCAGCAGTTTTATCTTTGAGTTTTTTATCAGAAAGTTTTTTAATTTCAGGTTCAAAAGCGTTAATTTTAGCAATTAAAGATTTAAAACTACCTAGTCGCCGTTGATTGTCGTCAAAGAGATTTTTAAAGAGTTTAAGCATAGCCTTTATATTGTACAGCAAAGCCCCCCGATGGACCGATTTTTATCGGCCATCGGGGTGGTGGCTCCTCTACAACTTAGGGGAGATAACTTTGAAACCGGTGTGGGGCCAAAGTACCTCAGGAATATTAATACTGCCGTCTTTTTGTTGGTAATTTTCCACAATAGCCAGCATTAAACGATCATTGACGACAGTGGCATTGAGAATGTGAACATATTCATTTTGATTGTTAATTTTGACTTTAGTATTCAAACGACGGGCTTGATAATCGCCACAATTACTGCAAGAACTGGTTTCTTTGTAGGCATTTTGACCGGGAAACCAGGTGTTGATGTCATACATGCGACGGTTGGGTTGAGGCAAATCACCAGTGGAACATTTCATAACCTGATAATGGAGACCGAGTTCATTCAGAATTTCTTCTTCTATAGCCAACATCTCTAAACACATGGCGTCGGAAATTTTATAGTCAGGTAAGGTAAAAACATTCATTTCAACCTTGTTGAAATGATGGACTCGGAGCATGCCTTTCATGTCCTTGCCGTAGGTACCGGATTCGCGTCGAAAACATGGTGAAAAATTGACGTATTTTATGGGAAAAATATCGGGATTAAGAGTTTCGTTCATGTGATAAGGAACAACAGAATGCTCGGAACTACTGATAAAAACTAAATCATCTTCAGGTAAAGAGTAATAAGCGCCAAAAAGATTTTTGTTGCTGGTATAACCACAAGCCCATTCACTTTGAGACTTAATCATCAGAGGCGGTAACATCGGATGAAAACCTTTCTGTTGGAGTTTTTTGACAGCATAGCTCATGAGAGACATTTCTAAAATGACCAGTTCATTTTTGTAGTAACCAAAACGGGAGCCGGAAACTTCAGCCGCTTTTTTAGTGTCAATAATATCTAATTTTTCCCCTAAATCTTGATGATCTAAGGGAGTAAAATCAAATTCCGGTTTAGTGCCGACAGTTTTGATAACTTCGTTGTCGGAATCATCTTTGCCAACAGGAACATCATCAGCGGGAAGGTTGGGAATTTCTTCGAGAGCCAGATTGAGTTTATCTTGAGAATCTTTAAGAGCAGTTTCTAAGTCCTTAAGTTGATCTTTGATAGTTTTAGCGGCTGCCAATTGTTCAGAGGTAGGTTTGCCTTTAATGTCTTTAGTAATTTTATTTTGTTCGGAGCGGAGAGTTTCAACTTGAGTTAAGATTTGACGATAGTCGGTATCCAGTTTTTGAACTTTGTCTAAAATAGAAACATTTATTTGGCGGTTTTTAAGAGCAGTTTTAACCAGTTCGGATTGAGTGCGGATGAGGTTAATGTCAATCATTTAGATGTCGCTATTTTAGCATGAAAAAGAAGCTTTTTCTCCGCAAGTTTTACCGTATATAAGTGTATCAAAATAGATAAAATGTATATAATAGAAAAATTTAATCTTTGTTTTGACCTATCTATAGGTCAAAAAATTAGAAAAGCTTCTGAAGAGAAAAAAGCTTATAAGTTTATATCAGCGGCTATTTTCCGCAAAGATGACAATTTATTTAGTACTTAAATTTTCCATAACAGCAGTTTTTAAGGTGGCAATTTCCATTAAAAAATCGATGGTGGAAAAACGTTTATCAGTAGGAACATCAATTTGTAGTTCACAAGATTCGGGTTTAATTTCTAAACTAATACCCGTACCTAAGGAAATAAGAGTGTCACGTATACCTTCAAGGGTAACAGTGGAATTGGGAATAAATTTAACAGAGAGATGATAAATTTCTTTATTATTCATTTCTCATTGAAGGAAATAAGATGACGTCTTTGATGGTGGGAGAGTCGGTGAGAAATTGGGTGATTCGATCAATACCCATCCCCCAGCCGGCGGTGGGAGGCATACCATACTCAAGAGCACGAATGTAATCATGATCTAATTTCATAGCGGTTTGATCTCCTTTCTTACCTAACTTTTCTTCTTCTAACCAGCGAGCTTTTTGATTAGCAGGATCGTTTACTTCATTATAAGCTTTAAGCAGTTCAGCGCCGTGGATTATTAACTGGAAGGAGGCGATTTTTTCGGGATTGTCAGCTTTTCTCTTGGCTAAAGCAATCATTTCAGCTGGATAATCAATTAAAAACAATGGTCCTTCTAAATAAGGACGAACATATTCCTTGTAAAGAGCATCAAAACAAGCACCTAAGCCAATAACGCCGGTAAGATCAAGGCGCAGATGGTGCTGCTTTAAGGTTTTTTTGAACTCGGATTCGGTTTTAATCTGATCAATGTCAACCCCAACTTTGTTCAAGATAGCATCTCGAAAAGTCAATCGTGGCAATGGAGTCTTAAAATTAATAGTTTTACCATTAAAAGTGAATTTTAGTTTACCTTTGATGCTTTTAATTAAATGTACCAACATCTTTTCAGTAAACTTCATTAAAACTTCGTAATCCACATAGGCCCAGTAAAATTCCAATTGAGTAAATTCCGGATTGTGAAAACGAGAAACACTTTCGTTCCTAAAGTCTCTGGCAAACTCAAAGACTTTTTCTAGACCGCCGACAATTAATCTTTTGAGATAAAGTTCATTGCTGATACGCAGATACATGTTTTGATTTAATTCATTGTGTTTAGTGATAAAGGGTTTAGCGGAAGCACCACCGTAGATAGGTTGTAAAATCGGTGTCTCGACTTCCAGAAAACCTTCTTTTATCAAAAATTGACGCAAGGTTTCAACTATTTTACTTCTAGTTAAAAATACTTCTCGACTTTCGGGGTTAACAATCAAATCAACATAACGCTGACGGTAGCGTTCTTCGATATCAGTCAGACCATGCCATTTTTCAGGTAGAGGACGGAGGTTTTTGGCTAAGATGACAAAATCACTAACTCTGATAGTAATTTCTCCAGCTTGGGTCTTAAAAACTTCACCTTGAGCCGAAATAATATCGCCCAAATCTAAGAGTTTGACTAAATCCATTTTTTCACCCAAAGTATTGGCTTCAAAAAAAAGTTGGATTTTGCCTTCTCTATCGACAAGATCGGCAAAAAGAATTTTGCCATGACCGCGAAGCAACATCAGACGACCGGCCACAGTAGCTTTCCGACCAAGTTTCTTTTTGGCTTGTAAACTGGAATCTTTTTGAGAGAGATTGGGTTGAGGATAGGCGTCAAGACCTAAATCATAAATTTTTTGAAGTTTTTGACGGCGTTGAGTAGTAAGATCAGACATGACCTATTTTATCAGGTTTTATCAGACAATGCTGATGATTTTGTAGGTAACTTTACCGCCAGGAGCATCAATAACAAACTCGTCTTTGGCTTTTTTACCAATCATGGCAAGACCTAGAGGTGAACTAGAGGAAATTTTATTCTGAGAGGGATCAGCTTCAAACTCACCGACAATATAGAAAGTTCTTTCGCCGTTACCGATAATTTTAGTTTTAACTTTAGAACCGACTTGAATCGTTTTGGAGCTTTTTTTAGTGGTAATAATTTCGTAGTTTTCCAGAACTTCTTCAAGGGAAGCAATTTTGCTGTTGACTACTTCCAATTCAACCTTGAGTTGAGAAGCCAAAGAATCTTCTCCCGATTCATCGGGTTGAGCAACTTCCTCTATTTGGGTAATTAAATGATCGGCTTTTTTCTTGAAATCTAAAAGATCGTCTTGAATTTGCTTGAGACCTTCTTTGGTCAATTGATTTTTGGACATATCAGTTTCAGGTCCCTATGTTAAACTAGGGAATAATTTTTGTCAAATAAAAGTGTTTAATTTTTTTAGATTTGTTCCAAAAAAGCGTCAGGTTAGGATAAAAAAAGGTGAAGGCCTAATTTTTCATAACCCCAAGATGGGGCGACGACTACCTTTTTATATTGCTAATCTTTTGTTTTTAAGTGCTTTGGTTTATGGTGTCTATCTGTATGCTCCATTGATAAAAGCTATTGGTCATTATGAAATAAATAAAGATAAAGAAGTGGAGGTGGTCGTGGTACCAACATTAGTTCCGGAAGCACCTATAGACACAACTTACAAAGTAATAATCCCTAAAATACAAGCAGAAGCGGAGGTGAGAGAGGATGTCTCCCCTTTTGATCAAGCTGAATACAATCGAGTCTTAAAAGAAAATGTAGTGGCTCAAGCCAGTGGTTCTTTTCCACCGGGAAGTGGAGTTGGGCGATCAACTTATATTTTTGCCCATTCAACCAATGCCAATCCAAGTAGCGTCAGGAATAATGCAGTTTTCTATCTCTTGGGTAAATTAGAAGTTGATGATCAAATTGTAATTAATTATCACGGTGATTATAAAAATTATCGTGTTTATGAGAAAAAGGTAATTAAACCAGATATTTTGGATTTTTTAACCTATAGTGATCCAAACAGGGAAGTCTTGATTTTACAGACTTGTTGGCCAATCGGTACTGATTGGAATAGATTATTGGTCTTGGCGGAAGCAATTTGATATGGTGCTAGATTTAAGTCTTAATCGGAAAGAAGTAGATTTTTGGCCAACTTTGGCAGAGGTTGTTAGTCAGAATGGGTATGACCAAGAAAAGATAAAGAAAGCCTATGACATGGCTAAAAATTTTTATAAGGAGGAAAAAAGGAATTCAGGAGAGTTATATTTGTCACATCCTACTTGGATGGCAAAATTAGTGGCACAGTTAAAGGTCGGTGAAGAGGCAGTAATTGCAGCACTGTTACATGAGTCAGCAGCCTATGAGATAGAACTGGAAAAAATTGCCGAGGAATTTGGTGATGAGGTGGCTCTATTGGTAGATGGATTAACTGAGGTTAGAAAAAAAACAGGTGGAGTGGAGGTTCAAAAAGATAATGTGGAAATTTTTAGAAGGTTTTTATTTTCATCAGTCGATGATGTCCGAGTATTGATAATCCGCTTAAGCGACAAGCTTCATGATGGCTTAACTATTGACGGACTGTCAAGGGAAGAACAAAAAGACTTTGCCCAAAGGGTTCTGGGAATATATTCACCGATTGCTGAATATGTAGGTTTGCACTTTTTTAAGAGGAAATTGGATGATATTGCTTTTAAGGCTATTAATCCAGAAATGGCTGAGAAAATGGAAAAATTAATTGAATCCAGAAAAAATGATGAAGTTAAGGCCTTGGCACTGGTTAGAAATGAAATTGAGGAAATGCTTAAAATTAATAATATTGATAAATATGAAATACAAGGGAGAATCAAAAGTTTATATAGTACTTATCTGAAGATAAAAAGTAAAGGTGAGGATAGGGTTAAAGACCGAGTTGGGATTAGAATTTTAACTGAATCTATAGCCGATTGTTATAATGTCTTGGGATTACTGCATGCCAAATATAAGTATCTATCAGAAGAATTTAACGATTATATTTCTGATCCAAAACCAAACGGTTATCGGTCTCTACAGACAACTCTAAACTGGAAAGGAAAGACAACTCTTGAGGTCCAAATCAGAACTTTTAAGATGCATGAATTCAATGAGTTCGGTCCAGCCTCTCATATTGCTTATAAAATGCGTGATAAAAAACAAAGTGGTAAGGGTTATGAGTGGGTTAAAGAACTAATTAATTGGCAGCAAAATGATAAAAATGTAAATACCTACAAGATAAAGGTTTTAAGTAATTTCATCTATGTCTCGACACCTAAAGGAGATATTATCCAACTCCCAAAAGGAGCCACGGCTTTGGATTTTGCTTATAGAATTCATACAGAGATTGGTGATCATTGTATGGGAGCAAAAATTAATCACAAAATGGGGAAAATATCAACAGTTCTAGCCAGTGGAGATGTGGTTGAAATTATAACTAATAATAAAATCAATGTGAGAAAAAATTGGTTAGAATTAGTCACCACTCGCTGGGCCAAGGAACACATTAAGAAAATGACTGCATGAGTTTTTTACGATAAGCGTTAGCAAAACGATGAGCTTCGTTGCGTAAGTTTTCAAGCAAGAGTAGAGCGGAGGAATTTTGGGGTAAATTAAATTCTAACCAGTTATTTTTATGTCTTAAAACTATGGTTTCAAATTTTTTAGCCAAACCAATAAGGGGAATGTCAGTAATGGTAGCCACCGAAGAGACCTGGGCTTTACCGCCATCAACGACAATGAGATCTGGTAGAGGCCATTCAAGATGACGAAGACGACGAGAAACTACCTCCCGAAGCATAAATTGATCATCAGCGATTTGTTTACTTTTAATTTTGAATTTTCTATATTGACTTTTATCAATATGACCATGTTGCCAAACAACCATAGCACCGACAAAATATTTATTACCTAGTTGTGAGATATCATAAACTTCAAAACGTTTGATTTTATCAATATTAAGATAAGGCTTGAGGACAGTTTCCAATTCGTTAATAGCTTGAGAGTTTTTGTCATCACTTAAGTTTATATTTTCAAACATCGATTTGAGATTATGCCAACCAGAAGTGATATAGGTGAGAGCATCAAGTTGGTGACGTAACTGAAGAGCGTTTTCGTAGTCTTGATTTTTTGAGGCCTGTTTCATTTCTTTGGAAAGAGAAGAGATAAGAGAAGTGAATTTACCATTCAAGATTTTTTTAATTTTTTGAATGTTTTGAAGATAAGCAATTGGGTCGGGATTAGGACCAGGACATAAACCTAAATGACAATAAAGACAGAGACGAGGAGGGTGACGTTCTTGGCTTCTGAAAGGAAAGATTTTTCTAAGAGTTTTTAGGAGGGAGTGGACAGCTGAACCATTTGGAAAGGGACCAAAGATATCAGCCTTTGGAGGGAGACTGCTAAAATGAGCCGTAAAAACACGGGGGATTTTTTCTTTAGTAATGCAAATATAAAGGTAGGAACGATTATCTTTTAGAAGAGAATTATATTTAGGAGTGTGTTTTTTAATTAAAGAAGCTTCTAAAATTAGGGCTTCAATTTCAGAACCAACAAGATGAGTTTCAATAGAATCAATTTGAGAAACCAGACTTTGAGTTTTAGGGCCTAAAGCATCACGACCAAGAAAATATTGAGAGACTCTTTTTTTAAGGTTAATGGCTTTACCAACATAAATAATTTCACCGACTCGATTTTTATAAATGTAAACACCCGGTGAGTTGGGTAAATTTTTTAAATCCAACATAGACTATTATATAATGAGCTATGTCTCGAAAAGATAAATTATTAACGATAGTTTTTGGGATTGTTTTTTTGATTTCAGCAATTCTTCGTTTTGAGCAAACTAAAAATAATTATTTTCCTTTTACCTATGATCAAGCTCGAGACATGTTGGATATTAGAGCTTTGGGTGAATTGAAGGATTTATGGGTAATGGGACCGACAACTTCAATTAATGGTTTGAGACTAGGTCCTTTTTATTATTATCTAATGTTACCGGCTTACTGGTTTGGAGGAGGTAGTCCGCAAGCTTTAGTCAACTGGAATATAATTTTGTTTTTAATTTCAGGATTAGCAATATTTTTATATTTTCGAAAAAGAAATATCGTTTTGGGAACAATAATAAGCACAATTTATTTAATGGCCCCACGACTTTTTGACACCACTAGATATTTTTGGAATGCTCATAGTGCCACTATCATTAGTGTTTATTTTTATCTAGCTTTGTGGAATTTTGTTGAAAAAAAAGATAAAAAAGCTGTTTTTTGGCTAGGACTAACAGCGAGTGTACTGTTACAATTTGAAGCGGCTTTTGGCATAATTGCCCTAATCTTTTCAGGATTAATTATTTTTATAAATAGTAAATTTAGGTACAGTAAGGAATTTTTGCTGGGAGTAGTACCTTGGTTTTTACCACAGGTGGCAGTGGAAGTTAAAAATAAATTTCAAATGAGTAAGTTGCTTTTGGGAATGTTTTCGGGTAGCAACCAAGTACTTGGTGACAAAATAACCTTAAAAGAGACGATTGTCTCACATATTGAAAGTTTTGGAAAAATGTTGGAAGGACAGTTTATCTTACCAATGAATTTGGGATTAATTTTAGGAATACTGGCCTTAATCTCGGTGTTTTTATTTAAAAAATATCAAAAAATAAATAAATATTTCTGGTGCTTTTGGATTTTTTCATGGTTATTTTATGTAATTGTCTATCATCATCCGATTAAGGAATGGTATTTGGAAAGTCTACGAGTTTGGTATTGTTTTGTAGTTGGAGTCGCCATTTTTAATTGGATTAATAACAAAAAAATAATCGCTTTCATGATAATTTTATTTTTCTTAAGAAATCTATGGGGAACAATACAAGAACAGGGAGTATTTGAAAAGGTGAGATTGAGTAATGATCCTAAAAATATGGCTAATTTATTAACAAATATTGATTGGGTTTATCAACGAATAGGTGATGAAGGTTTTGAAGCTTATTCTTATGTCCCGGAAGTATATGAGTATCCTCAACAATATATTTATTGGTGGTATGGTAGGAAAAAATATGGTTATATGCCAAACAAGGTTTCTTATAGTCTGAAGGAAGTACCTGAGTATATCCGAGAACAAAATCAATATTATGATAAGGTGAGAGACAAAAAAGGTAATAGAATTGCTTTGATTTATGAAACTAAAAGAGATTATCAGGAATGGTTGAAACAATTTAAGAATTACTGTGTCTTGGAAGAATGGGGTACGGAATGGAATACAAAGGTGGAAATTAGAGAAGTTTGTCCTTTAGGGAAAATAGCGCCGTAAGTATTGACCGGTATAAGATTCGGCTACTTTAGAAACAGCTTCCGGAGTACCGGCAGCAACCACTTCCCCACCCTGGTCACCACCTTCAGGTCCCAAATCAATAATCCAATCACTATTTTTAATAACCTCTAAATTGTGTTCGATAACCACCACGCTATTACCCATATCAACCAATTTTCGAAGAACTTTGATTAATTTATCAACATCATAAAAATGAAGACCGGTGGTAGGTTCATCGAGGATATAAAGGAGCTGACCATTAATTTTTTTGACTAATTCCCGACTGATTTTAAGACGTTGAGATTCTCCGCCGGAGAGAGTATTGCTGGGTTGACCAAGTTTGAGATAACCGAGACCGACTTCTTGAATTGTCCGAATACGTCGGCTGATAGAGTTAATATTTTTGAAAAAATCAGCGGCTTCATCAAAGGTCATATCCAAAATGTCAGCGATATTTTTACCTTTATAAACAACTTCTAAAGTCTCATCTTTGTAACGACTACCATGACATTGATCACAGGTGACATAAATATCCGGTAAAAATTGCATTTCAATTTTAATCTGTCCTTGACCTTCGCAAGCTTCGCAACGACCACCTTTGCTATTAAAAGAAAAACGGCCAGGACCAAAGCCTCTAATTTGAGCTTCGGTAGTTTGGGCCATCAGTTTTCTGATATCATCGAAAACTTTAGTGTAAGTGGCGGGATTACTTCTGGGAGTACGACCAATGGGTGATTGGTCAACTAAAAGCACATCACTGAGATATTCAGCGCCTTCAATTTTGTCATAGTCACCGATAGTGCCGTAATAAGAACCGAGAGTGGCTTTGCGAACACCACCATAGAGAGTATCGTGAACCAAGGTGGATTTACCAGAACCGGAAACACCGGTGACAGAGATTAATTTATGAAGGGGGAAATCAACGTTGATGTTTTTTAAGTTCCATTGACGGGCGCCGGTAATGGAAATTTTTTGATTGGACAGAGGTAGAGACACACCACTAGGTATCTCTACAGAGCTAATTTTTTTCTGACCGGATAAATATTGGCCGGTGAGAGATTTGGGATTATTTTTAATTTGAGCAAGAGTACCCTCAGCGACTATTTCTCCACCATCTTTACCGGCATAGGGACCAAAATCAACGATATAATCGGCGGATTTGATGACATCCTCATCATGTTCGACGACCACGACAGTATTACCCAGATTTTTAAGTTTTTGTAGCGTAGCTATCAGGCGATCATTGTCACGGGAATGAAGACCAATGGTAGGTTCATCAAGAATATAAAGCACACCGGTCAGACCGGTGCCGATTTGGGAAGCTAAGCGAATCCGTTGAGATTCGCCTGAGGAAAGGGTACCAGCTTCACGGTTTAAACTGAGATAATCAAGACCGACGGCTAACAAAAATTCCAGGCGGGAAAAAATTTCCTGACTGATGGAGGTGAGGATTTCTTGTTCTTGAGGACTATCTAATTTCTGAGGTAAAACTTTAATCCATTGAAAAAGTTTTTCGATAGAATAGCGACTGATTTGGGCGATATTTTCACCTAAAACAGTAATGGAGAGGGCTTCGTGGTTGAGACGGTCACCTCGACAAAGAGGACAAGCTTCTTTAATCATAAATGACTCTAGTTCTTCACGAATAGTTTCATTTTGAGTCGTAAAATAACGACCTTCCAACATGCGAGCTTTCCATTCAGGAAATTTGGAGCGGTCGATTTGATATTTGGAACCCAAACCTTTACATTCGGGACAAGCACCTTGAGGTGAATTAAAAGAAAACAAACTGGGTTCAATGGGAGGTAAAGAAATATTACAAATAGGACAGGCAAAATTTTCTGAAAAAAGAGTCTCTCGGTAATTTTTAGGATCCTGGGGAAAATCAAAGCCAGGATCATCGATCAGAGCCATAATAACTTGACCATTACTAAGTTTGAGAGCCAACTCAACATCATCAATGAGACGACTGTAAAGATTATCAGTGTTTTTAAGAGTTTTTTTGTCAACCGAGAGTCGATCACAAACGGCGTCGATATTATGTTTATTACTTTTAGCAATACCAAAATCGGAATAAAGATCAATGATTTTGCCGTCAATACGCATCCACTTAAAACCTTGTTTGCGTAAATTTTCCACCAAACCTCTAAAATCTCCGGCTTTATTTCTAATCAAAGGAGACAAAATTAAAAAACGGGTGGGACTGGAAGATGATTCCTGTTTTAAGGTATTGATAATTTGGGTAACAATTTGTTTACTGGTTTGTGGGATGACTTCACGGCCACAATTAGGACAGTGAGGGTGGCCGATACGGGCAAAAAGCAAGCGTAAATAATCATAAATTTCGGTGACAGTACCAACAGTGGAACGAGGATTGTGAGAAATGGCTTTTTGATTGATAGCGATAGAAGGTGACAGTCCTTCAATCAGATCAACTTCCGGACGTTTGAGATTACCTAAAAATTGCCGAGCATAGGAAGAGAGACTTTCGACATAACGACGTTGGCCTTCGGCAAAGAGAGTATCAAAGGCCATGGATGACTTACCGGAACCGGAAACACCGGTAAAAACGACAAATTTATTTTTAGGAAAATCAAAGGAAAGGTTTTTAAGATTGTTTTCTCTAGCTCCTTTGACAATAATTTTATCGGTCATAAGCAACTGTTAATTATACAAGAAAAGTTTCGGTTTGTCTTCGGGTTTTAGAGAGATTCAATCTCTTTAATCTTATCTCTGATAATAATAGCTGATTCGAAGTCGAGGTTGGCGGCGCTGGAGCGCATTTCTTTTTTCAATTTACTGATATGGGCTTTACGTTGATTAGGAGTGAGAGAGGTAATATCGATATCTAAAAGAGGGGTGACCACGATATCAGCCTTGGTATCTTCGATAAGTCGAGGACGAATTGATTTAACGATACTTTGGGGAGTAATGTTATGTTCTTTATTATATTTGATTTGAATCTGACGACGACGATTGACCTCGGAAATAGCTGACTTCATGGCCGGAGACAAAGTGTCGGCATAAAGAAGGACTTCACCGGAGACATGACGGCTAGCCCGGCCCATAATTTGAATCAGAGAAGAACGGGAACGTAAAAAACCTTGGGAGTCGGCATCTAAAATAGCGACTAATGAAACTTCGGGTAAATCCAAACCTTCACGTAATAGATTAATACCCACTAAGACATCAAAATCCCCGCCTCTGAGCTGATCCAAAATCTCGGTTCTTTTGAGAGTATCAATATCTGAATGCAAATAAGCGACTTTGAGAGGAGTGCCTGTTTTTTGAGGATTTGAAAGATAAGCAGTGAGTTCTTCGGACATTTTTTTAGTGAGAGTAATAACCAGAGTTCGTTCCTTTTTAGCAATTCGTTTTTTAATTTCTTCGATTAAATCGGGAATTTGACCTCGACTGGGACGAATGGTGACAGGGGGATCTAGAAGACCGGTAGGACGGATAATCTGTTCAACCACTTGATTTTGGGAATCTTTGATTTCAAATTCCGCCGGAGTGGCGGAAACATAGATAGCTTGGGGAATACGGGCATAAAATTCTTCCCATCGCAGAGGACGATTGTCATAGGCACTTTTAAGACGAAAGCCATAGTCAACCAAAGTTTTTTTGCGAGCAGTGTCACCAACACTCATACCGCCAATCTGGGGAATAGTCACATGAGACTCGTCAATGACTGTTAAGAAATTATCCCCATACAGATGGTGAAAATAATCAATCAGAGTGTAAGGAGGATCACCAGTTTGACGACCTGTTTCAAAATAAATAGAATAGTTTTCGATACCATTGACGTAACCAATTTCTGCCAGCATTTCCATATCATAATCGACTCTTTGGCGGAGACGATGCGCCTCTAAAAGTTGACCTCGGTCCTCAAAGGCTTTAGATTCAACAACAGCATCAGCCTTGATTTTTTTGATAATTTCCTGAAGATTCGGCCCGGAAGCACCAACAAATTGTTTACCGGGAAATAAAAGATAGTTTTGTAGTTCAAATTGATGATTGCTAAAAGGATTGCGTTCAGAAATACTTTGGATTTTGCCGACGGTATCCATTTCAACGACCAAAATCCAATCGGCATAGGAGGGCCAAATTTCCAAAGTTTCACCGCGAAGACGAAATTGTCCCCGGGCAAATTCCATTTGAGAACGGGTGTAAAAAATAGAGACCAATTCTTCTAAAAGTTGGCGCCGGTTCCAAGTGTCACCAATCTTAAAATTAATGGTTTTACCGCTAAAATCTCGAGGATCACCGATATTGTAAATACAGGAAACTGAGGCAACGACAATATTATCAGAACCGGAAAACAAGTTTGAGGTGGCTTCTAAACGGAGCTTGTCAATTAAATCGTTAATTTCCACTTCTTTGGCGATATAAGTATCGGAGGCTGGCAGATAAGATTCGGGTTGATAATAATCATAGTAAGAAACAAAATAAGAAACTTTGTTGTCGGGAAAAAGTTCTTTGAATTCTTGATAAAGTTGAGCGGCCAGGGTTTTGTTGTGAGAGATGACTAAAGTAGGTAAATTACTTTTTTGAATAACATTGGCAATGGTAAAGGTTTTACCGGAACCGGTAACTCCCAAAAGAGTTTGCTTCTTTTTACCTTGAACCAGACCCTGACTGAGAGCCTCAATAGCTGCCGGTTGGTCACCGGCAGGAGTCATAGTGGAAACTAATTTAAAAGACACAGCTATATTTTAACAAATTTTCGGGTATTGTTTGGGTAAAAATCACCCTTGATTTTTGTATGAAAAATATTCATATTTAAGTAATAATGCTTACTAAAATTTTAAGTGTCGCCAATTTAGGTTTACAGGCTCTAGAAATCGAATGTGAGGTTAATGTGGCTGCCAAGGGATTTCCGGCTTTTACAATTGTAGGCTTAGCCAGTAAGGCGGTGGAGGAAGCCAGGGAAAGAGTTAAAACAGCAATTATTAACAGTGACATGGAATTTCCTTTGGCCAAAATTACCGTTAATTTAGCACCGGCAGATTTACCCAAGGATGGGGCTTGTTATGATTTACCCATTGCTATGGGGATATTGTCCTCAAGCAATCAAATTGATTTGGGAGAAGAAAAGGTTTATTTTTTTGGAGAACTGTCGCTGGATGGAACTTTACGGCATTGTCGGGGGGTGTTTTTACTGGCCATATTGGCTAAAGAAAAAGGGGTGAAAAAAATTTTTGTACCAAGATTGTGTGCTAATGAAGCCGCGGTAGTTGAGGGAATCGAGGTGTTTCCGGTGGACAATCTGAAAGAAGTGATTGCTCATTTTAGAGGAGAAAAGAAAATAAGACCTTTGAAAAAAATTGAGAGTGAAGAATTGTTGGAAAATATGAGAGTACAGTTTGATTTTTCCGAAATACTGGGACAAAATTCAGCTAAAAGAGCTTTGGAAATTGCTGCCGCCGGAGGCCACAATGTTTTTCTAATGGGTCCACCGGGAAGCGGGAAAACAATGTTATCACGGGCATTGCCGGGAATATTACCACCATTAAGTGAAGCCGAAAGTTTAGAGGTGACTAAAATTTACTCAATTACCGGCAATATTGCCCCAGGATCGTCAATTATCAGAGAGCGACCTTTTCGAAGTCCGCATCACACCACTTCACAAATTGGATTGATTGGTGGAGGCAGTAATCCCCGACCGGGAGAAATAACTTTGGCTCATCGAGGGGTGTTGTTTATCGATGAATTTCCGGAATTATCCAGAGGCAGTTTGGAGGCATTAAGACAACCAATGGAAGATGGCTATGTGAGCATCTCTCGAGCGGCCGGATCGGTAACCTTTCCCTGTCAGTTTATGTTGGTGGCGGCGGCTAACCCCTGTCCTTGTGGTTTTTTAGGTGACAGTAAAAAAGAATGTCGCTGTAATGTACATCAAATCGCTAATTACCAGAAAAAATTATCAGGACCAATTATGGATAGAATTGATATTCATTTAACAGTACCGGCGGTGGATGTAAACCAGCTAATGATTAATAAGGAAAATATTAAAAGTGAAAAGAGTGAGGAGATTAGAAAAAGAGTAGTGGCGGCCAGAGAAATACAAAGACAGAGATTTTTGAAAATTGAAGGTGTTTATAGTAATGCAGATATGAAAAATAAACACTTAAAAGAGTTAGCTAAACTGGATGACAAGGCCAATATATTATTAAAAATGGCGGTAAATAAATTTAATTTATCGGCCAGAACTTATTTTAGATTAATCAAAGTATCTCGAACGATCGCCGATTTAGATAACAGTGAAATTATTCTAGATAAACACGTAGCTGAAGCATTGCAATATAGAGTTAAACATGAGGATTAAGTTCTATGAAAACACAAAATTATAAAAAGGGTAAAGAGGGTGAGGAGGAGGCGTTGAAATATTTGGAAAATAAAAATTATGTTTTAGTAGAAAAAAATTTTCAAAATGATTTGGGAGAAATTGATTTAATCATGACTGATAATGAGTGGTTGGTATTTGTGGAAGTGAAATATAAACATGACGATATTCTGGGACTACCGGAAGAAATGATAGGTAAAAATAAATTGGCTCAAGTGAGAAGAGTGGCGGAAAGTTACTTGGTACAAAGGAAAGAAGTGGTGAAAAATTTTGAAAAATACAGAATTGACGGGGTTTGTATTTTAGCTCAGGAAATTAGACATTATGTCAATTTGGAATAAATAGCAATGAATAATTTCAGGAAATGGGAAATTAAAAAGATTGATAAAAAAGATTTTCCACCACAACTAAAAGTTATTAAAAATTGTCCGGAATTTTTATATTATCGAGGCAATTGGGACAATAAAATTTTTGAAAAAAGTTTGGCGGTGGTGGGTAGTCGGAGAATGAGTCGATATGGACAGGAGATAAGTAAAAAAATGGTCAGTGAATTGGCGGTTCAAAAAATATCGATAATTTCCGGATTTATGTATGGAGTAGACACTCAATCGCATTTAAGTGCTTTGGAAATGGGAGGGATTACCATTGCAGTTTTAGGAGGTGGTCTGAATGTATTGACACCTCCAGAAAATGAAAAATTATACTGGCAGATATTAGAGAACAAAGGTTTAATTATTTCTGAATATGAAAAAGATTTTCAACCAACTCTGTGGAGTTTTCCTCAGAGAAACAGAATCGTGTCGGGATTATCAAGTTTAGGAATATTGGTAGTGGAAGCAGGATTAAAATCGGGTTCTTTGGTGACAGCTAGAATTGCCAGAGAACAAGGTAAAAAAGTGTGGGCAATTCCGGGACAAATTGGTTGTAGTGTAGCTGAGGGAACTAATTATTTGATTAAAAATAATTTGGCTAAAATGGTGACAGAAAGTGGAGATATTTTTAAAAAATCTTCAAAAACAAATCAAGAGGTGATTTTTGAAAGTCTGGATCCATTAGAAAATTTAATTTTAAAAGAATTAAAAGTTGAGGCTTTATCCATGGACGAATTGTCAATAAAAAGTGGAGTAGATGTTGTTCAATTAAGTACTAAAATTTCGATGATGGCTTTGGAAGAAAAAGTAGTTGAAGAGAATGGTAAAGTCTATCTTAATTCTGTTTAAAGATAGGCACCCCAGTTGCTGATGGGAGCGGTGTTACCGATAACAAAATTAATAGCGTATAAAATAACAGCGGGAATTAACAGATAAAAAAGAAGACGATTGTTGGGTTTGGTAATTTTCTTAGCAAAGGCTAAAAAGACAAAAGGATACACTGGGGCCAGATAACGACTGACATCACGATGAGCCACCATAACTGTAGCCAAGGTAAAAAGAAGAGGGAAAATAAAAACAATATCACGGGAATATTTTTTCCAAAGTTTTTTGAGAGCAAAAAAACTCAGAGCGAAAATATAAATCACATCCTCAAGCCAGATGGTATTGATCCAAGAGCGAGTGCTGACGAAAACCTGATAAGGAAAAGGAGTCAGGTGGATATTGTCACCGGAGTTAAAATAGGCCCAAAAGTCCCCTATTTGTAAATAGTAGAGGTAAAAAATACCCAGAGCTGATAGTGGTACCAAGAGATAATAAAGATAATTTAAGTTGATTTTTTTAGTTTTGATAAATTCAAATAAAGCGACTAGGCCATAGGCGGCAAAAAGTAAAATACCCGGGCTTTTTAAGAGTTGGACTAAAACAGCCAATAGAGCAGAAATGAAATATTTCTTTTTTTTGAAAAATAAAATGGAGAGTAAAATGAAACTCAAAAACCAGGTTTCGGGAGCGCCGACCAGACGTAAAACAAAAAGCCGGGGTGGAAAGAAAATCATTAAAAGAGCCGTGTAAAAAGCCACTTTTTCCTTGAAAAACAATTTAAAGAAATAGTAAGAGGAAAGAGTTAGTAAGACAGAACCAAAAACACAAGAAAGAAGCAGGGCTTTGGGAGTACTGCTACTGATGAAAGAAAAAAGTTTGATAATGAGTGGATAACCGGGAAGATGGGCGGGATAATATTCCAAAGGGAGAGGTAAAGAGTAGTTATAGCGAATACAATCTTTGTTATAACCACACTTGGCGATAATCATGTAGTTAGGACCGTCATAGTTGGCATAAATGGTTTCTAAGTTGGTTTCAGGAAAAGCCAATTTTTGGGGTAAATTTTTGTAAAAAGCCAGATAAAAAAATAAAGAACAACATAAAGTAATCAGGGTTAAAAGAATTTGGGATTTATATTTGCTAAAATTCATCTACTCTATTGTACATCATGGCCCCATCGTCTAGCGGTTAGGACAGCAGGTTCTCATCCTGCTAACCGGGGTTCGATTCCCCGTGGGGTCACAAAAAACCTATAATATTGAAAATTGTGCTGGTTTGGTGTATAACTGTGGTATATGTCACTAGAAAAAGCAATAGGTGTTCAACCGGTTTGTAAAATTTGCAATTGGAAAGGTCAAATTTATAGAATAGATGTTGAAGGGAGTTTGGAGTTTGCTGGGTTATCCGCGATTATTGAGTCCAGATTAGTTCATGGTGGAGAAACAGGACACGCAGACATTGAATGTCTGTCAATTTATGAAGAGGTTCCTGAACTAACTAAAAAGGCATTTCGTCGGGGATGACGATATCTTCGACTTTATCCTCAGTAACTGCAGTTTCAGATTCAGCAGGTGGAATATTGTCTTCTGTTGGAGCCTCTTCAGATGATCCTTCGGCAGATGGTCTGTTGGTAAAAGGGACAACAGTATCGGCAATAATTTCACTGATATATCTTTTAGTACCATCTTTGGCATCATATTGGCGATTATCAATACGACCAGTCAAGGAAATTCTCATACCCTTTTTAACAACTCCACTAATATATTCTGCCTGTTTACCCCAAACTACAATATTATGAAAGGTGGGAACATCAGTCCATTGATCATCTTTTTTAATGGAATGATTGGTAGCCACCCCAAAACTGCAAACAGCAGTGCCAGAGGGAGTGTAACGAAGTTCAGGATCGCGAGTAACATTGCCGGTAATCACGGCCATATTAATACTAAAAGCCATATTTATTGATTAAAAAGTAATAAGTATAGTTTATACCATGACAGGTATTTATATACTAAGGGAGTTCTAGATATTGTTTAATATCTTCAAAATTCCCCTCGCCTGCCTTGGGGATTAAAATAGACTGACGGTCGGAAGAGACTGAAGCTTTAAGTAAATTTTGATCACTGATTGGTAGAGAGTTGATTTTATATTTAGTAAATTCGGGAGCCCTCAGGAGATATTTTTCCATACTATTTTCATCCAAGTCAGTGGTAATGTGGGCACTGAGAGTGTTAACAACGGGGATAATTTTGCCAAAAAAATTAAGAGATAAGACTTTATTTTTAACGGCTTCAATCACTAATTTTTGACGCTGGGAGCGGTTAAAATCGCCACCGTCGGTGGGTGAGTGACGGGAACGGGCAAATTTAAGAGCGGTAACTCCATTCATATGTTGTAAACCACGATCGAAATGAAGATTTTCGTAACGACAAGGGAATTCTCTTTCTAATTTTTCCCCGGACATAGTGGCAGTTAGAGCCGCAACCTCCTCGTCACTTTTACCACAGTTGTCATAAGTATCACCCACACCAACTTCGATGGGATAATAGGGGTCGTCAAAACTGCGAGCCACTGAGACATCAATCCCACCAAGCTTATCAACAACTTTAATAAAGGCGGTAAAATCAATGGCGATAAAGTAATCAGGCATAATACCGGTAACTTGAGAAACAGTTTTTTTAGCCAACTCTCCCCCGCCAGCCGGACCGGTAAACTCAGAGTATTTTTCCGGATAACGACGATTATCAAGACCAACTGTATAAAAACTATTAATTTTAGCGGAGTGAGTCGCGGTATCGCTAATCGGAATAGAAACCCACAAATCTCTGGGGATGGAAATTAAATCAACACTTTCAAGTTTCGGATTAACTCTGGCGAGAATTATAGAATCAGTCAGAAACGGTCCTTCATGGCCAAGACCACCGAAACCTAAAAGTAAGATAGAAAAAGAACGATCAGGATCGGGGGTGGGAGTCACAGTAGGGGTAATAATTTCATGACGATTGGGTACCACCACCATTTTTTTATATTGAGAACTGAGGTAAAAATAGGCTAGCAGAGGTAAAAGGAGCGCCAAAAAAATGGCTAAAATTAGGTATTTTTTGTTCATGAATTAAGAGCGAATTAAAGCCAAAACTTCGTCACGCTTGGTAGCCATTAGTTCAGGTGAATCGGCCTCAAGATTGAGTCGGAGTAAAGGTTCGGTATTGGAAGAACGAACATTAAAACGCCAATCCCCCATTTCAAAGGTAACGCCATCCATGTATTCAATGGGGGCTATGGCCTGGGGACCATAAGTGTTTTCTAATTTTTTCAAAACGGCAGTGGCATCAGCCACAGTAGAATTAATTTCACCGGAAATATGGTACTTTTGGCTCATATGGTCAACAATTTCTTCCAAGGGGACCGAAGTATGAGACAGGAAATCCAGAAGATAGACAAAGGTGGTTAAGCCGGTATCACAGAGGAAAAAATCTTTGAAGTAGTAATGACCAGAGACTTCACCGCCAAAATAGGCATTTTCCGCTTTCATACGAGCTTTGATATGAGTATGACCAACACGGTTGGCGAGAGCTTTACCACCATTTTTATTGATAGTCTCGGGAACAACTTTAGAAGCGCGAATATCATAGACAATGGCACAACCAGGATAACGCTTGAGAAAATATTCGGATAAAATAGCGGTCATGAAATCACCGGAAATAAAACGACCTTTTTTATCGATCACAAAAAAACGATCACCATCTGGATCAAACATAATCCCTAAATCAGCTTTAATTTCAGGGACTTTCTTTTGAATTTCTTCCCTGTTTTCGGCTAAAAGTGGGTCTCCGCCGTGATTGGGGAAATTACCGTCCACTTCCCAATACATTTTAATAAACTCGACTTGAGGAATTTTTTTGGAGAGGATTTCTAGGAAAGGACCAACCATGCCATTGGCAGTGTCGGCGACAATTTTCATGGGTTTAATTTGAGAGAGATCGACTAAAGAAGCGACATAATCAACAAATTCTTGTTTAATGTCTTCTTGTTTTACGGTGCCGGGATTGGGGCTGTCAGCAGGTAAATCATCACTTAAAATCCATTCTTTAATTTCCTTGATACCGGCTTCACCTGATAACAATTCAGGGATTTTTTTAACCATTTTGAAACCAGTATATTGTTTAGGATTGTGGCTGGCAGTGACGGAAACACCGGGAAGATCGCGAGTTTGACAAGCGTAATAAAAAGAATCTGTAGAAGCTAAATCAATATCCAAAACATTGACACCAACTTTAGTTAAACCGGTAATTAGAGCATTTTTCATAGATTCACCAGAAATACGACCATCACGAGCTACCAGAACTTGGTTGGGAAAATTCAAATATTTAGCAAAAGCTCGACCGATTTTTTCGGCTAAAGCTTCATCAGCCTGATCAGGATAAATGGCCCGGATATCATAAGATTTGAAAATAGAGGTATCTAGATTGGTCATATTAAAGAATAACACAAGAATAGTGTTAAAATTAGCTATGAAATTAATAAATTATGATGACTTTGCTAAAGTAGAATTTAGAGTTGGTGAAATTAAAGAAGCAAAAGTAGTGGAAGAATCGAAAAAATTGATTAGGATGGTAGTAGATTTTGGAAAAGAATTAGGAGAAAGAATAGTTTTTTCGGGAATTAGAAAATGGTATCAACCAGAGGACCTTATCAATAAAAAAACGGTATTTGTGGTTAATTTGCCTCCTAAAAAAATTATGGAGGAAGAGAGTCAGGCAATGATTTTTGGAGCTGAAAACGGAGATGATATGTCTATTTTGCTATTAGATAATGATTTGAAAAATGGAAGTAAGGTATTTTAATGATCAGAACAAAAATACAAAATTGGCTTTTGGAAAATAAAATTGAGGGCAGACTAGAACATCCAGCTGATAAAAAATTTGGAGATTTTTCGGTGAGAACCGGCAGTGAGGTTAAATTAACAAAAAATAATTTGGTAGATAAAGTGGAGTTTGTGAGTGGTTTTACTAATATATATTTAAATCCAGAGCTTTTGATGGACAGAGCTAAAAAAATTAAAAATGGAGAATTTAGAAAAGATTTATCTCAGATAGGTAAAAATAAAAGCATGGTGATTGATTATAGTGCTCCCAATATCGCCAAAGCTTTTGGAATTGGACATTTGCGGTCTACTAATATTGGTCAAGCGATTTATAATCTTTATGAAATTTTGGGGTGGAAATGTATTGGAGATAATCATTTAGGAGATTGGGGAACTCAGTTTGGAAAATTAATTGTGGCGATTAAAAAATGGGGCGAAATGGAAGTGGATAAAATGACTGTTGAAGATTTAGAAAGACTCTATGTCAAATTTCATCAAGAAGCCAAAAAAGATGAAAGTTTGGTGGAAGAAGGAAGGAACTGGTTTTTAAGATTAGAAAAAGGAGATGCTGAAGCTAGAAGTATTTGGCAAAAATGTGTAGAAATCTCTCTTAAAGAATTTAATAAGATTTATGATTTACTAGGAGTGAAAATTGATTATGCTTACGGAGAATCATTTTATGAAGATAAAATGGCAGCGGTAGTTGAGATGTTGGTTGATAAAAATTTAATTAAAGAGAGTCAGGGGGCTAAAATTATAGAATTTGAAAATATGCCACCAGCAATGGTGGAAAAATCTAACGGTACCACTACTTATTTCACTAGGGATTTGGCTACAATTAAGTATAGAGTTGAAACTTGGAATCCGGACTTAATGATTTATGAAATTGGAGCGGATCAAAGCCTGCATTGCCGACAATTGTTTGAAGCCGCCAGGAAACTGGGTTTTACTAATGATTTTTATCACGTAGCCCACGGTTTGATTCGTTGGGAAGGTGGTAAATTTTCGACCAGAAAAGGTGAAACAATTCACTTGTCTGAAGTGATTGATAGAGCCATAAAAGAGGCGAAAAAAATTGCACCAAATAACAGTCAAGAGCAGATTAAAGCGGTAGCCATCGGCGCGATTAAGTTTAATGATTTGGCTCAAGATCCAAAGAAAGATATTGTCTTTGATTGGAAAAGAGTGATGAGTATGGAGGGAAACTCAGGGCCTTATCTTCAGTATACCTATGCTAGATGTAAAAGTGTTATCAATAAAAAACAAGATACAAAAAACAAGATACAAAAAAAACAAAGTTGGAATGAGGAGGAGATGAATTTGTTGAGGGAGTTTTATAAATTTGAGGAAAAAATAATTGAAGCAGCTGACAGATTTGCGCCGTCAGTGGTGGCGGAATATCTGTTGAATTTAGCCAGAAGTTATAATGAATTTTATGCTAAAAACCGAATTATTGGGGAAAAAGAAGAAAGTCGTCGCCTCTTTTTAACTGAAAGCACTGCCAGTATTTTGAAGCAAGGATTGGAATTGTTGGGAATTGAAACGGTGGAAAAGATGTAATTACTTAAAAATTCTTTTGTAAATTTCGAAATAGTGGGAAACAGGGATATATTTAATATCTTTTTTAACTTCCTTGGGAATATCCACCAGAGATTTTTTATTGTCGGTGGGGATAAAAATAGTTTTAAGACCGGCGCGATGAGCGGCAATAGATTTCTCTTTAAGACCACCAATTTCCAGGACATTGCCACGGAGGGTAATTTCTCCGGTCATACCGATATCTCTAGGAACCGCTTGATTTTTAAGAGCCGAAATTAAAGCAGTGGTCATGGTCACCCCGGCAGAGGGACCGTCTTTGGGAGTAGCCCCCTCAGGCACATGAATATGAATATCAATTTTATGAAAATTGGTTTTAATCCCCCATTTTTGAGCTTGACTGCGAACAAAAGAGATGGCAGCTTGGGCCGATTCTTTCATAACTGAACCTAGTTTTCCGGTTAAAATTAACTGGCCTTTGCCAGGCATGATATTAACTTCAATAAAGAGAATGTCGCCACCAACAGCAGTCCAGGCTAAACCAGTAGCAACGCCAACTTCGTCTTTTTTACCTTTGAGTTGAGAAGTGAATTTTTCCGGTCCTAACATTTTCTTAATTAAAGTTCGATTATTGAGGTCAACTTTGTTAGTTTTTTTAGTGACAATTTTTTTGGCAACTTTTCTAAACAGTGAAGCCATGACGCGATCTAAACTTCTAACACCGGCTTCTCGGGTATATTTATCTATCAGGAAACGTAAGGTTTCTTCTGTGAGAGGAGTAATTTGTTTAGGTTTGAGACCATTGGCTTTAAGTTGCTTGTCAATCAAATAATCTTTGGCAATGTGATATTTTTCATCCTCGGTATAGCCGGAAAAGTTGATAATTTCTAGACGATCTCTAAGGGCAAAAGGAATAGTAGAAACATCATTGCCAGTAAGAATGAAAAAAACTTGAGATAAGTCTAGAGGAAAATCGAGATAATGATCAGTAAAACTGTTGTTTTGTTCAGGATCAAGAGCTTCCAGTAAGGCAGCGGAGGGATCGCCGCGATAATCGGCGCCTAATTTATCAACCTCATCTAACATAAAGACCGGATTCATGGACTTGGCTTCTTTAATGCCGTTGACAATACGACCGGACATGGCACCAACATAGGTGCGACGGTGACCTCGGATCTCGGCTTCATCTCGAATACCACCCAAAGAGGCTCTGACGAAATTTCGACCCAAAGCGTTGGCAATGGATTTTCCTAGAGAAGTTTTGCCAACACCCGGAGGACCGATAAAACAAAGAATATTGGTTATTTTAGTATCTTTATCTTTTTGTTGATTTTTAAGTTTAATGACAGACAAGTATTCCAGAATTCTCTCTTTAACATCTTTAAGACCATAATGATCACGATCTAATAGTTTTTTGGATTTATTCAGAGAAATAGTGGCATCAGAATATTTACCCCAAGGTAGTTCTAAAACACTTTCCAAATAGGTTCGAAGATAACTGGCTTCGGGAGCCATGGGTCCCATTTCCTGTAAGCGATCAAGTTCTTTGAGTAATTTTTTCTTGGTAGTCGGAGGAATTTTAGCTTTTTTGATTTTTTTGGCCAATTCATCAGTTTCACTGTCACCGCCTTGACCTAATTTTTTAAGTTCTTTTTCAATTTGATGTTTACGCTCTTCGAGAACACTACGCTTCATGGCACTATTGAATTTAGCTTGAGTTTTTTCTTCAATACTGCGCTCCAAGTCGGCGACTTTCATTTCTTCAATCAAAAGCTCTGTGGCTCGAGTCAATCGATCGCTAACGGAAAGAGTTTCTAATAATGCCTGTTTTTGGGGAATTTTAGCATTGAGAGAGAAGATAACCTGATCGGCTAAATCTGAAGAAGAGACGCCGGTGGACAATTGCATCATGGCGGGCAGGTCAAACTGGCGACCCAAGGCGAAGGCTTTTTTAAGTTGAGACAATAGAGCTTCAGCAGATTTTTGAACTTGAGTCACTGGTTCAGTGACTATAGGTAATTCATCACATTCGGCCAGAATAAAAGGATCAGTATGAACAAAATTAGTGATATGAATACGAGATAAGCCTTTGACAATAGCATGGAGACTGCCATCAGTTTGTAAAATATGTTCAATCCGAGCAATGACACCAACTTGATAGACATCTTTAAGTTCAGGTTTTTCAATATTGGGAGATTTTTGAGCGGTAATGATGACTAAACGATCGTATTTATCATAGGCTTCCAATAAAGAATTGCTGGATTCTTTACGACCAAAAAACAAGGAAGTTTCCACAGAAGGAAACAAAACCACATTACGCAGAGGGATTAGAGGTAGAATTTTTTTCATTATTTAGCAGTCTATCATTTTAACTGCTAAGTGTCAAAGAGATAATTTAGCATTTTTGGGTTAAAATAAAGCGATGTCAGACAAAAAAAAATACGGTATAGTCGCCATCATTGGCAGACCTAATACGGGCAAATCAACTTTATTGAACGCTATTTTACAACAAAAAGTAGCCATCACTTCTCCCCTACCGCAAACTACCAGGAAAAATATTAATGCAGTTTATGAAGACGAGAGAGGGAAAATTTTATTTATAGATACTCCCGGAGTTTTGGGAAAAGTTGAGGATTTAATTGGAAAAAAAGTTAATTTAGAGTTGCCAAAAACTTTAAGTAATATCGATGTTTTAGTGGTAGTAGTTGACATTTCTCGACCAAAAAACGAAGAGGAAAATAAGGTAATTGCTCTGGTGAGAAAAAGTGAGGCCAAAAAAATCTTGGTCTATAACAAAATAGACAAGGCAGTGGGAAGTAAAGATCATTTTGTGGATTATAATTATTTAGAGGATGAATTTGATGAGTGGGTCAAGATATCAGCCCTAAAAGAAAAAGGAGTTAAAGAAGTGGTCAATAAAATTTTTTCACTATTACCGGCAAAAGTTGTCAAGGATAGTAAGACTGTTATAGATAGTCTCCAACAAGTAGATAGGCCGATTATTGACTCAAGTCCAGAAGAATATGTAGCTGAATTGATTCGAGAGAAAGTTTATCTTTTTTTAAGGGACGAAATCCCTTATAGTATCCAGGTAGTTGTTAAAGAGATTAAGGATAAAGGGAAAATTATTATAATTGAGGCAGATATTGTCACTACTACTGACAGATATAAAAAAATTATTATTGGAAGAGGTGGTAAAAAAATAAAAGAGATCGGTTACAACGCTCGTAAAGAATTAGAGTTAATGACTCAGAAAAAAATTTTTTTAGAATTGGAGGTAAAGGTAGATAAACATTGGATGGAACAGTTTTAATTGACACTCAACAGACATTGTTTTAGACTAAATATAGTTATAAATTAAATTTTCAAATGACAAAAAGAAAAGGAAATTGGTTTGCAGCCGGACTCTTGGGAGCAGTAGCCGGTGCGATTGGAGGTTTATTATTAGCTCCTCAAAGCGGTAAAAAAACTCGCCAGGAAATTTCAAATTTAGCAGCAGAACTATCGCTGAAGGTTAAAGGCAAAGCTTTGGAAACAAAAAAAGAGGTAACAGCGGCTTTTGGTAAGTATTCTGAAGAAAGTAGAGTTAAATATGAAAAAATTAAGAATTCTCTGATGGGTAAGGTAGCTTCTTTGAAAACTGCCGGAGAGAAAATTGATAAGGTTAAATACGGCAAATTAGTAGATGAGGTGGTGGCTGAATTTAGAGATGATTTGAAAAGCACCAAAAATGCAGCTGTTAAAATCGCTGGTTATCTGAAAAAAGATTGGGAGAAAATTAGAAAATCTTTAGCCTAATTCAGTAGCAATTAAATCGTTGAGTTTTTTTAGACTGTCGGTATCAATAATTGAGACCGACAGTTTTGCTTTCATGGTTTTTTCAGCTTTTTTAAGAGATGCTGAATCAAGTAAATCTGATTTGGTTAAAATTAAAATTTCTTTTTTAGAAGCAAGATGACTGGAATAATTAGTTAGTTCTTGACGAACAATATCGTAAGCTGCTTTTAGATCAGGATTATCTACAGCTAGACAATGAATTAGCAATTTAGTTCTTTCAATGTGTTTTAGAAATTTAATACCCAAGCCTTTACCGGTACCAGCTCCTGCAATTAATCCTGGAATATCAGCGATAACTTTATTACCCTTGGTGACGCCTAAATTTGGTTCCAGAGTGGTAAAAGGATAGTTGGCGACCTTAACATTGGCTGAGGTTAATTCATTAAGTAAAGAACTTTTACCAGCATTGGGTAAACCGATAAAACCTATATCAGCAATTAATTTCAATTGTAAAAAAACATTTTTAGGATTGACCTTTTGACCGGGTTGAAATTCTTGAGGAGTTTGGTTGGTGGCGGAACGAAAATGCCAATTACCCCAACCACCTTGACCACCTTTGGCGCCTAAAAAAATTTCGCCAACAGTGGTTAACTCATGACTGGTACCATTATCGTAAGATATAATTGTGCCAATAGGAACTTCTAGAGTAATATCTTTTCCATTTCGACCAGTACGATTATTAGGACCACCTTTTTGACCATCTTGAGCGGCAAATTTTTTTGAATAACGAAAGAGACTGAGACGACTAATATCAGAAACAGCCTTAAAATAAAGATTGCCGCCATCACCACCCTTACCACCATCAGGGCCACCTTTGGGACGGGAAGCATCAGAATAAAAATGGACCAGACCATCACCACCGTTACCACCTTTGATAGTAATTCTAGCTTCATCAATTAGCATGGCTTATTTTAGCGCATTAAGGTATTCTTGTTTTTGACGAAAACCAATGAGGGTGTTTTTTAGTTGACCTTGATTAAAAATTAGGACGGCAGGAACTGAAACAATGCCATACTGAGAAGCTAAAGAAGAATTTTCGTCGACATTTAATTTACAGACTTTAACTTGACCGGAAAGTTCATTGGCTAATTCTTCAATCACTGCTCCTAGCATTTGACAAGGACCGCACCAAGGTGCCCAAAAATCGACTAAAACCGGTAATTCAGACTGAAGAACTTCGGTCTGAAAATTATCTTGAGTGAGAGTGATAGTCGCCATAGATTAATCCTTTTTATTAACTAATTTGGCAGTATAAATAATAGTTTTAAGAGTGCCATCGGAAGCCTCGATATGAGTTGAACCAGAGAGAGTGACATACTGAGCCAGATAATCAGAAAGGGCAATTTTTAATTCTTTGATTTGAGCTTGATAATCTTTTATTTTGTCAACTAAGGTGCTTGATTCAGGTAGTTTAAGAACTTTTTGTTTGGCCAGAGTTTTAAGTTTAGTCGTTTTTTGGGCTTCAGCGGCAGCATCTTTGTATTCTTGGTTATTATCTAAGATATCCGAGAGCATTCCAGTTTGAGTTTTGAGTTCCTGAGTTAAAAGTCGCAGTCGATCATCATGACTTTTAATTAGATTCTCGATATTAATTAAAGTATCAGAATTGGCCATACCGTTTAATTTAACAATTAAGAATTTCTTCTTCAAGAGAACAAAGTTGCTCAATTGAGGTCAACTTAACAATTTCTTGACGAAGAGCTTTGGCACGAGGGTGTCCGGAAACATATAAAAGAAAATGACGACGTAAAGGATCAAAACGACGATGAGGGAAAATTTTTGAAAAATTTTGGGCATGTAACAGCATGGCTTGATATTTTTCCGTAAAATTAGCCTGTTTTCCAGTAAAAACCCAAGGGTTACCCATGGCCGCCCGACCAATTAAAACTCCAGGGAGATGATATTTTTGTGAATATTCCAAAGCTTTTTTATTTGAGTCAATATCACCATTACCAAAAAAATAAACCCCGGCTGATTTGGCTAATTTACCAGCCCAGGAAATAGCTTGCCAATCAGCTAAACCGGCGTAACCCTGCTTGAGAGTGCGACCATGTAAAGTTAAAAAATCCAAATTAAAATTCAGTAAAAAAGGAATCCATTTTTGACTGACATCAGTGTCAATACCGAGGCGAGTTTTAACAGAAAGAGTGGGAATAATTTTGCCTTGGTGTGCTGAATATTGCAGATTTCTATTAATAGCTTCAATGACCTTTGATTTTAATTTCAGACTATTTATGGAAACTTTATTGGCGGCAAAATTATCAATAGCCGTTTTAACAGAATTAATAATGTCTCTAGCCAATTGAGGTTGAGCAATCAGGGCTGCACCGGAACCATGTTGAGTCACGGTTTTGGCCGGACAACCGAAATTAATATCGATACCATCAAAACCCAAATGACAAAGAATTACCGCAGCAGTATAAAAAGATTGAGGATCCTTACCAAATAATTGCCCTACTATCGGACGTTCTTGAGGGGAAAATAAGAGAGTATCATAGAGTTTTACCGCATTGTGAGCCAATCCTTCGGCACTGACAAACTCAGTAAAAATTAAATCGGGTTTGGTAATTTGAGTCTGAGTTAATCTAAAAGCCGCATCAGTAATCCCATCCATAGGAGACAGACCTAAAAGAAATTTGTTGGCATTGAGAAGATTTTTTAGCGCTGTTGTTTGAGCCATTGGGTGAGAGCGTTAGCAGAAATTGAGAGACGATTCTTAAAGTTGTCGTCATTAATAGAAACCGAAATCAAAGATGAAAATTGTTTAAGAAAATCTTGGTGTTGTTGATAATTGCTCAGAAGACGACCAGTAGTATCATGATACTTTTTGTCAGCATGAATTTTTTTTAAAAAAGGATAACTAATATCTAGACTGATTAAAAAAACTTGATACTGTGATTGTTGAATATTGGCCTCGATATTTTGCCATTGACGATCGACACTGGCGTCAAAAATAAAGGCTTGGCCTGATTTAAGTAAATCTAAACAACGGAGCCGAGCACGGCGGCGAAATTCTTCTTCATCAAGGAAGCTTAAATCTTCAATAACCTCAGTTCTAATAACATCATTGGAAAGAATGGGTAGATTGAATTGATGACTTAGATAATGAGCAATGGGTGATTTGGAAGAGCCGATGGGACCGGCAAAGGTGACTAAGTATTTCATTTCTTTTTATTTCGACGAGCAAACTTGGCGCCAACACGAGCATGGTGAGTCCGAGAATTATAGACCGATTGACGTTGATGTTTGAAGCTAGTCGGTTTTTTAAGAGTTTTTTTGGAAAAATCTTTTGATTTGACTTTTTTTCTTTCAAAACGTTTTTCTTCACGTTCACGTCTCTCTGGATGACGATCGAGAGCCTCTTGATGGCGAGCTTGACCCTCAGGAGTGAGAAAGGGATCAGGTTGAGCATAGTCAACAATAATAGACAAATCCCCTAATTTATAACCATGTAGGGCAGTTTTAGCAGCTACCGCCTCATCTAAATTTTCAAATTCAACAAAGGCTAAGCCACGACTTTTGCCCCAGCGATTATGCATAATTTTGACAAAAACTACCTTACCAAAGGGAATAAAAAGACTAAGTAACTCCCCTTCCGTATAACGATAAGGCAAGGAGCCGACAAAAAGACGTTTACTGGGTGAAAAACTTTTTTCCATACAGGGATATTATATAATAATTGTCATGTTTGAATATGAAAGACTGGTTTTAGGAGAATTAGAGACCAATTGCTACCTATTATGGGAGAGTAAAAGTCGGGAGGCGGTAGTGATAGACGCCGCTGACAGTGCGGAAACAATTTCTGAAGAAATCGAAAAAAGACAATTGAAACTAAAATATGTGATTTCAACTCATGGCCATTTTGACCACAATTTAGCGGCATTGGATTTGAAATTAATTTATCAAGTGCCTTTTTGTGCCAGTCAAAAAGATTTCTTTTTATTAGAAAGACAACAAGAAAGTGCCAATCATTTTTTGGGAGCAAAAACTCAAGTACCGAATTTTAAGAAAATTGATATTGATTTAGACAAAACAGAGAGTTTAAGTTTGGGTAAACAAAAAATAAAAATTATCAAAACACCTGGACATACTCCAGGAGGAGTATCAATTTTGGCGGATAAATTTTTATTTGACGGGGATTTGATTTTCGCCGGAGGGATGAGAGGTGATACCAGACATCAATACAGTTCAAATCGGTTGATTTTTAGAAGCATTTGTAAGGTTTTGGATCTCCCTGATGATATAGAAATATTGCCGGGACATGGGGAAAAAACGACTGTGGCTGAAGCCAGAGAGCTGTTTAATTGTCAGTATTGCGAATGGAATTAATGGTCTCTTCAAAGCTTTGGTGATTATCCTGCTGAAGAGAAGCCAGGAGCTCAATTACTGAATCTTCAAAATATTTTTTAATCGCTTGGGTCTGATCGGGGGTGAGTTTAAGTTCAATAGCTAGTTCGTCGATAGTTTTCATATATAGAATTATACACTGTTATTAATATCCTTCTTTTAAACCTGTATCATCAAAAAATAGACTTCGGCCTCTAGTGTGGTATTTTTCTGTATATCTCAGATAAACAAAAATTGGAATACCATTTTGAGGGATATAAGCATAATTATCACAGGTACACCTGTCACCATCAACCATATGGCGAGTCAAGAAAAAATCACTATTATCACGATCAAGTGGACCTAAATCACGATAATCTATAAAATTTTGTCTCGTATATTGATTAACTTGCATCATAGAAATAAAACCAACTTCAGATATGTGTGAATCACTGACTGATTCTAAAAACTTAGTGACTTTAGAAGAGTTGTCTATATAGTTTTTCATGAGCACACAATTTATTCTTAAATCAGCATTTAATTCGTTTTTGACAAATGGTAAATCGTCAATTGATAAAGTTTTGGTTCCAAAAACTTGATTGTTTTTCATATCAAGATAATGGTGCCGACTTAACTGAATCGATTCGATAATGTATTTGTTTAATAAGTCAATATTATCTTTTAAGAAAGAACCATTAGTGTTGATAGTTATTCTTCGATTGTATTCGGAAAGAAGATCTAAAAGTCCTTCAAACTTCTGTGGGTTGATTAGAGGTTCACCTCCGCTAACAGAAAAACGACTAATGTGTGGATATGTCTGCCTTAAAATTGTCCTAAGTTTAGGTAGATCTAAATTACTAGTTTCATTCGGGTTTAATTCAGCATTCGAACAAAATTGACAACGGCCATTGCATTGACCAGTAATATTTATATAGAAAGGAAATTCTTTATCGGAAGGACTACATTCGTATGGTGATAAATTAAAGGTCTGACCAGAAACTTCAACGATGTAACTCATGTTACAAAATTATTTAACATGATTTGTGACTACTACTGCTACCACCGCGACCACAGGGATGCCCACCGCCAGAACTACTGCTACCACCGCGACCACAGGGATGCCCACCGCCAGAACTACTGCTACCACCGCAATTATGATCCTCCATATAACCAAAAATGTCATCTAGACGGGCTCTAGCAAGGTCACCATACTCACTATCAACTCTGGAATTAACTAAATTGGCAGCAATTTCTTTATTATTTGTACTCATGGCTGATAATAACACACTTGCTTAGATAATAAAAACGAGTAGAGAAGTATTGAGAGATAAGGTAAAATATAGTTTGGCAAGCTGCAATATTTTTACCCCGTCGTCTAATGGTAGGACATTACGCTCTGAACGTAAGAATCGTGGTTCGAATCCATGCGGGGTAACAAAACAAATAACATAAAGTAAATAAATCTTGGAATATTTTTCTTTGCTATGATGGTATAGATGAATCAAAATAGAAAAAGTAAAATTATAGCCACAGTGGGGCCGGCGACGGAAAGTGAAAAAGTCTTGAATGAAATTATTCAAAACGGAGTGAATGTTTGTCGATTGAACACTAAATATAGTGATAAAAGTTGGCATCAAAAAGCAATTAGAAATATTAGAAAAGTAAGTGGTGGTAAGGTGCCGATACTTTTGGATATTCCCAGACTTGATTTTGAAATTTTTGAAAATGTGGATATGGTGGCCGTATCGTATATTAAAAATGCGTCAGAGATTGAGAAAGTAAAAGAGAGATTAAAAAGACAAGGGCGGAAATTACCGATTATTGCCAAGATTGAAAATGTCTCAGCGCTAAAGAATTTGGAAGAAATTATTCAAGTGACAGATGGAGTCATGGTGGCTAGAGGCGACTTGGGAAGAAATATTCCGATTGAAGAATTGGCTACACTACAGGGAAGAATTATTGATACCACTAGATTAGCCAACAAACCGGTAATTGTAGCCACGGAGATGTTGTTATCAATGACTAAAAATCCCCTACCGACTCGAGCGGAGGCTTCTGATGTGGCTCACGCCTTGTTTGATGGAGCCGATGCGGTGATGTTGTCAGAAGAAACTTCAATCGGAGAACATCCGGCGGAAGCAGTTAAAGTGATGAGTAAAATTTTAGGTTTTAGTGAGAAAAACGGTGACATCAAAGAGATTGAACATGACAACGACACTTTAGGAGAAACTATTATTAAATCGGCTAAAGACTTATCAGAGTTTGCAGATGCAGTCGTGGTCTTTACAAAATCAGGGGGATCAGCGCAGAAATTAAGTAATTATCGTCTCCAGAAAAATATAATTGCCATTACTGATCAGGAAGAGGTGGCAAAATTATTGAATTTATCTTATGGAGTAACCCCCTACTTTAAAAAGTTTACTGACAAACATTTTGATAAAAATCATGACATTTTTGAAGAACTTAAAGAAGCGAAAATGATTAAAAACAAAAGTAAACTACTATTGATACATGGCAATAACTGGCTGGAAAGCGGTTCAGTGAATGCTCTTAGTTTTGTGGAAGTTTAGTTTTTATAGTAAGACTTAATTTGAAATAGAACATACCAGGCGATAAGACCATTGATAATCAGGGAACCCAAATTAAAGGTGATCAAATTATTTAAGGCGGTTAATAAAGAGGCATAAAAACAAAAATACCAAGCTTTTTGAGTCCGTTTGAATAATCCTGGTAAGGCAAGAACTTGAAGAACAAAAGTTAAAATAGCAATTAAAGTGGAAAGTACGGAAAAACCTAAACCAACAAAAATAGCAAATGGAGTCAACAAAGTACTAATACCGAGAGCTGCTAACATTACAGGAAAAGCAAAAATCAATAGAACTAAACTGAAATAAGGACCATACTTAACGATAAATTCTTTGATGTTTTTAGGCATAGCAGGAGCTTTTTTACCAAAGTACAAGGCTAACCAGTTTTCAATGGGTTGGAGAAAATTAAGTTTAGTCATAACTGTATTAAAGCATTAAGGATTTGAGCTTGTCAATTGGGTTTGAGCGACTATATTGCTGACTCTGAGTAAGGAATCAAAGGTTCCAGCATCTTCCCAAATGCCGTCAAAAATTTTGACAGTCAATTCGTTTTTGTCTAAATAAAACTTTTGGAGATCGATAATTTCTAGTTCACCACGAGCTGAGGGTTGAAGATTTTTGGCAGCTGCAGAAACACGATTATCAAAAACATAAAGTCCAACGACAGCATAATTACTTTTTGGTTTTTCAGGTTTTTCTTCGAGACTAATGACTTTACCATTTTTATCAAATTCAACCACACCGTAACGTTGAGGATCTTCAACTTGTCTAGCAAAAACCAAAGCACCATTTTTGAAGTTTTTAATATCTTGAGAAAAATCTTGTTTGAGAAAAATATTGTCCCCTAAAATCATGGTGACATTATCGTCACCAATAAATTTTTCACCTAGAATAAAGGCTTCAGATAGACCGCGAGGTTCTTTTTGAACAATATAACTAAATCTGGCACCAAATTCTGAACCGTCGCCTAATAGATTCAAAAATTGTCCAGAATAATCGGGAGCAATAATAATCAGAATGTCTTTGATGCCGGCATCTAATAAAGTCTGTAAAGGATAATAAATCATCGGTTTGTCGTAAACCGGCAACAACTGTTTACTGGTAACCAAGGTTAAGGGACGAAGTCGGGTGGCTTTACCACCAGCCAAAATTATCCCCTTCATTACTTTTTCCTCCAAATGATTTTGTTGTAGACAAACCAATTAAGAGGAATGGTTAAAAGAAAAATAGCGATAACTTGATAGAGAAGGAAATAATCCCCAAAGAGATTAGTTAACAGAGCAATAACTGTAGAGGGAATTAAAATCCCGGTAACTAAGGAAGAAGCATTAAAGGTTAAAAACTTACCTAGAAGGGAACTACCAGTAATTTTTTCCTTGGAAAAAGTCCAGAGATTATTCCAAGTAAAGTTGGAAATAATAGCTAGTTCAGCAGCTAAAGCATTGGCAAAACCATTGACAGTACTGGTAGAAGCAATTCGGGGGGTGAGGAAATTCTTAAAAAGACGACCACCGACTATATTAACAATAAAACCAATGCCACCGACAACGGCAAATTTGAGAAATTTCTGGGTAAGTTCGTCATACCAGCGCATTTTGAGAGCCACCATGAAAATATCTTTGGCGGTTTTAGATTCAATTTTAGATTCACCGGCATTACGGACGTGGAATTCTAGAGGAATTTCCTTGAATTTGGCACCCATTTTAAGAGTTTCATAAAGGAGTTGAAGTTTATAACCAAAACTTTTGGTGTACAAATGGGATGCATCCAGATTCATCTGATCAACAAAACCTTTGACGCGAGTGACTTTCAGACCGGTAGTGGGATCAGTAACTTTGAAGAAATTTTTGAAAGGAAAAAACATGATAAAACGAGCCACAAAACCACCGACTTCAGAAAAGAAAACTCTTTTGAAACCCCAACCTTTAGGATTGGAACCGCCTTTGATTTTTCTAGAACCAATGACATAATCATAACCTTCGTCCATAGCTTTTAACATGACTGGGATAGTCTCTGGAGGATGTTGAAAATCACCATCAAACTCAAAGACAAAATCAGCTTTAAGTTGGTTCATGGCATGCTTAAAACCAACTAAGTAAGCAGCACCAATACCATTTTTAGTAGGATTAGTATAAAGATGGACATTTTTGTATTTACGAGATAATTTTTCAACTACTTTACCGGTACCATCAGGAGAACTATCATCAACCACTAAAATATGCATGTCCCATTTTTTATCCAAACTAGGGAAGGTTTTAGTACATAAATATTCAATCATTTTGCCAATATTGTCGGCTTCATTGTAGGTAGGAATCACAATAACTGCAGTTTCTTTTTTAGCTTTAGTTTGATTTTTCATAAGTTTATATTAGCACAATGATAAAATAAGCTATGAAATTTGATGTTTTAACCTTGTTTCCCGAAATGTTTGAGAGTGTTTTCAGCAAGAGCATTATTGCCAGAGCGGTTAAAAAGAAATTAATAAAAATTAATTACCATAATCTAAGAAAATGGGCTTGGAATAGTTATGGTTCGGTTGATGATCGACCATATGGAGGTGATGTAGGGATGCTGATACGAGTGGATGTGGTGGATAGGGCAATTGAAGAAACCAGAAACAAGAAACAAGAAACAAGAATAATATTGTTGTCAGCGAGAGGGAAAAGACTGACTCAAAAAGACCTGCGAAGGTTGTCAAAGGAAAAAAATATTATGTTAATTTGTGGACATTATGAAGGTTTTGATGAAAGAATTTCGGAGCTGGTTGATGAAGAAATTTCGATTGGTGATTATGTTTTAAGTGGTGGAGAAATTCCCGCCATGGTATTGATTGATTCAATTTCACGATTAATTCCAGGAGTTTTGGGAAAAGATGAATCAAGTTTAGTGGAAAGTTTTTCTCTAGGAAAAAATATTGAACATCCTCAATACACTCGACCGGCCGAGTACAAGGGTAAAAAAGTACCGGAAGTTTTGCTGTCAGGAGATCCTAAAAAAATAAAAGAGTGGCAAAAATCTAAATCCCGCTAATGATAATCAAGGCCAAGAGAGCTAAAAGGAGATATTCTACAATAATGGATAATTGTAAATCGCGGCGACGACTATGATGAACTAAACTCCAAATAAAATAAAAAGCAGTAAAAGCATAAAGAACTCGACGTTGAAAATGAGAATGACCATGATTACCAAAAAGAAGGAATAAAATTATAGTCAAAAGAGAAACTGCCAACAAAAGAAGATAATCAAAAGGTTGCTTTTTAATTTCTTTGAAAATAATCATTAAAAGATACTCCCCTGCTGAGTAAAAATAAGTAATAATAAAATAACCATCAGAAAGCCAATATGACCGGCAGAAGAACCGGTAAAACGGGAGGTACCTTGTTTAAGAGTAATGTAAGAATCGATAACTAAAACGACAACGATAATCCCAAAAATAACAGTACCTAAAATTTTGCTTAAAAGTAGAGGGTTAATTTTAGGAGAAGAGACTGGAGGAGAAGCTTCAACGACAGAACCTAAAGCTTGGGATTGAGATTGAAGAGGAGCAGGTGAGGTTTCAGCAACTTTAGATTGTTGAGGAGTGGGAGTAGCAAAGTGTTGGACGACTAGAGTGGTTTTAACACCATTAAGGACACCATTGACCACACCAATACCGATTTCTTGATATTTACTATTGACAATATTATCTCGATGAGTTGGAGAGTTCATCCAAGCTTTTAACATCGACTCAGTATCGTAAAAATCACGAGCTAAATTTTCCCCGGCCACAGTGTAATGGTAACCGGCTTGTTGGAAAAAGTCCCAAGGACTTTTTCCTGCGGGAGAATTGTGGGCCCAGTAGTTATTTTGGAACATGTCTTCGGCTTTAAGAACTGCAGATTCGGAGAGTAAAGCATTATATTTCAAGGGTGGTAGACCGAGTTTTTGTCTTTGCAGATTGGTCTGATCAAGAACCTTTTGGACAGTAATTTCTGAAGAATAACCTAAAATTCCAGGTTTGAGCATGCTTAAAGACTTGATTAGAGACTGATTGAGGAGATAAACGGCAATAATAATACCTAAAAATGAAGGGTGTAAAAGAAGAGCCCGATGATTGTTCCTTTCTTGAGGAATAAAAAGTAAAGAGAAAAACCCTTTCATAAATTCAGTATAAACTAAATTTATCGGATTTTGAAAGAAAGGAGAAAAGGAATAATAAAAGAAATTATAGGAGTAAAGATAATATAAGAGGTAGGTGTACAAATAAAACGGGAAAGATAATAATCAATTGCGAGAGCTAAAAGTGATGATAGAAAAATAAAAGCTGGTTTTTTGATAAAAAATAAATTAACTATCAGTGCTAAAAGAAAGGTAAAGGGAATAATTGACAGACATTTTTTATCTTCAGAGGTAGATTGGTCTTCAGGAAAATAATCAGGAATAGTGGATAAACCTAAAACTGATGAGTTTAAAAATCCGGAGGCGGGAGTGCTGAAAGTAGCTTCACCCAAAGGAGTGGCACTGACAATTTCTGAAAAGGAACCGGTGGCACAACCATTACCAACTTTAATCTTAAAAAAGTATTTAACACCGGCATCCAAATTGTTGATAGTGTAACTGGTGGTACCAGGGGGACCAATATTAGGGTTGGCAAAGGTAGCGGCATGGGCTTCTTGACTATAGGCGATTAGGTAATAAGTAAAAGTATCGTTGGGTTCCGTCCAAAATAAAGTAACTGAATTGATACCCGGCACTACTTTGGTAATAATGGGGGTATATCTGGGAATAGACTGATGACAACCTGTAGAGGATGGTGAAAATTGGTTACAATCAAAATTGAAAATAATATCTGATTGATAATGGGAATTCTGAAAAAGATTGTCAGCTTGACGAGGGAAAGAAAATTGCCAGAGTAAATCCAGACTTTCTTTGGCTTTGAGAGTGGTTAAAAAAGTTGACTGGTGATGCAGTTGGTTGAAGCTACCACCGTAGAGAACTTGATGGCGTCCAATAATGCTCAAATTGATTTGATCTGATAAATAATTTGAAGAAAGTGGTTCCAATCTTAAACTAAGAGGACAATCGATATTTTTCGGATTGGTAATTTTCAGAGAATTTTGGCCGTTAAAGCCCGGATAGATATTTTTGGCTTGATAAAAATCAGTAATAATTAATTCCTGGGCCATTACCGGCTGGGTAAAAATTAGAAAGAGGCAGAGGATGAGGAGAATCATTCAAAATTAAACTCCTGGGGAGCGAGATTACTAAAGGTAACCATAAATTTTTTTGACAAGCCAGAGGCGGGAACACAGGTACCGCCACTACTGCAAGTGCCTAGGAAAAAATCTCGGGAAACAAAACCTTGTTCGTCAATTTGCTCGGGTAAAATTTGTCCAAAAATTTGTTGATCTCCAGCAACATCTTGATAATCAATGGTATAACTCATGTCAGCGAGAGTGGTGGCTAATCCGGAAATAGTTAGAGTAATTTTGGAGACACTCAATCTAGACTCTAAGTTGACAGTCGGTAAAGAAGCGATTTTTAACCAAGGACCTAAACCGGAAAATTGTCTTTGCCAATAAAAATCACCCAAATCGTTAGCCTCAAAAGAAGTAATGAGATTGTCATTTTGAAAGAGCTTTAGGTTGGCGGTTGTTTGTGTACTTGGAAAAAACACAGTCAGACTTTGGAGAGGTGATAATTGGGTACTGTCTATAGTCAATGGGGATGAGCCATTGAGAGAATAGGTTAAATTTGATAAATCTAAAACCTGGGTTAGAGAATTATTAAAAAGAGTAAAAGCATGTTTATCAACTTTATTAATGACTAAATCAGGTAAAATGACGATTGGATAATGTTGTGGTAACTCAGAGTTACCGGCGGAATCAGTGGCGGAAATGGAAATGATATTTTCACCAACTTCGAGAGGGGGTAAAGTTGGGTAATCAATAATTTCTGAACCGAGATCAGTGGTCAAGAGACTTAAATCGGGATTGGTTGGTAACCTGGAATCAAGCAAATGAGTTTTAAGATCGGCTATTTCTAAAATAGGAGTAGTATCGGAATCGTGATTTAGGTCTGTGAGATTAAAAACAATCTTGAAGAAGCTTCCTGCTAAATGACTAAGATTGCGACTAAGGCGAATCCAACCAGAGTCATAATCCAAATTACTGCTATCTAAATTACCATAAGTGAGAATTTTTTCTAAAATATTTTCACCGGAAGAATCGGTTAAATAAACATCAAAAAAATTATATTCAGCAACATCTTGACTGCGAAAACGAAAAGAAAAATCCAGATGAGCCGAAACTGATTGAGGCAGAAAAATATCTTGAGCAAATAAAGGATTGTTTTTATCTAGAGTTGCAGAAAGGGAGTGGTGGGTGGTGGGAAAGATGATTAGATTGCTAGTAGGAGCTGTAGTGTCAAATTTAAGTTGGTGACTGAAAAAATCTTCTTCTTTGTCTTCGAGATTATTATAAATATCCAAGGCTAAGGAACGAAAAGAATATAAACCATCACCTTGAGGTGCTGAAAAATTAAATTGAAATTGACTTGATTGAGCTTCATCAAAAAGAATCCAGGGTCCAAAATTAAAAGAGTAATATAAAAAAATTTTTTGAAGACCACTATCGTCGATAGCCTTGACGGTAATAGGAACAGAATTTTGATTGCTAACCTGAAAAGGTAGTTCCTCAATTTCAGACTGAGGTGGATTTTGTTCGGCGATGGAAAAACTGAGATTATGATAAGTAGAGGTTGAATTAAAGGCAGCGAAAACAGGAAGCGGAACATTAAAATATAAACATAGCACACTGACTAGAGTAAGAATGATTTTCACGGAGACTGGAGGCCGATAAATTTAAGAGAAAGGTTGGTGAGAGACTGTCCGGCATGAGTATTATCAACATCATCGAGAGTGACCAGGAAACGATACTGGGAAGCGCTATTTTGAGACAAAGTATCAAGATCTTTAGCAGAGTCACGCCAATCTTTCAGACTGGCGGTAGCTAAATTGGTCCACTGGTTATCAGTTAATTTTTGAAAAGTAATATGGATTTTGTCTCCAATAATGGGCCAGGCAGAGGCGTTTTCAATGGGAGATAAATCTTCCAAACGAACACTGATTTTCAAGGAAATAGGAGAAAGACTGTTGTTTCTTAAGTAAAAGTCTTGATTACTACTGTAACCTGAACTCATATTACTGTGATCAGAGGTAACAGCTAAAGTATTGCTCCAATTTTGAGAATCAGCACTAATTTGTAAATCAGCATTACCGGTGGTAAAAGTTAAGGAAGCGGTTTTAGCCTGAGAACTAAATAAAGCCCTAACTGATTTACTGGCAAAGATGATAACTACTAAGACTGAGAGGAGTATAAAGATTTTTTTCATTTGAATTAGAAATAAAAATAACAAATATAAAGTAAATAATAATACTAATATTTGGAAGGATGCAAGAGGCAAATTAACGTTTTGGTGGTCGGCGAATAAAGAAGGTGGCCAATAAAAGTCCTAATAAAATACCGGTTAAATCAAAGAGAGTATCAGTGAATTTACCGGTACGTCCGGCAATAAAACTTTGATGAAACTCATCACTGAGAGCAAATAGATAGGCCCAAATAAAACTCAGTTTAAGATCGAAAAAAGCATAAAAAAGCAAGAAAGCTAAAATAATATATTCCCCTAAATGTAATAGTTTAAAGAAAAGAAAACGAGGCAGAAATTGAGGAGTGATACCAGTAGTAGACAGACCAGAGAAATAAAAAATGATTCCCATCCAAATGAGGGCAGGAATTAATCGGAGTAGAGTTTTGGAAATAGAATCGGTGATAGAAATAGGATACTACCTGCGGCTAAAAACAGCCAGGAGAAAGTGTTGAAATCCGGTGAACTGGGAGTAAAAACAGCTTGTCTGGCAATAGCCGACTGTGTACCTAAAACCGCAGGGGTTGAGATTGGACAAATTGGGGCTAGTTTAGTTTTGGTGCTGGTAGTTTTTTTACTTTTAACTTTTTTAATAAAAGGCAAAACCTCTAAAGTCCCCTGCTGATAATCGTAGATTTTACTGGAACCGGCTTTTTTAAGATGAAAAAGGAGGGGATATTTACCTTCGGGTAGTTTTTGGGAAGCTGATAAAGATAAATTAACAGTGGCAAAATCATTTTGATAATTATTAAAAGCAAAATAAGGGGAAGAAAAAGGGTGAACCAGACGAATAGAATAGAGATCGGCAGATCGGAGACTTAAAGTAATATTAAAATCATCCCCGGCTCTGATTCTATCGGGGATAAAAATAATATCCACGGGAGGTAATTCTGGTGACTCGACAGACAAATCTTGACAATTAAAATTCCCGAAACTGGGACTGGGTGGGGCAAAACACCAACTACCATCACTTTGGAGTGAATAGGAGAGATTTTTGGACGCTTTGGAGTAACTGATAGTCTCTTGATTAAAATGAACAGAATCGCCAGAATTATTGAGAAAGGAACCTGAAAAGGTAAATTGATAATATTGATGCGGTGCCAAGTCGATGTCGACTGACAGGCATTTTTTGTGCTGAGATGAATCAAAAATACAAAGATTTTTTAAGGGAATATTGTGCTCATGGGGATTATAAAATTCGACCCATTCCGAGCCATCTTCGGGATTGGGCATAATTTCGGTAATGCGAGGATATTTGGATTCAAAAAGAGTTGGGGTTGGAATTATGGAAATTTCAGGTGTAGGTGAGATACTGGGTAGAGCTAAAGAAATAATGTCTACCGGATCACTGTCAAAAGTTTGCTGGTGCTTAAAGTGGTTGGCGATACGAATTTTAATAGAATTTTGGGGTTGAACTTGATTGATTTTAAGATAAGCAGAAGCTGTAGCTAAAAAATTTTCACCGATAATTAAATTGTGACAGCTATCATAGCGATGGGCACAAGCAGGAAAGATAGAAATGTCACTATCATTGGAAACGGCCTTGTAGTGAAAGGTGGTACCAATGTCAGAGGCGGTAACATTGAAAGTAATTGGAAAAGTTTCGCCAACCAAAACCTCGGCAGGAAAATCCAAAATAGACACAGTAGTGGCCGCTAAAATTTTAGATGGAAAAAATAAACAAAGTATAAAAATAATTAGGCTCACTAAATTAAAGTAATAAAAATTACTTTAATTTGTCAAGGGCGATGTCCAGTTTATGGAGGGTTTTGTCGAGGCCAAGGGCGGGAAGAATTTCAACAATAGGCGGGGTAAAAACAGAACCACAAATAGCCACTCGGAGAACCATAAAATATTCACCGACATTCCAATTGTTTTCCTGAATTAAATTCATTAATCTAGCCTGTAAATCGGAGAAATTATCAATAAATAATATTTTAGTTTTCTCAAGCATATCAACAGCCACCTCGGGTTTAGTCCCCTTTTTGAGAAGTAGTTCCGAATCATAATCTATATCGGTAAATAAAAAATTGAGAGTTTGGGGTAAATCACTAAATTTAACTAAACGTTCTTTTAATACTGGGATTAAAATTTTAATTTGCTCATCATTGGCAGCAGGTAAAAATTTTTTGAAGTAAGGAAAAAGTGCCTGCTCACTTTTTTGACGGATATAAAGACCATTAAAATAATCTAATTTTTTACGATCAAAGACCGGTGATTTTTTATGAAGACGGTCAAGGGAAAATTCTTTAATAAACTCTTCCAAGGTAAATAATTCTTGGTCAGTACCAGGATTCCATCCCAAAAGCATCAAAAAATTTAGTATAGCTTCCGGTAAATACCCTTCATCTAAAAAGGCTTGGGCAGCGACGGAACCACTCCGTTTACTCATTTTGCCACCACGTGGGTCCAAGATAACGGTCAGGTGGACAAATTGTGGCAAAGGAGCATCTAAATATTTGTATAGAAGAATCTGTTTAGGAGTTGAGGAAATCCATTCTTCACCACGAAGAACGTGAGTAATTTTCATCAAGATATCATCAACCACTGCAGCGAAATGATAGGTGGGGATACCATTGGATTTAATTAAAACTTGGTCATCCAAATCTCGGGTGTTAAAAGAAATTTGACCACGAATGGAATCAGTAAAACGAATAGTCTCATTGTCGGGCATTTTCATCCGAATGACATAGGGTTGACCACTGTCAATTTTTTGTTTGATTTCTTGAGAAGTCAGTTTTAAGCAATGACGGTCGTATTTAGGAATTTGTTTTAATTTTTTCTGTTGATCACGGATATGATCAAGACGTTCTTGACTGCAAAAACAATAATAAGCCAGACCTTGATCAAGAAGTTTTTTAATATATTTTTGATAGATATCGAGCCGTTGAGTTTGAACGTAGGGAGCATAGGGACCACCAATATCTGGGCCTTCATCCCAAGACAAACCATAATCCTTGATAACTTGCAAGATTCGGTCTTGAGCCCCAACAACTAAACGTTTTTGATCGGTATCTTCGATACGAATAATAAATTGACCACCACTTTGACGGGCTAGAGCATAATTATACAAACAGGTACGCATGTGACCAATATGGTATTCACCGGTGGGTGAAGGTGCAATCCGAGTACGTGCAGGCAAAGATGACATGGCATTATTTTAACATCTAAAATAAGGTAGAATATTTTATGTCGTCTTTGACTGAAGTGGCACATGCCAGTAGAAAAATAATTAAGTTTGGAAGTTTAGGTATGGGAGTATTTTTACTCTTATGGATAGGAATCGGCGCGGCGATTAAGGCCTACCAAAAAGCCCATCCTCCTTATGTGGCTCCAACAGTTCGTTTTGGAGTATTGGATAAAATTGTCTTTCCTGAAAAAGAATTTCAGAAAAAAAATTTTATAGCTGAATTGCCTAACGATGAATTTCCTAAGTTTAAGGATCAGGCTAATGTTTATGTAATTTATAGACCTAAGAGTCCAGTTATGGCCTTGGAATTCGGTAAAAGAACGGCAGCTTTAATGGATTTTACTGGTGAAGCACAGCAAGTTTCGACTGGTGTGTATAGATTTAGTGACCATAAGCAAAATCGGAGTTTGGAAATGAATGTTTTGGAAAGTAGTTTTAAGATGAGCTACCCTTACTTAACCGACCAGCTTTTACAAAATCCGGAAAAAATGCCTAGTCGTGAAGAAGCAATAAGTCAAGCTAGAGCTTTTTTACAAAGGGCGGAAAAATTAAGTTCTGATTTAGAAAATGGAACTCAGGAAGTTAGTTTTTGGAAAATTAGTTATAACGGCTTACAGAGAGTGGAAGGTTTGTCGGAAGCCAATATTGTTAGAGTAGATTTTTTCAGAGAAAAACTAGCCGATGGGATTACTATTGTCAGTACTAACCCTCAGGAGTCACCGGTATCAGTTCTAGTGTCTGGATCAACTGTAAATAATAAGAAAATCGTAGAAGTTAATTATAAACATGTAGAAGTAGATACAGCTGAAAATTCGGCTTCAACTTATCCTATAAAAACTGTCCAAGAAGCTTTTGAAGAATTAAAAGCCGGTAATTATTGGCCAGCCAGTGACGGTAATGGTCAAGATATAGTTATCAGAAAAGTTTACTTGGCTTATTTTGAACCGGTAACGTTAACGCAATTTTTGCAGCCAGTGTATGTTTTTGAAGGAGACAATAAAAACAATTTTGTCGGCTATGTCCCAGCGGTCAGCGATAGTTACGCCAAGTAAGATTGTTTTTGGCCCAATCCAAGAGTAGTCGAGTATCAGCAAATCTGTCCTGACTTTGAGCGATAACTGAAATCAGATAGTGGCCGTCAAGATTCAAAAGACCAATAAAACTGGAACCACCCTCAGGAGTCCAACCAGTCTTAAAACCTTCAACTTCGGGAATAACTCCTAATAATTCATTGGTAGTGGTGATTGGATAATTAACACTACGGGTAGTGTCGGTAAGGGTGATTTGAGTGGTTTTGACAATTTGCCTAATAGTATCATTTTGGGCCGCTAGACGACCTAGTTGAGCTAAATCGTAAACTGTAGAATAATGAGAGGGATCATGAATACCGTCAGGATTGGTAAAATGAGTATTTTTCAGACCGTATTTTTTGGTAAGTTCATTCATATAATTAACAAAAGCTTGATAACCTTGAGAATAATGAGAGGCTAGAGTAAAAGCGGCATCATTGGCAGAATAAATTAAGAGTCCGGAAATAAGAGTCTTGACAGTAACTTTGTCACCGGGATGGAGGTTCATAATTTTACCTTCTTGATAGGATTGAGTCACAGTGACAATTTCATCTAGAGGATAGGTGTTAAGGGCGGTCAAAGCAGTGGCTAATTTAGTGGTAGAGGCCGGATAAATACGCTGATGTTCATTGGCAGAAATAAGAGTTTTGTTGGTGGCCACATCAACTAAAATATAGGTGTTGGTACTTAGTTGAGGACGAGGAGCTTTGAGAACAACCGGTTGAGGAGGATGTTCAAAATCGAAAGCAATAGACTTTTGGGAAAATTTATAACTAGAAGGCCAAAGAAAAAGTAAAATAATAACAGCCAAAAATAAACCTAAATAAAAATGAGGGTTTTTAAGGATTTTGAGAATCATTTTTTGGTCTTTTTTTCGATTTTAGGGAGTCTTTTATCGACACGTTCCATATCCCGAGGGAAAAGGGAGGCTTCACGGATATTAGCTAAGTTAAGAATTTGCATAGTAACTCTTTCAGCACCAAAAGCGAAACCACCTAAAGGAGGCATACCGTAACGGAAAGCCTGAAGATATAAATCTACACTATCAGGATTGATCCCCCATTCTTTAACGTGAGCCATAATAGTATCGTAATCATGAATCCGACGACCACCAGTGAGCCATTCAACTCCTCGACCAATTAAGTCGAAACCTTGATTAAATTCTGGATTGTCATCATCAGGATAAGTATAAAAAGGTCTAAATTTTGTGGGAAAATGGGAGACAAAAACAAGCTCGGAACCATGTTTTTCTTCAGCCCATTTACAAATTTCCCGTTCATCTTCGGGGGCAAGATCCTTTTCTTGACGACAATCTCGACCAGTGCGTTCGTAAATAATTTGCTGAGCCTCACGAAGTTTCACACTAGGAATTTTGTCAGTATATTTAGGAACAGTGGCATTGAATAATTTAAGCTCTTCACTACAATTTTCCTGAACTTTTTCTAGTACATATTTGATAGTGTATTCGGTCATATCGCGAACTTCTTCCCAAGAATCAATTAGACCCATTTCAGCATCCAAGCTAACTACTTCTGTTAAATGACGAGTAGTAACAGAAGGTTCGGCTCGAAAAACTTTGTTAACGGAAAAAACTCTCTCAAAAGCACTAACCAAAAGGGATTTATAAAGCTGAGGGCTTTGAGATAAATAAGTCTGGTGACCAAAATAATCAACCTTAAAAACTTCAGCACCACCTTCCGGAACCGAAGGAATAATGGTGGGAGCCTGAAATTCCATAAAATCCTTAGCCTTAAGGGCCTCCCGAAAACTATTAATGACGGTTTCTTGGACCTTAAAAATGGCCCTAACTTTGGGATGACGGAAAGAAAGAGTGCGGTAATCCAAAAGAACTGGGAGAGTAACATTCAAATCGGGTTGATGAATATCGAAAGGTAACTCTTGAGATTTGGCTAGAATCTTAAAATCATTGACAGCTAATTCGATTTTGCCCGTGATAATTTTATTATTAAAATATTTTTCAGAACGTGAATTAATAGTACCGGTAATTTCAACTATATATTCTTCCTTGAGTTCGGATAATTTTTCGTTTCCAACAACTTGAATAATACCGCTGCGGTCGCGAATATCAGCAAAAATAAGCTTGCCGTAACTTCTGATAGAATTTACCCTACCACGAATAGTTACTGACTGATTTAATTGACTAACAGTGTCTTTGATTAAGGTTCTCATGGTACTATTTTACTTCAAAATAGTCTGAATAATAAGCTGGGGAAAAGAACGGCCTTGCCATTCATTGATATCCAATCGGGCTACAAAATCAATTGAGTCCCCTGCTTTAAGATCGGAAAAATTGGCGGCTTGTTGGAAAAAAATAGCATCCAAAGCATCAATTTTTAGCTTGAGATGATCATTGTTTTTGCCTATAGTACGGATATTATCGATGTGACAATTTTTAAATAAAAATTGAGGTTGAGGATTACCAATACCAAAGGGGGCCAGATTATTGATTAGTTTGATATTTTTCAAATTGACCGCATTTAAGTCCATTTTGGCATCAACGGCAATGGTTTTTTGAGGTAAATAATCTTTAAGATAAGTAGATAAATAGTTAAGTAGTTTCTTTTTTAAGAGAGGGATATTTTTAGGCAGAATAGAAAAACCGGCAGCACCGGGGTGACCGCCCAAATCAACAAATAACTTTGAAAAGCGGCGGAGAGTTTGGATAATATTTAACTCTGGAATAGAGCGACAAGAACCTTTAGCAACCTCATTTTGAGTCGAAATGATAATTGAAGGCAGAGAATATTTATCAGTCAGACGGCCACTAATCAGACCAATAACACCGGGATTAAAATCACCACTGATGAAAATAAGTTTTTGCGTCAAGTCAATATTTTTGTCGGCGATATCCAAAGATTCCCGTTGGAGTTGTTGACGAGTCTGATTGTGTGCCTCCAAAATTTTGGCATATTTGTTGGCCTGTAAATGATTTTGACTACATAAAAGTCTGAGAGAATCGGTGGCGTTAGCCAGGCGACCAGTGGCGTTAAGGCGAGGACCAATGATAAAACCTAACTCGTAAACACCAACATTTTCTGCCTTGATAGAAGCTAAATTCAGAATTTTTTTAAGGCCAGGAGAGGGGTTAACTTTGAGCTCATGAAGTCCGTGAACTACCAAAGAACGATTCACATCAACTAAGGGTTGACAGTCGGCAACAACCCCTAAAGCGGCTAATGCTAGAGAGGGGTGAGGAGTAAATTCTCGGCAAAAAAACCAGGAAAGAGCAGCGGCACAGGTTTGGGTGGAATGATAAATAAAATTGGCGTGAGGGAGTTTGCCGTCGGCTAAATGATGATCGATGACAATAATTTTTAGTTTGGGAAATTTAGCCTTAACTTTAGCAAATTCTTTGTCGGCGACAATACCATTGTCGACAGTGATTAATAAATCAAAATTAGTTTTTTTTGTTTTTTGAAGATTAAAAAAAGTCTGGGCTCTAAAACCATAACCATCAATTTCTCGATGAGGAATAAAGGGGAAAACTTTAGAGGAAAGAGGATATAAGGTCTGCCAGAGAAGAGCGGTGGAAGTCAAACCGTCAACGTCGTAATCACCATAAATTAAGATATTTTTTTTCTCTTTAAGATATTTTTTAACCAAATCAATTAATTTTTTGGAAGGTGGTTTGAACTCAGGAAAAGGAGGTTTAAGAAAAGTTTGAGGGTCATCAATATGACGGTTTTTTAAAAGCAGTTTGATAATAGATTTTGATGAAGTCTTCCGAGTAATCAGACTGTGGTTGAGGATAGATATCCGGACTTGCATAAGCCTATTGTATGCTATAATTTGGAGATCAGAAAGCATTACCTAGTCTCTGATCAGTTATTATTCAGGTTCTGAATCGAAAAGATTCAAAAAAAATGGCAAAAAAGCTCTTCGTAGGAAATCTTTCCTACAACATGACAGACGAGCAACTCAAGGCGGTCTTTGCACCCTTTGGAAATATCGTCTCCGCTAATATAGTTTTCGACAAATTCTCTCACCGGAGCAAAGGTTTCGGATTTGTGGAATTTGAAACCGAGGATCAAGCCAAAGCAGCTATGGAAGCTCTTGATGGTACTGAGCAAGAAGGCAGAAATATTGCTGTCAAAGAAGCTCTACCTCGTCCCGAAAAACCCCAAATGTAATTTAAGTTATTTTTGGAATATATTAAAACCCCCGCCACGGCGGGGGTTTTCGGTGGAAATAAAAAAGTTACTTTTAAGGTAAAATTGGATATGAGGAAAAGAGAATTTCCGATTGAGGTGAGAAAAATAATGGAAAAAGTTTCCCAAAATAATGGGGAAATCTTTATTGTGGGAGGAGCGGTCAGAGATTGGCTTTTGAAAAGGGAAGTTAAAGATTGGGATTTTGCCACTAATTTAACTCCGGAAGAAATCAGAAAAATTTTTCCTAAAAACTCTTTTTATGAAAACGAGTTTGGAACAGTCAGTGTGGTCGGAGCCAAAAAAGATATTTATGAAATTACGACTTATCGCAGTGAAACAGATTACGGCGATTTTCGCCATCCCCAAAAGGTAGTTTGGGGAAAAACGATTGAGGAAGACGTGAAAAGAAGAGATTTTACTATCAATGCCATGGCTATGGATATTGACGGTCAAGTTTTAGATTTTCATCAAGGACAAGAGGACTTAAAAAACCAGTTAATAAAAACAGTTGGTAAGGCAGAAGAAAGATTTGAAGAAGATGCTCTGCGGATGATGAGGGCGATTAGAATTGCGTCTCAAATTGGTTTTTTAATTGAGGAAAAAACCTTTGAGGCGATTCAAAAAAAAGCACCCTTAATTAACAAAATTGCCGGAGAAAGGATTCGTGACGAATTGTTCAAAATACTCTTGTCTAAAAAACCAGGAGATGGCATGAGACTGTTAAAAAACTCCGGATTATTGGCTCAAATTATGCCTGAACTTTTACCGGGGGTGGGGATGGCCCAAAAAGGTCATCATGTCTATGATGTTTGGGATCATGAGATTGAGGCCTTAAATAATTGTCAGAGCAAAAACCCGGTAACCAGGTTGGCGGTGTTATTGCATGATGTGGGTAAACCAAAAAGTTTGAAAATGATTAATGGCGAGAGAACTTTTCATAACCATGAAGTAATAGGTTCCAGAATAGCGGTAAACATAGGTAAGAGACTAAAACTGTCAAAAAAAGAATTGGAACAATTGTTTATTTTGGTGCGATGGCATATGTTTACCACCGAGGAAATGCAAACAGATAAAGCCATTCGTCGTTTTATTAGAAATGTCACTCCGGAATACTTGGAAGAAATGATAGCCCTGCGTAGAAGTGACAGATTGGGTAGTGGGGCCAAAGAAAGCAGTTGGCGTTGGGAATTGTTTAAGAAAAGATTAGTAGAAGTACAAAAACAACCTTTTACAGTTAAAGATCTAAAAGTAGACGGCAATGATGTGATGACGATTTTGAAAATCAAACCAAGCCGACAAGTGGGAGAAATCTTGGATAAATTATTTGCCGAAGTTGAAGAAAATCCGAAATTAAATAAAAGAGAATTGTTGCTGGAAAAAATAAAGGCGATGGGTTAGGTATTATTTTTCCAACGGTCTTTATCGCGACCATAACACTTGTCCATAACTCGATCAAAATGTTTGTCTAAGTCAATATCCAAAGCATTAGCTAGACAGACTACAGTAAAAATAATGTCGGCCATTTCATCACCAAGATTATGGGGTTCTTCGGTGACTTTTTTCTTTTTGGGACCATATCGATGATTAATTTCTCGAGCCAATTCACCATTTTCTTCGGTCAGTCGAGCTAACATCTCTAAAGGTTGCCAATAGTTGATTTTATATTGACGAAACCATTCATCCACACGTTTTTGAATATTTTTCATAGAATTCATAAAAAATTTAACTTATTTTATTACGAATTTGATAATTTTCATCAATAACTTGCTGTTGGGTTAGATAGGAACCATCTTTGAAACGCATTTGTTTTTTGGATCTTGCTGACTGTTTCTTTTTAATTTCTGCTGATTTAACAGCGGCTCGGATGCCCTCTCGAACCGGTAAGACTATACCATCTTTTACAATTTGATTGTTCTCATTAACAGTAAAATTACTAAGATTTAGCTTTTCATTCATGATTTCTTTTTTTTACTTAATAACATCAAAGGAATGGCAACGCCGACTGAGGAATAGGTGCCGGAAATAACTCCAATGAGAAGTGCGGTGGCAAACCAGCGAGTACTGGAGGCTCCCAGAACGACTAAAGCACACAACATAAAGATAATGGTCATAGAATTATTGATGGAACGGACCAAGACTTCAGAGACGGCACGATTGGCCAGTTCCACCCAGTCAAGACGTTGTTGATGAAGTTTGAGTTCACGAATACGGTCAAAGGTAACCACAGTGTCATGAGTGGAAGAGGATAAAGTGGTCAACAAAGCGGTGACAAAGAGAGCGTCAATCTCAGCCCCAAAAAAGTGACCTAAAAGCGAAAAAGAACCAACTAATATGATGGTGTCATGGAGCATGGCCAAGACGGCGGAAAGACCAAAACTCATATCTTTGAAGCGAGTGCCGATAAAAATTAATAAGGCAGCAGCTGACAAAATTAGGGCATAGAGGGTTTTTTTGAGAAGTTCACGACCTAAAAGTGGTCCTAGGGTTTCAAATTGAAGTTCAGAAAAGTCCGGGTCCAGTTGCTTAAAAGATTGGGTAAGTTCGGCTTTTTGTTCGGTGGTAATATTTTCAAATTTAAGATGATATTTAGGTGGAGTTGAGATGATACTGGTTAAAGATAAATTGTGATCATCAAAAATTTTTTCAATTTGAGAATCTGAGGGGTTTGAAGGTAAGGAAATTTGCCAAGAGGAACCACCGGAAAAATCAATGGAATACTTAAACCTCCAAAGAGAAATGGAAACAATTGAAGCAATGATTAAACTGAGAGAAATAAAGGCAAAGAGAGGACGAAATTTCATGATATTCATTTTCTTTTATGAGCTAAAACACGTAACAGATTGCGGGTGACAAAGACACCAGTAAAAATACCTAAAAAGACACCGATAAGTAGAGTGACGGCAAAGCCACGAACCATACCGGAACTGTTTAGAAAGGACCAATTAAAGGGATTAAATAAAATTAAAGCAGTGATAATAGTACAAATATTGGCATCTTTAATAGAATTCCAAGCGCGATCAAAACTTAATTCCATAGCATTGTCCCAGGATTTACCGACACGGATTTCTTCTTTCATTCTTTCAAAAATTAAAATATTACTGTCAACTGCCATACCTATGGATAAAATAAAGCCAACAATACCGGGAAAAGTCAAGGTAACATGGAAAAGTCGATAAAGAGTTAAAGTAAAAAGACTGTAAATAATCAAACTGATAACGGAGATAACGCCTAAAAATCCGTAGTTGCCAATCATAAAGAGGGCGACTAGACCCAAGCCAACCAGGCCAGCCCGAACTCCTTTTTGAATAGTATCCTGTCCCAAGGTAGCACCAATATGTTGCTCCTGAATCTTTTTAATAGGTAAACGCAGGGCACCAGCATTGAGTTGAGCGGCAAAGGTCTTGGCAGTTTTAATATCGAAATTACCATTGATAACGGCCATACCATCGGGAATAACTGCTTCTACCCTAGGAGCCGAAATTAAATTGTCGTCAAGAAAAATAGCAATGGGTTGATTGAGAAAATCAGTAGTAGCTTTTTCAAATAATTTGGCCCCTTCGGGATTAAATTCGAGAGCTACTTCCATAACACCAGTATTGCGATTGGGTTGAGGAGTGGCTTTGACCAAATGAGAACCATTGAGACCGGTGTCAACCAAATAATCATCAATAACAGCACTATCAGAAGCTTCTTTGGGTAAATCCTTAAGTCCAAAAAATTTTAATTGAGCAGTTTGACCGATAAGATTGACAGCATCATTAACATTGGTTAAGCCAGGTAATTCAATATGGAGGCGGTGTTGACTATCTTGTTTTGATAATTGAACATTAGCTTCAGAAACCCCAAAAAGATTGACTCGGCGCTCAATATTGCTTTTTAGAGATTCCAAAGCTTGAGGTAAATCTTCGTTTTTGGTCTGCGAAGTATCGATATCATAAAGTAAAGAAACTCCTCCAGCCAAATCCAAACCATAGCGTAACTCCAAATTTTTTGAGGATAAAAAAGAGGGTCGATGCTGTGGAGGTAAATTAACAAGAAGGCTTAAAAGAGTTAATCCTAAAATAATCCAAAAAGTGGTTAAAACCCGCTTATTTATCACCATAACCGAGAGAAAGTTGACGGGCGTGACCGGTAAAAGTATAAGTGATGGAGGCCTGACTGCTTTTAATTTTGTATTGGGCAATATCCCCTTCTTTGATACCAAAATTTTTGATAACTTTTTTAGGTAAGGTTAGGGCCAGACTATTGCCAGTTTTGATAACTTTTCTGACTTTGTTCATGGATTAATTATCAAAAAGTACAGGATTACCTATTATAACAAGAGGGGCGGCCAGGAAAAAATCAACAATAAAAGGATCACGCTTGCTTTGACGCATTTTTAATTCAGCTTGGTCCATAATCATATAATTAATTTCTGTACCGCGTCGTTTTTCCTCAGCAGAAACGGCAGCTTCAACCTCCCTGAGAGGCAAATTACCAATAACAATTAAATCAATAGCATCAGGTTTTTTTTGTTGCCAAAGAAGAAAAGAAACACTGGCTAAAACTGCTTTGGATTTACTTAATTTAATAGCTAAATCAGAATTTCGATAAGACATTAAAAGGAGACTATTAAATAGATGATGTTTGGGATTAACCCGATAGTACAGCCGATTGCTTCGAGGCTCTGAAAGTAAAATATTATGTTTTTTTAAGTTGGCTAGTTCTCGACGAACTGAATTAATTTCCTCATCAACAATTCTAACTAATTGACGAACATAAAAAATGTCCTGAACATGGGTAAAAAAAACCGAAAGTAGTTTGGCTCTGGTTTTTGAGGTTAATAGAGCATTAAGAGAACTTTCAACCTTCATAATTAATTTGGTTACCGATAGGTAAAATCTCTACCCAAACACGTCCGGGAACCAGATTGAGTTCTTTGCCAGTAGCTTTATCCTTAAAGATGGTTCGGGATTGTCGAGTAGATTTACTCCAAGTAATTTCTTGTTTTTGGCCGTTGCCAAAATAGAGACCGGTACCGGAACCGATGACATCATATAAGTTGTGCTTATGCTCATCAACAGAACGACTTTCTTTGGTAAATTGGATAATAATATTTTTGGCGGTCAAAGGTTGTTGATCATTAAAATCAATGGCTTTTTGGCCACCGTTGCTGCGCTCATAAGTATTGGTCGCAGAATTGTAATTCCATTTAACTGCATAGGCATTATCACCCCAAAAAGAAAAAGCAATGGTGGAAGGACTGGAAGCTAAAGATTTATCTTCAGCGGTAAAAGACCAGCTTTTGAAATTTTTATCCCAAGAGTTCTTGTTGGCGACAGTCATATTGGTCAAACCGCGATTTTCCGCGACATTCCAAAGTTCTTTAGTGGAACAATACATGGTGTGTTCGGTGGCGCGGGTTTCACCGACACGGTCAGGTTCGCGACGACAGGCTTTATAAGAGAGGGAAAATTGGGATAAATCACCCCAGGTACCTTTATTAGTCCAACCATAACGGGTAATTTGTTCAATTGCTTGAGCTTTAACATTGGTAGTACAGGGACCACCGGGAGTGGCGGCAGAACAGTTAGCGCCACCGACATGAGCATAAAGAGGATAATCACCATATTCAGAGGCTAAATCAAGAAAATAGGTTCGAGCAGAGCGGACTGGACCAACATCATACTTCTGACTAGCACCTTTGACGGCATTACAATAAAAAACACCCATAAAACGGGTAATACCGCCTTCAGCTACCGCTTCATAAACAATATCAGCATTGTTGAGACCAGATTGTGGCCGAGAATCGGCATGATTTTCAATCATCACCAAAAGAGGTCGACGAAGAGACCAAGCATCTTTTTCTTCTTTAGTAAATTTTTCCCCATTAATAGGACAAACTTCTGTTTTGGGACCGGTAAAAATTAAAGAGCCGGTTTGAACCGGTTGACTAGAAATTTGTTGGCTATTGTCTACTAGGTTATTTGGAGAGGCGGATTTAACCGGCAGAAAAGTATTAAACAACCAATAGGCAGCAAAAGTGCCTAAAATTAAAGTGACGGAATAAAGAAGGGTATTAACAGTTTTAGAGTTCATAAAAAATTAACGACTAATAGTTTTTAATATAGCGGATTTCTCCTCTTTTGACAAAGTAATATTGTCTCCCTGACCGTTTTTGATGGGTTTGGCATAAATCCGACTAAAGGAGCGGTGATGAAGGGAGGTTAAAAGCAGACCGGAATTATCTTTATCCAAAAGAACCAGAATAAAACTTTGGTCACCACCAATATCTTCAAAAGGGTTGAATCTAATCAGATTAACTTTCTGAATACCGGAAATATTGTCATTTTTTCGAGAAGAAAGATGACGATATTTAGTGAGAATCAGATAAAGGAGATAGATCAAGCCTAAAAAATTAACAACAGTAAGAATAAGAGCAATCTGGTTCATCCAGGATAAGTTTAACAGAGAAGCAGTGTATACTGTAGTTATGGATAATAATGCTCATTATTTACGTAAAGATTTATTAAAGAGCTTTGTTTTAAGTCTGGTAGCTATTGCAATCCTTCTAGGATTGTATTATGTTTGGAAGTGAGTTAGCTTTAATTAGGTTTATTTAAAGGAGGTGAAAAGAAATTATGGCTACTATTAAATTTTATTCTGTAAAATCCAGAAAATCCGTCGAGGTTGACGTTTCCAAAGTCAAAAAAGTCACCTTGAAAAACGGAAGACCGGCAGCTGAAGCTATTGATCCAGAAACCGGTACTAAAATGTTCAAGATTTTATCCGCTGCTGATGCAGCTATGTTGAAATAAGTATTGTTAAAAATCCCCCCGCACTATACGGGGGGATTTTTTGTGTTAAAATAGGGAACTTCAGAGAAGTTGAAGGACTGTATCTGGGTCGCCGTCGCGAAAGCTATGGTGTACCAAGGTAGGAAAGTCCGGACCACAAAAAGCAAGAAATCCCGAAGGGGACGGGGTGTGAACTCCGGGTAAGGCTACAGAGACGAGTAGGTCGCCTTCGTTCCGCGATTGCGGGACTACGGTGTACCGAGGTGAAACGAGCCTCCTTTCTGTGGAAATCTCAAGATGAGGCGCCTGTATCTAGCTTTTGAGAGCCTCAGGTGGAGAGAATAGATAGATAGTCCATAAACAGAATCCGGCTTATCTACTTCTTTGAAGTCTGATTTTGAAAGAAACTTAAGTAAGCACTTTGGGCGACCAAATAGAGAGGAACAGCGATCAAAGCGCCGATAACACCACCTAATTTAGCACCGGCGGCAATCAGTAGGATGGTAATGAGAGGGTGAATACCGACAGCGTGATTCATAACTTTGGGAACTATAAAATTACCCTCTACTTGTTGAATAACAATACCCCAAACAACAGCTAAAACAGCCGTTAATGGGGAAACAGTTAGACCGAAAATACCGGCTAAAATCGAAGCAATGGTTGGACCAATATTGGGAATAGCTTCCAATAAACCGGCAACTATAGCCAAAGGCAAGGCATAATTAACACCGATAATCAGATAACCAACATAAGACAATAAGCCGATAAAAAGCATTAGAAATAATTCCGCTCCCATCCAGGAACCGAGACGAGTACGAAGATTATGGACAAACTCAATAGGTTTACGGCTTTTTTGACCAAAAATTTTTTTCAGATAATTATCAAAATTTTTTCTTTCCATGAGCAGATAGAAAGTGATGACGAAAATAATGAATAAGGAAAAGAGGTTGGAAAAAAAACTTAAAGCGATGTTACTGATTCGAGCCGGTAAAGTTTCTAAAAGCCGGAGCTGAGAAGAAATATTTTGACTGTCGAGACCCATAAAATTAATATTATCCAGCATGCCGGGAAGGTTTTTAATCAGATTAGTGGTTTGCTCGACCAGAGGTGGTACAATGCCGGCCACACAGGCACTGATAAATAAAAACACTAAAATATAAACTAAAATAATGGCGACGGGACGAGATATCTTTCTTTTTTCCAGCCAAGTAATAGCGGGGTTAATGCCTTCCATGAAGGTATAGCAGATAAAGAGGAGTAAAAAAATACCTCTTAATTGCCAAACTAACAGGAGTGATAATAGAAAAAAAACGGTAAAAATAATAGTTTTATGAGAGATTTCAACTTTTTGAACTGAATCAGTTTTCATAGCGAATTGTACCATTTTTTAACCAGTGAAAAAATCCGAGAAGAATATTTTGGTTGGGTAATGTCTATAAAAATGACTTCGGGACGTTTTTTAAACCAAGTAAGTTGACGCCGGGCATAGGCATGCTCGTCAAAACGCCATTTTTGTTGGGCGTCGGCCAGCGACGCCCTTACAGTAAAATAATCACGGAATTCTTTGTAAGCCAAAGTATTTAGACCAGGATCAGACCATTTATAAGTTTTGAGTAATGTTTTGATTTCATCTAAAAGACCTAAAGACAGGCGTTTTTGAATACGTTGGTCGATACGGTGATAGAGAAATGAAGTGGGGGCGGTGAGAGAGAAATGAAGGATATCATAGTTGGGGTGATTGGTAGAGACGCCCCGCGGGGCGTCTCTACTGAATAATAAAGATAATTTAATTTCGATTTTTCTAATGAGACGGTGAGGGTTGTGTTTCTCGGAGTTGTTGAGAGAATCAAAACTTTTTTTGTCTAAGATTTGATAAATTTTTTGTAAATTTTTAAGTGATAATTTATTGAGGCAGAAACGAAGACAGCGTTTGGGTTTAAGATGGTAGGTATCACGTTGAGGATTGACGATAGCATCAATATAGTGACCGGTACCACCGACAATAATGGGTAATTGATGGTGATGATGAGCCAGGTGAATTTTTTCAAAAGCAAGTTGTTGAAATTGAGTCACCGAAAAAGATTGATCAGGAGTGAGAATGTCAATTAAATGAATTTTGATATCTGGGGGATGGTCCTTGCCGGTACCAATATCCAGGCCTTGATAAATTTGTCTGGAATCGGCGGAAATCAGTAGACCATTGTACTTTTTTGCCAATTTAATGGCTAAATCGGTTTTGCCTGTAGCCGTGGGACCGGAGATAATGAGGATTTTTTTAGACATTAAAACGGAATTCAACCACATCGTCAGGGCGCATTTGATAATCTTTACCCTCATGACGCAAAAGGCCCTGGGCTTTAGCGCCTTCCCAGCCCTGATGGGCGACAAAATCTTGATAGGAAACAATTTCAGCCATAATAAATCCCCTTTCAAAATCAGTATGAATGGCACCGGCAGCCTGAGGAGCGCGAGCTGACCGGGGAATGGTCCAAGCTCTCACCTCTTTGACACCGGCGGTGTAAAAAGATTGGAGACCAAGAGTTTCATAGGCTTTTTGAATGACTCTTTCCAAACCTGATTTAGTCATACCCAACTCTTTTAAGTAATTGATTTTGTCTTCAGCAGAAAGCTCGGAGAGTTCAAATTCAGTTTTAGCGCAAACTGGAATAATATTTTCCAAAGTAGTTTGAAAATTATCTATATTTAAGTAAGTGTCTTCATCAACATTGGCGACAATAAAATATGGTTTAGCAGTCAGCAAAAAAAATTCTTTTAATAAAACTTTCTCATCCTCGTCCAAGTCTAAATTAACAGCTAATTTACCCTGTTCTAAGGCAAGTTTTAATTTTGAAGCCAGGGCATATTTTTTGGTATTTTTTTCAGTAGCATTATTTTTATGAGCATCTAAATATTTATCGAGACTCTCCAAATCTTTGATAATCAGTTCAGCACAAATGACCTCAAAATCCCCTTGGGGATCAACACTCCCCTCTTTGATAATACTGGGATCAGAAAAGTTTCGGACCACATGACAAATGGCATCGCAGTCGCGAATATTGGTTAAAAATTTATTACCCAAACCCTCACCGGTAGAAGCACCTTTAACTAAACCGGCAATATCCACAAATTCAACAATAGCGGGGACAATTTTGTCAGTTTTAACGATATCAGCTAGGACTGGTAGTTTGTCATCAGGCACTTCAACGACACCAACATTGGGATCGATGGTACAAAAAGGATAGTTACTGGCATCGGCCACTTGACGACCTAAAAGAGCGTTGAAAAGAGTTGATTTGCCTACATTTGGAAGCCCGACAATGGCGATTGAAAGACTCATTTTTTAGCTTGATGATTAATATGGTCAATTATATCGTGAATAATCATTTTTTGGTTATCTTTATCCATGTTTTCCAATACAATTGGTAGTATAGTCTAGTCACAACGATAGTTCTTGACACCCATAGATTGACTACATAACTTTTAAAATATTGAAATAATTAACTGTTGATCAAGAATGTGATTTCACTAGAGGCTCTGGGATTAGGTTAAAAATTAGTTCAAATTATTTTACTGGGCACAAATCTTTCTTCAGTTTGATTAGATTTTCATAATCTTTACTAGTATCTCTCCATTTATCACTATGATTAATTGGAGTTACACCTTCGTAGTAAGTTATTTGTTGTTCAGGAAAAGGTAGGTATTGAACAACATCGTCAAAATCTATAAAACCAATGGTTCTTGAATCATCACTATTCTTTCTATTATCACCAAGAACAAAAAGTTTATGTTCTGGAACTGTGACTTTTTGACACTCCTCAAGAAATAACCCTTCTAATCCATGATCTTTTGACCATTGATATTGTTCTGGAAGAGAAAAGGTTGAATTTGGTTCCATAGTGTAAGGTTCTTCAATGTATTTATCATTTATGAAGACACCACCACCTTTAATTTCAATGGTATCACCTGGTAAAGCGATAACTCTTTTGAAGAAAAAATAATTTGGTCTACTCAATTTAGTTATCATTGATCTAGTAATCTCATTTGAAAAAGCGACAGTATCACCTCTTTGAAATTGATAGGCCTTGTTTAATTTGTAGAAAATATTTTTGTAAGGGTAATATTTATGAATACTTCCGCCCGGAAATGATGGTGCCATTGAATTCATATCATTAAGTGGTGGTTATCTGATAACGCGTTCCTAAAAATATTTCATCTGTAGCCACATTGTAACCAACAATGTAAGCCAAAAACCAAACTGGAGCGATAATGATTCCATCAATCAATAAAACTGACCATCGAACATCTTTTAGTTTTGGTTTTTTGTAAAAAAAAGATTTAATTAAAACAATTAAAAGGTAAAGAGGGAAAATTGGAACGATAAATAAAAAAATTAGAAATGATTTAACTTTATTTTGCTTTTTATCTTCCCTTTGACTAATACTCAATTCAACAAACTTATACATTAAAAATAAAAAAGATAAGGTACCAATTAATATACTTCCAAAGAGAGAAACAAAGGCAATATATTTGATTGATGAAAGATTTTCATTAAATGGTCCGTTTTGAATTCTACCAACGTACAAGCTAATCAAAAAGACCACTAAACAAACAGCCCAAATTATCAATTGCTTTTTAATTTCTTTTTTCATATTAATGTTAAATAATTTTTCTTTCTGAAAGGTGTCATTAGAAGGTTTCCGACTATCTCTAAAACCAGGAGAACTTTTAGAATAAATCTGATAATAAAAAGTTCAAATGATGTAATTGAAGCTAATATTTCATTCATTTTTTGAATTAATTTACTAACTTACCGTTTGCAAGGTTATGTTTAGCTAAGTTGTATACTGTAAGTGTAGCACGAAGATCTCAATAAAATTATAGCGTCGAATTAGTGTTGTTAAGAGGAAGTTTATTAAAAAAAAGAAAAATTTTGTGTGATTAATCAGATAAATTAAAGTATTTTTTATAAAAAAATCAAGGAAAAGATAAGACAGAATGTTTAGGAGAATTGTTGAAGTAATTGTTTTAAATTATCACGAGTACTGTCGACCAGGTATTGCGAAATTTTTATTTTAGGATCGATACTGAGGGCATCAAGATTAAGACCGGCAGCGGCTCGTTCTAAAAGGGCTAAATTCAGTAGTTTTTTTGAGGTAGAAAAAGAATTGATATGAGACAACCAGAGTTGACGCTGTGATTCAATTTGAGCAGGAGTAATATCGGAAACTTGAGGCAGGTGATACATAAACCAATGATAGGCAAAAACAGTATCGTAACCAGGCGGACGCCAGGACCAGTAAAGGTTGGATAAAAGAATAATTTGCCGACCAGATTGATAAAGATCGGTATAGGAAAAGTGACCATGAACAAATTCGTAGTCGATATGTTGATACTCACGAGATAAAATTTGAACAGCCTGGTCAATAAGTTGAAAATCTTCTTTTTGTCTAAAAGGATGAGTAGGATAAATTTTTAAACTACTTTCACGCCAACGAACAAAATTATCTTTAATTGAATCAGAGATACTTTGACTTGGTTTTTTTACCCAAGGTTGCTGTCGACAATTTTGACGATATTCATGATAAATTTCAAAAAAATTGTCAACTTGAGAGAGAGTAGTCGGAAGAGTGATTAGAGGAGAAGAGGGTATGTCTTCCATAATCAAGGCTTCGTATTCTTGATCAGAATTCCAGGCAAGGTGTTGGTAAAGATGAGGAGGGCGAATAATTAAACTATGATTATTTTTGACAAAAGATTGAATCATGGTGGCTTCACTAATATTAGGTTTGACGCCTTGAATTTTTAAAATAACATTTTTACCTTGGTAAGTACCGCGATAATGAACAGCTCCGACTTTAGATGAACCCCACCAGGAACTTCTATTAACCAAACGTTCAGGGATAAAACCTGTATTTTGGGTTATATCTTGCAAAATTTTCTTTTCCCGATCAGCCAAACTTTTAGCTCGAGTGAAAGCATGAGAAATTTCGTTTTGTTTGGGTAAATTTGTCATATTTGATTTTTATAAAGCAAAAAATTTAACAGGAACAACCAAAAGAAGACGATGAAGCATATCAATATGCTTCACGGGTTTATCAAAACCATAAATACTGAGACGGATGTCACGACTGGGTTGACCACCTATGCAGTAATATTCATTAAATTTAGGTTTCTCAGGACGAGTAACAGTAATCAAATAACCTGTTCGACAAGTATTTTCATTGGTCCATAGAGGTAAACCAGTATGTTGATAGTAATGAAAAGCTAATTCGCTATACATAGATAAATTAGCAACGATAATTTTAAGACCAGGAATCTCTCTTTTACCTAATTTGAGTTTTTTATCAGGAATAAAAAAAGAGCTGTTGGGTTGAGTTATGAGAGGAAGACTAGCAAACTGACCAATGTCTTGAAAACCAGTTTTAAGATTGAAAGCAACTTCGGTGGGGGGCAGATGCCGATTTTCATAGTCAGATGAAAAAGGGGGTTTGATAGTTTTAATAAAATCGACTTGACGTAGGTCACTAAGTGAAGCACCTTGAAGTGAAAAGATTTGATAACCGTGTTTTTTTAAAATTTTTTTGTGTTCTTCTGAAAAACGGACAACGGCTTGGTTATCTGGAGGTACAAGTAATTCAGGGAAAGTAGGTTTTGGATTGGCATTAATACTATAAGGAAGGCGTTCAGCCAACTCTTCACTGCTATAAGAAGAACGTCGTTCATTCATGAACCAATTTTAACATTAAAACAAAACCTCCCGCCGTGGCGGGAGGTTAAGAATTCAAAAAGAATTATTATTTAACCATCTTTTTGATTTTGGTGCCGGGAATATAACGAGGCATTCGGCGGGCCGCAATCTTTTTAAGTTCCTTGGAATTAATAGCTTTGATGGTTTTGGGTTTGAACATTTTGGTCTTAAAAGTACCAAAACCAGAGAGTTTGACATCTTCACCCGCAGCCAGGGCTTTCATAATTTCATTTAAGAAGGTTTCAACGGAAACCTTGGCAGCTTTCTTGGGAAGTTTAGCTTTACTAGCGACGACTTCAATGAGATCTTTTTTGGTCATTTGTTTTCTGAATTTATAATTCAGTTACCATTATTAGATACTTTCGGCAAAATTTCAAGTCTTAAGCTTCATTTTTTTCCGCATTTTTATTGACTTTACTACCAACCACAGTCGAAGAAGTCCGTAATTCTCGAACTACAGTCACTTTAATCTGGCCGGCCCATTTAGCTTCTTCTTCGAGTTTTTCGGCAATGTTTTGACTTAAGACGGTGGCTTCATCATCATTGACGATAGTAGGTTCAACAATAACCATAACTTCACGTCCAGCCTGATAAGCAGCCACTGAAGTGACACCAGGAAAAGCTTTGGCAATTTCTTCAATATTTTGCATTCGCTTGAGATATTCTTCGTGAACCTCATAACGGGCGCCGGGACGAGCCCCGGAAGCAGCGTCACCCAAATAGACCAAAACAGATTCTACTGAAGAAAAAGGTTTGTCCTCATGATGTTCAGCAACAGCATTAATCACCGCTTCAGGCATTTTATAGCGACGAAGCATATCAACACCGAGTTCAATATGAGTCCCCTCTTGATCAGCATTAACTTTACCGAGGTCATGAAACAGAGTACCTAATTTAACAGTGTTAACATCAGCTTTTAATTCATGGGCCAAGGCGGTAGCAATTTTAACAGCTTCAATAGTGTGTTTAGCTAAATTTTGACCATAGGAATAACGAAATTTGTATTTACCAATTTCTTTGAGTAAATCTACCGGTAAATTGTAAACGCCAACTTCTTGACAAATTTTTTTGCCTTCATTTAAGAGAATCTTGTCCATTTCCATCTTAGTCTGAGCGACAGTTTGTTCAATTTTAACAGGCTGAATACGGCCATCCTTGATTAGTTTTTCCAATGATTGACGGGCAATTTCCCTGCGGGTAGAGTCAAAAGAAGAAATCCGAATGTCATTACTTTCGTCAAGTTCAATTTCGACACCGGTGGCTTTTTCAAAAGCACGAATGTTGCGACCTTCACGGCCAATAATTTTACCTTTGATTTTTTCATCAGGTAGAGTAATAGTAGAAACAGTGTATTCAGCCACATAATCAGTGACACCATGAGTCAAAGCTTGAGAGAGAATTTCTTTGGATAGTTCTTCTTGACGAGTAATTAAATCATCACGACTTTCTTCAATTTTTTTAGAAATCCAAGCAGACATTTTCTTTTCGACACTATTCATCAACAATTGTTTGGCTTGGTTGACATCCAAACCAGAGATACTTTCTAATTTTTCCAATTGTTTTTTGTAAACATCTTCGATTTGTTCAGTTTTTTTCTTCAGTTCCTGATGTTGAGAGTCAAGAGATTGCTCCCGAGAGAAAAGATATTTTTCCTTGTCATCAATAGATCTTAAGCGTTGAAGAATTTCAGCTTCCTTGTTTTTAGCTTCAGTTTCAATTCTTTTAGCATTATCAATGATTGATTTTGCTTGGGCTTGAGCCTGAGATGTATCGACAGTCTGAGTAGCTTTTTTGGGATTAAAGACTACCCGATTGTAATCATCACCCTCTATTTTTTTAGGTTGAGGGGTTTTAACACTCTTGGGAGTCTTTTTAGGAGACTCAGGCACATCAAAAATAACCTTAAACTTCGATAAAAATGAGTTAAACATAGTACCTCCAAACACCTTTTACCAGTTGAGAGAAGAATTTACTCGGCGAAGCAATGGAAAGAAAAAAAAATTAAGCCGAAATTCATTGTAAAAAAATAAAGTAAAAAGTGTAAATTTATAATTATTTGTAATTTAAGTCTTGATAGTTTAGCTTTTTTTCAACAATTCGTCAATTGCTATTTTAATGTCATTATAGGCAAAACCTTTTCGATACAAAGAGGCAAATACTTTATTTTTAACCTTTGGGTCCGACCAATTTAGATTTTGATATTTTTTTTGGGTTAAAAGAGTCCTAAGTAGTTGAATTTCGTCTGTTTGAAAGTCGGGTGGTAATTTAAGAGAGTAAAGGGCTAATTTTTGACGAAGAAAATTTTGAGGCTTATGGTGATATTTTCTAATCAAATAGTCAATAAAATCATCTTCTTTTAGTAAATTGAATGTTTTGAGCTTGTCTAAAATTTGATCCAATAAAAATGAAAAATCGCCTGTAAGAGAGTATTTTTTTTGATAAAAATAGAGTTTTTGCCTTAGTTTAGGTAACAAAATTTTGTCAATCTTAGGAGAGAGAGCGATCTGGCGCAAGGAGTAGTTGTAAAGCAGAAAAAAAAGTGAAGCGGCTTTGAGATCTTCGAAGAGTGTCTCAGAAACCGATTGATTTTTTTTCAGACTAAAACGGAGATAATCATCACTGGAAATAGGCAACTTAAGACGATTACTAAAAATCAACCAAAACTGGTTTTTAGAGCGCCGACTCGGGAGAATTTTTTGAAGAGTTAGCATCAGCAGCGTCGCTTTTAACTTTTTGCCAGATTTTTTGTTCTAAATCTTTGGCAATTTTAGGATTTTCTTTGAGATATTTCTTGGCGGCTTCGCGGCCCTGAAGATTTTGATCGCCAATTTTGAAAAAAGCACCTGATTTGACGACAAAACCATGAGTAACTCCTAAATCTACCAAAGATCCAGTATTAGAAATACCCTCAGTATTCATGATATCAAACTCAGCTTCTTTGAAAGGTGGAGCGACTTTGTTTTTGACAATGCGGGCACGGTGTTGAGAGCCAATCGATTCGCCGGAGGAGGTTTTAATATTGGCAATTTTTCTGACATCAATCCGCACTGAGGAATAGAATTTAAGGGCTAAACCTCCGGGGGTGGTTTCAGGATTACCAAACATAATGCCTATTTTTTGGCGTAATTGATTGGTAAAGATAACTACTGACTTTGATTTATTGATAGCACCGGTTAATTTTCTTAGGGCTTGTGACATTAAGCGGGCCTGAACACCTACCATCGAATCCCCCATTTCACCTTCAATTTCGGCTTTGGGAACCAAAGCAGCCACTGAATCAACAACAATCACATCGATAGCATTGGAACGGACTAAAGTTTCGACAATTTCTAAAGCCTGTTCACCGTTGTCAGGTTGGGAAATTAACAAGTTGTCCAGATTGACACCAATAGTGGCGGCCCGAGTGGGTTCCAAGGCATGTTCAGCATCGATAAAAGCGGCAGTACCACCCATTTTTTGGACTTCAGCAATGGTGTGAAGACAAATGGTGGTTTTACCTGAAGCTTCAGGGCCAAAAATTTCAGTAATTCGACCGCGAGGTAAACCGCCGATACCCAAGGCAATATCAAGAGGTAGAGAACCAGTGGGAACAACTTCAATGTCCATGTCAGCACGTTCGCCCATTTTCATAATGGCACCGTCACCATAGGCTTTGGTGATTTGTTCCATGGCTAGGCGAATGGCTTCATTTTTTTTGTTTTGCAAATTATCAGTTTTGGGGAGAGTAGTCTTTTTTGTTTTCATAGAATTAGTAATAGCAGCCCAGACTATATCAAGTCAAGGAGTAAAACCGAAGAAAAGGCGAAGAAAATTTTGTTGGTTGACGAATAGTGAAAATGATTTTATAGTTGGGAGGTGGTTGTAAAAATGTTATGACAAATACTTTATGAGTAGATCGGCTGAATTTAGTGAAGAATTCAGCATTCAATCGTTAGGAGCGGCAGGGGGTTTGGTTACAGGGTCACTTCATAGACTGCGACATGGAGAAAGTACGATTATTGTGGATGCAGGTTTGTTTCAAGGTAAAAATGATGTGTTATTACCGAATGGAAAAAGTCGAAATGCTACAGATATAAATGCTTTAAGGGAAGTAAATACAATCTTGTTAACTCATGCCCATGCGGACCATGTAGGCCGACTGCCTTTGTTTCATAAGCGAGGATTAAAACCGAAAACAATAACCACCACCATGACTAAAGAGTTAATGCAAGTTATATTGGATGATGCGGCAAAAATTCAAAAGAATGGGGACAAACTATATAATCGTGAAGATGTGGAGAGAATAATGAATTATGTTAAGGAAATTAATTTTGGAAAAGATGTAAAAATCGGTAATAAACATGATAACTTAAGGACTAATTTTATTTATAATGGTCATATTCCGGGTTCGGCGTCGATACTAATTCGAAAAGAAGGAGTAGTCGGAGGAATTTTATTTTCTGGAGATATTGGACAGGAAATAAATGCCATTTGTGGAGGTTGGGGTGAAGTGGTTGAGGCTAGACCAAGTGAAATGCCTATTAAAGCTTTATGGGTGGAATCAACCAGTTTTGATAGACATTCAGTTTCTTTTGATGAAAAATACGGCTTATTTATGGAGAATATTAATGAAATTTTAGGTCGTGGCGGATCGGTGATTTTGCCGATTTTATCCTTACAAAGAAATCAAGAAATAACGGAGATGATAGCTCGTGCTCAAAATCAGGGCGATATTCCCAAAGGTTGCAAAATTTATAAAGATGCGCCCTTGGCTCAAAAATTTGAAGAAATATATATTGATAAAGCGGAATTATTTATGACTAAGCGATTTGGTAACAATGAAGATTTTTACCAGACATTAGAGCAAGCTCAATCCCGATTTAATTTAAGAAATTGCTTGCTAGTAGCTGATAACAAAGAATCTGTTAAATTAGCGGATATTTTGGGTAAATCCAATAAAAAATCTATTGTATTGACAGGAGGAGGGATGTGTGGTTTTGGTCGTGTCAGAAATTATATTGATGGAGCTTTTGGAAAAAACAGAAAAAATGGGATAATTTTGACTTGTTACCAAGTGGAAGGAACTGAAGGAGAAAAGATAGTTAATCAAGGAAGATTGATTAATGCCCAGAATCAAAAAAAAGGGGCAACAGTAACTCAATTGGATGTTTTTTCAGGACATATCAGCGGAGAAAGTGACACTTTTAAGTTTTTAGAAAGATTCAATCTAAGTGAACTAGAGTTAATAGGGATTGTTCATGGTAGCAATGACAACAGAAGAAGAATGGCTGAAGCCATTAAAAGTCGAGGTTATCCCGCCAAAGTGGTACTACCAGAAATTAATGAAGTAATTAAATTTAGCCTATAAAATGAGGTGAGTTTTGATACAAATTCCAGGCAGCCAGAGTGATACCACATTCAATTTTACCGCTTTGCATATATTCTTGAACTTGTTTTAAGGATAATTTAATTACTTTTTCAATCGATTCATCCCCTTCTTGATGATCTTGACTGATTTCGTCTTCATTGACTAAATCAGTGACTAAAAAGGCATGAGCACAGACATTTTCGTGTCCAGGCCCAATAAAAAAACTACCCAAAGGAAACCAAGTTTGACCTTGTAAACCAGTTTCCTCATATAATTCTCTTTTTGCATTATCCAAATAATTTTGACTGTTAACGACTCCGGCGGGGATTTCATAGATATATTTTTGAAGTGGGTAACGATATTGTCGGAGGAAGTAAAAAGAATTATCCTGACTTCTGGCTAAAACAAAGACTCCATCCGGTTTGTCCAAATATCCATAAATCCCCTCTTGGCCATCAGGGCGAATCACTTTATCCTCATGGATTTTAATCCAAGGATTTTGATAGACAATTTTTGAGGCAAGTGTTTTCCAAGGAGATTTGGACATAGTAGATTAAGGTCGCCTACGTTGAAACTCCGGCTAACCAAGTCGGGAATACAGGATTCGAACCTGCAACCTCACGCACCCCATGCGTGCGCGCTAGCCAATTGCGCCAATCCCCGTAGTGAGGATAGTATAAAGGAAAACTGTTTACTTAAAAAGTAGAAAGAACAAAATCGACCTGAGATATAGGGCAAAAGCTTTACCGGCCGGTAAATTGTAAAATGGAGCCGACCAGTGGTCATAGGCCCTTTGTAATTGATGGGCACTAGTTTTAGGATTGGTATGACGAAAATCAGAGAGCGAGTAAACAGGTGAAAATTCAATCTTAAAATCAGGCATCAGTTTGTCAACAAAAGGTAAAAGTCGCAAAAAATCAAAAGTGGAAGTACCGGAAGTATGGGCAAAAACTATTTTAGCTCGTCGATATTTTTTAACCTGATTAACTAAATAACCGACTCCGGGCAAAAAGTCTCGACCATTGTCAGTACCTCCAGCCGGAAAAATAATCACCAGAGAGTTTTGATCAATTTTTTTGGCGGCTAATTTGATACTGTCAATATTTTTTTGATGAGCTTCGTTTTTGGAAAAAACCGGGGAATAATGAAAAAAATTGAGAAGTTTGGTTTTCCAATCAAATTTACTTTGGGTCTCCAGACGATGGTTAATGTAAACCGGAATTAAGTGTTGATCGAGAGCGGGAATAATGCCCAATAAATTATGAATAGAAATCATAAAAATATTTCGACGAGATGGGAGGGCTCCTAAGGTTAAAAAAACTTCAGCCTGAGAAGGGTGGTTACAAATTAAAACTAGAGGATCATTTTTAAGAGAATTCAGTGTTTCTGGGGAGGAATTGATGATAAAGCCGCGACTGTATTCGTCAGCAATACTCTTAAAAGCTTGAGAGAGACCATTTTTTTGGAGATTATCGTTGACTTTTTTAAGAAAGTAATGAGTAATGGGATGGTGATATAGAGACCGAGGCATGAATTATGATTATAAAGAAAAAGCTTGAAAATTGGAAAATCAAATAAGAGGTGGTATGCTTGAATTCCATGAAAAAGGAAGTTTTTTTTGATGTAGAAACTAAAAAAATCTTTGATGATATTGAAAGCTCTAATCCGGCAGATTTGGGAGTGTCAATAGTCTCGGTATACACCAGAAAACTAGATGAAAATTATCAGGAAATAGAAGGTAAAATTCAAAGTTTTTGGGAAGAAGATTTTGCTAAGATGTGGCCTTTGTTTGCAGAGACAGATAGAATCATCGGTTTTAATTCAATTCATTTTGACGTCCCAGCATTGGGACCGCAGGCACCTTATGATTTTAAGAAATTAAAGCATTTTGATATTTTGGAAAAAGTTAAAAACAGTCTCGGTTTCAGATTAAGCTTAAATGCGATTGCTAGAGAAACATTGAATCAGGAAAAAATTGATAATGGTTTGAACGCGGTCTATTACTGGCAAGAACAGACCCCGGAATCATTGGAAAAACTCAGAAAATATTGTGAAATGGATGTCATGGTCACTAAAAAAGTCTACGACTTCGCCTTAAAAAACAAACAATTGAAATACAAAGACAAATGGAATACGCCTAGAATCATCGAAGTTGATTTTTCCTATCCCAAGGAAGAAGCAGTTCCACAAATGGGTTTGTTTTAGAGAATTTTGGCATCAGGTTGAGCAGAATTTTTACTCAAAATATAGACATCGGCACCGAATTCATCTTGACCAACAAACTCCCCTTCTCCTTTTAAGATTCGTTCATAAGGGCGGCAATAGCGACAACCAGCTTCACCTTGGGGACAATCAAATTTATTAAGGCTTTTTTGCAGTTTGATTCTTTTGCCGATTTTAAGAATATCAGCTTCAGATTTGCTTAAATCAGGTAGTTTTTTAGGAGTTAGTTCGTCACTGTTTTCCAAATACCAATAATAGGCTTTGGCAACTTCCCGATTTTGACAGTTTTTAACCAACAAATGATAAATAGGCAACTGAAGCGAATCTTTACCCTCTTCATGACGACTGGTTTTGAAATCAATAATATCGACAGTGTTAGTTTCAGGAGAATAGCGAAGCCAGTCGATTTTACCGCACAAAATAATATTGTCTTGAGGAGAAATCCAATAGTAAGGTAAATCCATATTAATTTTGATGGCTAATTCCCCGAGTGGTCCAGGATTGTTTTGAACTCGACGAATCATGGCCTCACCTCTTTGTTTATAGGCGTATTCAGTATCTTTATCTAAAAAACCACCTTTTTTACCGGAAACTTTTTTCCAAGCTGTCTCAAATCTGTCCAAGAGAGGTTGGCGAAAACGAAGATCGGTTTTAATTTCCGAGAGAGATTCAATTACCTCATGAACCGCCTTGCCCAAACTTAAAGCCGGGGAAGTAATTTTAATTTTGTGATGAGTTTGGGGATCCTTGTAAATGTTTTTAAGATAGTAACTCCGGGGACACTCTAAAAAGGCAGAAATAGAAGAATGGGATAACCAAAGAGCAGTATATTTATCAGTTGACATAAACTATTATATAGTGAGAAATGAAAAGACTAAATAAGTTTTTAGCAGAATCGGGGATAGCTTCCAGGCGAGGGGCAGATAAATTAATTTTGGAAAATAAAGTGTTGATAAACGGAAAAGTGGCTAAATTGGGTGACAAAGTGAGTGACAGAGATAGGGTGGTAGTGAATAGTCAAGAAATTAACAGAGTGGAAGAAAAGGAATATTTTGCGGTTTACAAGCCGGTGGGTTATGTATCAACAGCCAATGATGAATGGGGACGAGCCAAGGTAACTGATTTAGTCAAAAGCAAAAATCGACTTTACCCGGTAGGAAGATTGGATAAAAATTCTGAAGGATTAATGATTTTGACCAATGACGGAGAATTGACTCTACGATTGACTCATCCCCGATATCATTTGGAAAAAGAATATGAAGTCGAGACGGATAGAAAAATTGATGTCAAAAAAATTAATACCGGTCAGAACAAAATTATTTGGAGAGATGGGAATAAAATGAAAATAATTATGTACGAAGGCAAAAAAAGGCAAATTAGAAACATGTGCTGGGAAGCAGGTTTGAGAGTTAAAAAACTTAAAAGAGTCCGAATGGGAAGATTGATGTTGGGAGAAATGAAGGTTGGAGAAGTCAGGCGACTTGGTCAAAAGGAAATAAAAGAGTTAAGATAGTCAACATGAAAAAGAAAGGAGTATCTTTGGTATTAGGCTGTGGTGGTTCTAAAGGACCGGCACATTTGGGGGTGATTAAAGCCCTAGTTGAGGCTAATTTTGAAATAAAAGAGATTGTAGGAACTTCGGTGGGAGCTTTAATAGGAGGTTTGTATGCAGCTAATCCTAATGTAAAAGAAATAGAAAAAATATTAAATAGTTTGGATTATCGTAAATTATTCAGATTATTAGTTGGTAAACCAATTAAAAGTGGGTTGATTAACGGAGAAAAATATCGAAAATTTGTTGAAGATTGTTGTGCGGTTAAAAATATTGAAGATACAAAAATTCCTTTTAGAGCGATAAGTTGTGATTTGGTAAGAGGAAAAAAATATGTTTTTAGGACAGGTCCAATTGCCACAGCGATTTGTGCTTCAAGTGCGATTCCAGCGATTTTTGCTCCAGTTAAGTATAAAGGCAAAATTTTAATTGATGGCGGAGCTTTGGCACCAGTAGCAATAGAGGAAACTAGACCTAAACCTGGCGATAAAGTAGTGGCGGTGGCTTTATTTAAGCATTTATTTCCAAAAAGTTATCGACAATTAAGTCGAGCTAATTTAGGCAAAATTGCTTTTGTGTCAGCACAATTAGCAATCAGTAATTTATCAAAACAAGCGATTAAAAAGGCGGATGTAGCTATATTGCCAGAGGTGGAGGATATAAACGTACTAAATTTTGTTAAAAGTAAGAATTATGTAGAAATTGGTTACCAGGCGATGAAGGCAAAAATCAAAGAATTGGATTAAAGTTATCGACTCCACTCTGAGACAGTAATTTCTCGAAAATTATTTTCACTGTTTTGGGTGTAACCCAGTTCAGTTAAGATTTGGTGGTGGTTGAGGCCGTGAATTATTTCTCCGTAGGGAATCACTAAAAGATTGTTTTCAGTGGGAGTTTGGGTTTTGCTGTCAATAATATTAACCTCAGCTTGATAAAACTTAATCGGATCACTGAAAGAGGCAATCATGTAAACATTTTGTCCAGGATGGAGGGTTTGGGCTACAGCTTGCCAGTCTTCGCGGTGAAAATGTGGATTAAAAAGATAAATCAAAGTAAAAATTAAATAAATCCCGCCGATGAATATTTTGTTTCGTCTTGGGGTGACATTAATTGACAAAATAATAGTAATGATAGGCAAAAGATAAATAAAACGAAAATATTGCAATAGAGGCGATTTGAAGGAAAAGAGAGTGGCCAAAATTATCGGCAAAATTAAAATAATTTTTAACCAGTTAATTTTTTGATTACTTTTACTTAAAAAATAGGCAATGATTAAAGTCCAAATGCCAGCAATTAAATAATAGGAATATTTAGGACACCAACTGATTTTACCTAAACTAAATTTAAGCGGAATTAGGAGCAAGTTTTTAAGATTGACTTTACCTAAAACCAAGGACCAGTTAGCAACATGGCTCAATGATAAAGTCGAATTATGGAGCTGAATTTTTAGAAGCGGCCAAATTGAAATAATGGCAATAAGAGTCCCAAGGTTAGTTAATAAAAAGGTTTTTTTATTGCTTTTGAAGAAAGAATAAATGGTCATGGCAGCCAATAAAAAAATGGAACCGTAAAAAGTGTGAAAAGCTAAACAGGCCATTAAATTATATAAAAATAAATCGACTGAATTATGTTTACCGTCTTTGATCTTAAGGAAAAAAAAGAGAGCCAAAGTAAGCCACATGGTAGCCATGGCATACATCCTTAATTCTTGAGAAAAATAGACAAAGAGAGGGTTGACGGCTAAAAAAATGGCCGCCCATAACCCCGTATTTTGGTTTTTGAGTCTTTTGGCGATCAAATAGACGACATAAATAGTGACCAGGGAAAACAAGACCGAACTTAAACGGAGAAAAAAGACATTTTTACCCCAAAGATTTTGCCAAAGATTAAGAAAGCAATAATATAATGGTGGGTGAAAATCATTAACGGAAAAATTGGTCACAATATCTTTGATGGGAAGAGCGGAAACATTGGCGGAAATAGCTTCATCTAGCCATAAGGATTGATTCAGGCCAATTAATCTCAGAGCAAAAGCGATAATTAATATTAACCAGATCATTTTGATATTATATGCTAGTTTATGATAAACCAACCTTTAGCCTCATTACTACGGCCTAAGAATTTAGAGGAATTTGTAGGTCAAAGGCACTTGGTTGGCCCCGACAAACCTCTTTATTTGGCGATTAAAAATCACCAAATTTTTTCGATGATTTTTTGGGGACCTCCGGGGGTGGGTAAGACAACTTTGGCGCGAATTATCGCTAAAGAAGCCAAGGCGGAATTGTATGAATTATCGGCGGTGTCGGCCGGAAAAGATGATATTAGAAAAATTATCAACAGTCCTAATCCCGGACTAATCAAAAAGATTTTATTTTTGGATGAAATCCATAGGTTTAATAAGGCGCAGCAAGATTATCTGTTACCTTTTGTAGAGTCGGGGGTACTGACTCTGATTGGCGCCACCACCGAAAATCCCAGTTTTGAGGTGATTGCTCCCCTGTTGTCTCGCTGTCGAGTTTTTGTTCTCAATGAATTAAGTGATGAGGAGATGGGAGAAATTATTAATCGGGCGGTAAAAGTGTTGAAAATAAAAATTGATAAAAAAGCCAAGGATTGGTTGATCAATATGGCCAATGGTGATGCTCGTCAAGCCATCACTATGATTGACAATGCCGTGACTCTGTATGGTGATTTAAGAATTGAGAGCCTAAAAAATGCTTTACAAAACTCTTATCTCCGATTTGATAAACAAGGTGAGGAGCATTACAACACTATCTCCGCTTTTATTAAAAGTATGCGCGCCAGTAACCCTGATGCAGCGGTTTATTATTTAGCCCGAATGATTGCCGCCGGTGAAGATCCAAAATTTATTGCCAGACGGATGGTAATTTTTGCTAGTGAAGATATCGGACCGGCGAATCCCAACGCCTTGCTGTTGGCTAACGAAGTGTTTCAAGCGGTGACCACCATTGGTTATCCGGAATGTGATTTAAATTTGGCTCAGGGAGCGGTTTATCTGGCCAATTCACCTAAAGACAGGTCAATTTATAACGGTTTGAGAGCGGCTCAGGAAGATGTGAAAAAATTTGGCAATTTACCGATTCCGATGAAAATCCGCAACGCACCCACCAAACTGATGAAAGAGGTCGGTTATGGAAAGGGATATGAAATGTATACTACAGAAGATTTATTGCCGGAAAAATTGAAGGGGAGAAAATATTTTAAAAATTTAAAGAAAAAATGAATACAGAAAAACAGAAGGCACTCACTCAAGGATTATTAGCGGGTTATGGTGGCATATCTGAATTTACAACAGTCAACAGAGGTGGGTTTGAATTAAAATCTAGTCATTTTGAAAGTGGTGATGTTGTTTATCATGATGAATGGACTAAAAGAGGTGGACAAGAAATTGTAAAAATAGGAGATAAATTGATGACACGAGTCTATGCCGGTGGAGTCGCATCAGAAACAATCTTATCAGGCTTAGGAATCACTAAGGAAGATGTTATCGGTCACTTAAAATCTAGGATTCAAGAACTGGGTGACAAAACTAGATTATGTAAAAATTGTTTTCCAGATAAACAAGATGAATGGGGTTATCAATATGAAATCTTAGATCAAGATGCAACGATTGCTACGACTACAGGTAAAGAGACTATTACGTATAAAGACCAAACCGTATTTGTACATTGTTTTGTGATTTTCTAGAACAGAAACAGAAATAATAGTAATGTAATAAATTTCACTGAATACTTGTGATATTAAAAGTGTCTGTTTGACATTGTCATCAATTATGTTACAATTCCGGCAGTCCCATAGTTAAAGATTATTTTTCACTTGAAAAATATATTCAAAAAACGAGTCTTTGACAAATTAGCGGCAATTTCCGCTGGTGTCTCGTTAATTCTCAACATCTTTTTGCCTTTATTAATAGTGATCCCTGTCCGGGCTGAAGAAATAGCAGCCTCTCCATCTGCGGAAGTAATAGAGGCTACTCCTACCCCTGAACCTACTGCCGCTCCAGAACTGACTCCCGCTCCCGAAGTTACTCCAACTCTAGAACCGTCATTAACTCCAACTGAAACTCCTGAAAATGCTGATGTTGGTGCTACTGAGGCAGCTGCTACTCCAACTGAAATTGAAGCTAAGCCTACGATTGCGAATGAGAAAAATGATGATAGTGATAAAGAAGAAGTTTCTCAAAAGTTCCGATCTACTCTTTTAAGTGCTTCTCAGTCAAGCAAGTCCGGTCAATACTCTATTTCTTCTACTAATGGTATTTGGACTAAGGTTGAGGGAACAAATAACTATGATGGTTTGAATACTGAGGAGATAAGATGGGGATCTGCCTCTTCAGGATCTTCTAGAAGTGGTTTAAGATTTGATGGTGTTGGTACAACAACCAGTTTTAACGCCAATGAAAAGTTTTTAATAGGTGGTTTAACTCATTTTAATTGGCCTATATCGGGATCAGCAGCGAATAAAGCAACTCTAAAAATTACCCTAAATTTTTCAAATCCCTCTATTACGCCCTCGCCTACATTTACATATGATTTTGGTATTGAAGAAACAACCAATACTTACAATTTACAGGATTGTAAATATTATGGTAAGCCTGAGCAACAAAGTCAGACTGCTTGCGATGACGTAATTACATTTCCTAATGGAGGTTATGGTGAAGAGGAATACACTATAGGGGATATGAAGTATACCCTAAAGATTGACGGTTTTCAAAATTCATATCCTGATGGTAAAACGGTTAGTAAGTTCATAACAGAAGAAAGAAAAAATAATGAGGCATTTTTAGTCGGCCATCTCAGTTCTGTCTTGGTTGAAAGCCCAAAAATCTCCATCATTAAAAAAGTGAATGGTTACGATGCAAATACTCCTGGAGAAGCAGTCCAAGTCACCGCAGGAGAAACAGTCAACTTTACATATATTGTTCAGAATACAGGTAATGTTAAATTAACAGGCATCTCAGTAACTGACAATAAAGGAGTTAATGTAAGTTGTCCTAAAACAGAATTAGATCCTGGCACGAGTATGACCTGTACTGGTAGTGCTAAAGCTATTGCGGGCAAATATACTAATATCGGTACAGTAAATACAACATCTCATCCATCAGTCACAGCTAGTGATCCTGCAAACTATGTCGGTCTTGTTCCTAAAATTAAAATTTGTCATAGAACCGCCTCACATACAAGTCCTTATGAAGTAATTGAGCCTGATGCATCTGGAGATTTAAATGGTCATGTGGGACACACGGGGGATATTTGGTTCCCAGGTATAACAGTGGCATGGGGAGATATTATTAAACCGTTTACATATTACGAAAATGGGGAGCAAAAAGAATTTACAGGCCTCAATTGGAGTGAATATGGACAAGCGGTGTATAACAATGACTGTAAAATTCCACAAGGTAAGATAATTATCAACAAAGTTTTAAGCCCAGCCTCTAACGACAACACAGAATTTACAATAGTAGGTAGTGGTACTCCTGCAATAACAGGTTCTCCTACTTTCTTGTATGAGAGTGGCAGTAATGTCGGAAGTATCAGTAGAAATAAATCTCATACATACAATGCCATGCCCGGTACTTATAATATTGGAGAAACAGTTCCGGAAGGATGGAATCTAGTCAGTAATACGTGTTCAAATATCGAAATTGCGAATAACGAAACTAAAGAATGTACTATTACTAACACACAAGATGGTTCATTAACTATTGTCAAGAAAGCATTACCATTTGGTATGGATTCATTTGGATTTACTCTGACAGGTAATGGAGTGAGTGAACAATTCAGCTTAGTTGATAATTCAGGGACGGAAGATGCAAGCAAGACATTTAGTTTGAAAGCAGGGACATATGCAGTTGCGGAAGATAATTACGACGATTGGAAGACAACAGCTTCTTGTACAGGTGGACAGACAATAGATAATATTGTCCTAAACGCTGGCGATAGTGTAACTTGTACGTTTGCTAATACAAAATATGGGTCTATTTCAGGTCATAAATGGAATGATGCTAGTGGAAAAATAGAAGATCCAAATACAGATTTAACTCCAGTTTCTGGATGGACAATCATTCTGAAAGATAAAAATGGAGCTGAGATTACTAGAACAACAACTGATGTAAATGGATACTATAAGTTTACCGGATTACTACCTGCAGACTACATAGTCACGGAGGGTTTGGAAGCTGGTTGGATAGTTTTGGCTGGTGATAGTAGAGATGTGGAGTTGAATGCTGGTAATAACGAGACTAATGTTGATTTCATTAATGTTAAATACGGTAGTATCAAAGTCTTAAAGAACGTTGATGTAGATGGGAACGGTCAGGTGGATACAGAAGGTGCTACAGATTGGGAATGGTTATTGGGAATGGATACAAAGGCGAGGATATATGCTACAGGAGAGACAGCTAAAAACTTATTGCCTGGAGTTTATAAAGTATCAGAAACACAGAAAAATGGCTATCATATAACGTCATTAGTATGTACAAATAATGGTCAAGAGATTGTTAATGAGGCAAGTGAAAGTGTGAAAATTTCGTTAGAGTCGGGAGATAATGTTGTATGTACCTTTACCAATACCAGAGACACGGGTACATTAATTGTTAGAAAAGAAGTTGTTAATGATAATGGTGGTGCTCTGACAGCCAAGGACTTTTCATTTAAGATTGATACCGGTAAAGGGATTGTTTTTGATCAAGATCCCACAAATCCTTTATTGGGTGAGAATACGTATAAGACTTTCCCAACTGGTACCTACACTATTACAGAACTAGAGGCAAATCAAAGAGGATATGCTACCTCATACAACAACTGTGACAAAGTAGAGGTTAAGAAAGGCGAAACAGCTGTTTGTACAATTACAAACAATGATAAAGCAGCAAAGCTAACTGTAATCAAGAAAGTCATTAATGATAATGGGGGAACAGCAAAAGTAAAAGATTTTGAAATTAAATTAAATGATAAAGACTTGGAATTTAAGTTAGATCAAGGAAGTGTAAGTAAATATATTTCTACTTATATTTCTACTCCAGAAGTCCAATCTAACACGGAGTATAAATTGACAGAAATTGATCATCCTGGTTATAAGGAAGGAAAATGGAGTTGTAAGCCCAAAAAGGACGATGGAACTGGAGATGCAAGACCAGTACCCACCAAGGAAGGGCCGTCAACCTCTTTCACCTTATCTCCAGGAAAGGAGATTGTTTGCACGATTACCAACGACGATATTGCCCCTTCGTTACAACTAATTAAGAAGGTCGTTAATGATAATGGTGGTACAGCAGTGGCAACCGATTGGAATCTAAAGGCAGAGGGTCTAACTCCAATTTCGGGAGATGGTAGTGCTATAAGTGGAAATAAATTCAAGGCTGGTGCATATACTTTGAGCGAAAATAGTGCTGTCACAGGATATAGTGCTAGTGATTGGAATTGTACAAATGGGATTGAGGTTGATGGCAACAACGGAATAACCCTGGGAATAGGTCAATCTACAGTCTGTACCATTACTAATGATGACGTGGCGCCAACTCTTAAACTAGTTAAGAATGTTGATAATGGCCATGGTGGTCCATCAAATGCAAATGATTGGACATTAACTGCAAAATCAGAAACAGAAGAATTCAGTAATCTTGGTGATGCTGATACGACTCACACAGTTACGGCAGGAGTTGTCTATACATTGAGTGAGACAGGTCCAGAAAAATATGAAGCAGGAGAATGGGAGTGTACCAATAACATTGTGGTTGATAATAATAATGGAATAACTCTCGGATTGGGACAATCAACTGTTTGTACAATTACCAATACCTACTCACCTGGTTGTATTGAAGGTGAAGGTATTGGAGCTGATATAGTTGCTTCGGTTACACCAGGCACCAGATATGACGGTAATCCTATTGTAAACTTGGGAAGTGAGGATAGAACAAAACCAGGAAATGCATTGGGTACAGCTGATGATAAATTCTACAGTTTGGGTAAAGATGGAGAGATTGAGCTGGAGTTTACCGGTTTCGTAGAAAATGTAGCCGGTAACGATTTCTCTATTCATGAGGTAACTTGGAATAGAGATAGCGACAAAGAAGAAAAGGCAGAAGTGTATGTTAAAAACAGCAATTCTGACTGGAAATATCTTGGAGAAGCCAGCAGTTTCAGTGATGGAAATAATGATGGAAAAAGAGATGGAATCACACATTTTGATTTTGGAAACACAGGATTACCTTGGATAAATGCTATTAAACTGGTTGAGTCATCGGTGGGTCAGGATAATAACGATGACGGCTTTGATTTGAATGCTATCGTGGCCGCCAGTCATGTTTGTAAAGAACCTTCTGTATCACAAGTAAAGATTTGTAAAGTGGATAATAAAAATAGACCATTGTCAGGCTGGGATGTGATGTTAAAAGAAAAAGTAGATGGTCCTAGTTTGATAAATGTATCCAACGATAGTGGGACTAATTCCTCTGATTTACTAGCAGGAAAATACCTTATCAAAGTTAGTGGTACATATAGATATGGAAATTCTTCAATGAATGCTGACGCAGGCTTTTCGTACAGACCACAGGGAATACCCAGTGGTTGTGATTGTTGGTTAGATGGACACGAAATATCAGGAGGTTTAATGGCTCGGGTAAATGGAGAGGCAGTAAATTGGGGAGCTTATAATGATGGTCATGTTTACACATATGTATATGATCATAATGGGGGAAAAATAAACATATCAATCCGGGACAATATATATATAGATAATGTAAATAATAATAATTTCCAGTTTGAAATTTTCAGAATACCGGAAGGTTATTATGGTACTACTGGTAACGATGGGTGTGTTATCTTAAACAACGTCCTTTATGGAGATTACATTCTTGATGAAATCTTGAAAGAAGGATGGATTAATGTCTCTGGGAAAGGAAGTTCGGTGTCAGTAGATTCTTTAGAAGAAGTCTTTACATTAGTAAACAGAGAAGATGCTCCTGTAACCATAGTGGCGACCAAAATTGTCTGTAATAATGAAGCAGATTTGCCAAATTGGGGTTATGGAGCTCCTGATAATATAACCAAGGATACGGCTTCAAATTTCCTGGCTTCACGTCCCAATTGTCGTCGAGAATCTGGTTGGAGTTTCCAATGGGGAAATGATAGTTCAACTAACCCAGGAGATACGCACACAGGAGAAGCATCCGGTTGGCACACCTTTGGTCCGACTGGTTCTGACGGAGTTGCTACTGTCAATATTAACGACTTTGGCAACACTTCTCAAATTAAGGTGAGAGAGGTTTTGAAAGAAAATTATATTCCGTTTACATATTTAACCAACAAAAACAATTCCAACAATGTGTCTGCAGAAATCTATTGTCACACCGATGTTTTGAATTATGACAACGATGATAGATTTATACCCGAATACGGAAATACCTATTATTGTGTTGCTTGGAACGTGGAAAAGAATCCATTGTTATCGATAGTGAAGAGTGGTGCTTTTGTTGATGGAAATGCCAATGGTTTTGCAGATGTGGGAGAGACTATCAACTATAGCTTCACAGTTAAAAATGAAGGTAATGTCACTTTAACCAATGTGACTGTCACCGATCCTAAAGTGACTGTGATTGGTGGTCCGATTACACTTAATGTGGGTCAAACTGATGCCACTACATTTACCGCTTCTTATGTGTTGACTCAGGATGATGTTGACACTGGAAAAGTAGATAACACCGCTACTGCTGATTCAGACGAATCAGAACCAGCGTCAGATGATGAGACCGTCACTTTTAATACGAAAAAACCCACATTGACTGTTGTCAAAAAAGTTGTCAATGATAACGGTGGAGATACCACTATCAATGATTTTGAGATTAAATTAAATGACGACTTAATCACATTTGAAGACGGAGTTGTAGATGGTACCACGACTACATACACTTCTACTCCGACAGTATCTACAAAGACAGAATATACCTTATCAGAAAAAGACCTTGAAGGATACGAGGAAGGAGATTGGAGTTGTATAGATGATACAGAGGATAATATCGCCATGCCGTTTACTTTATCGGCAGGTCAAAATGTAACTTGTACTGTCACCAATGATGATATCTTTGGTCAAATCTCGGTCATTAAATTTAACGACGTTAATGGCAATGGTCAAATGGATGCAGGTGAAGAAACCTTGCCAAATTGGCAAATAAATCTAACTTCTCAAGATTCAAAAGTGACGAATGACGAAGGTTCAGTGGTATTTGATAAATTAATTCCCCAAACTTACTATCTTAGTGAAACTCTTCAGCCTGGTTGGACTCAAACCTCTATCAACTGTGGACAAGATCAAGTTAGAATTACCGCTCCCGGTGAAGCCTATGGTCATCACGGGGTTTGTTCTGGTTGGAATGGTTGTGAAGACGCCGCCACTTGTGCCAAATGGGCTTGTGAGGCTAAAGGTTATCAAAATTTAGTTTCCTATGGTGAAGTCAAGGGTTGTACCAAGTTTAATAAGTGTAATTTATTCTGGTCTCGCAACAAGGTTGACTATAACTGGGATAATCATTGTGATGTTTTGGGAGTTACAGACATTGTCTGTAGTAATTCCAGTTCTACTCCCAGCCTAACTCCAATGCCAACGACTCCAACTCAAGCACAAAATGATAATAACTATCAAATTGTTTTGGACAAATCTAAAACAGTTCAATGCTACATTGGTAATCGTTATATCACTCCTAAAATAACTCTCTCTAAGAGTAACAATGTTGGTTTGACACCTCAAAAAGTTGGGAATGAAGTTGTTTATACTCTTAAACTTAAAGTTACCGATAATTTTGTCAAAGATTTGTCAGTAATCGATTTACCGCCAACCGGTTTTGTCTATAAAGCTGGTAGTTATCAGGCCAAAGTTAATGGTAGTCCTGTAGCTATTGCCGAACCACAGTATCACTCTCCTGGCCAATGGTTTTTAGGTGACTTAAATAAGGATGATGAAGTGGAATTAACTTATACCGCCACGATTCAAAACTCGGTGGATCCGGGAACTTATAAAGATGCCGCCTGGGCCTATGCTTGTCAAAGCAGTACTGATTGTCAAATTGATAGTAGTGATAGAGTTTTGGCTCAAGCCGTCAATCCTGGTTATCTAAATACCACCTTTGTTGGGACTCAAGTGAAATTAATTGCCGAGGCTCCAGCTCAAGAATATTCAGTAAATAGAGAAGAAATCAAAGAAGGAGAAGTTTTGGGAGCGACGACAGGTTTACCGGCCACCGGAGCTAGTAACGGATGGTTGTGGGTCATAGGTAGTTTATTGACCAGCGGCATGGCTTTAGTATTTGCCGGGATTAAGAAAAATAAAATCATGGCAGTCATTCTGGCCCTATTTATGGTGACTCTTTTTATTCCTAAATATACTTTAGCGGCTGATTCGGACTTATTCATTGCCTTGGAGAGTCCAGCCAGTCCTAATAACCAAAGTAAATTTAACCTAGCTTTTACAGCTTTGGATATGTTAAATCGACCCATAGTGGTCAAGTGTTTCAAAATCAATCCGGATAACAGTGAAGTGCAATTGGGAGGCAATATTAACTTGAAAGCCGGTGGTAACTCCGGTAATTGTAGTCTGGAGAGTTCACCTTTGAGTGAAAGCGGTAAAAATTACCGATTTTATGCAGTAGCTTCAAGTGGAGCTGATAGTTACAAAAGTGAAGTGGTTTCAGTGGATTACAATACTGATTTACCGGGAGTACCAACTGATTATTCTAAAGAAAAAGAAGGCAGTTGCCGCTTTAAGCTAAGCTTTAGAGCCAGTAATGACGGAAAAACTAAAGTTGTCAGAATCTATCGTTCAGAGCAAAATAAATTTAATGCCGATAGTCACACTCAAATTGGAGAGGTGGGTATTGATCCCGGTCAATGGGGTAGCTTTACCGATGTTAATGTTCCCGATTGTAACAAAACTTATTATTACGCCATTCGGGCTTTTGATGAGGCCAATAATGGCAGTGGTTTAGCCGGTGATTCAAACACAATCGTGACGACTGTTACTACTACCACTACTACTACTGTCAATGACAGTAATATTACTGACACTACTGGGGCAATCAGAGTTGCAGATAGTAATATTCCTGGCGAAGAAGAGATAGCTAATGCCGAGGAAAGTGCCGGTGAGGAAAGTGAGACAAGTGGAGAAGGTAGTGTTTTGGGAACCACTGAGGAAGTAGGTAAAAACAATAAAATAAAGTTGCTTCTAGTAGGGGCTCTGATATTAATCGCTATAATTGTCTATGTCAGTCGCCGTTCCCGCCGTCAAAAATAAGAAAACTAATATCTGGATTGTCTTGGGAGTAATATTGATGGCGTCAGCAATAATAATCGCCTATCTTACTTTTGCACCGGTATTGAAATCAGAAATAAAGTATCAATTGGTGGTAAAAAATAAAACAGTAGAAGAGAAGATAGTGCCGGTAGATACAGATTTTTCAGTGGTTATTCCCAAGATCAGAGCCAATGCCCGAGTGGTAGAAAATGTCGATCCTTTTGACGCCAAAAATTACCAGTTGGCTTTGAGTCGAGGGGTAGCTCACGCCAAAGGAACATCAACTCCGGACAAAGGCAGTAATACTTTTTTATTTGCTCATTCAGCGGGTAATTGGTATCAAGCTAATCAATATAATGCTATCTTTTATCTCTTAAATAAATTGGAAAAAGGTGATGAAATTGTTCTTTATTTTAAGGATAAAGAATATGTTTATCAGGTAGAAGAACTCCAATATGTTGGAGGTGGAGAAACAAAATATATGAATGCTTCAGCGAAAAATAAATTAACTTTAATGACTTGTTGGCCACCAGGAACAACCTTGAAAAGATTGATAGTGATAGCTAAATTAAAAGATTAGTTTAAGGGTTCGGATTGTAAGCGTAGACAACCGGAAGGATCATTTTTGGTCAAATACTGCCAGAGAGTTTTGAAAAAGTTGTGATGATTAACAGCCAAAAGGCGATTGAGACAAACAGAACTACCTTTAACAGCAGTTTTACCTAAAGATACGACTTTATCGTAATCAGCAATAGCTTGGTTACGATCTCGTTGATAGTAATAATTATAGATGTCTCCCCTATTTCTGAGGGCAGTGGCATAATCTGGGCGAAGTTCGATAGCCCGATTTAAGTCGTTTAGAGCAGACTCGTAGTTTTGTAAGCGCATATAGACATAGCCACGATTGTTATAAGCCTCAGCATATTTGGGGTTTAAGGTAATGGCTTGATTGAGATCTTCGATAGCTTGTTGGCAATTGCCAGACTCGTAATCATAATCACCTAGAGTTAACCAATCGGCGGCAGTCTTTAGATTGGTAGGACGAATGGTGGTGGGTACATGGGCCCGGCCACAATGAGCATCTTTTCGAATAATTTTTCGACCAGGATTTATAAAAGTGATGTAGACAGCGCCAAGAATTACAAAGGCAGATAAAAGCAACAAGAAAGTAAGGTTGGCAGATTTTTTTTGTTTCATAAAATATGATAACAAAAAACTGGATGAGTGGCCTATTTAGTTAATTCAATTTTGGCTTGATCACGAAGTTCAGTGAACCATTTTTCAATAGCAGTATTTTTGGCCTCGGCAGCGAGCTGCTCTTTGACATAGTTGTTTAATTCAGTGGTAGTGGAATTTTTAGGTAAATATTCTTTGTTTTCGGTGATATATTGTTTTATCTCTTCGTCGGTGACCTCAGTTGGAGCTGGACTCATTTTTTCTAAGAGTTTTTGAAGACGAACTTGAGTTTCTAGGTCAGTACGAGTTAATGATTGGGCCTCTAAAGCTTGTTCTAAGGAAAAACCCTGTTTAGTCAACTCGGCTTCATAAGTGGCAATCTGAGCGTCGATTTCTGACTGTTCAACACGAACTTTTTGCTTGGCAGCTTCCTGATCAATAAGCATTTCATTGGCCATCTGTTGGAGAGTTCTTTGGTTGTCCAAGGTCTCTAGACGTCGCCAATAGCGAAGACGAGAAATAGGTTGACCATTAACCATAGCAGCAATACCAAATTTACGGAAAGCTAAAAGAGCAATAATCAACAGTAAAACAACGATAATTGGCCGAAACGATTTTTTAATTACAGCTTGGTTGATAATAGTAGTTGTGGTTTTTTTTGGAGTGATTTTTTTCATGAAAAAGTATAACATCAATTTGAGAAAGTTAAACAAAGCAGACGACTGAAGAAAAATTGTAGTAAAATAGAATCTCAATGGTAAAAGTTTGGACAATCAAAATTGCTGGACCGGCGGGAACTGGGATTAAATCAGTAGGAACTTTGTTATCTCAGATTTTGAATCAAAGTGGTTATTTTTTGAAGGATTATTCGGAATATCCCTCACTGGTGCGAGGAGGCCATAATACTTATCAGGTATCTTTTTCAAATGAAGCAGTGTTTGCGGTTCACAGAGAAATCGACTTAATGGTTAGTCTTCAAGCTGGACATTGGCAAGAGCACCAAAAAGAATTGAGTAAAAAAGCGATACTTTTAACCGATAATGACGGAGGATTACACTTACCTTTGGCGACCATGTGTACCCAACTGGGAGGAAAAATTTATGGAAATATTATTGCTTTGGGAGTCGTTTCTTTTCTATTGGATGTTAATAAAGAATTGGCTTTGAAAGTGGTGAAAAATCATTTTGGCCAAGACGAAATTGACCATAAAGCTTTTGAATTAGGTTGGAAATACGGAGCCGATAATTTTCAAAAATTAAAAATTGGCAAGGCAAAGAAATTTCGAAAAAAGAAAATGATAGTTGATGGTAACGAAGCAGTGGGATGGGGTTTATATAAGGCTGGGCTGAATTTATTTGCGGCTTATCCAATGACTCCAGCCACGGGATTACTCCATTTTTTGGCTAAAAATCAAGATGAATTTAAGATTAGAGTTATTCATCCGGAAGATGAGATTGCGGCGGCCTCAATCGTCTGTGGGGCTTCAATGGTCGGGGGCAGAAGTGCTACCGGAACTTCTGGTGGAGGTTTTGCCTTAATGACGGAAAGTGTCAGTTTAGCCGGAGCGGCAGAATTGGGAGTGGTATTTTATTTGTCGCAACGACCGGGACCGGCGACAGGCATGCCAACTTGGACCAGTCAAGGAGATTTATTATTTGCCGTTAATGCCGGACATGGTGAATTTCCAAAAATTGTCTTGGCACCGGGAGACCAAAAAGAATCTTTTGAGCTGGGGAAAAAATCACTCAATTTGGCCAATAAATTTGACGTACCAGTCATATTATTATCGGATAAGAATTTATCGGAATCAAGCGCTAATGTTGATGATCTAGCGGCTGAAAAAATGGAAATTATCGAGAGTAAAAAAGCCATACCAGGTAAAGGACAAAAAATTAAACTTTACAATAGTTATGAACATGATGAGGCAGGGTTTTCAGTTGAAGAAGCCAATAAAGCTAAAGCAAATGTTGAAACAAAACTAAAAAAAATAGAAAAGATTAAAAAATCTTTACCTAAAGTAAATTTTTATGCTTCGCCAAAGGCCAAGAAACTAATTGTTTGTTGGGGCTCGGTTAAAGGAGCGGTTTTGGAAGCGCTAAAGACAATGAAAAACAAGGAGGAATTCGCTGTCTTACAGATTGTATCTCTGTGGCCTTTAGAGGAAAATTTAGAAAAAATTATTAATTCTTTTTCGGAGCGAATTTTGATAGAAAATAATGCTTTTGGACAATTAGGACAACTCTTAAAGTCAGTAATGACGATTGATTTTGAAAAAAGAATTTTAAGATATGACGGGAGACCTTTTTTCCCGGAAGAAATTAAGGAGGCACTCAAATGAGTCAATGGTTGTCAGGCATTAAGCCAACTTGGTGCCCGGGTTGTGGCGATTATATAATTTTAGGGGCTCTAAAGACTGTCTTGGAAAAACTAAAAGTGAACCAAGATCGAACTGTAATTGTCTATGATATTGGTTGTATTGGTAATATGGCAGATTTTATCAAAGCTTGGGGTTTTCATTCCCTACATGGGAGAAGTATTCCAACAGCTATCGGGATTAAAAATGCCAACCCAAAATTAAATGTGATTGTAGTCGGAGGTGATGGGGGAATTTATGGAGAGGGTTTGGGGCATATGATTGCGGCGGCTCGCTTAAATTTGGATATAACAGTGATAGTGGCTAATAATCAGCTTTATTCTCTAACTACAGGGCAAAGTAGTCCTACTACTCCCAAAGGGGTAAAAACTAAATCGACACCTAAAGGAGTGGAAAGTGTGCCGGTACTACCACTGGAATTGGTAAAAACAGTTAATCCTGAAGCTTTGGCACAAAGAGTTGATGGTAGTCAGCCACAAGTAGTAATGAAAGCAATAGAAGCAGCTATGAAGCATCAAGGTTTCGATCTTTTGGATATTAATCAGTTATGTGTTAGCTTTGGGAAGCAGTTGGTGCAATAAAATGAAAAACAAACAAAGAGAAGAAATACTAATTGTTTCCCAGGTGGGTGAAGAATTTCAGGATGTGGAGAAACGCTATAAAAGTCTCAGAAAAATTATGAAAAACCTAAAAAAATTTTCAGAGGTAAGTATAAAAAATCAAAGTGCCGAGGCCTAATAAAAAAGTATAGACAGCAAAATACCATAGTTTACGACGGAGGAGGAGTTTTTGAAGCAAGTTGAGAGCTAAAAAACCAACTACAAAAGTAAAGAGAAAAATGAAAAAATACTGAGAATTAAAAAAAGAGTGAAAATCACCGTCTTTTAGAGATAAAAGTAGAGCACCCAAAGAAACAGGAATAAAGAGAGAAAAAGAAAAATTAAAGGCAGTTTGAGCCGATAAACCCAAGGCTAGAGCAGCAGCAATGGTGGTCCCTGATCGAGAAATTCCCGGTAAAATAGCCACTGCTTGAGCTAAACCAATTAGTAAAGCTTGAGTCAAAGTAATCTCTTGTTGTTGACCGGAAGCTCTTTTAGTCGAAAGTAAAATTAGGGAATTGATAAAAAAGAAAAAAGGTAAAAAATAGGCTCGGGTGAAAATAATTTCAAATTGATCTTTGAGAAAAAAACCAACCAGGGCAGCTGGTAAAGAGGCAACAAAAATTTGAGGTAAATGAGAGAAAAAAAAGGTAATTTTTTTTCTAAAGAAAAAAATAACTGAAACCAGAGTGGCAGTATTTAAAAAAACATCTAAAGCCAAGGAAGGTTTGAGACCAAAAATAAACTGAAACAGATTAAGATGACCGGAAGAAGAAATAGGGAGAAATTCGGTAATTCCTTGAATTAGAGCCAAGAGATAATTTTGCCAAAGAGACATGAAATATTTTACCGCTTTGGAGACTGTTTTTGGCGACGAGCTTTACCACCGGTACCAACCATACGTCTTTCTCTAACTCGGGAATCGACTGTAAGTAGACCAGCCTGAGATAAGAGAGAAGTATAATTGGCATCTTTTTTCTTGAGAGCACGGGCTAAAGCTAAAAGTAAAGCTTCTAATTGACCATTTTTACCACCACCAATAATTTTGGCGGTGTAATGAAACTTGTCTTCAGTTTTAGTCACAGCAAAGGGTTGATTTAAGAGAGCAAAAGTAGTTGGAAAATAATTTTGAGGACTACGACCGTTGATAAGAGACTCCCCTTTTCGATTAAAAAGTTTGACAGTAGCTACCGCGGCTTTACGACGACCAAGAGCGTAAATATAAGTAGCAGTGGATTTAGAAGAAGGAGTTTTTGCCATAATTATTTACCTATTTTATCAGCATATTTATGATTGCTGTCTGTAAAAACACGGAGACGAGTAAGACGGGTATCTCGGAGTTTATTTTTAGGCAACATACCATAAACTGCTAACTTAATAACTCGACGAGGATCTTTTTGCATTAATTCTTTTAAGGTTAATGATCTAAGATTACCGGCATAACCGGTGTGACGATAATAAACTTTTTGTTTGAGTTTTTTACCAGTGACTACCAACTCAGCGGCATTGATAGCCACGACATAATCACCATCGTCGCGATGATAAGAAAAACTGGGGTTGTTTTTACCCATCAAAATAGCGGCAATTTCAGTGGCGGCACGACCGAGAGTCTTGCCAGAGAGGTCAAAAAGTATCCAATTTCTTTTGACTTGATTGCCAGTGGTAACAGTAGTTTTAGCTTTCATTTACTTCGATTTTTTAACTGTTTTTTTAACGGTGGGTTTTTTAGGAGGAGTTTTTTTAGTAGAAGTTTTTTTGGCAGGGGTTTTGCGAATAAATTTAGAGTGAGCTGGGGTTTTTTCGGAATTATTGTCGGCTAATTTTTTGAGATCAAAAGCTTGATTAAAACTCAGTTTGACAATCAAAGCATCATCACCTTGACGAAACTTTACCTTTTGAAGACGGGTAAAGTTTTGAGTTTGTCCGGCAAACTGATTTTTAAAGATGGAAATAGTTCGACTAACAAAATTTTTATCTTGGAAAATGTTAAATAATTCTCGATGAGCTCGAAGATCACCGACGACTGCACTGGCAGCCAGTTTTTCGGCTTGAGGAATAATAGATTTAGCTTTGGCTTGAGTAGTTTGGATAGAACCATGAGTAAATAAACTCCGAAGCAGAGTTTTGAAAAGGGCTTGACGTTGATTGGTGTTTCGGCCTAATTTACGACCGGAAACGCGATGCTTCATAGTAGTTTATTTATTCCAAGGATAACCCTTATCTTTAAGCCAAGAATCAATAATTTTTAGGGATTTTTCGCCGACATTTTTAGCCTTACTAACTTCAACTCGGCCGGCCTTAAAGAGGTGATCAATAGTCGGATAACCAGCCTTTTTCAAAGCATTAGTAACTCTGAGAGGTAATTCAATTTCTTCGACAGAAATTTCCGCTAGTTGATTGATAGGTGAAGATTCTAAAGTAATAACTTCGTCGGTGAATTCCCGAGTATCGACAATCTGATTGAGAGCATTAATTAAATCTTTAGCAGCAAGTTTGAGAGCATCCATAGGAGCAACTGAAGCATCAGTCCAGATTTCCATGGTTAATTTGTCATAATTACTCTTTTTACCTAAGCGAGTAGGTTCAACTGTGTAGTTAGCTTTTAGAACTGGAGTAAAAGTAGCATCAAGAATAATTTCGCCAACAACATCGGTTTTTTGCTCACGAGCCATGGTATAGCCGACTCCCCTCTCAACAGTCATTTCGATATGTAAATGGGCCTTAGGATCGGTTAAAGTAGCAATGATTTGGTCGGGATTGGTAACTTTACAAACAGTAGAATCGGCAATATCACCGGCAGTCACTATCCCTTTACCTTTTTTATCTAAAATAAGAGTAACCGGATCTTCTTTGGCATAATTAAATTTGATTTTTTTAAGATTAAGTGAAACTTCGATAAGATCTTCTTTAATTCCAGGTAAGGTAGTAAAAAGATGGTTGGCACCATCGATTCTGATACGAGTAATCGCCGCACCGGGAATGGTAATTAAGAGAATCCGACGCAAACTATTGCCTAAAGTATGACCTAAACCTCCAACCAGAGGGCTGAGTTCATATTTGCCATAAGTGGCAGACTCTTTAATGGTTTTAATATGGAATCGGCTGGTGTCGATCATGTTTGTCTCCTTTTTAACGGGAATAATATTCAATAATTAAATTAATATCGATTCCGTTGTGATTGGAATCAATAATGGGAAGAGCTAGTAATTTAACTGAGTATTTACCTTTGTCAAGGTCTAGCCACTCAGGAGCTTGAAAATCTTTGTCGGCGGCCCGGAGGGTCTCACCGATATTTTTGGCAATTTTTTCTTTAAGAGAAATAACATCACCAACTTGAACAGAGTAAGAAGGGATGTTTAAGACTTTGTTGTTAACTAAAATGTTTTTATGACTCACTAAAGAGCGGGCATGACTTCGAGAAAGAGATAAACCCGATAAATAGACAATATTATCAAGTCTTCTTTCAACCAAAATCATTAAGTTCTCACCCACTTGACCTTTTAATTTTTTAGCCTTGAGGTAATAATTTTTGAATGCAGTTTCGGTAACACCATAAATTCTTTTGGCTTTTTGCTTGGCCCGAAGCTGAAGACCATAGTCAGTCAATTTACCAGCTCTTTTTTGGCCGTGCACTCCAGGACGAATGGCACCTTTTCTTTCAAAGGGGCATTTGGCGGAAAAACAACGATCACCTTTAAGGTAGAGTTTGACTCCCTCGGTGCGACAAAGACGACATTTTTTATCTAAAGTAGGACGCATATAGTTTAGACCCGACGGGCTTTAGGCGGGCGAGGGCCATTGTGAGGAGTTGGGGTAAGATCGGCGATTAGGTCGACATCATAGTCTCTTTTACTGCGAAGAAACCTGAGAGCAGCATCACGGCCGGTACCCGGACCTTTGAGATAAACTGATAATTTTTTAATACCATAAGGACGAGCCGCCTCTAGAGCTTTTTCAATGGCGGTAGTGGCCGCAAAAGGAGTTGATTTACGGGAACCCTTGAAACCGCACTGACCAGAAGAGGACCAGGAAAGAGTATTACCCTTGTCATCGGTAATAGTAACAATAGTGTTGTTGAAGGTTGATTGAACGTAGAGCCGAGCATCGGCAATACTTTTAATAACTTTTTTAGTTTTGCGAGTAGTGGTAGCCATAGATTATTTTTTGACAGCTTTTTGCTGACTTTCAATTTTTGCCCAAGCTTCCTTGGTAAGAGAGCCAACAGTTTTCTTCTTACCTTTGCGGGTACGGGCATTGGATTTGGTTCTTTGACCGCGAGTGGGTAAAGAAACCATGTGACGAACTCCGCGATAACATTTAATAGCTTTCAAACGGTCAATGTTTTCACGAATTTCTCTTTTGAGATCACCTTCGGTTTGAAAATCTTCCAAAGCTTTCATGAGATTACTGACATCATCTCTGGACAGTGATTTAATGCGAGTATTAAGATTAATATTGGCTTTTTTAGCCAGTTGAATAACGTTTTTAGGACCAATACCGTAAAAACGGGTCAAGGCCACTTCAGCCCGCTCGTGATCTGGGATATCGACACCTGCAATTCTCATGGATGTTACCCTTGTTTTTGGGTATGTCTTTTGGTGGAACAAATAACACGTCGAACACCCCGCCGAATGACGATTTTGCAGTTTTTACAGCGGCGTTTTACGCTCGACTTGACTTTCATAGACTTTGAACTTTGGTATTTTACCCTAATCTATTCGAAATATCAAAGGGTAAATGGTATTTTTTAACCCCGATAAACGATGCGACCTTTTTGACCGTCCGGAGATAAAACTAAAGAGACATTGTCGCCTGCTAGACAACGAATGTGATTGATCTTAAGTTTACCAGCCAGGTAACAAACGATTTCGCGGCCATCGTCGGCCAATTTGACTCTAAAAAGCTGGTCAGGCAGGACTTCGGTGACAACACCTTTGACTTGTGGTTCTTTTGCCATTTTTAATTAATTAATAATATTTTATTCTAAAGTACTAATTTTTTGATCAATATCGGCAAAAATAGGTTCGATGGGGCGGTTGCCATCAACTCTGAACAAAAGGTTTTTAGAAGCAAAATAGTTCATAATAGCATCATTGTTGTCGTCGTAGAATTTTTGACGAGCAGCCATAGCTTCGGGAGTGTTGTCGGTGCGCTCTTTATCTTGGAATTCGATACCCATTTTGGCGCGACGAGCACTGATTTCTTCAAAAGTAACATCAAGGTGAATAATCAAATCTAGGGGTTGTTTTTGTTGTTGTAAAAAATTTTCAATATATTGACCTTGACTCAGCATGCGAGGAAAACCGTCGATAATAAAATTTTGATAATTAATTTTGGCCAGATTGGTAGTTAAAATTTCATAGACAACTTCATCGGGAACCAGGTTGCCATTATCGATAAAAGATTTAGCTTTAAGACCAATGTCCGATTTAACAGCAATTTCATTGCGCAACAATTGTCCTGTAGAAAAATGAGTTAAATTATATTTTTGAGCAATGAGTTTGGCTTGGGTTGATTTACCACAACCACTAGGACCAATAATAAAAAGATTCAACATGTAAAACCCTTTGTCCCTGCGGGACATTTCCCTTCAAAAGGGCAATTTTTAATCTTTATTTCTTGACAACGGAGGTTGATAGCTGATTTTATCTCAATAGCGACTTGATTTAAATTATTCAAAACTTGGTCATTAGAAAAACGGATAGTTTTAATACCTAAAGAGCTAAGCATTAAATCACGATTATGATCATGTTTTTGGATATCTTGATGATATTCACCATCTATTTCGATGGCCAGCAGTAGTTTGGGGGAATAAAAATCAAGAATAAATTGGGTAATTGGTTTTTGTCGTAAAAAACGAAAACCGCTTTGACGATTTTTTAAAAGTGTATTCCAGACAAGTGCTTCAGCCGGAGTAAGCCGGTTACGGTTTTGACGAGACAACGAGGTAAGCTGGTGAAAATAAGGATTGTGACCTTTTTTAGTTAAAATTTGTTTTATATTTTTCATAAAATTCCCCTTTTGAAGGGGAAAACCGCTGTTAAGCGGAAGGGGTTTTAATATGTTAGTTTATCGTAATTATACATTTGAACAGCGTTTTCAATCTTGCGGTGAAGCTCAAGAATAACCGAAACAACGATTAAAACTGAGGTTCCGCCAATGGTTAAAGAAGAAATACCAGTAGCTTTTTGAATCAAGGCAGGTAAAACCGCAATTAGAGCCAAAAAGAAGGCGCCAATAAAAACAACCCGATAAAGAACGTATTCCAATCTCTTTTCGGTGGCAGTACCGGGACGGATACCGGGAATAAAACCGCCAGATTTACGTAATTCTTCAGCCACATCTTTGGGTTTGAAAACAACAGTAGAATAGAAAAAAGTAAAGGCAATGACTAAGAGAAAATAACTAATCAGATAAATAAAGGAAGTACTAGCAAAGGTGGTAGTCAGCCAGCGAGCAAAAGAGGCTAAACCAGGCTTGGAAGAACGAAGTAAAGCTTGACCTATTAGTGAAGGCAATGAGACCAAAGAAACAGCAAAGATAATCGGCATGACACCGGAAACATTAATTTTAATGGGAAGATAGGTAGTTTGGGCTCTTTTGGCATAGGAAATAGGAATACGATAAACAGCTTCTTCAACAGTCACCACTGCAAAAACAATAGCAAAAGCGACGGCCATAAAGAGAATTAAGTTAAAAAGAGTTTGAGGATTGGAAAAATCAGCTAAAACTAATGATTGATAAACAGAAATAGGTAAACGAGAGATGATACCGGCAAAAATCATAACAGAAATACCGTTACCAATACCATAATCATTAATTAATTCCCCTAAAAAGATCATAAGCATGGTACCAGTAACCATACTGACTACAAGAGCTAAAATGGTCAGAGGAGAATTGGTCAGAATAATGTTTTGAGATTTAAGGATACCGTACATGGCAAAAGACTGTAAAATGGCCAAAGGAATGGTGATTATGAGAGTATAACGTTCTAGCTTAGCTCGACCATATTCCCCTTCTTTTTGCAGTTCTTTAAGTTCTGGAATAACAAAGGCTAAAATTTGCAACATAATCGAGGCATTAATATAAGGATTAAGGCCCAAAGCAGCCACAGAAAAATTGGCTAAGGTACCACCGGAAAAAATATCCAAGAGAGACAGAAGTTGATTTTGAGAAAAGAAAGATTTGAGCAGGGCAGTATTTACCCCAGGAACAGGAACGTGAGCAACGAAGCGGAAAAAAATTAAAATAAGCAGAGTAAAGAGAATTTTTTTACGAAGATTTGAGGCTCGAACTGCTTCACGATAAAGAGATAAGGCGCGAAAAAAACGATTCATGATTCTATCTTACCACCTAGAGAAAGAATTTTTTGATGAGCTGATTCAGAAAATTTAAGACCTTTGAAATTAAGTTTTTTAGTGAGAGTACCGGTAGCTAAAACTTTAATTTCTTTAGTCAAATCAACGGGAGTGTGTCGAGAAACTTTTTCAAAAATAGCTTTGGAATCAACAGTATCGCCATTTTTAAACCAACTTTCCAATTGAGTGAAAGTAACGGGATAAATTTTATTTTTAGGTAAAACACGATGTTTACCTCTCAGAAAAGGTAATCTTTTGAGCCAGGATTTTTTAATTTTAGTACCATCAAAAGTGAGTTTGCTTTTACCGCGAGCAGTGTCTCCCTTAGCGCCACGGCCAGTAGTGTGACCACCGACTCCAGAACCAATACCCCGACCTCGACGTCTGGCCGATTTTTGGGTGGTTTTTGGAAGATTAGAAAGAATGTTGTCCATTTATTTAAGAGTTTTAAGGGCGGCGAGAGTAGCCCAAACATTAATTGATTTGTTTTTAGAACCAATAATTTTACTAGTGATATCCTTGATACCAGCCAATTCAACCACAGCTCGGACCGGTCCACCAGCAATCAAACCACTACCTGGTTTACCAGGGCGAAGTAAGACCAAAGCCCCTTTGAATTTAAGAGTAACTTCATCAGTAATAGTGCCGTCAACAATAGGGATTTCGACTAAGGATTTACGACCACGATTAATGGCTTTTTGAATAGCATCAGCCACACTTTTAGCTCGACCATGACCAACGCCAACTCGACCTTTTTTGTCACCAGTAACGACCAGAGCGGTAAAGGAAACCTGATTACCACCCTTGGTTTTTTTGGAGACACGTTTGACTTGAACGACTTTATCAGTAAATTCAGGAATGATTTTTTCTTCGACTTGAGGATCCATATTAAAATTTAAGACCAGCGGCTCTAGCACCTTCAGCCAGGGCTTTTACCCGACCTTGGTAGCGGTAAAGACCGCGATCAAATCTAACTAAAGTAACTTTTTTATCTAAGGCTAGTTTAGCAATAGCTTCACCGACAGCTTTGGCCTGATCACTTTTGGTCCCCTTCTTTTTAAGAGTTTTACTTGAAGTAGAGGCTAAAGTTTTACCATGCTGGTCATCGATAATCTGAGCCCAAATATGACAATTGCTACGAAAAACGGAAAGACGGGGTAAGCCTAAGTTTTGAGATAGTTTACCGCGAACACGACGGAGACGACGGAGTTTGGTGTCAGTAGTGATTTTCATATTAGGCTTTGGCGGTTTTACCAGCTTTTAACTTAATAAATTCATCAACATAACGAACACCCTTGCCTTTGTATGGCTCAGGAGTGCGGATTTTTCTAATATTGCTGGCAATTTGACCAACAACTTCTTTGTCGGCACCGGAAACGGTGATTTTACTTTCTTCGGCGACAGTAATAGTAATACCGTCGGGGGCAGTAATATAAACTGGGTGAATGTAACCGGCTAAAACAGTCAGTTTATTACCATCAACACTGGCTTTGTAACCGGTACCACGAACTTCCAATTCTTTACTCCAAGGAGTTTCCACTCCGGTAATCATATTTTGAAGATGAGCCCGAGCAGAACCATGATTAGATCGGGTTTGTTTATCTTCGGACATGCGAGTAAGAATAATTTGTCCGTCATTAATTTTAGCTTCAATTTTAGGAGGCAAAGTATAAGTTAAAGTGCCTTTAGGTCCGGTGATAGTAAGTGTCTTTTTCTCAAGGGTGACAGTGACAGCTTCGGGGATAGTGATGGGGAGACGACCAATGCGAGACATATTACCAAATTTCGGCGATTAACTCACCACCTAGCTTTTTAGCGGCGGCTTCTTTTTGTGAAAGAAGGCCGGAAGAGCTGGAAATAATAATTAACGAGCGAGGAGTTTTTCCCCAAGGAATGGAACTAGCGGCACAGTAAAGACGACGACCGGGACGAGATAAGATACGGATATCAAAAACATGAGGATCTTTAATGGTAATTTCTCTAGTCTGATCATCAACAGAAAAATCGCTGATAAATCCGTGTTTTTTAAGTTTTTCTAAGATGGCAACGGAAAATTTAGACAAGGGGGCAGTAATACTTTTACGACCGGCACGACTGCCGTTTTTGATTCTAGTGAGTAAATCGCAGGAAAGTGAAGTAATCATATATTTACCAACTGGCCTTTTTGACTCCCGGTAAGACACCAAGGTTGGCCAATTTTCTAAAACATAAACGACATAAACCAAATTGACGAATGTAAGAACGAGGACGACCGCAAATTTGACAACGATTGCGATAACGATTCTTAAATTTAAGTTTTTTAGTTTCTCTAATAATTTTTGCGTTAGTAGCCATAATTAGACAGTTTTCTCAAAGGGAAAACCCAGGGTTGATAATAACATTTTTGCGTCATCAATTGAAGAGGCCGAGATGCCTAAAGTGATTTGAACAGGACGGATTTTGTTAACAGCATTTAGGTCGACTTCGGAAAAATAAGTCTGATCGTGGATAGTGAGATTGTAATTACCAGCCTGATCAAAAGCGGTTAAAGGCATACCTTTGAAATCACGGAGACGAGGTAAAACTAAGTGAAAAAGTTTTTGTATAAAATCATACATTCGTTGACCTCTAAGAGTGACTTTATAAGCCATAGGTTCACCTTGACGTAATTTGAAGGAAGAAATGGCTTTTTTAGAGCGAGTTAACATAGGTTTTTGGCCGGTAATAGCGATAATTTCTTTTTCAGCAGCTTCTAAAGCCTCTCTGGAATCACGACCTTGGGTTACCCGATAATTAATGACGACCTTGGTCATTTTGGGTAAAGCATTGGGGTTTTTATTGTCCAAAGCTTTGGCTAATTTAGTATTGATTTCTTTTAAGAAGGTTGAGTTCATAGTTGACTACCGCATTTTTTACAAAGGCGGGATTTTTGACCGTTTTTGTCAATTGAATAAGCAACTCGAGTTTTTTTCTGACATTTAGGACATAAAAGCATAACTTTGGAGACAGCTAATTTGCCTTCTTTTTCAATAATTTGGCCCTTTTGGCCTTGAGAGGGTTTCAGGTGTTTTTTGAAGATATTAAGACCTTGAACAATCACAGTTTTAGTCTTAGGGAAAACCTTAAGAACTTGGCCACTACGACCACGATCTTTACCTAAAATAACTTGGACTTTATCGCCTTTTTTGATTTTCATGTTAATAAACCTCCTTGGCCATGGAAGCAATTTTATTAAAACCGGCTTCCTTTATTTCCCGAGCGATTGGTCCAAAAATACGGGTACCACGGGGATTTTTTTGAGAATCAATAATCACGGCAGCATTGTCTGAAAAGCGGATATAAGAACCATCTGGTCGACCGGTTTCTTTTTTGGTACGAACAATAACAGCTCTGACTTTTTCTTTCTTTTTAACCAAAGAATTGGGTAAAGCTTCTTTAACCACCGCTAGAACTGTATCACCTAACTTGGCTTGCTTGTGACGGAAACCAACATAAACATGGATAATCTCCAAAGATTTGGCTCCACAATTGTCAGCAGGATTGAGTCGAGATCGAAGTTGAAGCATATGTTTAAGGACTAGCCTGTTTGATAATTTCTAAAGTAGTAAATCTTTTAAGTTTGGAAAGGGGGCGAGTTTCTCTGACCTTGACAGTATCACCGATCTTAGCGTTTAAGTTATTTTCAGCATAGATTTTTTTGCGTTTTTTGACAATTTTCTGATAGAGAGGATGGCGCATGGTATAGCTCATTAAGACAGTGATAGTGTTGGTCATTTTGTCAGAGACAACGACGCCGGTAAAAACTTTGCCACTAATAGTAGATTTATTGCTTTGAGTTTTCATGTTTTTTGAGAAGAGTGGCGATTAAAGCCATTTCATATCTCATTTTTTTAAAAACTGAGGTATCTTTTTGGTTGCCTAAATATTGTTTACTTTTGGTTTCCAGATACTTTTTCTTCAAATCAGCTAAAGCAGTTTTGAGTTCTGCAGGGCTTTTTTGATGGTAGGAAATTTTATCAGTTTTTTTCATATTTTGGGCAATTACTTTCTTTTAACAATTTTGGTAACCATAGGAATCTTGGCAGCGGCCAGTTTCAGAGCTCGATAAGATTCGGATTCAGATACACCGGCGATTTCAAAAAGAATACGACCGGGACGAACCACGGCTACATAGCCTTTGACGTCACCTTTACCGGCACCTAAAGGAGCACCGGCACCTTTTTCAGTGACGGGCTTATCAGGAAAGATTCTAATCCAAGTACGACCATTTCTTTTGGTAGCATTGGCAATAGCTCGACGAGCGGCTTCGATTTGATTAGCTGTCACCCAACCGCAAGCCATGGCTTTAAGGCCATATTCACCAAAAGCAACAAGATTACCCTTAGAGTGGCCGCGCATACGGCCACGGAATTGTTTTCGGTATTTAGTGCGGGAAGGTTGTAACATAATATTTTAAGAAGTTAAACAAAGGTAAACTTTAACACCGATATAACCGGAACGAGTTAAGCAAGGGACTTCGGCGTAATCAATACGAGCTTTAATAGTAGAGAGAGGGACCTGACCTTGGTGAAATTTTTCGCGACGACTGATTTCAGCACCATTAATACGTCCGGAAAGGATTACCTTAATCCCTTTAACACCGGCAGCCATAGCTTTTTCGATAGCATTGAGAACCACTCGTCGATAAGGCATACGCTTGGCCAGTTGGTAAGAAATTTTTTCAGCAATTAGTTTGGCGGATAAATCGGTGTTTTTGAACTCTTCAACCTGGATATCAATATTGGTTTTAGTACCTTTTTTGTGAATAATTTTTTGGACCTCGTTTTTAAGATTCTCTAATTCTTTACCACCGCGACCAATAACTAGACCAGGGCGAGAGACAACCAGAATTAACTTTATTTTTTTAGCGGAACGCTCAATGCGAATAGAGACGACTCCGGCGGAGTTGAGTCTTTTTTGAAGCATTTCACGAAGTTTATGATCTTCTAAGAGAAGTCTTTTGTATTTATCTTTAGAAGCATACCAAGAAGAGAGCCACTCTTGAGAGTGAGGATGAGTTTTTAGTCTAAATGAAATTGGATTAATTTTTTGGCCCATATTTAAGATTTAACCTCGCCTTTGAGGACAATTAACAAACGACTATGACGCTTAATGATAATCCCACGAGAGAAACGAGAACCGTGAGATTTATCCATGCGTTTGATTTTCTGACCCTCATTGACAATAATGCTGTCAAATTTAAGACTGGTTTCGGAGAGATTATAATTGTTTTTGGCTACAGATACAACTGTTTTAATAGCTCGACTGAGAGCTCGGGCAGCAGAAGTGTTGGTAAAGGAGAGTTCTAGAGCTGCCTGTTGAGGTGACATTTTCTTGATAGAATTGGCCAAAAGTCGAAGTTTTCGGGGAGAAACTTTAAGATTTTTATCTTGATAACGACAGGTTTTAAATTCTTTTTTGACCACCACTGGTGCCTCCTTGAGAGGAGTGGTTTTTTTAGCGGTAGTGGTAGTTTTTTTGATAGTTTTTGCCATAAATTAGGTCTTTTCAATAACACGTTTAACAACACGACCATGACCTTTGAAGGTACGAGTAAGGGCAAATTCGCCAAAACGGTGACCAACCATATCTTCGGTAACGTAAACCTCGATAAATCGGCGACCATTGTGAACAGCATAGTGATGGCCAACAAAATCGGGAGAGATTTGACTGCCTCGGGCATAGGTTTTAATAGGTTCAGAACCTTTAGCAGCGGCGGTTTTTTTGATTAGTTTAGCGTCAATATAGGGACCTTTTTTAGATGATCTGGACATAATTATTTACCACGTCGTTTAACAATTAAGCGATTGGAAGCTTTTTTAAGTTTTCGGGTTTTTTTGCCTTGAGCAGTCTTGCCCCAAGGAGTCTTGGGATGCATACCGATTGAGGAACGACCTTCACCACCACCATGAGGATGAGAACTAGGATTTTGAGCCACACCGCGAACGGAGGGACGGATACCGCGACGGCGAGAATCGCCAGCTTTTCTTAGCTTTTGGTTAAAGTGATCACTATTACCAACCTGGCCAATAGTAGCACAGGCGGTAGCTGGGAAAATACGCAGTTCCCCAGAGGGTAGTTTGACAGTGGCTTTGTCACCATCAATTGATTGAATAAAGGCGGCAGAACCGGCAGATTTAATCATTTGAGCACCACGACCAAGATGGAATTCCAAAGCATGAATTGGAGTACCGATAGGAATATTTTTTAAGGGTAGTTTATTACCGTCTTTGATAGGAGCCTTTTCTGAATAGATAACCTTGTCGTTAACTTTAAGGCCTGCGGGGGCTAAAATGTAGGCTTTGGTACCGTCAGTGTAGACTAAAAGAGCTAAGTTGGCAGTGCGATTGGGATCGTACTCAATAGCAACTACTTTAGCTTCAATATCAAGCTTATTTCTCTTAAAATCAACTAAACGAAGGAAGCGTTTGTGTTCACCACCGCGATGACGGACGGAAATCCGACCGCGAGCATCTCGGCCGCTGCTTTTCTTTTTAATAGTTAATAATTTATTTTTCATAGTTTAAGCTCAAAATATCAATTTTTTGATCTTTTTTAACAGTAATAATAGCTTTTTTTAAGTCGGATTTGAAAATAGGAGTCCGGGTTTTCCAATTAGATTTAACTTTACCTTTAGTGATAAAAATGTTGACCGATAAAGGTTTAATATTAAAAATTCTGAAAAATTCAGCCGCTATTTGAGAACGAGTCGCTTTTTTATCGACAATAAAGCTATATTTACCCTGTGCTTGGGCAGCGATAGCTTTTTCGGTGACTAAAGGTCTTTTAATAAGCATATTATTTTTGAAGTTGTTTTAGGGCGGCAGGAGTAAAAATTAAGAAGGACTGCCGACTCAATTCATAACTATTGAGGGAATTAGTCGATAACAGACTCACCTCAGGCAGATTGCCAAAAGCTTTTTTAACATTTTTGGGTTGACGACTGGTTATGATAGCAAAACGACGACTTTTTGCCAAGGAGCTTTCGGCTTTTTTAAGCTCAGCAATGAGCTTAACAGCAGCCTTGGTCTTGGCTTCAATGGTAGAAATTTTGTCAATTAAAATAATGGCTTTGTTTTTAGCAAATTTAGTTAATAGAGAGCGCAGAGCGGCTTGGCGGAGTTTTTGGGACATTTTTAATTTAGGAAATTGCTTACCGGTAGGAGCATGAGCGGAACCACCACCGACAAATTGGGGTGCTTTGGCAGTACTGTGACGGGCTCGACCAGTCCCTTTTTGGGCGTACATTTTTTTAGTGGTACCAGCAACTTCACCGCGATGTTTAACTTTGGCATGAGCAGAACGTTGGTTATTGAGATAAACACGAATAGATTGAGCAATCAATTGGTCATTAACCTTGGCATCAAAAATAGCCTTGGGTAAGGTGATTTCTTTGATGACTTTACCGGAGAGATTGTAGAGACTAGTTTTCATGTTATTTTTTGAATAGAGTAAGCCAAGAATTGTAATGACCGGGAACGGCACCGGAAACGTAAATTAGATTATTTTCCGGATCAATTTTAACTATTTTGAGATTTAAGATGGTGGCAGTAGCGTTGCCGTAATGTCCGGGCATTTTCTTACCTTTAATGACTTTACCGGGGGTTTGAGCACCAATGGAACCAGGGGCGCGAGTGCGATCAGATTGACCGCGGGTAACAGGTTGACGACGGAAATTGTGGCGTTTAATCACACCAGCAAAACCACGACCTTTACTGGTACCAGTAACAGCAATATTATCGCCTTCAGCAAAAATAGAGTCAACTTTAATTTCAGACTTAAGTTCGGGTAATTCTTCTCCAATGGTAGCAAATTCGATTAATTTATTACCCAATTGAAGTTGAAGAGCAGAATAACCGTGTTTTTCAGGAGTTCTAATCTCTTTGACAGTTAAAGGTTTGGCTTCTAGAACAGTAACTGCCAAACGTCGACCTTTATCGTCAAAAAGGCTGGTCATAGTTTTTTTTCTAGCGAGAAATCCGGATATCATAGGAAGAATTTACATTTTAACTTCAACTTCAACTCCAGAAGGAAGGTCGAGATGCTGTAAACTATCAACAGTACGCAGACTAGTACTAAAAATATCAATTAATCTTTTGTGAGTCAAAATTTGGTAGTGATCTCGGGCATTTTTGTCAGTGTGAGGACTAGTGAGAACAGTAAAAATTTTTCGGGCAGTGGGTAAAGGAATCGGACCTTGGACAGTGGCGCCAGCAGTAACGGCGGCTTCGACAATCTTGACCGCCGCCTCGTCGATGAGGCGGTGGTCAAAAGATTTCAATCTAATCCGAATCCGATTACCTTTCATGGTTTATTTGATAACTTCAGTGATAGCACCGGCACCGACAGTCAAGCCACCTTCGCGGATAGCGAAACGGAAACCTTTTTCCATAGCCACCGGTTTAATCAATTTGATAGTAACGTTGGCATTGTCACCAGGCATAATCATTTCGACACCATCGGGAAGAGTAACTTCACCGGTAACATCGGCAACACCGATAAAGACTTGAGGTCGATAACCAGCAAAGATGGGAGTATGACGACCACCTTCTTCTTTTTTCAGAAGAACAACTTCGGCTTTGAACTCAGTGTTAGGAGTAATGGTGCCAGGCTTAGCCAAAACTTGACCACGCTCGATATCGTCTTTTTCTACTCCACGCAGAAGTAAACCGACGTTATCGCCAGCTTGACCTTGATCGAGTTGTTTATGGAACATTTCGACTCCGGTAACCACAGCTTTGCGGGTATCACGCAGACCGACAATTTCAACTTCGTCATTGACTTTGACAACACCACGCTCAATTCTACCGGTAGCAACAGTACCTCGACCTTTAATGGAGAAGACGTCCTCAATCGGCATCATGAAGGGTTTATCCAACTCGCGAGTAGGCTCAGGAATATAAGTATCCAAAGCTTCCATTAATTTTTTGATAGATTCAACGCCTTCGGCATCACCTTCGAGAGCTTTGAGAGCAGAGCCACGGATGATAGGAGTTTCATCACCAGGAAAGCCGTATTTAGTTAAAAGATCACGGATTTCCATTTCGACTAAGTCTAAGAATTCAGGATCAGAAACTAAATCGACTTTGTTTAAGAAAACGACAATTGCGGGAACATTAACTTGTTTAGCTAACAAAACGTGTTCACGAGTCTGAGGCATGGGACCATCAGGAGCAGAAACGACCAAGATAGCACCATCCATTTGAGCAGCACCAGTAATCATGTTTTTGACGTAGTCAGCATGTCCGGGACAGTCAATATGGGCGTAATGTCTCTTGTCAGTTTCATATTCGACGTGAGAGATAGCGATAGTAACGATTTTGCTAGAATCACGAACAGTACCGCCTTTAGCGATATCGGCGTAAGACTTAGCATTGCCTTGAACTTTGGTAATAGCCGCAGTCAAGGTAGTTTTACCATGGTCAACGTGACCAATAGTACCGACGTTGACATGGGGTTTGTTTCTTTGAAAGACATCTGCCATATGTTTTTATTTTTTTAAAAAATACTCCCGCTTTCGCGGAAAATTAATAACAATTAATTATAGCGGAAAACGCTTTAGAATTGTATCAATAAGTTGCTAGCTTCGCAAGAAGGAAAAGTTACTTACCCTCAGGTTTGATGGTGAGTTTTTCTTGAATATCGCGTGGAACCGGGTCATAGTGACTGGGTTCCATGTAAAATGAACCTCGACCTTGAGTCAGAGAGCGGATAACAGTAGCATAACCACGAACAGCTTCTAAAGGAACACTAGCGTTAATGGTAGTGAAACCGAAAGATTCAGTGGTACCACCAATTTGACCTCGACGGGAAGAAAGGTCACCAATGACTGTACCTAAAAACTCAGAAGGAGTGGCTACTTCAAATTTCATGATTGGTTCCAGAATTAATGGTTGGGCAGCCATAACAGCATCCTTGATGGCATAGGCACCGGCTAATTTGAAGGCAGCCTCGGAAGAATCAACATCATGGTAAGAACCGTCATAAACGGAAACTTTGAGGTCGGTACAAGGATAACCGGCGATAATCCCCTTTTGGAGAGTTTCGCGAACACCTTTTTCGATAGCGGGAATGAAGTTTGAAGGAATAACACCACCTTTAATTTCATTGACAAATTCAATACCTTCACCACGATTTTTAGGTTCAATGCGGATTTTACAGTGACCATATTGACCATGACCACCGGATTGGTGAATGTATTTTCCTTCACCTTCGGCGTTAGCAGAAATAGTTTCCCTGTAAGCTACTTGAGGAGCACCGGTTTTAACATTGACACCAAATTCCCGCTTGAGACGATCAACGATAACTTCCAGATAAAGTTCACCCATACCGGCAATAATGGTTTGGCCGGTTTCCTGATTGTAGGAAACCTTAAAAGTAGGATCTTCTGAAGACAGACGATTAAGAGCAGCACCCATTTTTTCCTGATCATCGGCAGTTTCTGGTTCAATAGAGAGGGAAATAACGGGATCGGAAAAATGAATTGGGGATAAAGAAATTGGGTGATTTTTATCACAAAGAGTGTCACCGGTGACTGAGTCTTTAAGACCAATACAGGCAATAATTTCTCCGGCAAAACCTTCTTCAATACCTTCACGTTTATCGGCGTGCATGAGCAGTAAACGACCAACTCTTTCAGTTTTTTTCTCAGTCGCATTAAGCACCTCTTGACCGGTTTTAATGGTACCCGAATAAACACGAACATAAGACAGGGTACCGACATGGGGATCGGATTGAACTTTGAACAAAAGACCGGAAAAAGGTTCGGCATTGTCAGCTTTTCGAGTGAGAACTTCACCAGTATCGACATCAAAGCCCTCCACCGGAGGTAAATCTAAAGGTGAGGGTAAATAGTCAACAATGGCATCCAAAATAGGGTGAATACCTTTGTTTCTCCAGGAAGCACCACAATAAACAGGGAAAAGTTTACGAGCAATAGTAGCTTGTCTGAGAGCAGCTTTGAGCTCTGGTACAGAAATTTCTTCATCATTTAAGAATTTTTCCATTAAAGTTTCATCTTCACCGGCAATTGTTTCGACCATGGCGGCTCGGGCAGTTTTAGCTTTTTCCAAATAATCATCAGTGACATCTTTAATGGTAAATTCCAAACCTTCTTCATCTTTATCGTAAACAATCATTTTCATTTCCATGAGATCGATAACACCAATAAAATCATGTTCTTGTCCGATGGGTAAAACTACCGGCACCACCGGAGCGTGTAATTTTTGTTTGATAGATTCCAGAGTATTTTCAAAAGAAGCACCGATTTTATCCATTTTATTGACGTAAGCGATACGGGGAACTTGATATTTGTCGGCCTGACGCCAAACAGTTTCAGATTGAGCTTGAACCCCAGCATTAGCATCAAAAATCATAATGGCACCATCTAAAACACGGAGGGAACGCTCAACTTCGGCGGTAAAATCGACGTGTCCGGGAGTATCGATAATATTAATACGATGATCTTTCCAAAAAGTAGTTACACAAGCAGATTGAATGGTAATCCCCCGCTCTCTTTCCTGGGCCATGGAATCAGTGGTAGTAGTACCGGCGTCAACTGAACCAATTTTGTGAATGTTACCAGTGTAGAACAAAAGTCTTTCAGTAGTAGTGGTTTTACCTCCATCGATATGGGCGATAATACCAATGTTTCTAACTTTGTCCATGGGGACGGTTCGGTTTTTAGTGACTTGAATAGCTTCCGCCATTTTAGATTTGAGATAATAACTAGATAATTAGATAACTAGATAATTAGTTAATAGTTATTAGTTGAGAGTTAATGGTTAATAGATTTCAAACATAGTATCATAGCATAAATGAAGACGAAAATATTAGTGGTTGGGGGTGGAATTGGCGGAATGACTGTAGCTTATCGTTTGCTACAAAAAGGTTATCAAGTGACTGTAGTAGAAAAAGACAGGGATTTAGGTGGACTTTTGGGAGGATTTTCAATGTATAGCACGAATTTAGAAAAAGCCTACCATCATATCTTTAAAACTGATAAGTATATTATTGATTTAATTAAGGAATTGGGTTTGGAGAAAAAATTAAAATGGTATGAAAGTAAAACAGGATTGTATTATGAGGGAAAAATGTATCCCTTTGCCGGAGCCTTGGATTTATTAAGATTTAAGCCTTTGGGTTTTATGGATAAAGTTCGCCTAGGGTTAATGAAGATTTATTTGGAAAAAGAAAATAATTGGCAAAAATTTGAAAATGTTTTGGCTTATAAATGGCTGGAAAATTGGTGTGGCAAGAGAGCTTATAAGGTAGTCTGGGAACCACTGCTGAAAGGAAAGTTTTCGGATAGATACAAGGATATTTCAATGGCCTGGATGTGGGCTCGAATTAACACTCGAGGAAATTCCAGCGAGGCTGGGAAGGAACTGTTGGGATACATGCAAGGAGGTTTTGATCAGATTACACAAGAATTGGCAAAAAGAATTAAAAAGATGGGTGGAGTCATTAAATCTAATTCAGAAGTGAAGATTAATTTGATTAAAAATAAATATGATTTTATTATTACCAGCCAAAATTTGAAAAATGTCGATTATTTAGGGGCAATAACAGTTGTTTTTAGTTCGAAGCAAAAACTTAGTCCTTATTATTGGCACAATATCAATGATACCAACTCCCCTTTTCTGGCTTTTATTGAACATACTAATTTGGTCGGGACTAAAAATTATCAAGGGCGACACATTTATTACATGGGAACATATTTGCCCCAAAATCATCACTATTTTACGGATGCGAATAAAAAAATATATGATGATTTTTTTGAATATTTAGGGAAGATTTTTCCAAATTTTGAGAGAAAACAGGTGGAAAAGAAATGGATTTTTAAGTTTAAGAATGCGCAACATATAGTAACAAAAGGATATAAACCCTCCCCTAACCCCTCCCTTGACAGGGCGGGGAAAAAGCCAGTAGTCTTAAACATTAATTTTGCGAATATTTATCCGGAAGACAGGGGAATTAATTTTGCGGTGCGAGAAGCTCTAAAGACTGTTCAAAAGTTCTCATAGTCACACCCAAATCTTGTTGTAATTTTTGATTACTGATGGCTTGATTTTTACCGAAAGGACGGGCTAAAGGATTATCCTTCAGATATTGTGACAAGGAAGACTCGTAAATTAAAGAAGCATCTAACTTAAAAGCAGTGGCAACTTTGTGAGCCACTTCAAAAGGAGAATGGAAACTGGAACCGACAACATGATAAATACCCTCAGGATGACGTTGAATCATGACATCAAAAGCCGTGGCCATATCATCAATAAAAGTGGGAGTAATGGTTTGATCGGTGAAAAGATAGAGAGGTTCTCCAGCTTTTAGTTTATTGATATAACCTCGAAGAAAATCGACTTTAACGGCAAAATTTTGGCGGAAAGGAAAACAAATCCGAGCTACAGTAGCACCGGCATCTAAAGCAATTTTTTCAGCCATAGCTTTGGTTTGGCCGTACCACTCGAGCGAATTGACAGGATCATCTTCGGTATAAGGAGTTTCTTTTTGACCATTAAAGACATAATCGGTGGAAATGTGAATGAGATGTTTTTGGTATTTTTGACATAAATTAACTATGTTTTGAGTACCTACAACATTAATTTGAAAACAGGGACCGGTTAAATCGAATCTTTGTTCCCAGGCGGATTTAGTATCGGTGAAAGCGGCAAAATGAATGACAGTTTTTGTTTCCGGGTGGTTCTGAAAATAAGTTTCAATGCTATCAATCTTGGTAATATCAGCCTGAGGATAGGAAATATCGATAAATTCGTATTGAGGATTAAGCTCAACGACTCGGGAGCCAACTAAACCGGTGAGACCGGTACCAATAACTGTCTCTTTCATAAAAGATCCTCATCTTTGATGTCAGCCAGATAGGGAAAATTTAAATCTTTATCTTTGATAATAATTTCCTCTCTGGTAATAGGTAAATTGATAGCTAATTGAGGATCAAAAACATTAACGCCCTTTTCTGATGCGGGAGAATAAATACCGTCGGTAACAAAGTAGGTAAAACGACTATTATCCTCCAGAGCCAAAAAACCGTGAGCAAAACCAGGAGGTAGCCAGAGTTGATTTTGTTTGTCAGCACTAAGGAATTCAGCGACATGTTGACCAAAGGTGGGTGAATTTTTTCTGATATCTAGAGCAATATCTAAGACAGAACCGGCAGTGGCCATAACTAATTTTCCTTGAGTTTCTGGTTTTTGATAATGGAGACCTCGAAAAACTCCTTTTTGAGCATTAAAAGAGGTGGAAAATTGAGTTAAACGAAAGGTAGTTCCTGTAGCGGCTTCAAACTCAGCCACCTCCAAAGTTGGCGAGTACCAACCACGATTATCACCAAAAACTTGAGGTTGAAGTCTAAATAAGCCTTTAAGTTCAGTTTCGGTGATGGAAAGATAGGGCATTATTGATGAATATTTTTATAATCGGCCAGTTTTTGATAGAAAATTTCAGCTTCTTTTTTGGAGTCTTGATACCAGTCTTGATGCTTTTGATACCAATCGATAGTTTGACGTAGGCCAGTGTCTAAAGTGTATTGAGGTTCCCAGCCGAGCTCTTGATGAATTTTTTCCCAATTGACCGCATAATTATCATGAGCAGGACGGTCGGTGACATATTCGATAAAAGACTCATCTTTACCCATTAAAGAGAGGATATTTTTAACTAAATCAATATTGGCAGTGCCTTTTTTAAGACCGCCAATACAATAAGTTTCCCCTATTTTTCCATGTAAAATAATGGTTTCAATGGCCCGACAATGATCCTTTACATGGAGCCAGTCACGAAAATTTTCACCTTGACCATAGACTTTAACTTTTTCTCCAGCCAAAAGATTGGTAATGGTTCGGGGAATCATTAAAGAGCGGACAAAGTGATCAGAAGCAGCCTTGGAGGCAGAATAAGGAGAACTGGGATCATAAGGGGTCAATTCGTTAAACTGCTCGTCACTACCAAGGGGAATAGAACCAAAAACCTCATCTGTAGAGACATGATGAAAACGTTTTTGGTATTTTTTAGCGGCATTAAGGAGAGTGTAGGTACCTAAAACATTAGTTTTTACAAAAAGAAGAGGGTCATCAATAGAGCGGTCCACATGAGATTCGGCAGCAAAATGAACGATAACATCCACTTGAGAGACGAGGGAATCCACCAAATCCGTATCTAAAATGTCGCCTTTAGCAAATTGATAATTATTTTTACCTTCGAATTCAGTTAAATTTTTGGGGTTAGCGGCGTAAGTGATTTTATCTAAATTGATTATGGAATCGTCAGGATGAGCTAAAAACCAATGTTTAATAAAATTAGTCCCAATAAAACCTAAACCACCAGTAATGAGTAGTTTCATAAAACTATGAAAACTGATTAATACTTAACAGTAGGTGTGGCAGAGCTAGTGCCTGTTTTAGTAGGTGTGGCGGTGGTGGTAGAAGTACCGCTCAGATTAGTGCCGATAAGAATGACCACGTCATAGCTTGAAGAAGCAGCTAGTTGGTCAGTATCAGCATTTTGAAAAGAAGTTAAGTTGTCAGCAAAATAACTGGCTGGGATAGAAGCTTTGGTAGAAATTTTGTTAGCAGTGGCCGGACTAGAACTGTTGCCAGTAGCGACATTGGTAAAACCAAGTTTAACCAATTCACCTTTGATAGTAGCCGCTTGACCATTGATTTCAGTCCCATTTAAGACTTGGATTTTAATATCCTTGTCAATTTCTGCCTGAGTGGGAGTAGGAGTTTCAACTTCAGTAGGGATGGGGCTGACTTCTTCGGTCTGGGTCTCACCGCCAGGATTATTAAGATCGTCTTGGCTTTTGTTGTGATTAAGAACATACCAAACAATTAAGGAGGCAGCTATCAGGGTCACTAAAAAGACAGCGATGATAGGTAAAAGATTTTTTTTGTTATTTTCTTCCATAGGAGGAGTAAATGGGGTATTAACTGTTTCAGTCTTGATTATAGCAGGTGCAGGCTTAATTTGCCCGGCAAAGAAAGCTAAAAGCGGGAGAGGGAAATCGCTGGGTTTTTGAAAACGAGCCACAATTTCATTTTCTCGATAGTTTTCGTTGGGTAAATATTGGAGAGGTTCCTTGTTACCAAAATAGGCACCGGCATAATTGAGAAGTTTTTTTAATTCAGGCAGAGTTTTTTTGATAGTCGAGGTTAAATAAACTTCACCTTTTTCAGCTAGAACAGCCAAATATTCGGTGGTAGAACTGGGATAAAAAAAGAAATATTGACCATTATCAATTTGAGAAAAAACATTAATCACAGCTTCAGAAACAGTTTTGTACTCCAAGACATTAAGGCCAAGTTTACTAAGATTGTCACGAAGAAGGTGAAATTTTTCTTGGTTAAAAATACTGGTTCTGACTAAAGTTCTGTTTTCCTGAGATTTAAGATCAAAGGTGACCGATTCAGGGGAAATAGGAAAATCAACCGAATCTTTGGCTAAAGTGACCACATCTTCCGGATTGAGATGATTAACTACGGAATCATAAATAAAAGTTTTAGTGGCGACATATTTATCATCTAAAAGAACATAGACGTCAGTAACCTTTCTCTTCTTGAAAAAATCAGCCAAGTTTTTGAGAGAATCTTCGTTTTGAAATTGCCAGAGGTCAGTTTCAAAAGAAAGATGATTGTTTTCACTTTGATTAAAATAAATATCCAGTCCGTCGGCTTTGGGCCAAAGAGCAACTTTAGGTTTGGAAAATAATGCCATAAACAATGTTACCACAACCAAGGAGTGGAAAAGTGTTTACCAGCGGAGGTGAGAGAAGGCCTTGTTGGCTTCGGCCATTTTTTCAACTTCTTGACGTTTGGCGAGGGCTGCACCTTCATCATTAAGAGCAGCTTTGAGCTCGGCACTGAGTTTTTCGGCAAAGGTGTGAAATTGTTTGTTGGGGCGTTTACGAGCGGCAGTAATCAGCCAGCGAATCGCTAAAGAGTACTGACGGCTACCACGGACAGGAGTTGGGACCTGATAAACAGCACCGCCGATACGACGAGGACGAACCTCAACCTTGGGTTTAAGATTTTCCAAAGCTTGTTCAAGAGTGGTGAGAATATCTTCGCTTTTAACTTCTTTTTCAAGTAGGTCCAAGGCGGCATAAACCTGTTTTTGAGCAGCTGACTTATTGCCAGAGACCATAGAGCGGTTGATTAATCGAGCTACAATTTCGCTTTGAAAACGACTATCAGGGAGAATGGTCCTAGTTTTGTTTTGACTTTTTCTAGACATAGATTTTAAGCAGTGCTTTTAGCAGCAGTCTTTTTGGCACCGTATTTACTGCGGGACTGTTGACGACCAGCCACACCAGCGGCGTCATATTTGCCACGAATAACATGATAACGAACACCGGGCAAGTCTCGGACTCTGCCACCGCGGATAGCGACAATACCATGTTCGGCTAAGTTGTGACCGATACCGGGAATATAGGCAGTGACAGTGGTGCGATTACTAAGACGAATCTTAGCTACCTTACGCAAAGCCGAGTGAGGCTTTTTAGGAGTCATGGTTTTGACGACAGTGACCACCCCTTTTTTTTGAGGGTTGTAAGTATTAACAGTAGTATTTTTAATACTATTGTAGTTGTCACGCAAAGCTTTGGTTTTAAGTTTAGTGTGCCTAGTTTTGCGGCAGCGACGGAGTAATTGATTAAATGTTGGCATAATTTATTGCTGTTTCCGACCAACGGGAATCAGACGTCCGATAATAACATTTTCCTTGAGTCCTATCAAGTTATCGACTTCAGCCAGAAGTGAGGCTTCGGTCAGAACACTGGTAGTTTGCTGGAAGGAAGCAGCTGAGAGCCAAGAACCGGTGGTCAATGATGATTGAATTAGGCCCAGAAGAACCTTGTGTCCTTTGGCAGGTTTAGCCTCATTATTGTTTGATTTAGCCTTTTCATTTTCAGCTTCATAAACAGGGCGAGTCACCACCTGACCATAAAGGAAATTAGTATCACCAGGATCTTCGATTTTGAGCTTGTCACTCATTTCCCGAACAATCACTTCAATATGCTTATCGTGAATACTAATACCTTGGGACTCATAAACCCCTTGAATAGAGTTGATGAGATATCTTTGGGCGGCTTCCAGACCAGAAATTTCCATAATTTCTCTGGCATCAATGGGACCACTGGAAAGTTGAGTCCCTTGCCCAACCAAATCACCATCACTAACTAAGAGAGTGGCATTGCTAGGTAATAGATAATTGACGGTTTTACTGGCACCATTTTTGTCTTTACCGGTAAGTTTGATTTCAAAACCGTCAATATTTTCTTTAACTTTGACCTTGCCATCAAATTCTGCTAAAGGTGAGGGTAATTTTGGCATACGGACTTCGAAAAGTTCCTGAATACGAGGCAAACCTTGAGTGACGTCAACACCGACAACTCCACCAGTGTGTTTGGTACGAAGAGTTAACTGAGTACCGGGTTCACCGACAGACTGAGCGGCAATGACACCGACAGGGATACCTAGGTCAACCAATTTACGAGTGGACAGATCCCAACCATAACATTGTTGGCAAAGACCGACTTTGGCTTTACAGACTAGCGGGGAACGAATTTCCACCGCTTTAACTTCGGAATTTTCGATAACTTCCAATAGGTTGTGGTCAACTAAATCGCCTTTTTTAGCGATAACTTTTTTAGAAGAGGGATTAATAACATCAGCCGCCAAAACCCGACCTAAAATACGACGGCCAAAATATTTTTCTCGACCTTTTTCATTGCGATCAATAGTCCAGGACTTGGTGGTACCACAATCATCTTCGTTAATAATGGAAATATGAGAGGTGTCAACCAAACGACGAGTCAGGTAACCAGCATCAGCAGTACGGAGAGCGGTATCGGCTAAACCTTTGCGGGTACCTCGAGCACCGGTAATGTATTCAAAGACAGAAAGACCTTCACGGAAATTACTTTTAGTAGGTAATTGAACAATGTTACCGGTAGGATCAACCATAAGTCCACGCATACCGGAAAGCTGTTTAATTTGGTCTTTGGAAGCCCGTTTGATACCGGCGGCAGAAACAACGCGAATGGGTGAATCAATATCCAAAGTGTCCCAGGTTTTTTCAGCAATATCTTCGGTAACTTCCATCCAGACGTTTTGAGAAAGACGTTTCTTTTCTTCGTTACTAATAAGTCCTAATTTGTAATTATCTTCAATTTCTGCCACCTTCTTGTCGGCAGCTTCAATCAAATGACTCTTGTTATCCAGATAACCCATATCAGACATAGATAGGGATAAACCAGAGAGAGTAAAACCAGTGAAACCAATCTCTTTAAGAGAGTCAATTAATTTAACAGTCTTGAGACGACCGGCAATTTCCAATGATTTGACAATTAAATCATTAAGGGCTTTAGATCCAGCCATGGCGACATTCAAAAAGTCGAATTCTTTGGGTAAAATAGAATTAAACCAGACACGACCGTAGGTGGTTTTAACCAGTTGGTCACCAATCTTAACGGCAACTAACTCACGAAGAGCAATTTTACCGGCCTGATAAGCCAGAGCCAGTTCTTGAGTGTCAGCCATAATTGGTAAATTTTTGAAATCTTCAGTTGACTCTTTGTCAAGATCTTCAGAACGAACGGAAGTAATGTAATAACAGCCAACAGCCATTTCTTGAGAAGGAATAGAGACTGGAGAACCATCTGAAGGTTTAAGTAAGTTTCTGGTAGGTAACATCAATTTTTTAGCTTCTTTTTGAGCCTCAGCCGAAAGAGGTAAATGGACACCCATTTGGTCACCATCAAAATCAGCATTAAAACCTTTACAAACACAGGGATGGAGGCGAATTGCCAAACCATCAGTTAAGACTGGCTTGAAAGCTTGAATAGAAAGCTTATGAAGAGTTGGAGCCCGGTTTAAGAGGACATAGGTATTTTTAGTGACTTTTTCCAAAATATCGTAAACTTCGTTGACGCGGTGGTCAATGAGGCTTTTAGCTGATTTAATATTGGCAGCGAAACCGGTGTCCATAAGTTCTTTTAGGACGAAAGGACGATACATTTCTAGAGCAATTTCTTTGGGTAACCCAACTTCATTAAGCTTGAGTTCAGGACCGACTACAATCACGGAACGACCGGAATAATCGACACGTTTACCTAAAAGATTGCGGCGGAAACGACCTTTTTTACCTCGAAGAAGATCGGAAAGAGAGCGAGGCAAGCGTTTGGTGCTTTTACGTTTGTTTTTGCTAGCTTTTTGGGCGTCGATAAGAATATCAACTGACTCTTGAAGCATGCGTTTTTCGTTGCGTAAAATGATTTCAGGAGCACCTAGTTTAATTAGTTTTTTAAGACGGTTATTACGGTTAATGAGACGACGATAGAGGTCATTTAAGTCAGAGGTAGCAAAACGACCACCGGTTAGTTGGACCATGGGGCGCAAATCGGGTGGAATTACTGGAATATGTTGCATCACCATCCAATCAGGTGAAATATCGTTTTCAATCATGCCGTTTAAGATACGAATTTTGTACATGATTTTCTTTTTCTTGAGTTTAGAACTAGTTTTAGCCAATTCTTTTTTAAGATTCTTGACAGTTTCAGGCATGTCAATTTGACGTAAAACTTTAGCCAGAGCCTCGGCACCCATTTCCGCTTCGTAAAAAATATCAGCCTTAAATTGGGATAAATAAAATTCTTCTTCGTCAGTTAAGACAGAGAGAACCTCGGTACTTTTAATTTTATCTTCTAAGAATTTAATTAAACTTTCGATACGATTTTTTTCACTAGTAGCTTTGTTTTCAATTTTTTGAATATCTTGCTTGAGACGAACATCACGTTCTTCTCGGGCAATTAAAAGTTGGTCTTTGTTTTTAATTTTATCTTTTAGTGCTGTTTTTTCTTTAGAAACTTGGAGTTTGAGTTTTTCAATAGCAGTTTGAGCCTCAGTGTCAATTTGTTCCTCTCTTTTGGCGGAATTAATAGCTAAATTATTTAAGGCCTCTTTCTTTTTATCATTATCAACAGCAGTAATTAAATATTTAGTAAAGTAAACGACTGCTTCCAAATCTTTTTGAGGAACGTCAAGAATAACGCTAAGAGGTGAGGGGGTATTGCGAAGATACCAAAGATGAGTGACCGGGGCAGCCAAAGAAATGTGACCCATACGTTCACGACGGACCTTACTGGTGGTAACTTCGACCCCACATTTGTCACAAATAACGCCTTTGAATCTAATTTTTTTGTATTTACCGCAATAACATTCGTAATCACGACTAGGTCCAAAGATCTTTTCACAAAAAAGACCGTCTTTCTCAGGACGCCAAGAACGGTAATTAATAGTTTCCGGTTTCAAAACTTCGCCGTGAGACCAGGATAAAATTTCTTCCGGCGAAGCCAATTTAATCTCGATACCGGTAAAATCGAGCATATTTTTAAATTTAAACATTTTCTTCCTCCTGTGAATCGACAACATTAGTGTCGGTATCGTTAATAATTTCTGCCTCAGTGTCAAGAATGGCAGCGGTGTCTATCTCTTCCTCACTGGGAGGAGTTTCTTCGCTGACACCAACTGGCGAAATATTTAAGGCTAAACCAGCTAATTCTTTAATTAAAACCTTGAAAGATTCCGGAATAGCCGGTTCGGGAATGGGTTGACCTTTGATAATGGCTTGGAAAGCGTGAGTACGACCTTCGACATCATCAGACTTAATAGTTAACATTTCCTGTAAAGTATGGGCCGCTCGATGTGCTTCTAGAGCCCAAACTTCCATTTCTCCCAAGCGTTGTCCACCCATGCGAGCTTTACCACCCAGAGGTTGTTGAGTAACTAAGGAATAAGGACCAGTAGAGCGAGCATGAACCTTATCATCAACCATGTGAACTAGCTTAAGAATATAACCAATACCGACAACAACATCCTGATCATAAGCATCGCCGGTACGACCATCATAAAGACGGGTTTTACCGTTGGGACTAAGACCGGCAGCAGTTAATTCGGCGGCAATATCACCCTCATTGAATTTTTCAAAAACTGGAACAGCGTATTTTTTATCTAATTTGTAACCGGCAGCACCCAAGGTGACTTCCAGAATCTGCCCTAAATTCATACGAGCAATAACGGAAAGTGGAGACATAACCATATCGACAGGAGTACCATCTTCAAGACGAGGCATATCATATTCCGGCATAATACGGCAGATAACACCTTTATTACCATGTCTTCCGGCAATTTTGTCACCCTCTTGAATCCGGCGGATTTGAGCAACGTAAACCTTAACAACTTTATTAACACCGGGATCTAATTCATCACCTTGATCTTTGCCTAATACTTCAACCTTAATGACCACGCCGCCTTCACCATTGGGAACGCGTAAAGAAGTGTCTTTAACTTCACGAGCTTTTTCACCAAAGATAGCACGCAATAATCTCTCTTCAGCGGAAAGTTCTTTTTCACCACGAGGTTCAACTTTACCGACCAAAATATCATTGGGGCCAACAGAGGCACCAATCATAACGATACCGTCGTCGGTTAATTTAGCCAGTTCATTTTCAGAAACATTAGGAATATCTCTAGTTAATTCCTCAGTACCTAATTTAGTTTCAACCACATCAGCTTTGTATTCAAAAATTTGAATATTGGTTAAAACGTCTTGCTTGACTAAACGATCGGAAATTAAGAAAGAATCTTCGTAGCCGAGACCATCAATGGAGGCGTAAGCAACCAGTAAATTTTTACCAAGAGATAATTCACCATGATCAGTGGAGGGACCATCAATAATGACTTGACCTTTTTTGACCTGATCACCAACGTTGACTAAAACCCGTTGATCATAACAGGTACCATAGGGAGAGGTTCTTTCAAATTTATGGACAGGATAGGTAATATCTCCAATAACTACTTTGGTAGCATCGGCAAAAGTGACAGTCCCAGATTTAGTGGCGGTAACACAGCGATTCATAGCAGTAGCCACAGCTTCTTCCATACCAGTACCAACAATTGGAGCTTCAGTAGTAACTAAAGGTACAGCTTGAGTCTGCATGTGAGAACCCATCAGAGCCCGAGTAGCATCATCATGATCAACAAAGGGAATGAGGGAAGCCGAAGCACCAACAATTTCATTGGGAATCATGTCAGTAAATTCAACGGACTCAATAGAAGCTTCCGAGAACTCACCTTGATAACGGACCGGTAACCATTTTTGCTTAATGACATTACCTTCAATCTTAGTACCCAAATGAGTAATATGATAATTAAATTCATCGTCAGCATCCATGTAAACTACCTCATCACTGACCACAAAATCTTTGCCTTTTTTGACGATTTTTCTGAAAGGAGCTTCGATAAAACCATACTTATTGACATGAGCATAGAGGGCCAAATAGGAGACTAAACCGATATTGGGACCTTCTGGAGATCGAACAGTACAGATACGGCCGTACTGAGAAGAGTGAACGTCACGAATAGAGAAGGCGGCCCGTTCACGGGTCAAACCACCAACACCAACGACAGTCACCCGACGAAGTAAATCCAGTTCCGCCAAAGGATTGGTTTGATCCAAAATAGCTGAGAGTTGGTTACTGCGGAAAAAAGTATTAAGGGAAGAAATTAAAGGTTGAGGGTTGAGCATTTGGCTGGGAGTGGGTTTCTCTTTGGTGGAGACCAAAGACATACGTTCCTTGACCATACGTTCAAAACGGGCCATAGCTGGACGTAAAGCCACTTGAGAGACAATTTCGCCACAGCGGCGTAAACGACGGTTAGCTAGAGAATCGATATCATCAAATTGCTTGGATTCACCTTTTTGAAGTTTTATCAACTGACGGACAGTTTCAATTAAATCTTCATTTCTGATGACCCAATTAGACTTATCATCATCAGCAAAATTAAAGGCAAATTTTTTGTTGATTTTGTAGCGACCAACTTGACCTAATTCGTAAGTTTTAAGATCAAAGAAACGATCAGTGAAAAATTTTTGAGCATTCTCTAGAACTACAGGTTCACCAGGGCGGAGTTTACGATAGAACTCTAAAATAGCCTCTTCTTGAGTTTTAGTCGGATCGGCAGTGATGGTGGCATTGATAAAATCTCCAAACTCAGCCACTAATTGTTTGTCAGAAAAGCCACAGGCAGCCCGAAGAACAATAGTGGCAGGAATTTTCTTTTTTCGATCAATTCGGGCAAAAATAACATCTTTTTTACCAACAAAAAATTCCAGCCAGGAACCGCGAACGGGACGAATCTCCGCATTACAAAGAGTTTTACCGGTAGCAGGGTCAACTTCACCGGTAAAATAAACACCTGGAGAACGAACTAACTGGTTGATGACTCCCCTTTCGATACCATTGATGATAAAGGTAGCGTCCTCAGTCATGGTGGGTAAATTGAGCATGAAGACATCTTCTTCACGAGTAAGGCCGGTTCTTTTGTTGGTTAGTTTAACTTTGGCATAAACAGGAATACTATAATTTAAGCCCTTAACTTTAGCTACTTTGGGAGTTAAAACTTGTTTGTCAAAAAAGAGTTCACCAATTTCTAATAACCAGTTATTACCGGTATAGTCAGAAATAGGTGAAATAGAAGTCAGAGTTTCAGCCAGGTCGTGTTTGAGGAATTTGTCCCAGGATTCTTTTTGAACTCTTAAAAGATCCAGGTCGGGGATGTTGGGGTATTTTTTGCCCCAGTTGATTCTTTTAGCGGAAGGCATCGATAAATTTGAATTAATATAAAAGCGAGTTATGTACCAACCGCTCGCCAAATGTGGAAATTATATACCCAATTTATAGCTAAAACAAGGGGGAAAATCAAAGTTAGTTAGCCGAAGAGGTGGCGACGTCAATTTGATTATTTTGAGCCGAGTCGGTGGCAGAGCAAGTTTGGGTGGTGCAGACTAGTTCACCATTTTCTTCACAAGTACAGGTATTGCAGCCATCGTCAGCTTGGATGGTCTGACCTAAAGCATAACTTTGTTCACCAAATTTACAGTGAACCGAATTGGCTGGTACCGGAGTAACCGATAAAGCTGGGATGGCTTCCTCTTCAATCACAAGCTGATCTGCACTCTGTTGGCCTTGTAAGAAGGAACGGATGACAAAAAAGAGAACGGCCAAAAAGATGATTAAAGAGAAGAAAAAGAGATATTTGAAAAAATTACTTTCTTTTTGGGGAGGATTATTGGGAATTTCGGCAGAAATTGGAGTTTCAGAAGGAGGTTGAATATCGACAGGAGGAGCAGGTTCTGGTTGAGATGCTAATTCAGGAGACAAAGGAGAATCAGTAGTAGTGGTTGGAACTGGTTCGGGTGGTAATTCGGACGTTGGAGCAGGATTGGTAGTGGGGGTGGTTTTTGCTTCGGGAGTAACTTCAGGTTGAGATTCAGTTGGAGCAATAGTTGCTGACTCAGGTACTACTTTGGATTCGGAGGTAATTTCTGCTTCAGTTTCTTTTAGATCCTGAGAATATTTATTTAAGATGTCTTGATAATTGGGGTCAGTGTTAGTGTTGGTCATAAAATAATATTCTCATTTTTCCAAAGATGGTGCAACTCTGAATAAGTGGCGATAAATTATTCTGGCTAGAATACATTTATTGACATATTTCTACAATGATTTTATATTGTAATTATGAGTTCTTTTAGTAGAATAGTGCGAAGAATATTTTTAGTAACGTTACTGTTGATGATGATTAGCCCGGTACCGGCTCAAGCGGTTAATGATTTTAGTAATGATTTCAGTGTCGTTGGCTTATATCGTTTAGAGTCGGGTGCCTTAACTACGAACAATTCTCCTGTCGTGGGATGCGGTGGTGCCAATTCACTAATTAATTCATCAAATTCTGTTACCGCCAATACTTCAGCTAAAGAGGGTAATTATTCTGGATCTTTTGTTCGAGCTAATAGTGCTTATTTATACCAAGATGATGCTAATTTATGTTCCCAATTTCCCGGTAAGTCGGGCACCAGTAACACCAGCTTCGCCATCTCAATGTGGTTTAAACTTAACTCCCTACCTTATCCAAGCGTTTACACATTAATATCAAAGGGTAGTCCTGGACAAAGATCATTCCTTTTAAGATATGACGGTGACGGCTTAGTCATGTATATCGGATCTGAGAATCGTAATATCGGTTCAGTTGCTCTTTCTACAGATAATTGGTATCACTTGGGTTTGAGTTACAATGCTTCAAACAAATCTTTGATTAGCAAGCTGGTTCAAGAAGATGGCACGGTCATAGCGAACGCGTCTATAACATATAATACGACTATGTCTCCACAGACTGGACCCTTTGCCATTGGCTCAGCCTATAATGGTGTTTCATTTAATGATTTTTTTGATGGTTTGATGGATGAGGTGGTGATTTTCAATACACCCAAAACCATCGCGGATTTTGATAATATCCGCAAGGGAAACTACGTGGCACTTAATCCTCCCACACTTTCCAGTCCCATTAATGGGTCTAGCTCTGTGGCTACGGATACCGATTTAAGCTGGACTGACACCAACACCGACCCCAATGAAACCGGTTATTCTGTTTGTATTGGCACTTCAAATACCTCTCCTCCGGCCAATTGTACTACCACTGCGGTTGGTACCACTTCAGTGTCAGCAGCTACAGCTTTGGGTTCCGCATTGAGTGAGGGGGCCACATATTATTGGACTGTTAGAGCATTGGGAGACAATTCGATTATTGCTGACAGTTCTTATGCCGACAATTACAGCTTTTCTACTACCGCACCACCAACTCCGACTCCGACTCCTACCCCAACCCCGACGCCAACCCCGACTCCCACTCCCACTCCTACACCAACTCCGACACCAACTCCAGTTCCACCAACCTCAACTCCCACTCCGACGCCGACACCAACTCCGACTCCTATGCCTACCTCAACTCCGACACCCATGCCAACTTCAACCCCAACTCCGACTCCGACCCAAGCTCCAGTTCATCAGCCTGTAAGTGTGTCTTCACCGCCAAGTTACAGTAGTTTTACCTGTACTGATGCCAGACCTTTGTTTAAGTCTGATTTATTTCAAATAAATACTACCTATAATTCAGCCAAACTGTTCTTTACTCCACTGGCTGATACCAATCAATATTTCATTAGTTTTTCCACTAATCCCGATGCTGAGAAACATGGAGAACAAGTTACTCTTCTTAGAGAGGGAGTTCAAAGTCATAGTATTTATTTCTTAAAACCAAATACCACTTACTATGTTAAAGTCAGGGGTCAAAATGGCTGTGCCACCGGAGATTGGAGTAATATTATGAAATTTAAGACTAATCATCAGGTTTATTACAAAAATTTCCCCGCAGTCAGTGTCAATACCTCATTGTCTAATTTAGTGACCAAACAACCAAAAATATCGTCCACGACTAAGACTACTCCAACACCCACTGTAGTTGCTCCAAAAGCTACTGCTGTTCCCACCGCTCCACCACCAATTAAAGATCAGCCGAAACCCAAGAAGTGTTTCCTTTGGTGGTGTTGGTAGATATTTTGGCTTTATTGCTGACAAATTCTTGATAATTGGAATTACAGAGATTATGATTTTCTTATATGCTTAAGAAGATATTATTGGTAGGAGTAGTCGTAAGTTTATTAATGTCACCGAAGGTTTGGGCAGGTACTTTTAACCTAAAATCAATCAGTGGAGTCGACACTAGTGGTAAACAATTGTCACATTGGTGGTACACAGACAATAGAGCGGTATTTTCAGGAGAAGCGGTAGCTGGAAGTAGTGTGGAAGTTGAGGTAGATGGTCAAACCAGTAGTACTACTGCCGATGGTGAGGGTAATTGGAGTGCGACAATAGATTTAAGCGAAGGTGATCATACAGTGAAATTAAGCAGTGGCGGGTCAACGATTAACTTTACCCTAACTACAGGGACAAACAATGTTGATTGGGAAGCAGTGGAAGCAGGAGAGGGAGAAGCCTTGCCAGCAGCCGGTAATACTTGGCCAGGAATAATTTTGTTGATAGGTGGTTTAGTGGGAATTATGATCGGTGGTAAAATGTGGCGTGTTTGTAAAGCCTAAAAAAATCTATCTCAAAACCTTTGGTTGTGCTCAAAATGAGTCTGATTCGGAGCGGATTAAAGCCTTTTACAGCGATAAAGGCAGTGTGTTTGTCAATGATTGGAAAGAAGCTGAGACAGTGATTATCAACAGTTGTGTAGTCAGAGAATCGGCGGAGAATCGGGTTTACGGATTGATAAATGAAATAAGAAAATGGGAGTCTGCTTCCGTTAAAACTACAGCGAAAGGAAGAAAAATAATTTTAACTGGGTGTTTAGTACCGATTTCTAAAAAGAAGATTAAAGGAGTGGATGAAATGTGTCCGGTTAAAGAAATTGGTTTTGATTGGGAACCAGTCAGAAACAAAAACAAAGCGGCTTTGATTACTATCAGTAGCGGTTGTAATAACTTTTGCAGTTATTGTATAGTCCCCTACTCTCGAGGCCGGGAAATTTCTCGAAGTATGACCGAAATTTTGGCAGAAATTGATCAAGCGATAGACAGAGGTTTTGAAGAAGTCATGCTGATTGGACAAAATGTAAATTCATATGGAGCTGAGGGTGAGACGGTGGTAAATATGGGAAAAAAGAGAATTAAAAGCGCTTTTCCGAAACTTTTAGAAGAGGTAGCCAAAAAACCTCTTAAAAAAATCTCTTTTGTGAGCAGTAATCCGTGGGATTTTTCAGATGAATTGATAGAAGTAATTGCCAAATATCCCAATATTGATCGTCTATTACATCTTCCTTTTCAATCAGGTGATGATAAAATTTTGCGAAAAATGAACCGAGGTTATACTCAAAAAAAATATTTGGAACTGGTGAAGAAAATCAAAAAAAAGGTGGATGGGGTGAGGTTCTCTACCGATATTATTATCGGTTTTCCAGGAGAAGATGAAAAAGCTTTTGAAAATACAGTCAAAGTTTGTCGAGAAGTGGGTTTTGAAATTGCCTATATTAATAAATACTCACCGCGAAGAGGGACAGTTTCAGCCAAACTTTATCCAGATGATGTGCCTATGGCTGAGAAAAAAAGACGTTGGAAAATTTTGAATGATTTAGTGAATAAGAAATTATCTTAAATACTTTTGGACGTTGGTATTGTGTTCGTCGAGAGTGGTGGCATAGTAGATTTGTCCAGTTCTGTCGTGAATGTAATAGAGATAATCGGTGTTTTTAGGATGATAAGCAGCTATGAGAGAATCTAAACCGGGATTGCAGATGGGTCGAGGAGGGAGACCGAGATATTTGTAAGTATTAAAAGGAGAATCAAGTTGGAGATCGGCTTTGGAAATAGGTTGCCAATATTTTTCTGGATTAGTTAGGGAATCCTTAGCATACTGAACACTGGCATCAATCTGTAAAAGCATATTTTTATCTAAACGATTGAGTATCACTCCGGCAATAATCTTTTTTTCGGACAAAGAGCGGCCTTCGCGCTCCAATAGTGAGGCCAAAATTAAAGTTTCATCAGCACTTAAAGTGGAAGTGGAATCAGTGGAAGCTTGGGCTAATTTTTTAGTAAAATTTTTACTGATTAAATCCAGGATTTCTTGAGAAGTGAAATAAGTGGGTAAAAGATAACTGTCGGGAAAAAGTTTACCTTCTGAGGTAAAAGCCAATTGAGTAAATTCGGGACTGGGAGTAAATTCTTCAAGACGTTGACCGGGGATGATTTTGAACCAGTAATCAGTGGAACCGCCGTGGGCTAAAGTATCGATAATTTCAGGAATTTTTTGGGAAGATTGTAAATAAAAGTTGCCAGCCCTAAGTTGAGTATCAAGCTTCAAATATCGACTATAAAGACGAAAAATATAACGGTTTTTAATCAGGCCATTTTTTTCAAGTCGAATAGCGACTGAAGCCACAGTTTCACCTGGGTTGACAGTAAAAGCTTTTTTGTCTTGATTAGTGCTAGCAGGTTGAGAAGCGTAAACAAAAAAGGCCAAGGAAAAGGTGACTAAGATAACTAAGAGGAAAAATACCAGTTTTTTCATCAAATTTCATCAAAAAGAGCTCGGCGATAAGTATCTTTTTTGGTATCGTGAATAAATATCCGACCACAGCGACAAGTGACAGTAACTTGATTGCGGACTAATTTACGGGAACCGCGTTTGAGCTCCTCACCACAACCGCCACAACGGCCTTGTGAAATTAACCAAGCTTGAATGGGAGCAATTAGTGATTTAATCATGTTTTGATATTAATTTATAACCCGATTCAGGATGATGGCAGCAGCCATAGAATCGATGTGTCGGGAATGTTTTTTGGCTGAATAGAGATTTTTCTTAAACAGGTCTTCAGCCTCAAGAGTGCTAACCGCCTCTTCGACACTCTCTACAGGTAATTTTACCATGAGAGCCAGTTGGTCAATAAATTTTTGAGTTAGCTTAGCTATTTTACCTTCAGAGATACCGATATAAATTTTACCAATATGATGGTCTTTTATTATAGTTAGTAAATTATTAAAGAGGTGTTGATCATTTTGAAGAGGAGGCAGGGTAAAAATAATCCCCTGTTGGCTATAAGCTAAACCAATTCTTTTAGTACCAAAATCAATGCCTAGATAATTCATGGGTTGTCGGCAATTTGCGCTTTAACTACTAGGCGGCGCAAATAAGTACCCGGAGGAGAACAAGTAATTAAAGTCAGGTAACGACCATCAAAACGCTGTTCTAAAACAGAAAGATCGGTAGGCTGGACTTCATACATTTCCGAAACTAAATATTTATAACGAACACGGTCATAGTCGACTATAATTTCATCACCTTGTTTAAGTTTATGAAGAGTCGAAAAGATGGTCACATAAGATTTAGGATTAAAAAACTGGGGTAAAACAGAGTGACCGAAGATGACCGGAGAACCAAATTGACCAGGCATGGCAGTTTTAGGATATTGAATCAGACTTTTTTTAAGATCTTCACTACCTAAAACAACTTCAGCGGAATCTATTTTAAGTTTAGGAATAGAAAGACTATAAGAAGCATAGGAGAATGAAGGATTATTAACAGTTTTATTGGGGGAGGAATCAGAAGTAGAGATAAACCAATTGGAGAGATTAGTTAAATCAGGAGAATTATCGACAGCTGCTGCTGGATTGTAAAATTGAGAAGAAAGAGGATTTAGAAGTTGATTAAACTGAGGAGAGTAACCTAACTGAAAATGAAGAATCGGAAAAAGTACTGATAAAAATAGACCAATACCGCCAATAAAAAGCAAGCTAGCTAACAACCGGCGTTGTTTTTGGCTAAGTTTCTTTTTCAAAGCTGGAGGCTTTGGAGATGATTTAACGTAAAGATAAGCCATTTAGAACTGTTGAATAATGGTTATTTTTTCCGGAGAGAGAGGTAAACGTTTCCAAATATTAAAGATAGAAGGGAGAATTTTAATCTCATAATTATAGACTTGGGGTTGATTTTCAATAATTTTACCGGCATCGCTAATTTTTTGTTTAGTTAAGCGTTGTCGGAGCGGATCTAGATTTAATTTAGGCAAACTTTTACCAGTAATAGTTAGCTTACCGGTGGATTTTTGAGAAGTATTTTGAGTCGGAGTAAAGGAGAAAGAAAAATCTTTAACTGAGGTAATGGAATTTAAGAAAGCCTGATCGTCTTTAAGCAGAGTGTTGATAATTTCCTCATTTTTACTGGGATCAACTTGAAGTAGAGACAGAGTTAAGGTGGCATCAACTTGAAGTTGGTCAGCTTCTTCTCCGAGTTCCCGATTAAAATCTAACTGTTTTTTATCAATAAAGAGAGTGCCTGGGAGAATACCTTCGAGAGAGGCTTCGGCTTTGATTTTTTCATCAATACGCTCATCTAGGGAATCAGTCACTCGCTTATTAAGATTAGCCTTGTCAGTTTCAGAAACTACCCGAACCTGACGTTTACTACCACCGGTGATAGGTGAAGAAGTTTTGGCGTGAAGATTAGAATTTTCTTTGAATGAAAGACGGGCGTCTTGACTTAAGTCATAATCGGAGCCAATATCGGTAGCAATAATATCGGCTTTGGCCTGACCCATGGTGATGGTGCCAGTGCCAAAATCGATAGTACTAGGAGGAATTTGGGCTGAAGTTAAAAGTTCGTATTGTTTACCGGATTCATGAAGCAAAAGACTACCTTTGGGTACATTTTGAATTTTATCGCTTTGGTTTAAGACAGTAACTTGACCTTTAGATTTATCACCAGTTTCTTTTTGACCGGTAGTATCCAAAGAATCGCTAAAATTTAAATTAAGGGTTTTTTTATGAGCCGGAATAGTCTTGTTGCTAAGAGTGTCAGCGTTAGAATCTAGGGTGATATTAACATCACGGTTAATTTCTACCGGATTAAAGTTCATAACCACTTCGGCTCGGGTGAGTAAATAAGGTAGGAGTAAAATCAGAGGAGTCAGAGCTAAAGGTAACAAAAAAAGCGGATTAAAGGAAAGTTTGGGTAATTTTATGTTTTTAAGGGAAAATTTAGGGAGACTGATTTTGGGGCTGGCTGGAGCTTCCTCAGTTTGGGGAACAACAAAGCCCAGATCAGCAGGAGCGACTTCAGTTTCAGAGATAGTTAAATTGCTTTCTTCTTCAACAATAGATGTTGTTTCTTCAGGTAGATTTTCTTCAACTGTTGGTGGTGGTGAAGGAGTTTCATCTGATTGAGCACTGATACTGCGAGTGTAAAGAGCAAAAAGATTGGGAGTGGGATAGGCTTCAACGTCAGGCAAGTGGAGAAAGGTTTCAATATTTTTTTTACCTATCCATGGGTAATTTTTTAAGTCTTCGATAATAGCATCAGCTATATTGCCAAAAACTAAAATTCGGGGAGGTAAAGCAGAATCAGTTTGAATGGTCAAGAGAGTATTCTCTAAATCCTGGGGAGTAAAATCAGTAGTTAAAGTTTGGGTCAAACGTTTTTTAACTTCACCTAAATAAACTAGAGAAACTGAATATTCCTTTTTACCTAAATGAAGGAGAATAAAAGAAGGCGGAAAGGAGTCTGTTTTACCTAATGCTTCAATAAAAGCCTCGTCGTTGCTGATAAAACCCATAGGTTTGAGCTTGAGAGAACGACAGAGATTTTCTAAAAGTTTGAGATAATCTGCGGCAATTTTGCCATCACTACCAATCCAAAGAGGAGGCAAAATAAAAGCGGTATCAGCAGGCTCTGCTTCGGGACTGAGGGTAGCTTTATCAGCGGCGGCAGACAAGGAAACGTCGACGGAACGCAGAAAAGAATCGGGATCATCGGTGGACCATTCGGTTTCAGGACCAATAGCGATTGGTAAGGAAGTTTGACCTTTTTTAATTAAGGCGACAGAGAGGGATTCAGGAGTAATGGATACCAACCAATAATAGGACTCAGTCATTAGTTAAGAATAGCATAAATCCGCCTCTTACCGGATCCAGCCGATTCTTCGCGAGTGATCTTGAAATTACCTAAAACACGGGTATTTTCAACATGAGGACCAGTACAAATTTCTTTAGAGTAAAAATTGTGAGGACTGCCGATAATATAAACGGTAACCATCTCTGGATAACTGTGACCGGCGAGAAAAAGAGCACCTTGAGATTTGGCGTCATCAAAGGAAATAATTTGATGAGTCACTGGTAAGGCGGCCTTGATTTGATCATTGACTAAAGATTCAATTTGTTGAATTTGATCGGGAGTAATTTTATTAGGATGAGTAAAATCAAAACGAATTCTGTCAGCAGTAATATTTGAACCAGCCTGGTGAACATGGTCACCTAAAACTCGACGAAGAGAAGCATGCATTAAATGAGCGGCAGTATGATATTTAATAATAACAGCGGAATGATCGGCCAAACCAGATTTGAAAGTTCCAGCGGAAAGAGTTTGAGATTGTTTTTGATGCTCAGCTTTAAGACGATTGAATTCATCTAAATCCAAAGAGAGATTGTGTTTTTGAAGTTCTTCTTGGATTAACTCTAAAGGGAAACCAAAAGATTGATAGAGATCAAAGGCGTCAGTCCCGGACAAACTTTTTTGACGATTGATAAGTTGAGTGATTTTATTTAGACCTTTGTCCAAAGTGCGACGGAATTTAATTTCCTCAGCTTCTAAAGCAGTCAAAATAGAAGATTGATGTTGGGATAATTCCGGATAATCACCGGCAAAATTAGAAGCATTATTGATAATGATTTGACCTAAATGAGCACAAAAATTTTGATTAATACTTAACATTTTCCCTTGACGAACACTACAGCGAATGAGACGACGGAGAACATAGCCACGATCTTTGTTACTAACCTCAACTCCATCCGCTAAAAGAAAAACAGCAGCTCGGAGATGGTCGGCAATAATTCTGAAAGGAATGGGATTATCGGAATATTTTTGAGAGCTGAGAGCTTCGATAGCTTTAATAATCGGCTGAAAAATAGGAGTCAAATAATTGTCAGAAAGACCTGAAAGAACAGCAGTAGTTCGTTCAACACCCATGCCGGTATCGACGTTGGGAGCAGTTAAGGGTAATAGTTTAGCCTCGGCGGTTTTATTAAATTGCATGAAAACGTTATTCCAAATTTCGATGTAGCGACCAGATTGGCAACCAGTCTTAAAATCAATATCGGGCTGGCCAAATTGAGTATCAAAAAAGATTTCGGTATCAGGACCACAAGGACCGGTGGTACCGGCGGGACCCCACCAATTATCCTCGACTCCTAAGGGGTGAATGTGTTCGGGCGAAATCCCCTGCTCCAGCCAAAGTTTTCGGGATTCTTCATCTAGGGGAGTATTGGCATCACCGGCAAAAATAGTGACATGGAGATTTTTGGGATTAAGATTAAGTTTCTGAGTAAGAAATTCAAAAGACCAAGGAATAGATTCTTGTTTGAAATAATCACCTAAGGACCAATTACCAAGCATTTCAAAAAAAGTATGGTGAAAAGTGTCACCAACACTATCAATGTCACCAGTACGAATGCATTTTTGAACATTAACCAAACGTTTACCAGCAGGATGGGGTTGTCCAAGAAGATAGGGAACCAGGGGGTGCATGCCGGCAGAAATAAAAAGAGTGGTGGGGTCATTTTCAGGAATTAAAGAAGCCGAAGGAATTTCGACGTGATTTTTACCGACAAAAAAAGTGATAAAAAGTTCTTTTAACTCCCGTGCATTCATAGGCAAATTATAGCATCAGGCCAAGGTCTTTTTGGTATTCTTAAACATTTTTTTGGGGGATTTCTGGCGAGGAGGAGTAGGTTTAGCAATCAGGCGGCGGGGAATTTTGACTTCTTTTTTAAGTGAACGAGTTTTTTCTTTTTTTGAAGATAAAAGTAGAGTGGTGGTGGTAGCGCCCAAAATTAAACCTAAAACTAAACCTAAAGAAAAGTGTGAGTTAGACCGACAGTTGGTCATACTTATTGCTTGAATTTCTTAAAAAAAGAAAAACCATTACGAAAACCCATGAGAAAATCAACAAAGGAATTAACAGGGCGGGAGATATTATCAACAACACCTTCAGTTTTGCTAACTAAATTTTGAAGTTGTTTAATCAACATGATCAGAAAAAAAGCAATGACCATGATGGTAATGGTAATAAAGACTAGACAGATAGCAATGATGATTTGAGCAATTTCCATAATTTAGTATAACCTATTTGTAAATTTTTTCCTCCTGGGTGACAACTCCAGCTGGAGACTTGGCTTCCACAAAAATCTTGGCCTCAGTGGTGGCTACTTCAACAGTTTTTTTGAAATTGCCTTGATTGTCGACAATAACTAAAGAATCATTAATTTTAATGGTAGCTTCGGGGTCAGTGGTACCAGAAATATCAACATAACGACCAGTAAGAGTGTCAGGCCAAGTCACTTTTAATTGAGGAGGACGGTTGAATTTAAGATATTCAAAAAGCAGGTAAAGAGAAAAAAGAATGACCAGTATAATGATAAAAATTTTTAAGGCTAATTGAGGTGTTAGGGCCAACCAAACACGACGAGGACGAAGATTTTGAGTCCGACGATCATGATCCCGACGAAAAAGAGCCAAGAGATCTTCGCCATTTAGGCCTAAAAAATCAGCATAATCCTTGACCATTAGAGAGCAGTAGGGTTCTGAGGGAAATTGAGAAATATCTTCATTTTCAAAAGCAATGAGGTAATGCAAAGGAATACGGGTGCGTTTACTGATTTCTTCAAAATTAAGCTGTCGATCAAGACGGGTAGATTCTAAAATAGCAGAGGCACGTTTCATGGTTACTCAAAATCAGAATCACTCGGATTCCGGTGCTCAATAAGGATTTCCCGAGGTTTGGCACCATTGACCGGACCAATAATACCAGCTCTTTCTAGCTGGTCCAGAACGCGGGCAGCTCGGGCATAACCCAACTTAAGACGGCGCTGTAATAATGAGGCAGAAGCCTTACCGGTGTCTTGAATTAATTTAATGGCATCGTCAAACATGGCATCTCGTTCTTCACCATCTTCAATCATAATATTCTTACTGGCAGAGCTAGGACTGGCTACTGGTTGGCGGATAATTTCATCGTTATATTCCCCGCTTCGTTGAGTTTTTAGGAATTCAATCAAGCGAACAACTTCTTTGTCGGAAACAAAACAACCTTGGATACGGATTGGTTTGGCTAAATCAGGAGGGATGTAAAGCATATCACCTCGACCTAAGAGTTTTTCAGCACCAGGAGTATCTAAAATGACCCGGGAATCAGTCATAGAAGCTACCGCAAAAGCAATTCGGGTAGGGATATTAGCCTTGATTAAACCGGTAATAATGTTAACCGAAGGACGCTGGGTGGCCAAAACTAAATGAATACCGACGGCTCGAGCCATTTGAGCGATACGACAAACATTGTCTTCAACCTCAGCCGGAGAGAAGAGCATAATTTCCGCCAATTCATCAATGACAATGAGAATGTAGGGCATTGACTGGAAACCGGACATGTTATTGTAAGATTCGATATTTTTGGCACCAACTTCAGTAAAAACTTTATAGCGGCGCTCCATTTCACCAACAGCCCATTTAAGAGCAGAAACAACTTTTTCAGGTTCAACAATAACTGGAGTCAGGAGATGAGGAATACCATTGTATTGTGACAGCTCAACACGTTTGGGATCGACCATAATAAAACGGACTTCGTCGGGTGAAGCGTGAAAAAGAATGGAAGAAATCCAAGAATTAATACAAATTGATTTTCCAGAACCAGTCTGACCGGCAATGAGAACGTGAGGCATTTTGGCGATATCGGCGACTCTAGGCAGACCACCGACATCTAAACCTAAAGGTACAGAAATTTTACTCTTGGCATTTTTCATAGCTTCGGATTCCAACATGGTGCGAATAGGCACAACTTCCAGGGATTTGTTGGGCATTTCGATACCGACCAAAGAACGACCTGGAATGGGTGCCTCAACCCTAATTTGACCACCGGGAGCAGCCAAAGCCATAGCTAAGTCGTTGCTGAGAGAAAGTATTTTGGCCAGTTTGGTACCCAAAGCAACTTCAAGGGCGTATTGAGTGACTGAAGGACTGTTGTTAACCTCGGCTACTCGGGCAGTGATACCAAAAGAATCAAGTGTTTTCTCGATAATCTGGGCATTTTTACGTACGTCTCCCCTATCGGCTTTAGCACCAGGAGTATCATCAAAAATAGAAATCGGTGGATTGACCCAAGTTTGATGAGTAGAAGAGTTGAGGGTACCGACATCCGGCTTTAACACTGGGGTAACACCAGCCACCCCCATATCAGCTTTGGTAGTAGATTTAATTTCCTCAGTTTTGTCCTTACGACCAAAAAGACCAATTAAGGGACTAGTAGCTTTGGCGGGAGCAGGTTCCGGTGAAGTGTCAGTTTGAAAAATAGTTTCTTTACTGGAATCCAAAGATTTTTTACTTCTGACTTTTTTACTATCACCGACAGTGTATTTTTTGATAGTTTGAAAAACTTTGCCCAAACTTTTGAAAATTTGGGCAATGTTGGTATCAAAAAGCACCACAAAACCAACAATCAGACAGAAAAAGAAGATAATCACAGCCATAGTTTCAGGTAAAACTCCAGTAGCTTGTTCCCAGAGGAAAAGACCGATTTGACCTTGTTTGAAGAGAGCTAAAAAAGAAATAAAGAGAATCAGAAAACCAAAAAAAACATTGGCTTCACGAAGAGGAGTTTTAAGTTTGGTAAATAGAAAAGAAATTAAAAGTAAGAGGAAGGGAACCAAAACGGCACCTAGGCCAAAATATCTCTCCAAAAAAATATTGATATCAGTACCAATCGGTCCCTGGCGGAGAAAAGAAAATACCCCTAAAATAGCCAAAATAATAAAGAAAATGAAAAAAATCGACTTAACTGTATCCGGTTTAAGCTTTAAGCGGGGTAAAATTTTATTTTTTTTGCGACCTCGGGGCATATGGTTATAATAGAGTGTATCACCTTTAATAGCTAGTAATAATCAAAAGGATTTAATAAGAAAGAGCAAAAAGCCAACGATATTTAGCAGGTTGGCCACAATGAACACATCGACCTTTTTCTTCTTTACTATTCAGTGGTAAACAGCGAGTTGTAGCCTTAGTATCGGCTTTGATTTGAGCTTCGCAATCAGGATTTTCACACCAAAAGGAACTGATAAAACCTCTATTTTCACTCATAATTTTTTTAAATTCGTCATAAGTATTAGCGGTATAAGTATGTTTTTGAGTAAATTTTTTATGAGCATCAAAAAGTTTTATTTGAATATCTTTAAGTTGGTTTTTAATTTCCGATTCTAAATTGTCAAAAGTAACGGTTATTTTTTGATTATTATCGCGACGAGTAAGGATGACAGAATTATTATCAAGATCCCGATCACCTATTTCCAGTCTTAGAGGAACTCCTTTTAATTCCCATTTATTAAACTTAAATCCAGCAGTTTCTCCTTCTCGATTATCAATTTCAACCCGATAAGTTTTTTTAAGTTGCTGATAAATTTCTTTCGCCTTAATTAAAGATTTTTCGTATCCTGGTATAGGAACAATAATCAATTGTATCGGAGCAATGGCTGGAGGTAATTTAAGACCATTGTCATCACCATGAGCCATAATTAAACCGCCAATAGCTCGGGTAGAAAGGCCCCAGGAATTTTGCCAGGGATAAATTTTATTTTTATTTTGGTCTTGAACAGTCCAATCAAAGGAATGAGAAAAATTTTGACCTAAATCATGGGATGTGGCAGCTTGGAGAGCCTTACCATTGGGCATGAGACACTCAAAGGTGTAACTATCTTTAGCACCAGGAAACTTTTCAGATTGGCTCTTTTTACCTTTAATACCATACATTCCTAAAAGTTGATTATATGTTTTTTCATAAGCATTAAGAGCCCAGAGGGTAGTTTCTAAAGACTCTTCATGAGTTAAATGAGCACAATGTCCCTCTTGCCATAAAAATTCTGAAGTTCTTAAAAAGAGATAGGTTCTTTTTTCCCAGCGAACAACATTGCACCATTGATTGATTAATATAGGTAAATCACGCCATGAGCTAGTCCATTTTTTATACATGTCATACATTACTGTTTCGGAGGTAGGGCGAACAGCTAACTTTTCAGTTAATTCTTCACCTCCACCAATAGTAACGACAGCAAGTTGTGGTGAAAAACCCTCAACATGTTCTTTTTCTTTTTGTAAATAATGCATGGGGATAAAAATCGGAAAATAGGCATTTTTAACTCCATGATCTTTGATTAGCTTATCTAAAAAATTCTGAATACCCTCCCAGAGAGCATAACCATAAGGACGAATAACCATACAACCTTTGACTGGGGCATAATCGGCTAATTCAGCTTTTAAGATAATATCAGTGAACCAATCAGAGAGTTTGGAAAAATTTTTTAATTGAGATTTAGCCATGGCTTATTTTAGCAGTAAAGTCAGTCTTATACCTCAATAATCAAGGGGAGGACCATGGGTTCGCGGCCGGTTTTTTCTTTAATGATGGTTTCAATATGGGCCTGAAGCTCGGTACGGATATAATCAAAATTGGCCGGAGCACTGGTTAAAACTTTGAATTTTTCCAGGATTTCTTTTTTGAGGTAATTGATTAAATCGGTATTTTCCTTCATAAAAACAAAACCGCGAGAAAGAATGACGGGTTCTTTGAAAAGTGTTCCTTGAGCCTTATTAACCATTAAAACAAAACTGAACATGCCGTCTTCGGCTAAAACTTTACGATCTCGAAGCACGGTAGCACCAACATCACCAACACCGAGACCATCAATTAAAACTTTATGGATAGGAATATGAAAGTTAGTGTCAACTTTTCCATTAGCGTAAAAAGTGACGGCAGAATCAAAATCAGGGGTAATAAACTGCTCTTCTTTGAAACCGACCATCTTGGCCATAGAGAAATAACTTTTGATATGACGATAATTTCCACCAATAGGCAAGAGATATTGAGGAGTGAGTAAATTCATTAAGAGAGCATGTTCTTTTTGATAACCATGTCCGGAAACATGAAGTTCTTCCTTGCCACCATAAGCGACATCGGCACCCATTTTGGAAAGAGTATCAATCATGTCATTGATATTATTGGTAGTCCCGGGAATATAGTCAGGTGAAGAAAAGATGACTTTATCGCCAGATTTAATCTTAACTTTGTGTTTACCCATGACCATTTTACTTAAAGCTGAATCGGGTTGACCAGCAAAACCAGCCACTAGAAAGAGAAGTTTATTGTCAGGAAAATTTTTGGCTCTTTCAGGAGTAATAATGTCGTTGTCAGTTAATTGAATATAACCCAAGTCTTTGGCAATATTAATAGCTTTGTCGACGGAATAACCGACAATACAAATTTTACGACCGATAGATTTTCCATACTCAATAGCTTGAGCCCAGCGAATAATGTTGCTGCTAATGGAAGTCACAAAAACTCGACCTTTGGCTTCGATAATTTGATGCTTAAAATTTTCGGCAATGTCACGCTCAGAGGGTGAATAACCTTCATGATCAGCACCAAGTGAATCAGACATGAGAGCAACGACTTTACGATTGCCAACATTGGCAATTTTTTTAAATTCCGTACCTTTACCATCAAGAGGAAAAACGTCGAATTTGAAATCAGAACCATGATAAAAGGTACCCAAAGAAGTGTTGATAGCGAAATGAAAGGTATCAGGAATGGAATGAGTCACTCGGATAGGTTCAACAGTAAAAGGACCGGGGTGAAAAATATCACCAGGTTGGTAAACATGAACTGAAGCACGAACATTGTTTTCCGCCAATCGGGATTCGATAAAAGCCGCGGCTAGTTTGGGAGCATAAACCGGAATTTGATTGCCAAGAATAGGTAAAGCATAACGGACAGCACCAATATGGTCCTCGTGACCGTGAGTGATAAAAATACCTAAAATTCGGTCTTTTTTATCAAGCAGATAACTGGTGTCAGGAATCTGGAGATCGACACCAAAGGCATCTTCTTCGGGAAAACCAACACCACAATCAACGATAATAATTTGGGACTTGGAAAAATCCCCTTTGGGAGCAAACTCATAAACAAACATGTTTTGAGTAACATCACCAAAAGAACCCAGTGAAGCAATGCGCAAGGCATCTTGACCGGGAGTAGATTTAAAATTTTTTTGAGTTTTATAAGTAGAATTCATAATTTTATTGTAATTGATTTAATTTAATTTTTGAGAAAGCGGCCAATGGTCAGAAAATCGTTTTGAAGGGCTTTGAGCATGGCACCGTTTCGCAAGCCAGCAGAAGGATGGTAAACAGGGATAATGGTCAAGGGTAAATCCTGCCACACAATCTCTTTGATTTGCCCGTGAAGTCGACTGATTGATTCGTTGGGGAAAAAATAATCAAGAGCAAAACGACCTAAGGTAATCACCACTTTTGGTTTAATAATTTTTAACTGAGCCTTGAGATAGGGCGTGCAGACTTTGATTTCCTCGGGTAAGGGATCACGGTTTTGAGGCGGACGATGTTTCAGGATGTTACCGATGAAAACTTCAGAGCGAGACACTTGAATCGTATCCAAAAGCTTGTCTAAAAGTTTACCAGAGTTGCCGACAAAGGGCAAGCCTTGTTGGTCTTCGTAAAAGCCGGGAGCTTCGCCGATAAACATAATTTTGGCTTGAGGATTACCGGTGCCGGGAACTGGGTTGGTGGCACTTTTATACAAGGGACATTTTTGGCAATTTTTGACCAAATAAGCAATGTATTCTAATTGTTGACCAGGACTGAGAGGCATAATTTAGAGTTGGACCGGGTTGCTGTTTTTGTCAACACATTCGGGAACCATACTTTTAGGAAAATTATATTTGGCAACCACATCACAAAGGATGGCACCGTTACCATCGTCGACAATTTGCCAGTCATTATCTTCTTTGGCAGCTAAGAACCAAGCACCTTCTCCATTTAGTAAAACTGTACCTGAAGCGTACTCGGAGGTAATTTCCTTGATAGTGACCGAGACACTGGTGATTGGTAGCTTATGTTTTTGAGCCAGAGCTTCTCTTAATAAGAGTTGATTATCGGGCTTGAGAGTGGGTGATAAATCGGTATCTGGGGTGGTTGGCATAGAGGTAACAGTGGCGACAGGAGTTGGGACGGGATCGGGTTGTTTTTGGTAAAACATAACTGCAGCAGAGGTGGCTAAAATAGCACCAACAAGAAAGCCTAAAAGAATATTTCTCATAATTTATTTACCACTGAGGGATAAAATTTTTAATGTTATCTTCGTTGATTATAATCTCTTTTTGACCAGAGAGAATCAGAGCAGCGGCTTTACGACATAAAGCTTCAATGTTTCTTTTAAGGGTCCGGACCCCGGCATCAAAACCAAGAGGACGAACAATGTTCATCCAAACAGAATCGGCAATTTTCAATTCTTCAGGGGCAACACCGGCATCCTTCAAGGCTTTGGGTAAAATATAATCTTTACCAATAGCAATTTTTTCTTCATCAGAATAAGAAGGCATTTGAATAGTTTCTAAACGATCCATGACGGCAGTGGCAATGCGACTGGTGTTGTTACAGGTGGCGACAAAAAAGGCTTCGGAGAGATCAAAAGGATAATCAATATAATGGTCGGAAAAACGGGCATTTTGTTCAGGGTCTAAGAGCTCGACCAGGACACCCATAATGGTATTAAGAGCATCATCAGCGACACGATCAATTTCATCTAAAAGAATAACCGGATTTTTAGTTTGACATTGAGCTAGTGAACGAATAATAATCCCTGGTTCAGCTTCAGGATGAAGACGACTTTGACCACGAAGATAAAGAGGATCACCTAGACCACCAAAGGGAATGCGAATAAGTTTGCGACCCATAACCTGGGCGATAGAGGTAGCCATAGTAGTTTTACCGGTACCGACCAAACCGGTAAACAAGAGAATGGGGGCACGTAATTTTTCCCCAGGATTACGAGCTTTTTGTAAAGCTAAAACAGAAATATATTCTAAAATTCTTTGTTTAACTTCATCAAGACCATAATGGTTGCGATTCAGTTCTTCCTGGGCAAAACGAATATCCAAAATATCCTGACTGCGGGTATTCCAAGGAAGAGAGGTAACCCAATCGAGATATTTAGAGTCAGATTGATAATAGGACCAAAAAGTAGATTCGGAATTGGCATTGACCTCCAGTTGCGCAAAAATATCGTTGATTTTATCTTGAAGACCGGCAGGCAGGTCAGCACCAGAAACTTTCTGTTTTAATTTTTCAATTGCCGCCGCAATAGTTAATTTCTCATCCACAAAAAGAGTATACAGGAAATTTACTTTCTCTTAAAATTAGCGCGGTGGGGATTGGGAGAGAAGTTTTTGAACTCGCGATGGGCTGAGCCTCGGTCAGGATTTTGGCGGGGAGTCCCCGGATGAGCCGCTTTGAATTCGGGAGAAGACAATTTAATTTGATGATTGTCGTTGAAACCGGCAATTTTAACTTTCAGCTTATCCCCTATTTTGATAATGGAACTGGGATCGGAAAGAAAACCACCGCTCATTTCGGAAACATGTAAAAGTGCTTCACGACCGGGCAAAAATTCAATAAAGGCACCATAGTTTTCAACTCTGGTGACAACACCTTCGTATTCTTCACCAACCTGAACCTCTTTGATCATAGATTCAATTTCATAGGCGGCAGCTTCAATTTTGTCCTTATCAGGCGAGGAAATAGAACAACGACCATCATCGTCAATATCGATGTCAACGCTATATTTTTCCATTAAAGCTTTGATAGTTTTACCACCGGAACCGATGACTTCACCGATTTTATCTTCAGGTAAATTAACCAATTTAATCTTGGGAGCGTAAACGGATAATTCTTTCCTAGGTTCGGGAAGAACGGAATCGATTTTGTCTAAAATTTGGAGACGGGCTTTAGTGGAAGCGACAAAGGTATCACGAATCATGTCCATAGATAAACCCATTCTCTTGATATCCAATTGAATGGCAGTAATACCATGACGGGTACCGGTGATTTTGAAATCCATATCGCCACAATGGTCTTCAATACCAGCAATATCAGTTAACAAGATATATTTTTGACTATCCGAAATCATACCGATAGAAATACCAGCCACCTTGTCTTTAATAGGGACACCGGCATCCATCAGAGACAGAGTTGAACCACAAGTGGAGGCCATAGAAGAAGAACCATTTTGGGATAAAACTTCAGAGGTGAGAGTAATGGTGTAAGGGAATTCGTCAATGGAAGGAATAACTGGCACCAGGGCTTTTTCAGCTAAAGCCCCATGACCGACTTCACGACGACCGGGACGACCAAAACGGCCGGTTTGACCGGTAGAAAAAGGAGCGGCGGAATAGTAATGAAGATATCTTTTGGTGACCTCGCCATTACTGTCCTGGAGATATTGTTGCTCAGCCAAAGAGCCTAGAGTGGTCACCGTTAAGGCTTGAGTTAAACCTCTTTCAAAAAGAGCGGAACCATGGGTACAAGGTAGAACTCCAGCCTCGATATTCAAAGGACGAATCTCGTCAATAGCCCTTTTGTCATAACGATTGCCTTTGAGAGTGGCTTCGCGTAAATATTTACGGACTAAAGTATCGACAGCTTCCATTAAAAAGTTGAGTTCAACTTCTTCAGATTTAATTTTGGCTTCATAATGATCTTTGATTTTTTCTTTGATGGCTTCTTCGGCGGCCATATGGGTACCATCAAGCCCGTCAGTGACAAATTTTTCCAGGTCAGTTTTGATCAATTTTTCAACTTCATCAATTAAGGCTTGAGTCGGAGCCATAGGCTCATAATTAATTTTCTTTTTACCGAATTTTTTGGCAAAATCTTCCAATTGAGAGTTAATGTCCTGGCCAGTGGTAAAGGCTAAATCTAAAGCTTTGAGAACAGTGTCGTTGTCGACAATGTTGGCATCGGCTTCGATCATATTAATCCCCTCTTTATCTTTACAAGCCAAAAGATCGAGAGAAGAATTAAGTTGTTCGGAAATACTGGGGAACAGGGTTAATTTTTGGTCATTAAGACCGACTCGGACAATAGAAACCGGACCATTGAAGGGAATGTCGGAAAGCATAAGAGCGGCGGTGGCGGCGGTAAAGGCGGGAATGACCACGTCATTTTCTTTGTCATTACTTAAAACAGTGGCGACAACCTGGACTTCATACTTAAAATCAGCGGGAAATAGAGGTCGAATGGAACGGTCGATAATGCGACCAAAAAGAATAGCGGTGTCAGAAGGAGCGCCCTCACGTTTGACCCATTTGCCACCTTTAATCAAACCACCCGCATAGAGTTTGTCTACAAACTCAACTGAGAGAGGAAAATAATCTTTGGATTTATCGATGGCACCTAAAACTACAGTGGCTAAAACCACCGTCTGACCCATTTGGGCTAAAACACTAGCGTTGGCTTGGGGAGCTAATTGACCTGTAGTCAGGATAATTTTTTTGCTGCCGAGAGCAATTTCGTGAGTATTTTTGGGCATGGGATTTACTTTTTCAAATTAAGACTCTTGATAACCTTTTGATATCTTTCTTCATTATGAATAGAGAGATAGCGAAGCAAACGACGACGTTTAGCAATTTTGCTTAACAAGCCACGTTTGGCCGGAGAATCATGTTTATTTTCACCCAAATGTCCTTGGAGTTTTTCAATTTCTTTGGAAAGAATGGCTACCTGAATTTCAGGAGAGCCGGTATCACCCTTGGCTTGGGAGAACTTTTCAATAATTTCTTTTTTTTCTTCAGCGGTTAATGCCATGAATTAAAAGGCTAAAAACGGTTAAATAATAAAAGTTTCGGAATGGCTCCCGAAAGACCGTATTTAGTCAGGGAAAATTATAGCACAGTTTAGGAATTAAATCCCTTCAGTATGGGCTGGTTTTTGGATACAAGAGCGATTTGGGTTGTTATTGATAAGAGTCACACTATCTTGAGTAAACTGAAAATGACAACCATCACAACGTTGATTGTTGTTAGGAGAAAGTTGATGATAAATAGTAATTCGACCTTTATAAGCAATGTTTTTGGTAGAGACAAGATCAACTCCACAAGGTAACTCTTTTTTCATGAAATTGTTTTAATAATTAAGCCGTTGGGGTGGGATTAGGCTGGTTGGTACCAGGCATTAGATTGCCTGATTTTTCCACATTTTCAATAGGTGTGGCTTCAACCGGAGGAGTAAAGGCAACTTGGGTGGCTCGCAAACAAAGGGCACCGGCTTCAAAGGTTTCCGGAGAAACGTTGACACTAAAGGATTGAGTGGCTACACGAAGACCAATTAACAGATTCTTGGCGACTTCAGGATCCATTTCCAAATTAAGTAAAGGTAAAAGGAAGGTTAAAATTTCGGAAAAAGGAGCATCGGGATCAAAAACAGTCGCTTTAGCCCAAAGTTTTTGGGATTGAGTGGGAGTAATTAAAACCCAGTTACCTTGATTGACAATGGAGGCTTTTTCTCCCAAAACTGACTCATCACCAAAGATAAAAGATAAATCGGCACTAGCAGCATTGTTGTTGATTTGGATTTGATTGGTTTCCACTTTGGCAGCACCGGATTTGGTTTTGACCACCAAATTTAGACGACCACCGTCATCATTGTAAGAAACAGCTTCAATTTGATCGATAGGATAATCCAAAGATAAGACTAAATCGGAATTACTATAAGTGTCAGTCAACATCTCTAAACCACCAAGTTTTTGATAATTTTGATCAGGTTTTTGAGGACAAAAAACAGTCACCTGTTTACCCGATTTTTTCAGAGATAAGGCCAAAGCTAAGGCCGAGGCCAAACCATCAACCGATAAAGTTGGAACCGCCACTAAAATACTTTTGGCGGTGGACAGCAAATTGTTGATTTCAGTAACGTTGTAGTTTTTCATTTCTTATAGGCTATTATACCATCTCCGACCTTAAAGTCAACATAGGGTTTAAAGGTCATACCGCACTCATTACCAGCCTTGACTTTATCGACCACATCCTTACCTTGGCGAATACCTTCAACAATAGTGTTTTTGTGAATTTGATCGTCACGCATCAAATGGACAGTATCGCCTTTGGTGATTTCACCCTTGGTAACTTTAAGTCCGGCAATACGAACCTTATTAATCTTAAATTCGGCAATAATAGTCCCCTCGCCTAGGATAGTGTCTTCAATGGTCGGATCAAGCATTTTGAGAACTTGGGCTTGGATATTTTCAATAATTTCGTAAATAATTTTGGATTCAATAATAGTCACCTTTTCGTTGTCGGCAAGATTTCTGATGGTTTTACTGACCGGAACATTAAAGGCAAAAAGTTGGGCATGACCGGTTTTGGCGGCGATAATATCGTTGTCATTGACTGGACCGACTCCGGAACTGATAATTCTGACATCATCACTAAGACTGCCTTTGAGAGCCTCCAGAGTACCTTCAACGTCGGCTTTAAGAACAATATGAAGTTGGGGATTGTCAATATCGACGGCAGCATCAGTATTAGTACTAGAAGAACTTTTTTCTATTTCGTGAGGAGTGGCAGTCAGTACGGAACCAACCATAGGCACAGAGGTAAAACCTAGAATTTCTACGGGAGTGGCAGGACCAGCTTCGGTGATATTTTTACCCTCGGAATTAACCAAAGCTTTAACTTTAACCGGAGTGGTATCAATGAAGAATTGGTCACCAACGCGCAGAGTACCTTGTTTGACGATAACTGAGGCTAAAGGACCACGTTGATTATCTAGGCGAGATTCAATTACGACAGCTTCTAGGTCTTTATCCGGTTCTGCCTTAAGTTCCATGATATCGGCATTAAGTAAGATTAATTCCAAAAGTTTGTCAATACCTTCACCAGTTTTACCGGAAACCGGAACCACAGCAATTTGACCACCGTAATCCTCAGGAACCAGATCCATTTCTACCAATTGACCTTTGACCATATCAGGATTGCGGGTATCAAGATCGAATTTGGTCAAGGCGACAATGACCGGTAAATTATTATTTTTAATCTCTTTGATACATTCTTTGGTCTGGGCCATAACACCATCAGTAGCGGAAATGACCAAGACAACAATATCGGTGACATTGGCACCACGGGAACGCATGGCGCAAAAAGCGGCATGACCGGGCGTATCGATGAAGGTAATCAGACGTGGACCTTCTTTGGTATCAACTTCAGTTTGATAGGAGGAAATATGTTGAGTAATACCACCGGATTCCTTTTGAGCCACCCTAGCATGACGAATTTTATCCAAAAGAGTGGTTTTACCATGATCGATATGACCCATGACGGTAACAATAGGCGGACGAAATTTAGTAGTGTTTTGAGTCATATGTTGTTACGTAAATTTCAATAACCAAATCTACAAGAAACAAACAATATCCAATTTTTCAAATTCCAAATTACAAAGAGTTTGAGATTTGTTATTTGTAATTTGTTTGGAAATTGTTTTTTGGTTATTGGTTATTTTTATTAATTATTTTTTGGCGCTGACTTTGATGTCGATGTCAGTCAGAATGCCGGCAAGACGAACATTTTCACCACCGGAACCAATGGCGAGAGCCAGTTGATCTTCAGGCACTTGAACCTCAGCCACACCGTCTTTGAGGGAAATAATTTCCACATTTTCGGCTGGAGAGAGGGCATTGATGATGAATTGATTTTGGTTTTTAGAATAAGCCACCACATCAACCTTTTCCTCGGTAGGTAGTTCGTTGAGAACGGATTGGATGCGAGAACCTTTTTGACCAATACAAGAACCAACCGGATCGATGCCTTTTTGAGTCGAAAAAACAGCTACCTTGGTTCGTTGACCAGCATCACGAGCCACTTTTTCAATGGTTACGGTGCGATTACCAACTTCCGGTACTTCGCGGATAAAAAGTTGTTTAATAAACTCAGGATCGCGACGAGACAGAATAATATCTTTGCGACCAGTGACTTCATCACTTTGAATTTCTTTGATCAGAAAGAGTTTTTTGGAACCAAGGGCAATGATTTCATTTCTAATTTGTTCGTCTTTGGGACAAATACCTTCGGTTTTAGCAATTCCGACTGTAATTTTATAAGGATCGGAGCGCAAAGCCACACCTAGAACCAAGGAACCGATTTTTTGTTCATATTCGGAAATAATGGTGTCACGTTCAACTTCATGAATTTTTTGATCAATAACTTGTTTGGCGGTCATGGCGGCAATACGGCCAAAACCGGGAGGAGTCACCTCAGTTTTTTTATCACCATTAATTTCAAAAATAGCAAAAGAGCCGGTTTCCGGGGATAATTCGACTTCAAAAACAGCCTCTTCAGCGACAATAGTGCCACGTTCTTTTTGATCCCGGCGATAAGCTGAAACCAGACCAGCCTCGATGGCATCCAAAATCTCTTGAGGATCGATATTTCTCTCACCCGCAATTTGAGCCACAGCGGCGGCAAATTCAGTTTTTGGTAGTTTTCTAATGTCCATATTTATCCTTTTGGTAAATGAAAAATGGGGACACGCCGGCCCCCATTCCGAATACCACAGATTAACTTGGGTATTATAACAGATTAAAGCTTATAAACCTAACTCTTTAACCAGGTCTTTTTGACGGGAGGTGAGGCGGGAAGGAATAGTAATATTCAGGCGAATGTAAAAATCGCCAACACCATAACCGGTAACATTTTTAATACCTTTACCGCGGAGACGAACCAAGGTACCGGGTTGGGTTCCGGCTTTAACTCTAACTTTAAGAGTACCGGTCAGAGTGGGGACTTCGATAACATCTCCCAAAATAGCCTGGGTTAAGGTAATAGTTTGATTAACAAAGACATCGTTGCCATCGCGACGGAAAATTTTGTCAGGTAGAACGTCAATATAGAGATTAAAATTAGTGAATTTAATCCGTTGACCATCATCAACTCCGGCCGGAATTTTGATTTTTTTAGCTTTACCATCAATTTCAACTTCTTTTTCAACACCTAGGGCGGCTTCTAAAAAAGTTAATTGGAGTTTATAAGTGGGCACTTGGCGTCGAGCTTGACCGCCAAAGGAGGCACCACCCATACCAAAAAATTGTTCAAAAATATCAAAAGGGTTGGAAAAACCGCCAAATTGGAAATCAGCTCCCTGACCACCGCCACTTTGCCAGGTAAAGTGATAAGGACCGCTTTGTTGACTGTAGGTGTTGCCGCCAAAATTACCGCCACCTTGGCTGGGATCGAAAGCGGCATGACCAAACTGATCGTAGGCGGCACGTTTTTGGTCGTTACTAAGGACTTCGTAAGCTTCGTTGATTTCTTTGAATTTTTCTTCAGCATCAGGCGATTTATTTTTGTCGGGATGCCAAGCCATAGCCTGTTTACGATAGGCCGATTTGATATCGTCTTTGGTAGCATTCTTAGAAACTCCTAGAGTTTCATAAAAATCTTTTTTCATGCTCTGCTATTTTAGCGAAATAATTTGAAAATAGTTCTCTTTAATGGATTGTAGAGACGCCCCGCAGGGCGTCTCTACGAATTTCGAGAACTAATTTATTAACTTTTATTAAGCGACGACTTCGCCTTCTTCGGCGGTTTCTTTTTTATCGTCAGAGGCTTTGGCTTCTTCCGCTTGAGGAGCTTCCGGTTGGGGACCAGCGGTCTCGGGACCGGGTTGCTGTTGACTATAGACAGCTTGACCGATGACTTGCATCATCTGATTAAGTTCGTCGATGTACTTGTCATAATCAGCTTTGTTGCCATCAGCTTTTTCCAAAAGCTCTTTACCTTCTTTGAGCTTATCCTCAATTTTACTTTTGTCTTCGGTTTTAACCTTGTCGCCAAATTCTTTGAGAGATTTCTCAGAATTGAAGATGGTAGCATCAAGGCGGTTTTTGGATTCCACCAAATCATGCTTTTCGCTGTCTTCACGAGCGTGGAGCTCGGCATCATTTTTCATCTTTTCCACTTCCTCATCAGAGAGGTTGGTGGCATTTTGAATAGTGATTTTTTGCTCTTTGCCGGTACCTTTATCTTGGGCAGAAACAGAGAGAATACCGTTACTGTCAATATCAAAGGTAACTTCAATTTGGGGAGTGCCACGGGGAGCCGGAGCAATACCGTCGAGGATAAAACGACCTAAAGACTTGTTGTCGGCAGCCATGGGCCGTTCACCCTGGAGAACATTGATTTCCACCTGTGGTTGATTGTCACTATAAGTGGTGAAAATCTGAGATTTCTTGGTAGGAACGGTGGTATTTCTATCGATTAAAGGAGTGCGAATGGAACCGGCGGTTTCGATACCCAGAGTTAAAGGGGTAACGTCAAGAAGGACAATATCTTTAACTTCACCGGTTAAGACAGCTCCTTGAACCGCGGCACCGATAGCGACAACTTCATCAGGATTGACAGTCGTGTTGGGCTCTTTGCCAAAAAAATCTTTAACCACTTCGATGACTTTGGGCATTCTGGTCATACCACCAACCATGACTACGTCGGTAATGTCATTTTTAGTAATACCAGCATCTTTAAGACATTTTTCTACCGGTCCGATACTTTTTTGGATCAGATCATCAACCAGTTTTTCCAACTCAGAACGAGTCAGCTTGGCAGTTAAGTGTAGTGCCTCTTTATCTTTTTGAGTGATAAAGGGGAGATTGATATCAGTTTCACCGGTACTAGACAGTTCGATTTTGGCTTTTTCGGCGGCCTCACGAATACGTTGAAGGGCTTGAGGATCTTTGCTCAAATCGACACCGTGTTCTTTTTGGAATTTATCCAATAACCACTCCACAATTTTGTGATCGAAATCATCACCACCTAAAAAGGTATCACCGTTGGTGGCTTTAACTTCAAAGACACCGTCACCGATTTCCAAAATGGAAATATCAAAGGTACCACCACCTAAATCATAAACCGCAACTAAACCTTTTTTCTTTTTATCCAGACCATAGGCCAAAGCGGAGGCAGTTGGTTCGTTGACAATTCTTTTAACAATAAGACCGGCAATTTCTCCAGCCTGTTTGGTGGCTTGACGTTGAGAATCGTCAAAGTAAGCAGGTACAGTAATTACCGCATCGGTGACTTTTTCACCCAGATATCTTTCAGCATCAGCCTTGGCTTTTTGCAGAATCATGGCAGAAATTTCCTGAGGGGTATAAGTTTTACCTTCGACTTCGACAGCGGCAACTTTGTCCTTACCAGCCACAATTTTATAAGGAGCAATTTTTTCAGTCTTTTTGACTTCGGGATCATCAATACGACGACCCATTAAACGCTTGATACTAAAAATAGTATTTTGGGGATTGAGAACCATTTGGCGCTTGGCCAAATCCCCGACTAGTTTTTTAACCGGTTCCACTACAGAGGGAATAGTGTTTCTACCCTCAGCAGTGAGAATAACTTTAGGAGTACCACCTTCCATAACAGCGACACAGGAGTTGGTAGTACCTAAATCAATACCAATAATTTTGTTTGCCATATTTTTTATTTTTTTAATTGTTAATTAATAATTAATTTTTGCCCACGGCCACTTGGGCGGGACGTAAACATTGGCCGTTTAATAAATAACCACGTTTTTTAACTTCCACAACCTTGTTGTCAGGACCTTTGACCACTTCAATACACTCCATGATCTGGGGATCAAAATCGGCATTTTTAAGGTTGATTTCTTCCAGGCCTTGATTTTTGAGCACATTTTCAAATTTGTCAATTGCAATTTTGAGACCAGGATCAGGTAAATGTTTGTAAGTAAGTAAAAACTCATCTAAAACTTCTAACATTTGACTGACAAAACCGGTGATAGCTAAAGTAGCAAAAACTTGACGATGATCTTCGTGCCTTTTTTGTAAATTGGCATAATCAGCTAAAGATCGGCTAAGTTTTTCCTGTAACTCTTTGATCTGAGTTTCCAGTTTGGCTACAGAAGACGGATTTTTAGACTTGTTTTTATTTTTTGAATTGTCCATAAAAAAGTTAACCTGTAATGGTAGAGATAAGGTCAGCAAAATAATCGACCACCGGAATGATGACCGGATAGCGAACCCGAGCCGGACCGACAACTCCCAAAATACCACGATGAGGACCGGCTTGATAAGTCTGATAAACAAAGGAACAAGGTTCCAAATGTTCCATACCTAAATCCTCACCGACCAAGAGATGGATCATCTGGGAAGATGGTTCACTGGTATTAACACCAGCTTTATTAATAATGTCAAACCAAAAATCAGGGTCATCTAAAAGTGATAAAACTGTCTTGGTGACATCAATATTGTAAAATTCCGGTTCTTCCAATAAATTCGAGGAACCAGAACTGTAAATGGAGCCTTGATCAGTGGTGGCGATAGCCAAAGAACGAGTCTTTTGAGCCAGTTCTTTGGTAGTTTCTTTTAAGAGTTTGTCAAATTCATTACGGTAGTTCCAGACTCTTTCCTTGACACCAATTTCGTCACTGACGGACATACTTTTAGGTGTCATTAGGTTTCTGACATAGTATTTCAGACCCATGGAGGTCGGTGACCGACCAGAAGATAGATGGCCTTTTTTCAAAAAGCCGAGTTGGGTTAAAGCCGCCATTTCATTTCTAATGGTAGCTGAGGAAATACCTAGATTATATTTACGCTCAAGGGTTTCCGAGCCGACAGGCTGAGCCGAGTCGATAAATTCTTCGGTAACACACTTGAGAATTTTGATTTGACGCTGAGTTAAATCTGCCATTAGCACTATAATACTATTAGCACTAACTGATGTCAAGTGCTAATTTAGGCTTTGATTTGAAGTTGATCTGACTCAGAACCAAGCTGAATTTTATCGATAACTTTCTGTAATCTATTGTTTCTAGTTTGAGAAACGACATTATATTGTTTTTGTAAATTCTCGATTTTATCACCAAATTTATTAAACTCGTTGCTGAATTTTTGATATTCAATGGCAAAGACTTTGATTTGGGTGATAATCCCCTGGATATTTTTTTGGAAACGGAAATTGTCATAAGCCTGGCGCACCATGCGTAAAATGGCGGTAAAAGAAAATGGCCCAGCTAGAACAATTTTTTTATTAAAAGCCTCATCTAAAAGGTGAGGGAATTTTTCATAGATGAAGGAGAAAATCATTTCGTTGGGGATAAAGACAATGACAAAATCAACAGTATTTTTTTCCGGGTCAATGTAATCGCGACTGGAAACCTGATTGATTTTATCTTTGATATCTTTTTCAAATTCTTTAAGATATTGTTTTTTTTGCTCAGGATCGTCAGTCTCGCTCATTTTAACAATGGCGCTATAAGGAAATTTGGAATCAATATTGATTTTGGTTTTGTCGGGAAGATAGAGAGTAAAATCAGGACGACCTGAACCTTCAGATTCTTGTTTGGTGTAATCAGTACCGATAACAAAACCAGCTTGTTTAAGTAAATCTTCGGCTACCTTTTCCCCAAAGGCACCGCGCATTTGATTATTAGAGAGGGTTTTTTTGAGACCTTCAGTAGTGACAGAGAGTTGTTCGGTAATTTTACGGTTATTCTCGATGGCTTCACGTAAACCATTAAAAGAACCGACACGTTCTTTTTCGGCTGACTCTAATTTGCTTTGGTTTTTATCCAGTTCGGTTAAAACTTGGTTGACCATTTTTTCAATAGAATCTTTTTTATTTTTAAGATCGACATTAATTTGCTCAGTCTTATCGCCTAATTTTTCATTGGCAATGGTGATAATCGCGTCAATGGTTTTTGGATCCAGAGAGGCGGTGGTGGGTTGACGAGAGGTAACAATAAAGTAAATGATTCCCAAAAGAATCAGAGCCAGAAGAATATAAACTAGAGTCATGATTTATTTTACCCCGGTGGTGCCAAAGCCGCCACGATTAGGATTGGGCATGGTGTCAACTTCTTCAAAATCAAAATGTTCACATTTGATTAAAATTAGTTGACAAAGACGAGTGCCCTTATCAATTTTAACTGTCTTATCGGTAAAATTTCTAACGGCAAAATGATACTCATCTTCATTGCCACAATAATCCCGATCCATGATACCGACACCATTGATGCCATGAATACCTAGTTTGTGAGTGGAACTACGTGGGGCTAAGAGAATAAAATAGCCATCGGGAATTTTGATAGCCACATTCATGGGAATATAGGCAATTTCTTTGGCTTTAATTTCCATGTCTAACCGACTGTAAAGATCAACAGCAACCGCCCCTGGGGTTTTATGAATTGGTAGCGGCAGACTTTTATCGAAACGTTTGATAGTTAATTTCATTTGAAATATTCGTCAAACAAATCATGAAGATGGTCTTTGTCGTCGCAAGAGGGATTGGGGGTGAAGTTAAGGGCGAGGATTTTTTGGAAGACTTCTTTAATTTGTTTTTTTAAGTCAGCGGTATCTTGTTTAGTAAGAGGATAATTTTTTCTGACAAAGGTGTCAGCTTTGTTTTTCTCAATAAAATCAATGGTGCCGGAAACGACTTGGTAAGGAAAACTTTTAGCCTCATCACAGAGAAGTTTATAGAAAACCAATTGACGAAAGTAGTCCCCTGTCCGACTCAACTGAGGACCTTTGGAATCAGGTTTGCCGGTTTTATAATCCACCACATTAACCTGATTGCCGGATAAAAATTCAATTTTGTCAATTTTTCCGGTCAAAGGAATGTCGCCGAGATAAACATTTTTAAGGCGGAAATCATGCTCGGTGAGACAACGACCGTTGAAAGAATCTTGATAGTGATGATAATAATTAGTCAAAACTTGTCGACCGTGATTTTGTAAATCAATAAAATCTTGATTTGAGAGATTTTCTCTTTTTAAGTTACTTTCAAAAATAGACAAAAATTTATCCACAGAAATAAGTTGATTTTTTTGTTTATAAATTTGAGTCAGATAAGCCAGAGCGCCATGGACGGCGGTACCAAAAGAAAGAGATTTGGCTTTTGGTGAGGGTAGACGGAGAATGGTTTTGAAAAAGAAACAAAGAGGGCATTTCAAGTAAGAATTTAGATGAGTAATATTGAAACGATACTGAGTCGATAAATAGTGAGATAGATAAGCGGAGAGATCGACAGATTTTAACTGAGGAATATTTTGCGTAAAAGAAAATTCTAAAGATTTTTTTTCAATTTCGGGAGTAGAGGGAATGATTTCAATTCTTTGGGGATCAATTTCTTTGATAAAACGAGTGGCTAATTGTTCTTTGCCGGTTTCGGAAAAACGGGTGTAAGAGAGGTAAATTTGTTTTTCAGCACGAGTGAGGGCGACATAAAAAAGACGACGATCTTCCTCTAAAATGTCATTATCCAAATCGTATTGGAGAATACCTAAAGGTAGGGTAATCAGAGAGCGACTAACTTGAGAATCATCCCATCTAGAAGAGAGAGTCCTAATAATAAAAACATGTTCGAATTCCAAACCCTTGGCCTTATGAACGGTCATTAGGCGCAATGAATTGTCTATATCTGATTGAAGCACTGGAGCATCAAGAGAAAGATTGTTTTCTAAAAGAAGAGCTATTTTTTGGACCCAATCAAAGAGAGAAATTTTGTTGACTAAAAGACTTTGTTTGAGGTGGGAATAAAGAGTATTAAGTTGTTTGAGAAGAGAGAGATTTTTGGATTTTAAAACATAATCTAAAAAGTGAAAACGGCGAATAATCAGGTTAAACAACTCATCAGCAGGTAAGTTATGGGCATCTTTGAGAGTGTCGGCAACTTGCTGATTAAAATTATCAAAAACCGGGTCCTCTAAAATTGCTTCCGATAATTTTAATTGTTCTTTGGCAACACGGCGGAAAAGTTTATAGAGATGAAGACTGTCAAAACCCAGGAAATTAAAAGACAAGAGTTCACCTAAATAAGAATCATTTTGAGGGTCGGATAAATATTTGAAGAGAGTCAGTAATTGTTTAATTTCCAGAGTTTCTAAAATATTAATGGCATCAGAGCGGAGATAAAGTAAATTATGTTGAGTTAAAAAAGGTAACAGATCGTTGACGTCAGTATTCTTTCGATAAAGAACGGCAATATTTTTAGGGGTGACTCCGGAATCAACCAATTGCTTTATCTGGTCAGCAATCCAATAATTTTCTTCCAGACTGTTATTGGCGGTAAAGAGATTAATGGGATTGGGATCATAATCTTTGGTGGCCGTGAGAGACTTATCGATATTATCTATGTATTGACTAATTCGGCTGTGATTATGGTTAATCACATCAGTAGAGGAATCTAAAATTAACTGATGAGAACGATAATTGTTTTTTAGAACGATTAAAGTTAAATCTTTTTTGTATTTTTCATGAAATTTGTAAATATTTTCGATGCTGGCACCTTGGAAACGGAAAATAGATTGATCGTCGTCACCAACCACAAAAATATTGGGGCGAGGAGAATCTTGGGTCAGTAAATTTAAAATTTCCATTTGGGAAGAATTAGTATCTTGAAATTCATCGACCAAGAGATAATGGTAAGTTTCTTGATAAGTAGACAAAAGTTCCGGGTGGGTTTTAAGAGCCGTAATAACCCACAGAATCATATCTTCGTAATCATAAAAACCACGAGTGGACAAAGTTTGTTGATATTGTTTGTAAATCAGAGATAAATCACGGATTTTGTCTAGAATTCCAGTATATTTTTCAACAAATTTTTTGAAATCTTTTTTTAAATCAGATAAGGAGAGATGGCCTTGTTTGAAGAGATCAAGAAAATAATTGAGACGGACTTGATAAAGAGGTTGGGAATGGAGAGAGTCAGCCGCCGTTTTGATGGCATTAACGATATCATTTTCAGTTTTTTTGGAAGCGCGAAGAGATTGAACTGTTTGTAAAAAAGGCTGAGTGATAGTAGCAAAATCGATGGTATCTTGGAGAAGTTCGTCTAAACGAGCAGGAGAGATATTTTCTTTTTTAAGAGTGGAGATAGCTCCTAAAATATCCTTTTGATAAAGATAAGGAGCGGCGATATTTTTGAAAGGACTGGTGGTAGGTAAAGCATCAATTAGAGCACGGATAATTTCGATTCTAGTGACATCGTCAATAGCTTCGGATTCAGTGGTAGTAGTTAAAAAATATTCAGGACGGTCTTTGATAATAGAATTACAAAAAGCGTGGAAGGTGGCGATACGGACGCTATAAGCGGTAGGACCAATCAGAGAAATGAGGCGTTCACGCATGTTGAGAGCGGCATTTTCAGTAAAGGTCAAACAGAGAATATTACTGGGATTGACTTGGGTTTCTTTTAAGATTTTACCTATTCTTAGGGCAATAGTTTGGGTCTTACCAGTACCGGCACCAGCAATAACCATGACTGGACCTTCAATGGTATCCACCGCTTTTTTTTGCTGTGAATTGAGTCGTTGATATTCTTTAGAATATGAATCCCCCATTATTTGTATTTTAGCTTAAAATATAGCCATGGAGAAACCAAATATATATTTTGATTTGGACAGAACTTTATTTGACACGGTTAAGTCAGGACAAAATTATAGAGCCGCTTTAGAGAAAATTGGAATTGGCACGGAAAAGTATGAGCAAATTTACAGTAATTATAAATCTACATTAGAATCATCAACAGATTTTGATCCAAAAAAATTATTGGATTTATTGACAAAAAATTTCAATGTAAGTCCAGAAAAATTGGCTCAAAGCTTTTGGGAGAAAGGTAATTTTGTGTTATTTCCAGAAACAATGAAAACACTGGAAAAATTAAGTCAGAACAATGATTTAAGATTATTTTCGGAAGGAAATAAGAATTGGCAAAAGGGAAAAATTGAAAAAACGGAAATTGGAGAATTTTTTGATTTAGAAGCAAGTTTAATCGAAAAACGAAAATTAAGTCCAGAGGTAATTGCAGAAATTGTCCAAGGTGCTATGGTGATTGATGACAAAAAAGAGGTAATAAAACAACTAGCCAGTCAAAGACCAGATTTACATTTAGTTTGGATAAATAGAAACAATGAAGAGGAATTGACAGGTCAAAATATTAGAACGATTAGAGATTTGAGTGAATTACTTGAGTAATTTTTCAAAAATTTCTTTAGCGAGTTGGGGGTTGGCGGAGCCTTGAGAAGCTTTCATAAGTTGACCCACTAGAAAACCGATGGCGGCGGGATTTTTTTGGTAATCCTCGACCGCTTTGGGGTGGGTGTCGATAATTTCTTTAGCCAGCGTTTCCAGAGTATTTACATCTGAGACTTGAAAGAGATTTTTGTTTTTGGCATTTTCCAGAGGTTCCAGATTATCGCGATAACTGTCAATGATTAATTCCTTGATGGCGGTGGAAGAAAGTCGATCTTGGTTTTCAAAAAGATCTTGAAAATGTGTGGGATGAATACTGTTGATATCAATCTCTAATTTGGATTCATTAAGGAAGGTACGAATGGGACCATTGATTAAATTGGCGACAAACTTAGCAAAATCATTATCAGTTTTATGGTCCAAAGCGGTATCAAAGGCGGCAGCAAAGCTGGGATTACGAGAAAGCAGTTGAGAGTCAGCATCCGAGAGGCCCAATTTTTGATATTGATCCAGTTTTTGGTCCGGTAGCAGAGGAATAGTGGCTTTAATATTTTGAATTTTTGCTGCAGAAAAAGATATCGGGGGGATGTCAGGCTCGGGAAAATAACGATAGTCAGCACTACCCTCTTTACTGCGCTGTAAAAAAGTTTGGTTTTTAACCGCGTCCCAACCACGGGTAGTTTTGTTACTAGAATTTTTTTCAATTTTGTCTTTAGCAAATTTTTCTACTTGCCTTTTAATCTCAAAATTAATGGCATTCATGACACCGGTCAGAGAAGCCACATTTTTGATTTCCACCAGTGGGGTATAAAAGCGGTCATCAATACAAACATTGACTGTAGGCTCACAGCGCATACTTCCCTTTTCAATATCAGCATCGGAAACACCGATGTAACGGATAATTTGTTGGAGTTTGGTGAGATATTTTTTAGCTTCCTCAGCTGAAGTCAAATCAGGTTCAGAAACAATTTCCACCAAGGGGACTCCTGAGCGATTGAAATCTAGAAGAGTGGCCCCGTTTTCATGAATTGATTTACCGGTATCTTCTTCCATGTGAGCACGATTAATACGGATACGATGACTATCAACATCAAGGTAACCATTGATAGCAAAAGGTTTTTGAAGCTGGGTAATTTGGTAACCCTTGGCCAAATCGGGATAAAAGTAATTTTTTCTTTCAAAAAAAGAATCTTGATTGATACTGCAATTTAGAGCTAAACCTAGTTTAATACACCACTCACAGGCAGTTTTATTGGGCACAGGCAGGGCGCCGGGGAGACCAAGACAAACAGGACAGGTGTGAGTATTGGCTTTGACATGAAAGTGGTGGGCCGAACAACTGCAAAACATTTTGGATTTGGTTTTCAATTCGACATGGACCTCCAGACCGATGATGGGAGTGATTTTCATAGTGTAGGCTTTTTCAAATGGTAATCAGTGTGGTCTTCAAAGATTTTGGCAATTTGATAGACAATATCTTCTCTTTTTTGAGGAGCAATAATTTGAAGACCGATAGGAAGGTAATTTTTATCAAAAGCACAAGGGATAGAAATTCCTGGTAAACCGGCAATACTTGAAGGTTCGACCAACATATCTTGAATCTCACCAAACATCGCCTGGCCTTTGGAGGCGCCAACTTTGAGAGCAGTAGTGGGAGAGACTGGACCGATGAAAGCATCAACTTTTTGAAATTGTTTATCAAAGTCTTGACAGATAAGAGTCCGGACTTTTTGAGCCTTGGTGTAATAAGCGTCGTAATAACCAGAAGAAAGTGAATAGGTACCTAGCATAATTCTTCTTTTAGCCTCTTCTCCAAAAAAGGAGCGATCGTGACCATAGCGAATACCATCAAAACGGGCTAAGTTACTGGAAACTTCGGAACGCTGGAGAATGGTATAGACGGCAATAGAATATTTGGGATCTAAAACATCAGAAAGTTCAATAATTTCTGCCCCTAATTTCTTGAAGATTTCAACTGATCTCAAAATAGCTTCTTTGATCTCGGGTTGAATTTGAGGAGGAAAATAACAGAGGGGTAAACCGAGCTTTAGCCCTTTAAGATTACTAAGAGGGGCAGGTTTTTTCCAAGGAGCTTCGTCAATAGAGGTGGCATCATAAGGATCGTGACCAGACATAATTTCTAGCAAATCAGCGGCATCATCGACTGTTTTAGCGATAGGACCGGGAGAATCAGTACTGGATTTCATGGCGATAACACCGTAACGAGAAACTCGACCGTAACTGGGTTTGAAGCCGACGACACCACACCAAGAAGAGGGTTGACGAATAGAACCAGCAGTTTCGGAACCGGTAGCAATAATAGCTTCATGAGCAGCGATGGCAGCAGCTGAACCACCACTGGAACCACCGGGGAGATGATTTTGATTCCAAGGATTTTTGGTGGTACCAAAATCAGAGGTTTCGGTGCTGGAACCGTGAGCCCAAGCATCTAGATTAGTTTTACCGATAATAATGGCCCCGGCAGCTTTAATTTTTTTAATGGTAGTGGCATCATATTGAGGAAGATAGTTGTCTAACAGTTTGGAGGAGGCAGTGGTTAGCTGATTTTTGGTTAAAAAATTATCTTTGATAGCAATGGGAATTCCACCTAAAGGAAGGGAAATATCGGCTGATTCAGCTGCTTTGAGAGCTTCTTTTTCAAAGGTGCTGACAAAAGCATTAATATCCTGATCGTGTTTTTTAATTTGAGAAAAACAAGCGGTAACCAAATCTTTAGCAGAAAATTTTTTTTCTCTAAGACCTTGACGGGCTTGTTGTAAATTTAACTCGTTTAAGTTCATTTTTTAATGGTAGCTTTAGTCTTAAAATAACCTTGATGAGATTGTGGAGCTTGAGATAAGGCGCTGTCTTGACTTAAAGACTCGCCAACTTCGTCAGAACGAAAAACATTTTTTTTATGATTAACCTGAAAAGTAGGGGTAACATTTTGAGTATCTAACTCATTGAGGACCTCAATGTACTCGGCTGTTTGGGAAAGTTGGTCTTTAATAAAATTTTCCTCAGGTTTAATCTCTAGGTTCGAAAGTTGGACAATATGGGCAAAATCTTGATCACTAATAACTTTAGACATGGCTTATTTTATCGTAAAATGCGGGCTTTGAGGCGGAGTAGTTTCCAGCGAACTTTATCAACTAAGTTATAAAGTCTATAAAGTTTGTCATTGAGAACATAATCAAAACTACCGACATATTGGACCAGATTACCACCATAACCTTGTTTGAAACGATGAAAACCGAAGCCGGTTTGTGAGGCGTTAGCATCGGGACCAAGACAACCCCACAAGTCAAACTGTTTAAGACCTAAACTTTTCCCATATTTAGCAGCTTCCCACATTAATAAGTTGGGAGCCATAACTTCTCGATGGAGATCAAGAGAAGCACCATAAGGGTAATAAAGAGTGTCGTCCCATTTGAAAATCATAAAAGCGGCCAAAACTTGATTTTGATATTTGGCTAAGAAAATTTCAGCCATACCCATAGGTTTGAGAATAGACCAGAGGGTGCGATGATAAGCTTGAGAGTGAAGATAAAAACCTTGGCGTTTAGTAGTATCAAATAAAAGTTTGAGATAAATTTCAAAATCAGCATCTTCGGTGGAGTGAGAAATTTGAACGCCGTGACGATTGGCGAGACGAATATTGTAGCGGGTTTTCGGTGACATAGCCGCTAAAAGCTCGTCTTCACTTTGGCGTAAATCCAGAAGGAAAGTATGGGGATAAAAAGTGACTTTAGGAGAAGAAAAAAGATGGGGATAATTGACAATAGAGGCTTTGTTTTTAATCAATTGATAACGATTGTCATAAACTTTTTCAACATCATTGGGTTCAAATTTAACGAAAATAGCATTTTCTTTTTGAGCTAGTTTTTTAACATTTTCAATCATGTCTTTGTCGATGGCGGGCCCACGTAAAATAGTACCAATGGAAAAATTACTTTTAGGAAGACTATGAAAAGTGAGAGTATAGCCGGAAATTAATTTTTGTCGATCAAAAACACTCAAACGATAAACTTTATGACCCTGGCTGATCTGAAAATCACCCCATTCCCAGGTTTGGACAGGATGATTAACAACTCGATTGTAAGCCTCTTTTTCTTCATCATACAAAATTCGAGTAATCATAGATTATCTTAGTATATATCAGGGTCGTAGATTAAGTCAGAATTAGGTCGGCGATAATTTTTGGTAATCTCCAGAGGAGAATCGGCTTCAATCAAATCTTGGGGAATATCAAAAATAAAACGAGAAGCTTGACCTAGGGAAGAGCGACCAAAAAAGAGACGATGAGAAGCATAGGTAAGATGTAGAATTTCCTTGGCTCGGGTAATACCGACATAACAGAGACGGCGTTCTTCCTCCAACTCATTCTCTTCAATCATGGAACGAGCATGAGGTAAAATCCCCTCCTCTAAACCAACCAAAAAAACAGCTTCAAATTCCAAGCCTTTACTACTGTGAAGAGTCATCAGGCGAACACCAGTTTTACTTTCTTTCTTTTTATTTTTTTCCTGCAGAGAATATTCTTGTTGGACTAGAGCAATGTTTTCTAGAAAACCGGTTAATTCAGGATAAGTGGTGGCGACAGATTTTAATTCTTTAATGTTTTCCAGGCGACGCAAATCGTCTTCGTCTTGGGGGTTAAATTTGTCAAGATAATGAGAATTAACGACCAAGGTTTCCATTATTTTTAGAGAGGTCATTTTTTTAAGGTTAAGATTTTCAAGATGTTCATTAAATAAGCGGTATCGGGTTTTACCCAAAGCTTTTTGGACACGACCAACTGAGAGGAGATCGCCGGGATTGGCGGCGACTCGGAGCATGGCAATAAGATCTTTAATCTCAGCGCGTTCGTAAAAACGAAGACCACCGATTAAAACATAAGGGATGTTGTAGCGTAAAAAAGATTCTTCAATGGCTCGAGATTGAGCATTCATTCGATAGAGAACAGCAATATCTTTATATTCAAAATGGTAATTTTGATGAAGGTCTTGAATTTTTTGAGAAATGTAATCGGCTTCGGAAACTTCTGAATCAGCTTCAAAAAGTTTGATTTTGACGGCTGATTTTTTTTCAGTGAACAATTTCAAAACTGGGTGACTGTGGTTTTGAGAAATGATGGCATTGGCGGCTTCTAAAATAGTTTGAGTGGAGCGGTAATTTTGTTCCAAATTGATAACAGTGGCCTCAGGAAAATCTTGAGTAAAAGAGTTGAGGTTGCGATAATCAGCACCACGCCAGCCATAAATGGATTGAGAGGCATCACCCACCGCGGTGATTTGTCGGTACTTGCCGGCTAACAATTTAGTCAGTAGGTATTGAATTTGATTAGTGTCTTGATATTCATCAACTAAAATAAAACGATATTTATCCTGCACCTGGTCTAAAACTTGAGGGAAATTATTCAGTAAATCAATAGATTTAACCAGTAAATCATTGAAATCTAGAGCCTGATATTCGGCCATTTTCTTTTGGTACTGACGGTAAATTTTAATAGCCATAGATTCCCAAAAAGCACCCATTTGAGTTTCCAGGGCATCGGGAGAAAGATAGGAATTTTTAGCAGCTTCAATAAAATAAAGGACAGAACTAGGTTTGAATTCCTGGGAACTGAGATTCATATCAGTGAGGACAGTTCGGAGGAGATTTTCCTGGTCATCAGTATCATAAATGGTGAAGTTAGGATCAAGGTGGATATGTGAACCATGAAGACGGAGCAAGCGACAAGCAAAAGAATGAAAGGTACCCGCCCATAATGTCATGGTGGTAGTAGGTAATAATTTACCCATACGATCTTTCATTTCCTGAGCGGCTTTATTGGTAAAAGTCAGCAATAAAATTTGGTCGGAAGTGGCAAGTTTTTGATCGACAAAATAGGCGGCACGATGGGTTAAAACTCGGGTCTTACCGGAACCGGCACCAGCCAGAACCAAGAGGGGTGTACCTTGGTGAGTGACCGCTTTTAATTGAGCCGGATTAAGGCCAGAGAGAATATCGCTGTTCATTTTTTAAGGTAATTGGTAGATGTAGGTGGAACCAGAATTAAAGACTAAACTAGCATCCAAGTCTTGTAAATTACTTAAATCAATATCAGGATATTTTTCAAATTCCTTGGCACCAATAAAAATATATTTGACCTGGTATTTGTGAAGAATATTTTTAACTTGAGTTAAGTCTGAATTAATGTTAGACAGAAAGTTGTAGACCTGATCAACTTCAGCGGCACGGGCGGCGGGGGCTTCATAACCACCTCGCCAAAGCCATTCATGAACTAACCAACCCTGAATAGTGGGTAAACCAGTGGCCATAGAAACCTGATTAAAGGTGGTATAACTGTCACCACTGGCTTCTAAAATATGAGGTTGACCGGTGACATTTTGATTGAGCCAGTTAATCGCGGCCAGATTGTCTGGATAGGAAATTTCCAAAAAATTAACACCCCTTAAGCCCTGATATTTCTTTAATGAATAATAGGATTTGATGGGAAAATAGGTATAAGACATATGTAGGATGAAAACCAAACAAAAAAGCAATTTATACCATAGGGAAGCTCGAAGACGAATCAAGATATAACCGGCGGCTAGAGAATATAAAACAAAAGCCTGATAAACGAGTTTGAACATGGTATTGGCACGACGATAATCAAAAACATAAATATCTTTGATGTAGATAATTTCGGGAATAATGATGAGGAAGGAGGCCAGAGCAATCAGAGCAAAAACAAAAAAATCGGTGGGTAAATAACGCTGGCGGTGGCGATTTTTAAGAAGAAAAACAATAAAAGGTAAAGAAATTAGCCAAAAACCGCCATAGAGGATAAATAACTGATAAAAAGGACTGTGAGCATCGGAAAACATCAGACCTTCCATCATCGGCTTGAAATTGATAGAAAAAGGTAGAGTAAAGACAAACCAAGAGAAGATGGTTAAAATCCCCTGAATAATAGTTTTTTTAAGATCCTGACTTAAAAGTAAAAAAGTGAGAGCAAATAAAAGACCATAGACGGCAAAATCCCAAGCATTGGTCATATAAGCTAAAGAGAGAATAAAACCCGAGGGAATAAAAACAAAAGGAGAGATTTTTTTACTGAGAGCCAAGGTGGCAAATAAAAAGGCGGTAAAAAACAAAACTAAGGGTAAATCATTGAGGTGCCCATGAAGATCGGCAACTACAAAACTGTAAATAGGAAACTCATGAATATTTTTGTCGGTGGTGTCAGGGTCAAAACCAATAAAACGAGTGGCATCAGGATACCAATAATTTTGACTGGCTTGAGCCAAGGTTTCATGATATTTAAGAACTCCCCTACCCAGACGAAAGGCTAAATGAAAGTTGCCGCCAAAGGTTAAGAGGAGAGCGGAAAACAGCCCGCCGACGATAAAAAATTTACCAGCTTTTTTCTTGAGACTGTGGAAAATAAGATTGGAGGTGAGAGAAAAGGCGGAAGTGAAACTTAAGGCACACAAGGTAGCAATGGCGAGATTATAAGTAATTTGTGAAGAAATACCGGAAATTTTAGTAACCAGGGCACAAACAAAATGACCAAAGTAATAATAATTAATGGGTTCACCGGCATACCACATATCAGTGGGAGGAGAAAAGCGACTTCTCAAAATAGTATTGACAAAACCCCAATCCATAAATTTTTCCAAACCCTCAATGTCAGGAGCAAAGCCACGAAGATAAGACCAGAGAGTCAGAATAATAAAAAAGATAATCTCTTCAAACAGAAAAATCCGCCAATTTTTTTTGAGAAAATTTTTGAACTCGTGTAAGTTTTTAACAAAAAAACGATAGTTGATAATGCCAAAGATAGCGGCAACAAGTGAAACGCCACCTACAGTGAAAGGCAGAATCTTGAAAACTCCTAAAACAAAAATCAAATAAGTAATCAGGAAACAAGAAATAGTCTTGGCAAAAATATAGCCTTTATCCCAAAATTTTTTAAAAATAGAAAAAGTTAGAGGTAAGGACAAAAGGGACAAAACAAAAATAGTGAACCACCAAAAAAAAATGTAGTGAAAGTCAGCCAGCATTTTAATTTAATCTAAAAATAAAATTGAATAACTTAATTAAAAAAGGATCGAGAGGAGTGCAGAGATGAAGTTGAGAAACAGCCAGCCAAATTAAAAAACCCATGATAAAACCACCAAGGATGTCAGCAAAATAATGAAAACCCATGAGAATGCGGAAAAGGAGTAAGGACAAAGTAATCAATAAAAATAGTAAGGGTGAAAAAACTCCGGTTTGTAGGACAAGGAAAAAGAAAAAAGCGGTTTTAAGAGCATGACCGGAAGGAAAAGAACCGGTACGATACCAGGAATCTACCAACCCCACAGGAGTGCCATCATGACGATTAAACATGGGACGACGCCAGAGAACTTTTTTCTTGAGCCACCTTTCCGCAATTTCTCCTAAAATAGTGGCGAACAGTAATTGCCAAAAAATATGAAAGTCATGACGAATTAGAAGATAAGAGATATAAAAGAAAAAAATCCAAATAATGTAATTGAGAATGATAATCAAAATTTTTCCCAGACGATGATGAGATAATATTCTGAGATAGTCGTGTTGTGGTTGCCAGAAAAAAAGATTATTAGTGCTCAATGGTAAGATTATACATGGCAATGAGAAAAATATTAATTACGACACCCTACTTTTTACCAAATATTAGCGGAATTACCATGTACATTGATATTTTGGCAAAAAAAATGCAGGAAAAAAAATATGAAGTCGTAATTTTAACTAGTCAGCATGAGAAGAATTTACCTAAAAAAGAGAACTATCATGGTGTAACAATTATTAGAACCAAACCTTGGCTGAAAATCGGCAAGGGTTTAATTTGTTCAAGTCTTTTATGGCAAGTGCCAATAGAGTGCGCTAAAGCAACAGTGGTTAATTGTCACTTACCTCAATTCGAGGCCGGATGGGTATCTTTTTGGGCAAAATTTTTTAGAAAAAAATTATTTTTAACACATCACACTGATTTGAGTTTTTGGAAAGGATGGAAAAATAAAATCATTGATAGTAGTGTCTATATTAGTCAAATGATAGCTGGGATATTAGCTGATAAAATTATTCCTTATACTGCTGATTATGCTCAGAACTCTTATTATCTGAATAAATTTTCCAAAAAGATATATCCTATTCTGCCACCCATATATTTTGAGAAGCAAAAAAACGAGAGACTGAATAGAAAATTGAAAGAAATAATTAAGGGTAAAAAAAACATAATTGGTTTTTGTGGTCGAATTGCAAAACAAAAAGGGTTAGAAGTGTTAATAGAAGCTAGTGATTATTTAGAAGATTACCTAATCTTGTTAGCCGGTCCTACTCAAATTATCGGAGAAAATTATTTTGAATTTTTGCAAAAAAAATATAAAAAAAAGCTGGAAAAGAATTTTGTATTTTTAGGAAACATAAATAGAAATGAACTAGCAACTTTCTACAAAAATTTAGATGTGTTGGTTTTACCAAGCGATGATAAATTAGAATCTTTTGGTTGGGTTCAGGTAGAAGCAATGCTTTGTAAGGTTCCTTGTGTGGCTACCAATATGCCAGGAATGAGAGAGCCCATCAGGCTAACCGGTATGGGTATTTTATTTAGAAAAAATGATGCCCAAGATTTGGCTCGAAAACTAAAAACAGTATTGAAACAAAAAAAATTTTATACACAAAAATTTAATCCTGACTTAGAAATTTTCCAACCAGAAAGCAGTATTGATAAATATGAAAAACTGTTCTTCAAAAATTAGATGTTTATTAAAAAACGAAATTGATCCTGCTTATATAGATAGGGCGGAAATCATTTTGAGGGAAATTTGTAAAACGAAACGAGGTAAATTTTTGGAGGTCGGTTGTGGGCGAGGTTTTTACCTTAAAGCAGCAGATTTTCTAAGTCCGAATCTAGAAATAATCGGAATAGATTTGAACTCGAATTATCTTCAAGTGGCCAGAAAATATGTTGATAATCCAAAAATAAAAATTGAAAAAGGAGATGCTCATAAATTAAGATTTGCTAATGAGAGTGTGGATTTAGTAGTAGCGAGTGAAATTTTGGAACACGTAGATGATGATTTGAAGGTCTTGAAAGAAATGAGGCGAGTCTTAAAAAAGAATAAAAAGGTGATTGTTAGCGTGCCCAATCATAATTATCCTTTTTACTGGGATCCTTTGAATTGGATTTTAGAAAAAACAACTAAAAAACATCTTCCAGCTGATAAGTGGTGGTTAGCTGGAATTTGGGCTGGACATAAACGACTCTATTATGAAGATGAATTAAAAAATAAAATCAAGGCTAGTGGTTTTAAGATAGAAAAAATCTTTCGAACAACACATTATTGTCTACCAGCAGCACATTTTTTACTTTATGGAATTGGAAAAAACATTGTGGAAAAAGGTTGGCTTAAAGATTTTAATCGCTTTGAAAAGAACAGACAGTACAATCATTTTTTACAATTAATTAAAAAAATATTTAATATTTTTGATAAGAAAAACAAAGAAAATTTTGCAAAGGATAAGACTACAGTTGGTTTGGTAATGATTTTGAAAAAATGAGTACCTGGGGGTGGTCATAGACAGTAAAAGCTTCCTCGGCGGTATCATCACGAAAATAAATGCCGGGATATGAACAATTATGGTCGATATCTAGCCAACTTGTCCTCTGCCCCGGATAATTGGTAGGGCCAAAATAAATACATTGTTTAAGAAAAGGAAGTGATATGCCCGGATAAGATTGAAATCTATTGATCAAAGAAAAATTTTTATGACCGGAAAAGAGGTCTTGGTAAAATTGACTGGAGATAGGATAAAAATCGGGAACACGGGGAATACTGGCCCATAGCCGATTACTGGAGAGAACTAGATAGTCAATTTCATCTAAACTTGAATTGATTTGTTGCCATTTTTGAGGAGTGTCTTGATCAAAGAAAGGTAGAGAAATTATCTGATAAGGAGAAGAACCAAGAGGCAGGGCATCATCCCAAGATTCAGCACTTAGTTTTTTGTCAAAAGGGATATTATCTAAAATCCAACGACTGGCCTGAACTCGAGAATGAGGACGGGAATAGATTGATAAAAAAGCACAGACTGATAAAAATTGAAGAACTAGAAACCAGGATAGAAATTTTTTGTTGGGGTAGAAACGAGTAAAAAATAGTGTAAAAATGAGACCAAGATAAGGATAGATTAGTAAGTAATAGCGCATAGAATGGGAAAATTGTGTTGACTGAAAAACAAACAAAGCAACAACCCAGATAGCAATAATTAAGACCGGATTAAAATTTAATCGAAGTTTTTTAAAAGATTTAATTAAGAGGATTAAGAAAAAGACACTAAAAGGTAAACCCAGTCCCCAGATAAGTAAATTTTGTAAAGGATGAAGAAATAGATTTCGATTTAACCATTGGATTCCCGGTGGATAAAAAGAATCAGGACGAGAATAATACCGGAGAGAATTAAGACTATTTAAGAAATCAGGACTCAGCTGAAAGGAGAAGGAAAAAGTATAAGGTGAAATAAGTCGAAAAAATAAAATTGAAACTAAAAAGGCAGACAAGGTGGAAAATAAAATGCTGTTTTTTTGTTTAGCTTTTAAGAAAAGCCAGAGCCAAAGTAAAAAAAGAATCGGTAAGAAATAAAAAGCGGACACTTTACAACTCAGAGCTAAGGCAAAAGCTAAAGAGGCGGGAATAATTTTTTGATAAAGTAAAAGACAAAAACTGAGTAATAAAAAGAAATTTAAGAAGGTGTCAACGGCAAAGAAGTGTGACAGTTGAACAGGTAAAATTAATAAAGAATAAGTCAGAGGGGCTAAGAGTAAAAAATGAGAACGAGGCCGGAGTTTTTTGACAATGAAATAAATGATGAAAATATTTAAGGAATCAAAGAGAGCTGACAAAACACGTCCGATTAAAACGAGATGATGATAATTGTTTAAGTTAAAAACAACAGCAATGACTTTAGTTAAAAAAACTGGAAAAGTGCCATAGACATAAAAACGATATTGATCATAGTTATAAGGATTGAGAGGTGAAGTGGAATAATCAAAATAGTTTTTTAAGCTACTAGGTAAACTAATATCGGTGGCCAACATAGTTAAAAATCTTTCGTCAGGATGGAGATGAAAACCTTGATCCCAATTGAGACCATAAATTCTGAGAACAAAAGCGAAAATAAAAATAAGTCCTAAAATAATTTGATGTTTAGTGATGCGAATCATGTTGATAGAGGCGAATAGTCGGCCGATCAAAAACCGTCCAAGTTTCTTCGGCGTTTTCACCATTTAAGAGAAAATCAGGTAAAGGGGAAAACGTATGCCATAGTTGGAAAGGAAGCTTTCCTGAAAAAAGATCTCGATGGTAAGGTAAATCATAATTTTTAAAGACACGACGAGAAGGCACCAGAATATATTCAGAATTATTGATAAGTGGTTCTAAGAGAGTAGGATCATAGTTATAAAAATCATAATTAGTAACTTGAAAATTACCTGACAGGGGTAAATTGACGACATTACCCGACTCAGACAAAATAATTGAATTTTGAGGAATATTTTTTAAGATAAAATCTGAAGCTTGGACCCGAGTATCGGGTAAAAAATAATTAGCAAAAAATAATATTCCTGGTAAAATGGCCAGAAAAATGAGTTTGGGAAATTTTTTAAGTAAAGGCAAAGATAAAAGAGGTAAAAGAAAAAATAAGGGTGACATAAAACGGGTCCATTTAACATAAAGTTGGCCAAAGTAAAGAAAATAAACTAAAGAAGAAAGTGCCACAATAAGATTAAGTTTGTTGGAAAAAATTTTTTTAATATTTTTGAGAGAAAATAAACTAAAAATAATAACGGGTAAACCATTAGTGTAGGGGAAAATTTTAGTAAGCTGGAAAATGTATGGCCAGGTGTCGGCAAATTGTTGGGTGTAAAAAACTGGTAGTTGACCACTAGCAACTCCGGTTTCATATTTCATAGAAGAAAGGAAATCAGGCCAAAGAATGAGACTATAAGGAGAAAAAAGTACTGCCAATAGTAGAGTTAAGATTAAAAAAGGGAGAATTAAATAAAAATTCTGAAAAAGTAATACCAATAAAATAGGACCGGTAAAAATAATTCCAGAAAGTTTGGTGGCCAAAGCAACAGCACTAACGACAGAAGCCCATAAAAAATATTTCAATTTGAGCTTGTTTAACATGAGTTTAGCCAGATAGAGATTGATGGCAAAAGTTAAAATCAGTAAAGATTCGGTAGTACCGAAATGGGCCAATTGAATTAATCCGGGGGTAAAAATAAGTAAAATAATAAATTTTAAGTTGGGATAAATTTTGTAGAAAAAATAGAGGGAAAGTAAAGAAAAAAGAGCGGAATAAAATCTTAAAATAAAAACGGAATTGGCAAAATCATTATCAAGACCTAAAAATTTGAGAGTAAAAAAGCCTAAATATAGAGGAAATTGACCGTAAGCAAAAAAACGAGGGTTAAGATCTGATAGCTTGAGTTGAGATAAAGATGAGGCCATATTGTTCTCATCAGGGTGAAAAAAATGGCCATCACCCCACTTTAATCCAAAAAAACGAGTAAAGATAGCTAGAAAAACAACAATAGTAAGAAAATATTTTTTAGAGGACATAGATGATAGTAATTATCATCAGACCCCAGAGAATAATCGAGGCCAATAGCGGAATGTCGGTAGCAATAACTCTTTCTGGACGCTCCCCTTCCTGCATCTCAAAAATAATTTGACCGTAGCGCATAATGCCAAAGATGGTTGGGATTAAAGTAACCATCCACCATTTTCTGTCTAAAGCAGCCGGGTAATTTTCTACTAAAAATTCATGAATAATACCACCGAAACTGATAGGTTCAGCCAAAAAGGTAAACATGGCATAACAAATAAGGGTGCAGACAGCAAAAATGGTAGTGTAAAAATTCAAAAGGCTTTTATTATAACCTTCAAGAGCCTTGCGAGTACTGCGACCACTGCGATAAAGCTCACTACGTCTTTTGCCACTAGCTATAAACAAAGATAGAAAAATAACTGCTAACATAATCCAAACCGGCAAATGATAGCCACTGGCTATTTCACCAGCATAAGTACGAATAATAAAAAAGAGAGCAATACCCATAATGTCCAAAAGTGCTTTCTTTTTAATGAAAAAGGAGTAGCTATATTGGAGAAAAATAAAGATAATCGCCAAGCTAAAGAAAGTAGAATTAACCCGAGAAGCAAAGAAAAGTCCCACTAAAAAAAGTATGACAGCAGTAATAATGGCGGTTTTTTGGGTAATCGCACCTCGAGCTAAAGGACGGTTTTTTTTGACTGGGTGTAATCTGTCTTTATCAACATCAACCAGATCATTAACTAAGTAAGAAGATGAAGATAAAAGACAAAAACTAATAAAGGCTAGAAGGCTGGGAAAAAAAGCACTACTGTTGAATAATTGTCCGGTAAGAATCACTGCCGCAAAAACACTGAGATTCTTGATCCATTGGTTGGGACGAAGAGATTGAATTAGAGCTGACACACTACAATAATATCAAAAAGCCAAGGAGAGTGATGATGCCACCAATGATTCCTAAGAATTGTGATGGGAATTCTACCCCAGATTTAGGCAGAATAATGCGGGTGGGAGTGGGTTCCTCGGCAATAACCTGAGTGGGTACTGGAGTATTGGTTGGAGGAATTGGGGTATTGGTGGGTTGCGGAGCATTGGTTGGTGGGATAGGTGTGGAAGTTGGTTGAGGTGTATTGGTTGGAGGCACAGGAGTGGGGGTGGGAGTGTTGGTAGGCACTGGAGTATTGGTGGGTTTGGGGGTAGAAGTTGGTTTAGGAGTAGAAGTTGGGATGGGGGTATTGGTAGGTTTGGGAGTAGAAGTTGGGATGGGGGTATTGGTAGGAATAACCGGAGCTGGTTCATAACCAAAAATAATCAACCAGTCATTAAAATCATAATCCTGAGTAATATCATCGATGACAGCATCTGCCCAGCATTGGATCTGATGAGGACCATCTGATTCCTGTTGGGCGCGAGTGATTTCATTACTTATAGGGATGACTGCATTACCATTTTTGCCACAGGTATTACCTGGGGGATTTGGAGCTACCCAACCATAAGCATCGGCAGGATCTCGACTGGCCCTAACTGATAATTTGTATGTAGCTGGAACAGAACTAGTGCTGAGTAACTGGGAAAAAACTTTAGTAGAATTGATTAGCATGGGGGAGCTACCAGTATTTACCGAGATGACATCGTTGGGGTTGGCAGTGTTTTGAAGGCGAATAGTAAAGGAATTATCTGAAATTTTAGCAGTGAAAAACATTTTCACTGATTTATTGGCAGCAAAGGTAACATGTGGTGGATCAACTCGACTCCTGTCTATGGCTAAACGACGTCTATCCTGATTTTGTTTAACTAAAAATAAAGCCCCTCCTAGAGAAAATAAAAAGAACAGAAGACTAAGTATTTTGTATTTCATGGTCGATAGTAATATAAGGATATACCAAATAGGGTCATGGCTGCAACAATTATAATGGCGGTAGGCAAAGAATTACCACTTTGGTAAAGAGTAGAGGCGGTGGAAATGTCAGCAGTTTTGACGGTAGGTATCGGTGTAGTTGTTGGACTAGGTGGTGATTGGGTAGGTGTTGGAGTGAGAGTAGCAATAGGTTGAGTGGGAATTAGAGTGGCTGAAGGTGTAGCTGTAAAAGCAATATTACTATTGTTTTGAGTTTGAGAAGAGACATTAAAATTGATACTGATAGTATTTTGGGCATCAGAGATAGAAAGCTGATGATCACCTAAAAACAAATCTGTAGCTGGTGACCAATGCCAGGTGTTATCAGCCGGAACGTGTACTTGGAAAGCCTGATTATCCAAAACTAAGCGGAGGTTGGTACCAGCGGTGGCTTGACCAAAGATATCCGGCCTGCGAGTAGTGATGGTTTCATTGTTTTTGGGACTAGTAAGACTAAGTGGTACTGAAATAGTTTGCGAAGAAGGAGTGTTGACAGGTAAAGAAGCTACAGAGCGAGTGGATAAATTTTGTTCAGTTTGGCCAAAAATAATGTCGGGAACAGGATCATTGTTGTCAGTGGTATTGTTAAGAGAAGTAACTTTGTTTTCTGGAGAATAGACAATAATTTCTTCATCAAGATTGTTGGGAGGAATAAACCAGTTATTAGTTTTGTCGTTAAAACTGTTGGCAAAGGAAATATTCCATTGACCTTCACGGTTGGTAATGGCTGATAAAGTTTGGCTACCAGGAATATTCAAGTAAACTATAGCTCCAGGCAAGGGAGTTCGGTCAGGGTTAAGTACCTTACCCCAAGCCAAATTAGAAACAGGCACAGAACCAGGTGGTTTGAGACCAGTTTTGAGAGTGTAAGAAGATGAGTTGTAATTTTGTCCGCCTGAAATAATGGTCCATTTGTAAGTAGTGTCAGAGGCTAAATTACTAACCTGAAAATAATGTGAAAATTCTGAAGGAGAAATATCAGAAACGATCTGACCATTAACTGAGAGAGTTGACTTACAATTTTTGCCAGTAGTTAGGAATGAATAATCAAATGATGAGTGAGTTAGATTAGTAAACTGAGGATTGATAGGTTCACAACTAGGGCTAGCATCTGAACGAAGGCTGGTTTTTTTGGTTGTGAGAAAAACTCCTGCTATCAAAATAATCAGCAGAAAAAAAATTCCTAAAATAGTCGGAAGTGTTTTAACGCCTTTTTTCAATCTGATCTAAAACCTGAATATTTAAGTTAGGTGAAACTGTCTTGATAAGACTGTAGTCCTCTTGGTGAGTGGAAGCAGAGATTAAGTTTTCATAACTTTTTTGAACAACGAAGAAAAAGACAGCAATGCAAGTGAGAAGACTAACAAGAATAAAATAACGAGAAAATTGTTTTTTCATTTCGGCCAGTAATAAACGTTTAAGGGTAAGGAAAGATTGATTTGTTGGCCACTACTACTAGCTTCATCAACAGAAAAACTGAGATTATTTAGATCTAAAAGACGACGGCTTTGAAAGAGCTCAGTTAAAAAAGCCATGGTAGAAGCAAAAGAACTGTTCTGATTTAAGCTGGCTTTGTAAAAAATTTCCTCTTCAGGTAGGTTATATTGTATTTTATTGAAATAAATTTGGTTTTGGGCTGCAGCAGAAGTAATCAAGGAATTGAGGTTATAAAAACTGGGGTGACTAGGGAGGCTTTCATCAACCAGAAAATATTTTTCTTGAACTTGAGCAAAAAGATCCTGGGCAGCAATAATGTCATCGATTTTTTTACGGAGTTGAACTGTGAGAGTTTTTTTATGGCGAATTTCTCCAACTAATTTGGAAATAGTAAAAAAAGTTGGTTTGATAGCAAAGAAGATGAAAAAAGTGATTAAAAGAAAGGTACCGCCAATTTCTAAGGATCTAGCAAACTTTTGATCTTCCCGCTTTTTTCGCAGATAAGCAAACAAGGGACTAAGGTTAGAAAAACTAGGCTTCACTTTGCTTAAAACTAATAACTACATCAAGATAATATTTATTATCTCGACTTTTCTTTTCAATACGGCGAACATCAATACTCTTAATATCAGGATTAAGAGAAGCATTGGTAATAAAATTAATGAGAGAACTTTCTTGATAGGAATAAAGCTGAGCCAGACAACTTAAATCTGATTTTTCTGGTTGTTTCTTAAAAGAGAGACTTTGAAAAAAGATATCATTAGGGACGGTATTAACTAGAGAGCGGATATAACGGGTAAAATCAGGTGTATTTTTGTAAAATTTATCAATGTAATTGAGACGTTCCTGAAGAGAAAGATAATCTTTTTCAAATTCCTTGGTGCTAGTAATAATAGCCTTTTGTTGTCGTAGAGTCTCTGAAAGATCAGCATTTTCTCTGTCCAGCCAAAAACGAGAGAGGAAAGCAAGAATAACAATTAACTCTGTAAAAACAATGACTACCCGACCAACCCCAGTAGCCCAGCGCAAAAAACGCGCTAAGGGGCTCTGGCTATTTTCTTCTTGTGGCAGTAAGGATATCTCCTTTTTGGGAGGCATATACTATCAGTATAGACAAAAAAATCAGGAAAAGAAACGTAAGAGACGCTTTAAATAGGACTTAAAATGTTCATATTCAGGAGAGCGTAAAAGCGAGGTAGTTAAAACAAAGCTACTAAGTCCGAAAATGACGGAAATTGCAAAAATAATGATGACATTGATAGTTCGGCTAGTGTCAAAGACAAAAAGATCTAAAATTCTAATAATTATCCAAGCAAAAAAACTACCAACACCGGTAGCTAGAATAATTTTAAGCAAATTAAGATAGCTTCCATGCCAATCATGACCATCAACCCGCTTGAGAAAAACTATGAAGAGAGTTAAGGATTGAACTAAGTTGGCGCTGGAAGCAGCCACAGCTAAAGCAACGATACCTAAATTGGTAAAACGCAAGAGAAGATAGCTAAGAATCACGTTGACACTTAATGATAAAGCAGAAATTTTGAAAGGAGTTTTAGTATCGTGAAGGGCATAAAAAGAGCGAATAAGAATCTGAATAACTACCTGACAAATAATGGCTGGGGTTAAAAAGGCTAAAGTGCGGGCAGTTAGTAATGTGGCTGACCAAGGGAATTGTTTGCTACCAAAGGCAATACGGACAATAGCTAATCGATCAATTAAAGTAATGGCGGCAATAGGTACAGTAATATACAAGCCTTGGAGAATGGCCCTACGGACAGTTTGGCGAAAAAGATTGAGCTGATTTTTAGCGACATTTTTGGAAAGAACCGGCAGCGAAGCTTGACCAACAGTAGTCCCAAAGATTCGACTGGGAAGATAAATAAGTTGAAGAGCTAGGTTTAATAAAGAAAGTGAACCGGCAGTCAAACCTGAAGCAAAAAAGAGGGTAACAGTATTTTCAATTTCAGATAAACCCAAAGAGAGGGTACGAGGAATCATCAGACGAATAATATCTCTGACACCCTGAAGTTTAAGACTTAAAATTGGACTATAAATAAAACCGGATTTCAAGATGGCGGGAAATTGAATAGCCATGTGAAAGAAAGCACCAATAACTGCCCCATAAACAACTCCATGAATACCGAAGAGAGGAGCTAAGGTAAAAATACTAATGATAATAGCTAAATTATAAATAATTGGCGAAAGAGCTGGCAAAATAAAATTTTGTTTAACCTGGAGAATGGCCGTCAAAAAATTACTGATTAAAAAGAAGATTTGAGCTAATAAAAGAATTCTGGTTAAGTTGGCCATGAGTTTGATCTGTTCAGAACTAAAACCTTTGGCGATAATCTGGGATAAAGGAGTGGCAAAAATAAAGGCAAAAACGGAAATAATGATGAAAACAACTAAAAGTAAATTAATCACGGCCGAAGCGGTTAAGTAAGCTTCTTTTTTGTTTTTGTGTAAAAGGCCACTAAAAACCGGAATAAAGGAGGCAGAAAGAGCGCCGGTAACTAAAAGTTTGAAAATGAGATCGGGAATTCTGAAAGCAGCGTTGTAAGCATCCAATTCTAGAACACAACATTTGAAAAAGGCAGAATATAGAAATCGAGTTCTAAGAAAACCTAGTAGGGCAGAAATTAAAAAGGTAATAGCCAAAACCATGGTGGCGGAAAAGATACTTTTTTGGCGCTGAGCCAAAATGGATTTTAAGTTGAAGTGAAAAGACATAGGCTTATTGCTATTGTAGATTATTGTAAATGGAATGGCGATAGGCTAAAATAAAGTCTATGCCAATCGGAAGATCTGCAAAAAAATCATTGAGAAAATCAATCAAAAACAAAAGAGTTAATAATGCTTTTAAGATTAAAATAAAGGCAAGTATTAAAAAATTTTTAGAAAAGCCGGATCAAAAATCTCTAAATGAGATTAATTCTTTGCTGGATAAAGCGCTGAAGAAGAATATTTTCAAGAAAAATAAAGTGGCTAGATTAAAATCAAGATACTCACGAAAAGTTGAAGTCAAAAAAGTAATCCCCAAAAAAGCTACACCAAAGAAGGTCGTCAAAAAGACCAAAAAGATGTAGGCTTTTTTATGAAGAGATTTTATATTAGTACACCTATTTATTATATTAATGCGGAACCAAGTGCAGGTTCGGCTTGTACTACTGTAGCCGCAGATGTGGTGGCCAGACTTCATCGACAATTAGATGATGAAGTTTTTTTTCTGACCGGAACTGATGAACATGGAGAGAAAGTGGCTCAGGAAGCGGCTAAAGCGCAGTTAACCCCGATTCAATTTTGTGATTCAATAGCCCCGAAATTTATTCAAGCTTGGAAACTGTTAAACATCAGTCATAACTTTTTTATCAGAACAACAGATCCTCAGCACAAGAAAATTGTGAGTGAGTTTTTGCAAAAAATATTTGATAAAGGTGATATTTACAAAGATAAATATGAGGGTTGGTACTGTAGTGGTTGTGAAGCTTTTAAGACAGAAAAAGAACTGGTAGATAATCATTGTCCTTTACATCCTCCCGAAAAAACAGTCTGGAAAAGTGAGGATAATTGGTTTTTTAAGTTGTCAAAATACGTTCCAGAAATCATCAAGCTGTTAGAAAATAATGAGAGTAATTATATTTTTCCGGAAAGTAAAAGAGTGGAAGTATTGGCTAAATTAAAGGCAGGGGTAAATGATATTTCAGTTTCGCGGGAAAATGTAGCCTGGGGTATCCCCGCTCCTTGGGATAAAAGTCAAACCATTTATGTGTGGATAGACGCCTTGATTAATTATTATAGTGCGACTCAATTTTTGGAAAATAAAAGAGAATTCTGGCCAGCAGACTTACATCTTTTAGGTAAAGAAATTTTGTGGTTTCATGCAGTTATTTGGCAGGCAATGTTGATGTCAGCCGAGCTGCCTTTACCTAAAAAAATTTATGTGCATGATTTTTACACCATTGACGGTCAAAAAATGAGTAAATCTCTGGGAAATACGATTCCACCCAAGGAAATGGTGGATTTGTTTGGAGTCGATGGGGCTAGATATTTAATTATCACTTCTTTCCCTAATGACGGTGATGTAGATATTGGTATCGAACGTTTTAAGGAAAAATACAACGCTGATTTGGCTAATAATTTAGGAAATTTACTGAGTCGGGTGTGCAAATTAGGTGAAGGATTGGTTGTCCCTGAGTCTCCAGTCGATAAGGAAAACTTTATTCAATTGGTCAACCAATTGAAATTGAGTGAAGCGGTTGATTGGGTGCTGGAAAATTTTATTGACAAATCTAATAATTTACTTAATCAAGTTGAACCATGGAAACTGTCTGTAGATGATTCAAAAAGAGTTGAAGTATTAACAGAGTGTGCCAGTAATTTATTAAAGGCAGCTGATTGTTTGGAACCAGTGATACCGGAAGCTTCTGAAAAGATTAAAGAGCGATTGAGTGGAAAAATAAAGGTTTTAGAAACAGCTTTGTTTCCCAGAATCAAACAAAATGATTGATACTCATGCTCATTTAACATCAAGGTTTGGCCGTAAAAATGGTGATATTGATGGACTTGAATATGTGATTTTGGCAGCCAGTAGTGTAGATGACTCAAGAGAAAATATCATTTTGGCGAAAAGCGATAAAAGACTATTGCCTAGTGTGGGGATACATCCGCAAGAAATAAATAAAGAGATTGATACGCAAATAAATAGTTTGGAAGAATTGCTTAAAAAACATAAAGAAATTGTAGCGGTGGGAGAATGTGGTTTAGAACTTGTAGGTGAGGTTGATAAAAATTTGCAAATAAAATTTTTTGAAAAACAAATTGAACTAAGCCTTAAATATGATAAAGCCATCATAGTCCATTCCCGAAAAGCGGTAGAAGAAACTCTGGAAATTCTAAAAAAATATCAAAATTTAAGAGGAGTAATTCACTGTTACAGCGGTGGTAAAAAAAAGATAAAAAACTTTTTAGGGTTGGGAGAAAATTGGTTTTTTGGAATTGACGGTAATGTGACTTATGAACAGGGTGTGGTGGAAGTAGTCAAAAATATTCCTAAAGACAGGTTAGTTTTGGAAACAGATTCGCCTTTTTTGGCGCCTATTCCCCATCGAGGTGAAGAAAATAAACCGGCTTGGATAAAAAATATTTATGAACAAGTGGCGGAAATCTGGGGAGAGGAATTTAAGAAAACTGAAAAAATCATCGATGACAACGCCAAGCGCTTATTTAAGATAATCTGAGAGGATGGCTTCCAGTTCTGATTTAGAAGGATACTGATCGATCAAAACAACTTCGTTATCAATTAAGAGGATAGTGTTACCCTGTAAACCTCGGGCGTAAACTTTGTTCATATCCCGAATATATTCAGGATCATCAATTTGAAAACGTTGACAAAGAGAATCTAAATCAGCAAATAATTTTTTCCCAGGAGGTAGACCACGATCAAAAAGCTGTATTTTCATAATAAGAAATTATAACTCAAGATTAGCATTGACGTCCAAAGTGTCGGGGTCAGAAAATTGTTGCTTTTGAGCTTTATAAAAAGCCACTAAAGCAATCATGGCAGCATTATCGGTATTGAGTTCTTTTTTGAAGGGCATGTAGATAGGTAGAGAATATTTTTTAGCTAAAAGTCTCATTTTTCGGCGTAAAGTTAAGTTTGAAGCAACCCCACCAGAGAGTAAAAGTAATTTTGGTTGAGTTTTTTGAATAGCCAACTCAAATTTACGAAGTAAAGTAGAAAAAACAGCATTTTGGATTGAGGCGGCGAGATCAGGTAAATTTTTAGCAATTTTGCTTTTAGGCCAGTCTTTAATCTGGTAATAAAAAGCTGTTTTAAGACCGGAAAAGGAATAGTCAAGGATTTTTTTGTCAGGTAAAGGACTGGGTAAAGTTAAAAAATCGGGGCGACCGGTTTTAGCCAGACGTTCAATCGCCGGACCACCAGGATAACCTAAACCTATAAGTTTGGCAGATTTATCCAAAGCCTCACCAGCGGCATCATCCAGAGTTTCACCAATAATTTGATATTGACCAATATGATGGATAAGTACGATTTTAGTATGACCACCAGAAACAGTCAGACTAAGAGCGGGAAAAGATTGTGAACGTAGAGGTAGACCACGACGATTTTGTAAAAAATTTGATAAGAGATGGCCTTCGACATGGTTAACACCAATAATTTTTTTCTGGTGTTCTAAAGCCAAAGACTTGGCAAAATTAAGACCAACACTAAGAGCGATAGCTAAACCGGGACCTTGGGTAACAGCGATAATATCAATATCTTGAATATTTAATTTAGCCCTATTTAGGGCAGTTTTAACCACCGGTTCGATTCTTTGTTGATGAGCTCTTTTGGCAATATCGGGAACAACTCCACCCCATTGGGCATGTAGATTAACTTGTGAGGAAATAACATTGCTTAAAATTTTTTGATCAGAAAGAACGGCAGCACAAGTGTCGTCACAACTGGTTTCAATACCAAGGAGATACATGGTGTTGTATTATAGAATAAGATGACTTCAAGAACAAAATATCTTTTACTATCAGCAGTTTTATTTTTATTAAGTATTGCAGGAATGGGAATCTTGTATCTAAGACAAACATCCCCAAGCAAGGAAATAGCAGTGGTGGAGCCAACTTTTGCCTTTCCTAGTCCAACACCAAAGATGATGGAGAGTATTATCATTCCCACCAATCAACCTACTGCTACACCAATTAGTCCTTCGCCAACGCCACCAGCTGATAGTCAGGTTTATGAAAATGAGGATTATAAGTTTAGACTTACTTACAGTAATAATCGCCGAGTTTACGAGGAAAAAGAAGGACAAGGCTTAAGAGTGACTTTCTATAGCTCTCTAGGAAACATAGCTGTACATATGGGTAAAGATTGGTCTTGGAAGCATCCAGAGCGAAAATTAAGCGAAGAGTTTTTGGTGGATAATGAAAAGACTTTTATTTTTGAAAATGAAGAACAAAAAATTATAGATTTTGAGAAAGGAGAGTATAAATATAGCATTCAGTGTATTCACAAAAATCAAAGCAAAATAAAAGAAGAATGTGAGACGATAGTCAACAGTTGGCAGTTTATGGTTGAGGTAGAGTAAAGGAAATTTGTCGTTGAGTGGGACCTAAGTAATGAAAAAGAATCGGGATGGTGGTGGTTATTTTTTTTAACTTATTGAGGTTTTTTTGACCCATATTTTCAGGCCATTCTAGGGCATAAATAGATGAACAATTAAAGTGTTCAAAAAAGTGTATTTCTTTGAACTCAAAGTCATTTTTCAAACGATATAAATCAAAGTGATAAAAGGATTTAAGAGTGGGATGAGAGAGAGAGTAATGATTGTAAATTACAAAGGTGGGAGAGAGAATTTTTTGAGTCACCCCCAGGTTTTTGGCCAGAGCTCGAGCAAAGACAGTTTTACCACAACCCAAGTCACCGGAAAGCAAAAAAACAATCGGTTTAAGAGGAGAATAATTTTTAATTTTATTGAGAAGATGCTTGGCAACTTGACTGGTTTCAGTTTCTGAATTGGAAATAATTTGATGATCAGGAGAAAGCAAGATTTGACCAGGGCGAAGAATTTTTAGATCACTTTCAAGAGCATCAATAACAGTAGAAGGCTTATTTCTAGGTAAAACACCAGCATCAACCACTAAAGAAATCAAAGATTGTTTTTTAAGTGAAAGAGTTTTGAGAAAAGCGGAAATGGAATAATGAGGCGTTCGACCAGAAAGATTGGCAGAGGTGGCAGTGATAGGTTTTTTAAGGATTTTAAGAAGATCTAAGACTGGTGGAGAGTTGGGAATACGAATACCTAAAGATTGATTTTCAGCCTCAATACCCCGAGCTAATAGGTTTTTTCCAGGAGAGATGATAGTAAAGGGTCCGGGAAATAAATTTTGGTAAAGATCTAAAGTATTTTGATTTAAGTAAGCGTATTTCTGAGCCATATTTACATCAAGCACAGCAATAGAAATGGCTTTACCAGGCCAGCGATTTTTGAAGGCTAACAATTTGTTAACTGCAGACTGATTACTGGGGTCAACGGCTAAAATATAAACAGTATCAGAGGGAAAAACAACCAGATTGCCAGCCTGGATTTCGGCGGCAGTTTGGGTAAGTGCTTTTTGATAATTCGGAAAAAGAGGCAAGATTAACATCGGCTTATTTTATCATTGAAGAGACTCAGATGATAAAATGAAGATGTGAAACAAATTTGGGTGATGACGATACTGATATGGTTATTGGTAGTGGGAATACTGAGGGTTTATCCCCTATCTCAGGGTGAAAAATATTTTACTAGATTGCAAAAGTGGTATTTGGCGGTAGAGAATTCTCAGTGGGAAAAAGCTAAGGTAATGGAAAGAGATTTAAGTAAAGAAGACACGATAGCTTTTGCTCAGAAAAATGAAAATAGTGAATTACAAAGGAGACTGGCTCAAAGTAAAAGTAAGTTAAATAAAACTGCCGATGATTGGGCGGAGATATCGGTAATTCTGTATAAATTAGGTCAATATCAGGAATCAGCCGAAGCCGCTGCCGCAGCCTATGAGATAGATCCGATTCGGGAAGATGTGAGCCGACTCTATTTTAGTTCTCGGGCTTTTCTTCAGAAGCCTTAGAATCTTTAGACTGATCTTGATCAGTTCCTTCTTCACCTCCCTCCTCAGATTTTTGAGCGGTAGCTGGAACATCTTCAGGAGCAACTTCTTCTTCCACAGGTTCTTCTTCAACCTTAGGTTCCTCGATGATAGCAATAACTTGCTCCGGATCAGTTTTAATTTCAATGAGATCTTGATCAACTTGAAGGTCAGAAACTGATATTTTTTGACCGATTTCTTCCAGAGAAGAAATGTCCACTTCAATCTTTTCAGGCAAATCAGCCGGCAGAGCTTCAATCTCAACTTCATCAGTCACCGGAACCAGAATATTACCGTTTTTAACAGCCGGAGATTCACCAATTAATTCCAAAGGAACATTGGCGACAATTTTTTCTTTTAAGTTGACTTGATAGCAATCAATATGAATTAAATCGCCTAAAACAGGATGAAATTGAGGATTCTTGAAAATAACTGGATAGGTTTCTTTATCAATATTGATTTCGACTAGGGTAGATTCACCAGCATGTTCGAAAATTTTGTCCAGCTCCAGAGCCGTAAACTGAACAGAAATAGGAGTCATGGCTTGACCATAAATAGTAGCTGGGATTTGACCGGCTTGTCGGAGTTTTTTAACTTTACGACCGGTAACAGTTCTGAGGGTACCAGAGAGTTTGGGATTTTCTTTTTTCATTTTATGACTTTAGTTTGGCGCCTTTGATAATTAACGACTTCGCCACAACTAAGGACAGAGGTAGTATATCATTTCTTCTCAGCCCAGGGGGGATAAGGTTGGTCATAATAGGCTCGAGTGGATGAAGTACGACTGTTTCTGAGAATCATTCTGTGTGGATCTGGTTCAACAGAAAATTGAGCGGAAGGAAGAGATGGGAGAGAAGAAAGTTTTTCTGGTCGACAAAAAAGATTGTTTAAGGTTTTAATTCCATTAAAAATAGGGCGAATGATAGGGAGATGTTCTCGTTTCATTGTAGGCATGCATGGATTCGAACCATGGACCACCGACTTATAAGATCGGTGCTCTAACCAACTGAGCTACATGCCCAAAATTTCGTCTTGGCAGGTTTCGAGGTGGTACAGTAGCAAGGGCGGGACTTGAACCCGCGACCCCGACGTTATGAATGTCGTGCTCTAACCAACTGAGCTACCTTGCCTTGATTAAAGTTACGGCATAGCAAGCTGACCATAACTTAGGGAATTATATCAACAAAAAAGTCGTCAAGTTAATGACGACCTCTTTGTTGGTTGCGGGGCTGGGAGTTGAACCCAGCCTGTGAGATTATGAGCCTCACGTGCAGCCGTACACTACCCCGCATGTTGCTTTGAAGCCACCAATTGTATCATAAAAATCACAAAGTAAGCGATTTTTGGAGCTTTTCGTTTCTTATCTCTAAAAATTGAACTTTATTTTCCAAATTATGAATTTGATTTCTGGCATTGATTAAAAGAGAGAGTTGTTTATAAATCCCTGAAAGGGCATAGATTATAGCAATAAGTAGAATCAGAGTATAAAAATTTTTTTTAAGCATTTTGGTTGCGAAGTAGCCTAGTGTATGGTACTATAAGACATATTTATCATAAAACTATGGCTAATTTATCCTTAAATGAGGCATTAAATTTGTTTGCCGACGATTTAAAAAAGAAAGGCAAATCAACTAATACCATTGTAGCCTACAAAGGTGATATTAATCAGCTGGCAAATTTTTTGTCCAGAAATAATATCAATGAGGTAGCAGAGGTTAACGCGAAAAATATTGAGGAATTTAAGAAGGATTTAACTGAAAATGGCTATACTGCCAAGTCAGTGTCCCGGAAATTAAATTCGATTAAGAACTTTTTTGCTTTTCTTAAAAATGAAGGCAAGATAGAAACTGACCCTTCAATGGAAGTAAAACATCCTAAATATGAAAATGATGCTCCTAAAGTTTTAAGACCGATTGAATATCGATCATTGAGAGATGCAGCCAGAAATGATATTAGAGCCACAGCTATCATTGAGCTGATGTTACAGGCCGGTTTAAGAATTAAGGAAATTGAAAACTTAAAATTGGAAAATGTAAAAGATAATGCCATAGTAATAGAAAGTTATGAAAGTCATCCGCAACGGGAAGTACCGCTTAATAACTCAGCTAAAATGGCTTTGAATAAGTATCTGGAAGAGGTTAGAGGTGAGAGTAAAAGTAAACACGTATTTATTACTAAAACTGGACGGGTGCTTCTAGCCCGTAATATCAGAAGTCTTCTTAATAGATATTTCAATAAGGCTGATATTAGAGGAATAAAGGTAAATGATTTGAGAAACACTTTTATTGTCTTTCAACTGAAAGCCGGGGTACCTTTAGATATAGTCTCTCAAGTGGTTGGCCACAAAAGAATCTCAACTACTGAAAAGTATTTAGAATTGATTGATTCAAAAGAAGAATCAAGAGGGATTAAACTGAAAGAATTATAATCTGGCTCTTTTAGCAATTTCAGCTTCAACTAAGGCTTTAGGGCGACCATATTTTAGACCGGAAAGTTTTTTGATCATGGCTGACAATTCGGGATTACCGGGTTTTTTACGCTCAAGAGCGGGAATACGCAGAGAAAAAGGATCTTTAGGAACACCATCAATCATGGTTTTAAGGTAAACCTCAGCCATACCTAGATTTAAGAGATCATGTTCATTAAAGACAGGTTGAAATTGCCGGACTAGAAAATTGGCGTCAGAGATACCAACACGGAAAGAACAGATAGAGCCTACATTTCCAAAAACAGCATTTTTAACTTCATCATCCATTTGAGAAATAAATTGGTTGGCGACAATCAGGTTAAGATGATATTTACGGGCTTCAGATAAGATCACTGCAAAGTCTTGGGTGGCAAAATTTTGGAATTCGTCAACGTAGAGGTAAAAATCACGTCTTTGAGATTCAGGAATATCTTGACGACTCATGGCAGCCATAAGAATTTTAGGAATTAAGACTAAACCTAAGAAGGCGGAATTTTCCTCACCAATAGTACCCTTGGCGAGATTGATAATCAGAATTTTACCTTCATCCATAGCCTGGCGGAAATTAAAAGCAGAAGTGGACTGGCCGATGATATTTCTCATCATGGTGTTGGTGATAAAACGGCCAAATTTAGAGACGATATAATCCAAAACTTCGGATTTATGGAATTCATTGGTATTGGCAATTTGATCGGTCCAGTAACGACGGACCATAGGGTCATCAACCTTAGGTAAAAGATATTGGACGTAAGAAGGATCGGTTAAACAACGAACAACTTCGATAAAAGTGGCTCCAGGTTCGGCCATAACTGTTAACATAATGTTTCTGATAGCGTGTTCAAAACGAGGACCGACAATACCGGTTTTATAAGGATCGTAGAGTTTGTACATGAGGTTAATAATGGAAGAGGTAACAAAGTCTTTTTGTTCCTCATTGTCCAATTCCATGACATTAAAGCCCATGGGGCGTTCAGTTTGAGAAGGATCAAAATAAATGACATCTTCGACTCTCTCTGGAGGAATTCTTTCCAAAATACTTTCATAAGTGTCGTGAGGATCGATAAAACAGACGCCTTTGCCAGCTTTAATATCTTGAAGAGCCATGTCAGCTAAAAGCCAAGATTTACCGACACCGGTTTGACCAACGATATAGAAATGACGTTGACGATCATTGTCAGTGAGGCAAAATTTTTTACTAACTCCACGATAAATATTGTCACCGATATAAAGACCTGTCTGAGGTGATTCTGGTGGGGCGGGGGCTTTTTTAGATTTAAGCCAATAGATATTGGGAGTTTCAACCGATTTATTGGGAAAATGATAAATAGAAGCAATTTCTTCAGTGGAAAGAACAGTTTTACCCTTGAACCAGTAAATGACCGGGTATTTGTAGATAAAATCATTGATAAACTGAGAAGCAAAACGAATTTTACGACTAGAAAGTTTGTTCCAAGGTGATTCCAGTTGACCGAAACAAGCCTTTAAGTTGGATAAATTGACCTTGGCGATTTCTTTGGTCGGAGCCACTGCCACAATTCTGATAGCGGTTTCAAAACCAGCTTTGTTACATTTACTTTCGATAGCTTCCATTTGCCGAGCATCAACTTTGTAAGAAGCTTTTTCTGGGTTGGATTCTGATTTTTTGGTACTACTAATGAAAGATTTACCGGCTTTAGACCAGGAAGAATCGGTAGGAGATAAAATTAATTGAATCGCCATAGTTTCCCCGGAATTTAACTTTGATAGTACTGAAGTAAAGGCAGAAAGTGTGTCAGTGGGAATTTCTTTATAAGTTTTAAGGGGATAAAAAGAAGATTTCTTAAGACCAAGCCAAGCAGTTTCAACTTTACCATTTTCACTAAAAATATTGGGCTCATCCACCGGTTGAATATCAGCACCGGCGTAAACACTGTAAATTTGTTTTTCAATTAGATCTCGGTATTTTTGGGGGACAGAAATATAAAAACGGATATCTTCATGAGTGCCAATAATTTCTAAAGAGAGACTAGGTTGAGCAATAAATGTTTGTAAAAATTTAAACTTGGCTGAGGTATAAAAACTGCCTACAGCCGAAATAATGGCTTCATTAGCATCTATTTTGACCTCATTATCCTGAGGAACAACTACCAGAAGAGTAACGAGATCTAAAGACTTTTTTTCCCTATCTCTCCATCTAAACCAGAGAACAAAAGCAGTGTAGAGAAAATAAAGAAGAGCAGCGACAGCTGGTAATAAGCCTAAAAACAAAAATAAAGAAGCAAAATTAGGAAAAGAATTAGGAGAGAGCATCGGACTTGAAGGTAATGTGACCTTCTTTTTTCTTAATTAAGCGAAGCAGAAAAACTGAAAGCCAACGACCAGCTTCTTGAATAGATTTCTTAAAACCAGAAATAAAAACTGATTTAGTAACTGGTAAAACAATTTTGGGATTGATAGGGGTTGAAGGCGTGAGTACAGGTTGACCTTGGTCGTCAGTGACAATTTGAGGATCATCGGTAGCCATTTTTTCAACTTTCTCCAGCCAGGTACTGATTTCTCGAGGGACTGGTTCGCGGTTGAGATGGTCACGACCAACATCCCGGACATCTAGATTCTTTTCCGGTGACTTAGGCAAGGTCTCATGGCTTCTTTTTTCAATATCAGGCATTAAAAAAGTATAGGCTAAAATTGCTATAATGCCAACAGAGTGGATCCGATTTTAAGACAACATCAAATCAGAAAAATTGATAACCGGCAAGTACTAATGCCGGCTAAAACTGTGCTTTTGGTAATTTTTTTAATTTTTATTTTGGCGTGGTTTGCGAGAGGGGGATCATTTAGACTGTATGCCAGTATTTTTTTTAGCCTCTATTATGTGACTAGACAAATATGGGTGTCGGTACTACTGATAGGAGTGTTACAAAATATTGCTTTGTTACCACTGCGTTTTATTAGTATGAGACAAGCGGTGGCTTTTGATAGTTTTGAAAAAGCAATCGAGGAAAGCAGTAATCAAGAAGCCTATTTAGTTTTCAAAAAAAAGATTACTAAAGGAGATTCAACTATAATTTTTTATATTTTTAGTTTTGTGATTAATGCCATTGCTTTTGTCTCAGCAGGAAGAATTTTTTTAATTGATTTTTATACTCAAAAACTAGATCCAAAACTGCTTTATAAATGGGCCCCCTACCCTGATTATCCTTTGCGGGGCAGTGATTTTAGACTGCCTTTTTTTAGAGTAACAGAAACTATGGCTATGAGTTGGAAAAACATCTTTTTAATTTGGGTGGGGATTACTTTGTTTTTTGTAGTTCTAAAAGTTTTATGGAGGTTTTTAAGAATTTTTCTGTCAAAAAACAAACAAATATTGCAAGTAAGAATTAATTACAACCGAGCTATGGCGACTACTAGTGGTTTTAGCCTAACTTTACTAATATTGTCAATAATTGTTTTGAGGAATATTCCGGTAAAGTTTGCCTTTGTGGTGCTGGTTGCAGACCTGACTAGACAGAACACAACCATGAATTTTATTACGGCAGTAGGTACTTTTATTACTACTATGCACGCTGGTTATACTCGAATTAGGATTGATCGGGAAATTGCTTTGGCACGTGGTTTAGAGAGGAGCAAAATAAATATGGTGGCTAAAGACAAGATGAGACAAACGCTTCGCAATGCTCTATTTTTAGGGGCAGGTGCCTTTTTTATTACCAATCAAATTCCTTGTGCTTTTGAATTATCAGTGGCCACCTTTGAACTTTTATACATTCTTTCACCTTATACTTTTGATAAATTGCTAGTGAGAATGGGAGCTCCTAAAAACAAAAAAGAAGCAATTTTGGCACCGGAGGCGACTAAAGAAGTATGAAGATAGATTTCAAAGAGGTCTTAAAAAAATATCGAGATTGGCTGTGGCCAACTATTCAAGAGTCAATAAACAAAGTTAATGATTATCCGGAATTTTGCCAAGTTTCTAAAAAATATCAAAAAGAGTTGGATTTTCATAAGGAAATAGTGGGTGATTATCCCCAAAGACAGGGTAAATATTTAAGACCAACACTACTGTTGTTAACGGCTCAAGCGATGGGAGTAAGTAAAAATAGAGCAAGACGAGTAGCGGCGGCGATGCAAATGTCAGAAGATTGGATCTTAAATCATGACGATATTGAGGATGATTCTCCTGATAGACGAGGAAAACCGGCATTGCATAAAATAGTAGGCACAGAATTGGCAATAAATGCCGGAGATGGGCTGCATGTTTTGATGTGGGAGATGCTTTTAGACAGTCCTAAAGAAATTCAGAAAGAGTTTTTAGTGATGCTAAAACGGACAGTGTTAGGACAAACAATTGAACTCAAATGGGCTAAAGATAATCGAAAAGTTGAGCAGGATGATGTCATGTTAATTTTGGAAAGCAAAACCGGTTACTATACTATTGCCGGACCGATGAGACTGGGAGCAATTTTGGCAGGAGCCAATAAAAATCAGTTGAAAACAATTTATAAATTTGGGGTAGTGTTGGGCAAGGCTTTTCAGATTGTGGATGATGTTTTGGATTTGACTTCTGATTTCGCCGGACTGAAAAAAGTTAAAGGTCGAGATATTGTGGAGGGTAAGAGAACAGTAATGATGGTGGATTTAATCAAGAAGAGTAACCAGAAAGATAAACAGATAATTAGTAAAATTATGAATAAAAAAAGAGTAGACAAAACAGAGAAAGATGTCGAGACTATAATTAGTTTAATGGAAAAATACGGAAGTATTGAATACAGTAAAAAACTGGCGGCGAAGTTTGCTAAGGAAGCAATAGAAATCTTTGACAAAGAAATGCAATTTATAAAAAGAGAGCCTTTTCGATCGGAAATCAGAGCCGGGATAGACTTTATTGTCAACAGGGATCACTAAGTTGGTAAATGCTAAAATAGGCCAGTGGAAAATCAGGTGGAAGAAATCAAAAAAAAGTTAGATATCGTCGAGGTAATTAACAGGATGGTGCCACTAAAAAAAAGAGGTCGGCATCATGTGGCTTGTTGCCCTTTTCATCAAGAAAAAACTCCTTCTTTTATTGTCTCTCCAGAACTGCAAATTTATAAATGTTTTGGTTGTGGCAAAGCAGGTGATGTTTTTTCTTTTTATCAAGAATTTAATCGAGTGGATTTTAAGGATGCCTTGGAGGACTTGGCGAAACTGGCGGGGGTAAAATTAGTTTATAGAGGACGATTGAGTGGAGAGGAGGCCAAGAGAAAAAATTTATATGAACTTAATCGGGAAGTGGCCAGGTTTTATCACTATATTTTAGTCAAGCATTCTTTAGGAAATGAAGCTTTGAAATATTTGGAAGATAGGGGTATAAAAAGAGAAACGATTAAAAAATTTGTTCTAGGATTTGCGCCTCGGGACAGTCGAGTGACACTACAGTATTTGACGAAAAAAGGTTTTAAGCCGGAGACACTGTGGGAGAGTGGAACCTTTGGAAAAAGTCAATATGGTAATAAAAACTACGATCGTTTTGCAGGGAGAATTATTTTTCCACAAATTGATTTTAGAGATCGAGTGGTGGCCTTTGCCGGAAGAATTTTACCCTCCAATACTAATAAAGAAATGGCTAAATATATAAATTCACCAGAGACGGCGGTTTATCACAAGAGCCAAATGTTTTTTGGTTTGAATCTGGCCAAAGAAGCAATTAAAAAAGAAAAAACAGTGTTGGTAGTAGAAGGAGAATTGGATATGATTTCCCCTTTCCAGGCAGGGATTGAAAATGTAGTGGCAATTAAGGGTACAGCACTGACAGAGGAACAATTACAGCTTATCAAACGTTATACTGACAGTTTAATCTTGGGGTTAGACTCTGATTTTGCCGGAAACAAGGCCATGATTAGAAGTATAGAGTTGGCCGATAAAATGGATTTTGACCTAAAAGTGTTGGATTTGGAAGGAAAATACAAAGACCCGGATGAGGCGGTGAATAAAGATTTGGACTTTTTTAAGCAACAATTGAAAAAAGCGAAAACTATTTGGGATTTTATTTTGGAAAGCAGTTTGAAAAATTATGGAATTGATTCACCGCGAGGTAAAAAGTTAATTTTATCGACAGTGTTACCTTTTTTGGTCAAAATTAGTAATCGGGTTATCCAAAGTGATTATCTTAAGAAGACAGCGCAGACGATTAATTCTGATTTAGACAGTGTGGTGGCGGAATTTGAAAAGTATGAAAGTAATCAACAAGTGAATCTGGAGATAATTAAGAAACAAGAAACAAGAAAACAGAAACCAGAAACAAGAGAAGAAAAATTGGAAGAGAGGTTGATGGAAATAATTTTGAGATTGAGAAAACCAGGTAAAATAGCCAAAAATATTGATTGGCAAACAATCAGATTTAAGAAAATCAGTGAAGAATTGGTAAAAATGAAAAAATTTTCCGGCAGTAAACTGGCCTCTAAACTAGCACCAGAGTTGCGAGAGAGCTTTAATGATTTATATTTAAGAGCTCAAGAGGATCAAAGTAGTGCCGAAGAGAGAAAAAAGGAAAGAGAGAAAATTATTAAACAACTGGAAGAAATAAAACTAAAAGCTAGACTGCTTGAACTTAGTGGTATAATTGCTCATCTGGAAGCCTCGAAAAAGGTAAGGAAAATTGCAAAAATCGAGGCAGAATACGCTCAAACTCTCAAACGCTTAGCTGAGTTGCAAAGAGCTTAGTTTCAGATGAAATAAAAAAATATGCCAAGCTTGGACATCTCCCCTATTAAAACCAAACTGGTTAATCAGGCTAAAAAACTGCGTTATTTAACCAATGATGAAATTTTGGCATTAATTCCGGAACCAGAAAAGTATATTGAGCAGATAGATCAACTCTTTGACTATCTTTTCGATAAAGGAATTGATGTTTTTGACAAAGTAGAGTCGAAAGAAGTAATTGAATCGGAACGAGGTAAGTTAAGTAGTGCTGATTTAATGGCACTACTGTCACAGAAAAGTAGTATGGATTCGGTAAGGATGTACCTCAAAGAAATCGGTAAAGTAGATTTAATCGATTTTGAAAAAGAAGTTGAATTAGCCAAAGCCATTGAAAAGGGTTCAAGTAAAGCCAGAGCTGATTTAATTAATGCCAACTTACGGTTGGTGGTCTCGATTGCTAAAAAATATATCGGTAGAGGTTTGACTTTTCTGGATTTGGTGCAAGAAGGAAATCAAGGTTTAATGCGAGCGGTGGAAAAATTTGATTGGAGACGAGGTTTTAAGTTTTCCACTTATGCCACCTGGTGGATACGACAGGCCATTACCAGAGCTATTGCCGATCAGGCAAAAACCATTCGGATTCCGGTTCATATGGTGGAAACTATCAATAAAGTTTATAAAGCGACTCGGGCTTTGACTCAAAGACTAGGAAGGGAACCGTCAATTGAGGAAATTGCTAATGAAGTGGGGATAACCACAGAAAAAGTTGAAGAAATTTATCGAATTTCTCAGGACACCACGTCATTGGCGACTCCGGTGGGTGACGATGAGGATTCGTTTTTAGGGGATTTTATCGAGGATACAACCCAACCTAGTCCTTATGAAGAAACTTCTAAAGAATTACTTCGAGAATCGATTGAATCGGTCTTGGACAGTTTGGATGAGAGAGAGGCCAGAGTCCTGGCACTGCGTTTTGGGTTGATGGGTGAAACAGCAAAAACTTTGGAAGAAGTGGGAAAAATCTTTAACGTTACCAGGGAGAGAATTCGTCAAATTGAAGCCAAAGCGATTCGAAAATTAAGACACCCTTCAAGAAGCAAAAAACTCAGAGATTATTTAGAATAGTTAGGACACTGTCAGGGTTGTGAGCAAAATGACAGACTTTTAGCTCTTTTTTTTCTAAATTGAGTTCATTGCCTAAAGTGGTAATAATTTTTTTCCATTTTTTGCCATAAAATATGATAGGTTTAGCCTTGGGATAGGCAAATTTTGCTTCAGACCAAACAAAGGTCATTTCAGCTAAGGTTCCGGTACCACCATAAAAAATAATATAAGCATCAGCCAAACGGATAAGTTTATGAAGTCGGCCTTGATAAGATTTGAGAGAGTAAATTTTTTTAACTGCAGCCAAATTAGCTTCAGATTGACCTTCGTAATGTTTAGTCGGTTGGTGTTTGGCACTAATTACTACCGCTTCACTTCGACCACCAACCGAAGCGGCGCCTAAAGTTGAAGCCAACATGACACCAGGACCGCCACCATTAACAATGACATATTTGTATTTGGCTAATAATTGGGCAACATCGTAAGCATCAATAAAATGAGCTGAGCGTTTGGCGGCTTGACCGTCGCCAAAAAAAGCGACTCGAAAAGGTTTTTTAATGGTCTTTTTCATTGATTAAGTCTAAAAAATAATGACCGACATAGACAATATCAACCCCTGCTTGTTGAAATTGAGAAAAATTATCAGGACTGACTCCCCCATCAACAGCCACCTTAAAACCCAGTTTTTTAAGAAATTTAATTTTTTCAAAAATTTGAGGATTTAGAGGGGCTGGGGCAAAACCCATAGGTCGACCCATGAGAAGAACTAAATCGGTATCTTGGGGAATATTGTCATCAGTGGGAGTAGTAGCATCAAAGGCTAAACCGGCTTCCAGACCATTGTCTTGAGCGGTACGAATAAAAAGTTCTCGATCGGTCATCATTTCCACTTGACCAACGACTCGGGAAGCCTGAATAGCCAGACACTTGTTGATCCAGTGAATTGGTTCTTTAACCATCAAATGGACATCAAAAATATTTTTGGAAAGATCAAGACGACTATTGTTAAAAAGTTCTAAAGGATAAGAGGCGGGTTTGACTAAAACACCATCGGTTAGGTCAATTTGAATCCAAGTCGAGAGGTCTTTGATTGCCTGAAGACGTTTCTCGACTTGAGAAAAATCGGTATTGGGAATGGTGGTGGGAATTATTTCCATATATGAAGGGCCATTTCAACTAGACGACAACTGTAGCCATATTCATTGTCATACCAAGCCCCAATGGAAAGCATGTCATCGCTGATGATTTTAGTCATTCGGGAATCAATGATACATGAGCCTGAATTACCAATAATATCCGAGGAAACTAGAGGTTCATAACTGATTTTGAGGCGACCAACTAATTCTTTTTGAATACTGGCATTTTCAAAAATAGTTTGAACTTCATCGATAGTGGAATTACGAACTAACTTAAAAGTTAAATCAGAATAAGAACCACAGACAACTGGGACTCTGATGGCGGTACCGGCAAAACGACCGGCAGCTTCGGGATAAGCGGCGATGACGGCTTCGGCGGCACCGGTGGAAGTAGGAACAATGTTAATAGCGGCAGCTCGAGCCCGACGAGGATCTTTGCTGAGACCATCAACAATATTTTGATTGGTAGTATAGGCATGAATAGTGGTCAAAGCCCCTTCTTGAAAGCCAATTTTTTCATCAATCAATTTGACAATGGGAGCAACACAATTAGTGGTACAAGAACCGTTGGAAACAATGTTTTCGCCTTGATAACGATCTTCGTTAACACCGAGAATATAGGTAGGAATTTTAGGATCTTTGGGAGGAGCGGAGATAACCACTTTACTGGCTCCACCTTTGAGATGGAGGGCAGCTTTGGAATCGGTAAAAGCGCCAGTACATTCCAAGACAATATCAACACCATAATTTTTCCAAGGAATTTTATCAGGCCCAGTTTCATTTAGAAAGGGAATACTGAGATCATCAATTAAAAGTTGGCCAATTTCACCGCCTTTTTCAGGATCAGAAAAAGAAACTTTGCCGGGAAAACGACCATAAACAGAATCATATTTGAACTGAAAAGCATAGGCTTCAACTGGTAGGTCACCTTTACTGTTGATGGCAGCGATTTCGACATCATATTTTTCAGCTAAAATAGCTCGGAGAGCTACAGTGCCGATGCGACCAAAACCATTGATACCTATTCGGGGAAGACGATTTTTTTTCTTGGGCATATATTTTAATAATAAACTAAAAATAACCAATAACCAAAAAAACAAGATATAAACAAATTACAAGAAACAAACTATAAGATGAAGCTTCGACAAAAGATTGATTACAGTTAAATACGAGAACGACGCACTTTAAAAAAATTGATTATTTTTTTAATAGGTGATTGTTCTGTCGTTGGGCTTGGTGCGGGTTTATCTTTGCGATGCATAACTCTCACAATCTGGCAAAAATGTTTAATACGTCGTTCTTCTATTGGAGTGAAAGAAAGGTCGGAGTAAAATGTATGGGTAACAATTCCTTTGTGTGGATAATCTGGATATCGTTCTTTATTGCTCATAATCTTGTAAAATATCTACCGATTGATGGAGTATAGCATGCCGAACTCAAAAATAACCAAAAAAAACAAGATACAAACAAGATCCAATTTTTTCAAATTCCAAATTGCAAAGAGTTTAGGAGTTGTTGTTTAGTTATTACTCCAAGCTGGTAGATGTTGATTGACTAAAAATTCGAGCAAGACACCACCACCGCTGCAAATAAAATCAAACTTATCTTTGAGATTTAATTTTTCCACAGAGGCGGCAGTATCACCGCCGGCTATGACTTTGTAAGCATTGGTGGCGGCAATAGCTTGAGCGATTTTTTCAGTCCCGTTTTGAAAATTTGGATCTTCATAAAATCCTATAGCTCCGGCCCAAATGATAGTTTTTGAACTATTTATTAGTTCTGTAAATTTAGCAATGGTTTCAGCGTCAATATCCAGGCCCTCGGGGACCAAGGTGGCAATGGTAATTTTGGGATGAGACAGAGAGACAAAGTGGGGTAATTTGCCACCGATAAGAATGCGGTCACAGACTCCAGTCAATTCGGTGAGGTGTTTTAATTTGTCTTCTTTGGCACCACCTAAAAGTAAAGTTAATGGAGATGCTGGCGAGTCAACTAATTTTTGAAGATGCTCAACTTCATCAACAAAACTTAAACCGTAAAAGGCAGGTAAATGTTGCCAGAGAGTGATGGAAGCATGGGCTCGGTGAGCAACAGCAAAGGCATCATTAACATAGGCCTGACAGATTTGATTGAGGGGGGCTAAAAATTGAGGATCATTGGCCTCTTCCCCCGGCCAAAAACGCAAGTTTTCTAAAAACACAATCTGATTGTTAACAAAAGCTTGATCGATTTGTTCAAGGTTGAGTTCGGGTAAAAAGATGTTACTGACTAAATTTTCCCCGGTAGGTTCAAGTAAAGTCATTAACTCCAAATAGACGGGGCGGAGGGTTAAATTCTCGTCAATACCTTGAGGACGACCGCGGTGACCGATAATGAGAATTTGACAATTTTTTTCCAAAAGAAGTTGGATGGTGGGCAATGATTTTAAGAGTCGAGAGTTGTCAGAAATGCGATTGGTGTCATCAAAAGGTAAATCCAGATCAAGTCGAAGAATAACTTTGGTTTGAGGAATGATGTCACGAACGCTTCTGAGATTCATAGTCTTTGATTTGGAGAAGACGACGTATGTGTCTTTCTTCTCCAGAAAATAAAGTATTAAGAAAATGTTTTAAGATTTCCTGATTAGTTTCCAAAGATATCCAATCGGCACTCAGACAAAGAATGTTGATATCGTCATCAGAACGAGAAGCAGCAGCTTGTTGAGGAGAAGTGCATAGACCAGCTCGGGCACCTAGGACTTTATTGGCAGCAATTGAGGCTCCAGCACCAGAACCACAAACCAGAATACCACGAGCTTTTTCTTTAACTACAGTTTCAGCTAATTTAATGGCAAAGACAGGATAATCATCGTCTTTGTTATATTTGAGCGCCCCTAAATCACGATATTCATAAAGTTCCTTATCAAGCATTTTTTTCAGCTCTTCTTTGAGTCTAAAACCCCGGTGATCAGCAGCAAGATAGATCATTCCTGATAATATATTAGCAAATATGGAAGAAATAAGTTTGCGAGGGAAAAAATATCGACTTAAGATCCAAAAAAAGGCAGTGCGAAGCCTGAGATTGAGATTAAGAAATAAAAATGAAATTGAGGTGACAGTACCACAGTTAATGCCGATGTTTTTAGTACAACAATTTATTAAAAATCAGAGTGAGTGGATAGAAAAAACCAACCAAAAAATTAAAAAAAATAAAGATTTATCCAAATTAAAAAGTATCAGAATTTTGGGTGAAAAATATGAAGTGGAAGTCAAAAAAGGGTTGCGAGAATCACTGGTAATTATAGATAAAAAAATCTTTATCAATTACAGCGATAAAAGAAAAATTAAAAAACTGATAGATCAAAAAATGAGGCCATGGGCACTGCGGATAATTAAGGAGAAAATTAGTGAATTGGCGGACAAATATCAACTTAATTTCGGAAAAATCAGCGTTAAAAATCAAAGTTCGCGTTTTGGCTCTTGTTCAAGTCAAGGCAATTTGAATTTTAATTGGCAAATAATTTTGTTTCCGATGGATAAATTTGAACATGTACTATGGCATGAATTGGCTCATTTAACGATCAAAAATCACTCTCGAGATTTTTGGGATTTGATGGCTAAATATGACCCAAAATATGTAGAAAATCGCCGTTGGCTTAAAACTCAGGGAGCAAAAATGTTTTTAGTTTAGAGATCAATTTCTAAGCCGACGGGACAGTGATCGGAACCATGAACGTCACCTAAAATAAAGGCTTTTTTGATATTACCGGCTAGAGTTTGATCAACAAAAAAATAATCAATTCTCCAACCGACATTTCTCTGGCGGGCACCACTGCGTTGACTCCACCAAGAATATTCGACTTTATCGCGGTGTAAATGGCGATAGCTGTCAATCCAACCTTGTTGAGTTAGTTTATCCATCCAAGCGCGTTCGATAGGCAAAAAACCGGAGACTTTAACATTTTCCTTAGGACGGGCTAAATCTATTTCAGTATGAGCAGTATTGACATCACCGCAAAAAATTACCTTTTCTCCCCTACTTCTGAGTTCATTAATATATTTCAAAAAATAATCATAAAATTCCATCTTGAAATCGAGACGACCGAGATCACGTTTGCCGTTGGGAAAATAGACATTGAGGAGGGTAAATTCGTCAAATTTAGTGATAATCACTCGACCTTCGTCGTCCCAATCATTGTCACGATTACCGACAATGACACTTTTGGGTTCCAGTTTGGTAAAAGTGGCCACACCGGAATAACCGGCCCTGGTCGCCGGATTCCAAAAACGATGGTAAGTACCAGGGACTTCTAAAAGTGGTACTTGTTCAGGCAGGGCTTTGACCTCTTGAAAACAGTAAATATCGGCATTGTCTTTTTTAACAAAATCCCAGAGGCCTTTTCTGATGGCGGCACGCATACCGGCTAAATTCCAGGAAATAAGACGAAGTGACATAAATATTCTATTTTACCTTAAGTTTTTGATATAATCTGGAGCAACCAGCTGGTGCCGGACGGTAAGGCAGCGGTCTGTAAAACCGTTCTAAGTAGGTTCGACTCCTACCAGCTGGACCAAGGGCAGCGGTCTGTAATCCCGCCACTGCGGGACGACTCCTACCAGCTGGACTATAGTATGTGGTGTTAATATTTGTGCGTTATAATAGGCAAATGTATCTTAGAAAGATTTTGGTGCAAAATTTTAGGTCGCATGAAAAAAGGTTGGTGGAGTTTGGCAAAAAAGCCAATTTGATTTTGGGCGCTAACGGTAGCGGTAAAACAAACTTGCTGGAGGCGGTTTATTTCCTGTCTTCCGGTAAAAGTTTTAGGTCATCAAGTACGGGACAGCTGATTAAGTGGGATGAAAAAATAAGTTCGGTTAGGGGAAAATTGGTCAGCAATAATCATGAAGAAGAAATTGAGGTTCAATTGTGGCGTGAAGATCGGGGTAATTTGAAAAGACGTTTTTTAATTGAAAAGGTGGTAAAAACCAGAGCGAAATATTGGGGAAAATTGAAGGTGGTGGTGTTTGAACCGGAGGATATTCGACTGGTGGCCGGCTCCCCTACTCGAAGAAGGGATTTTCTAGATCAGATTTTTGCCAATATCGAATGGAGATATGCTTCGGCCTTGTCGCAATATCACCGGGCATTAAGACACAGAAACGAATTATTGGATATTATCGCCTCGGGACAGGCGGATAAAAGTGAGCTTTTTTACTGGAATCAGTCGTTGATTAAAAACGCTGATATCATCCAAGGATTTCGCTTAAAGTTGATTCAGTCGGCAAACGTGTTTTTTCAGAGACATTCGCATCAAGAAATCAATAAATTTTTTATCAATTATCAACCATCGGCCATCAGTGCGGAAAAATTAGAAAAACTATATGTCGATGAATTGCAGTCGGGACACACCAAATGTGGACCACATTTGGATGATTTTTCTTTGAATTACAGTGATTTTGAGACTGAAGATAAAAACTTGGCTTTTTGGGGCTCCAGAGGTCAACAAAGATTGGCGGTTTTAGCCTTGAGATTGGCACAAATTAATTACTTGGAAGAGGAATATAAAGAGGAACCGGTGTTGCTGTTGGATGATATTTTTTCAGAATTGGATGAGGAGCACCGGGAAATTGTGGTCAGTATCTGTGACAAGTATCAAACCCTGTTTACTTCGGCTGATGAGGCGGTAATAAACTATTTGCCTACTGCACAAATTCTAAAAATATAGTATACTTGCTCTACCCCGATTGTATCGGGACTTATTTTGCTTTTGTTCTTTAACAAATTCAGCTTCATTTTTAGCCATTTCGTTAGTGCCAGAAAGTGACGCCGATATATTTCGGCAATCATTTTTTGAATTTTTGTACTAAGAGTTTGATCGTGGCTCAGGGTGAACGCTGGCGGTGTGCCTAAGACATGCAAGTCGAACGATCCTTCGTTTCACCTTGCGGTGGAACTACGGAATCGCATGCGATCCTGGTGGATAGCCTGCTATTCCGAAGCTCAAACGCAGTGTGGAGCGTAGGATAGTGGCAAACGGGTGAGTACAAGACAGGAACGTACTTCAAAGCGGGACATAGCCCCGAGAAATCGGGGGTAATTTCCCATATGTCCCGACCTAGTCGGGATGAAAGACGCAAGTCACTTTGAAAACGGCCTATCTACTACCAGCTTGTTGGTGAGGTAACGGCTTACCAAGGCTTTGACGGTTACCGGCTCTTAGCGGAGAGTCCGGCACAATGGGACTGAGACACGGCCCATACACCTACGGGTGGCAGCA
>JALHFY010000004.1 GCA_022837635.1 Candidatus Shapirobacteria bacterium
AGGTTATGGAAGCAGAGTTGTTGCCAAAATTGGAGCCGAAAGTACTAAATGTACCGGTTAATACGGTGGCACATACAGAACAAGGATATTTTAGGGTGGTTGAAAACGATGGGGTTAAAGAAATGGTCCAAGTAGCGGCAATTAAAAGTGAAAATGGGGTGATTGAATATACAAACGATGTTTATCAAAGTTCCTCTAAACAGAAGTTAATTTATAGGGATGGTAATTTTTTTGTTCAAAATCAAATGGCGGACAATGGGGAGTATATGACCTGTTTAAAGAGTGGACAGTTGGTGTCGGAAGAGATGGTCCCGGTGTCTTTGGGGGAGGAAATAGTGATGAGAAATGGTCAAGTACTTTCGGTGAAGAGTAATGATGATGGAACTTTTACTTTAGTTGAATCACAAAACGGAGTGAGTGGGGAACAAAAAGAATTTATGAAAAAAACTATAGAATCAATCGATTCAGAGGAATTAACCCAATATTTAAAGGGTAAATTTGAAGAGCTTGGGAGGAGCGGTCTTTTTAATGTTTTGTCAAAAAATGAGGATGGTTTGTTAAATATGCAGTATTTTTTTGATAAAAGTGATTTGGTTTTATGGATGATGAGGTTTAATAACAATGGTTTTAAAAGTTCAGATGGGATGGTGGGGAATTTTTTAGCTGAGTTTTTAAAAGAGAACAACCCAGAGGGGTTTGGAATTTTGGAAGCAGCGGCTAAAAGTAGATTCTTTGATAAAGCCAGGAGGTTGGATTTTGAGGCAAAAAGGTACGAGTTTTATAAAAAGAAAGGTGCATTGCCGGATGAACTGGAAAATTTACCTGAGTCGGCTAAGAAAGCGGCTGATATGTGGAATAAACTATTACAAGCAGGGAGTGAGGAAGAGCAGGGGGGAGTATTGTCTGAGAATTTGGATAAATTAAGTCCCGAGGTACGTAAAAAAATAGTATCGATTTGTCAGAAATTTAAAGAGAGAAAATATGATGATCCTGAATTGGTACCAGAATTAAAAAAGTATAGTGAATTAGTATACAAGACATCAGTTATGCCACTAGACAGTAAAGTTTTTAATCAATATTTGATGGCTCAAATGATCGAAGCGGAATATACAAAAGAGGCTTTTCCGTTTGTAGGAGATTGTGTTTTAGAAAGTCAAAAAAAGGTAGATTTATTCTGGAATAGTTATTTTGAAGCCGGTGAGGGTGAAAAACCGGAATGGTTTGAGGATATTTCTTATAAAAAAGGAGATGTGAATTATTTTTTTAGGGCCAATGCGGGTAGTGAGTTTCATGGAGGTAATCCAAACTCAATGTTTCTTGATACTGAAGGTCCGGAATCAATTGTCCCGGTACTAAATCATGAGTCAACACATAGACTTTTCAGTTTTGCAAAATGCAAAAGAGGGTATGCTCAAAGAGAATGTGAACCTTCAACTTTTAAGCATGAGGAGACTGTGGTTGAACTGCTTAGACAATGTTATGATTCGATGAAAATTGAAAATGGGAGAATTGTTTTTGATTTACCAGAGAATAACGTTGGAGAAAGTAGTTATCAGAGAGGAGTAAATGCGTTGTTGGAAATTGCCAGGGAGGTAGAGACCAAGAGGGGTCAAGCGGTGGGTGAAATTGTTAAGGGAATTTTTGATTATAATGACGGAAAAATTGGTAATCCACTGGAAATTATTCAGAAAAGCTATGAGACTAAAACCAGAAAAACAGATTTTTGGGAAAGGATGAACCCCCATAAACACGGAATTATTGGAGTAAAAAGGGAAGAGAAGGTATCGATGAAAGATGAGGATATTCCTGAGGAATTGAGGCAAAATTTTAAGGATGGGGTGTTGTGGATGTAGTTTTTTGGTTGAGAGATATTCCTTAAAATTACCGTATTTGGAAAATTGATATGGTTTTGAACATTAAATAACAGTTGACAGACACTAAGGGTAGTATATATGATTGGACACAGACGCTATCAATAGTGTTAATAAAAATAGCGTAAAAATACATGCTTTGTCCATATTGCGGTTTTGATGAATCAAATGTTTTAGAGTCTCGAGATGCACTTGAGGGGAAGGCAACCCGAAGACGCCGGGAATGTGTCAAGTGCGGAAAAAGATTTACCACTTATGAAAGGGTGGAAAATATCGAGTTAAAAGTAGTGAAAAAAGACGGTCGAATTGAAGATTATAGTCGGGAAAAATTAGACAAGTGTTTTGAAAAAGCTTGTTGGAAAGTAGGGGCGGAGGAGAGATCTAAACTAATTGATGAAATTGAGATGAAGTTGTTGAACTGGGAAAGTGTGGAAATACCATCCAAAGAAATTGGCAAAATGGTAATGAATATATTGAAGGACATCGATCCCGTGGCCTATATCCGTTTTGCAACAATCTATCAGGATATTAAAAATGTGGATGAATTTAAAGAATTGATTAAAAATTTTACCTCAAAAAATGGA
>JALHFY010000005.1:0-1416 GCA_022837635.1 Candidatus Shapirobacteria bacterium
AGTCGAATCTGAGTTTTTCCAATCCGGGTGATAATGTTTAAATTCATGAATCCTAGTAAAAGGTACATCTTCATCAGCGTAATTTATGACCGCAGTTCCTTGAAAATCATCTACCTTCTTCACTTCAACCTCAAACCTCAACGACCTCCACGGTAACACTCCAAACTGATAGTCACATAATTCATCAATCGGCCCCGTATAAACAACTTTCATTTTTTTTGAAAGTTTATCTTTAATATCATTAAAACTAGTATTCAGTTTTAATTCAATATTTTTATGATTCAAAATATTATTGAACATCTTCTCATAACCATCATTTGGAATACCCTGATATTTGTCGCTAAAATAGGAATTATCGTAATTAAATCTAACCGGTAAACGGGTAATGATTTCAGGGACCAAATCTTTCGGATCTTTCGACCATTGTTTTTTTGTATAACCTTTTATAAATGCCTCATAAAGAGATTTACCAATTAAAGATATAGCTTTTTCTTCCAAATTTTTTGGATTAACAATCTGAGCTTCTTCAACTTCCTTTTTTATTAACGCCTGGGCATCAGTTGGTGATAAATCCTTTTGAAAATATTGATTGATCGTGTGCAAATTAATAGGCAAACTATAAATTACATTTTTGTAGTTTGAATAGACAGTATGTCGATAATTATTAAACTCCGTAAATCTACTTAAGTAACTCCAAACATTTTCGTCGGAAGTATGAAAAATATGAGAACCATATTTGTGAACTTCTATTCCCGTCTCTTTATCAATATAAGCATATGAATTACCACCAATATGATTTTTTTTATCAATGACTAACACCTTCTCACCCAATTCTTCCGCAATTCTTCTCGCCACAATAGAACCAAAAAAACCCGCACCAACAACAACATAATCATATCTTACCAATTCCATAGACCAGTATATCATTGCTAATTTTTATTCAAAAGTAGTGTATATGTAATTTTTCAAAAAAAATAAATCAGGATCATTCCATAGATTTTTATTTATTCCTACCTTATCATCTGAAATATGTCAAAATACAGATGATGAACAGTATTTCCATCATCATCCCCAACCTCAACGGCGAAGAATTTTTACCCGCTTGCCTGAAATCTCTCAAAACAGCCATTGATCAAGCTAAAATAAATGTCGAAATAATTTTGGTCGATAATGCCTCAAGCGATAGCAGCCCGGAAATTTTTACTAGCTTTTGTCAAAAAAACAAAATTAAATATCAACTTTTAAGTCTTAATAAAAACTATGGCTTTGCCGGAGCCGTTAATAGGGGAGTCGAGGCTTCAAAATTTGATTGGGTGCTCGTCTGCAACAACGACCTAAAGATAGACAAAAACTGGTTTATCCACACTTCTCAACTATTAAACTACTCATCTACTAAACTCGCCACCATCACCGGCA
>JALHFY010000005.1:1510-3810 GCA_022837635.1 Candidatus Shapirobacteria bacterium
GCACTGTCCTCAACTACGATGGCACCAAATTCGAATCACAGGGATTGAAATTCTATTACTCCGGCAAATGCGACAACATCAGCAATGGCCAACCATTTTCTCCTACTGATCTACTCCACTTCTCATCTCCTCATCCAATCTGGGGTGCTTCTGCCGCTCTCACTCTCTATAACCGTAAAATATTTACTAAACTTGGTGGCTTTGATGAAGATTTTTTTGCCTATGAGGAGGATGTTGACTTGTCCCTTCGACTCCACAATTTAGGCTACAAAACACTTTACGTCCCCCAAGCTTTGTCTTATCACCTCGGCGGTGCCACTAGCTCCCGCATGGGCAATTTCCGTCATCGCATGGATGCCAAAAACTGGATCTATATTATTCTCAAAAACTACTCTACTTTTAATCTCCTAATCTATTCACCTTTTATTCTCATCGAACGTCTTCGCAATTTTTCCGGCCTAATCAAAAATACCCCTATCAAAGATATCCCCCGTGACGTATTTAAAACCTATGGAGAAGTAATCAAAAATTTTAAAAAGATGATAAAAAAACGTAAAAACATATAGTATTGACAAGCTTACTAGTTATGATATCCTGTACATATTAGTACCACATAATGAAACTATGACTACGAATAAAATAGCTATTCTAGCTCAACAACCCCATAAAATATTTCGCACCTCCGACCTAAGAATCCTATGGAATATTACTAATCAAAACACATTATATAAAACAATTGCAAGATTAATTAAAAAAAAGAATATTTTTCCGATTCAAAAAGGTCTGTACAGTATCGTTCCCATAAATCAGCTAGATCCACTTGAAATAGGATTTAGAGCCATAAAGACTTTTAGTTACCTGAGCACCGAGTCAGTTTTGGCAAACAACGGCTTAATCAATCAATTACCTTCTAAAATAACCTTTATTTCCCAAAAATCAGCCAATTTTATAATTAATAATACCTACTATTCAGTCAGGCAGTTAAAAGCATCATCATTGCATAATCCAATTGGCATAAAACAAAATAATCTTGGTATTTTTGTAGCTACAATCGAAAGAGCTGTAGCCGACATGCTCTATTTTCAACCAAAATATCACTTTGACAACGATGGAAAAATTGATTGGACACTAGTTAAAAATTATCAAACACAGCTAGGCTACCTATGATTACCCTCCGCCCTCAAGATACTGTTCATAAAGCCCACTTACTTCGTGTGTTGACTGAAATTGTCGACAACCAAATCTTGTCCTCATCTTTGTATTTTAAGGGGGGCACCTGTGCTTCGATGATAGGAATTCTTGATAGATTTTCAGTTGACCTAGACTTTGATCTAAAAGCAAAAAGTGATGAAAAAGAAATAAGATCTGAATTTCATAAAATATTTAAAAAACTTGGATATGAGATTGATCAAGAAAGTAAAAAAGCTCTAGAGTTTTTTTTGAAATATCCATCTCCTGCAAATGATCGTAATACTTTAAAAATCGATGCTTTAAATTTTATAGTCAAATCAAACACTTATCGGCCAATATTTTTAGCCGAGATAAATCGGACAATCAATTGTCAGGATGAAGAAACAATTTTTGCCAATAAACTTGTCGCTGTAAAAGATAGGTTTGATCATAAACAAAAAATTGCCGGTCGCGATATCTATGATATCCATCATTTTTTTAGTCTCAACCTCAACTATAACCATAAAGTCGTTGTAGAAAGAAGCAGAATGTCTGTTTTAGAATATTTGATTTTTCTCCGAGATTTTATAGAAAAAAATGTTACCCAAACATTACTTGATCAAGATTTAAATACCTTATTGCCTGTTGCAACATTCAGTAAAATCAGGAAATATTTAAAAAATGAAACAATAATGTTTTTAAACAACGAAATTAGTCGCCTCCGGTCAAAAGAAAACTAAAAAATTTAATTAACTCTCAATAGCATCATCTGCCAAGGGAAAGGATATTTTTTATCAAGAATAATAAAATCACTAGACTTAATAAGTTTCTTAAAAGCAGATATAGACCAATGATTGATATGACCGGGAGTATTTCCAAAATCTGAAAGGTATTTTCCCCGTGCCATATTCAACATCCGCCATATAGGTTCATTTGGAACTGATACCAAGAGATATTTATTTGAAATTCTATATAACTCCTTTAATGCTTTCTGAAAATCTTCTACATGCTCGAGCACTTCACAACAGATTACTAAGTCAAATTGTTTATCTTTAAACTTACTTAAATTCTCAGCATTCTGAACACTAAAACCAACCTTCTTAAATTTAATATAATTTTTTGCTTTTTCT
>JALHFY010000006.1 GCA_022837635.1 Candidatus Shapirobacteria bacterium
TAATCACTCGACTTACTTGACCATCGTAAATAGCATAAACATTTAAGTCATCTGCCCCGGGTTTTAGCTTAAAATCAACACCGGTATGGTTATAGTAATCCAGCTTTAAATTTTCTCTGTCGCCTGCAAAACGACGAAAACGACGATAAGGAGTATAAAACCGGCTTAAAATAAATGATTCTTGAATAGTAACCGGACTATGAAATCCTTCCTTTAATTTTAAATTACTAAAATCACTGTAGACCAAAACCTGATCATTTGTTTTTAGGAAATTATAAATTTGTTCCATAACATCATCTTGAAAACGTAGGCAGCCACCGGAAACAGTAGTACTAATTTTTTCCCCATTAGGATAATACGGAATCCCGTGTAAAAAGAAATCTTCATAATATTGGATGGAATAAGGCAGCCAACATCGACCAATAGTCGACCAATGTAATTTTTCTTTTATTTTTGCCCTAAAAAAACCGGTTGGTGACTGCATCCATCGATTCTCTGGCGACTGATATAATAAAGGCAAAACTTTAATTAATTTGTTGTCGTTATAAAGTAAAACTTTCTTGGTAACTAAATTAATTTCCACCCCTTTTGGTTCGGTTAAATAAGGTGGTTTATGGCAATAAATTCGATCCTCTTCTTCAAAAAACTCTGTTTCTTCCAAACAGTAATTACTGGGGGAAAAATCACTATCCCAGTTTTTAGATTCAATTAATGATGACTCTTCATCTTCAATTTGATTATTTTGGCTATTCTCGTCAAAAAACTCTGTTCCGTCTAAGTGCTTTAAAACGCTTGCTTCTGATTGAGGCAAAGAAGAATTGTCAGAAAAAGATAAAACAATTTCCCGACTAATTTGAGAAAAGAGGGAGGCGGAAATCAGAACAATAAACAAAATAACCATTGGTAACAATCCTCGAGACATATAATTTATTATTGTTATATTATACTAAAATTTTTTGATATATAACAAGAGGTCCCTCAAGGGGCCTCTGTTATTATTTCTTATTTCAATAACTTATTAATTAATCTTTAATGCAACGAACAGCATAACCACATAACCATTTGCTCTCCAACCAAGCATATCTGTTTCTCTATTATCATTAAGCAGGGGCGGCAGGGCTCGAACCTGCGACCTGCGGTTTTGGAGACCGCCACTCTTCCAACTGAGCTACGCCCCTAAAAATTAAAAATTATTTTTTCCCTTCTTTGTGCAAAGTATGCTTACGACACCACGGACAATATTTTTTCAATTCTAATTTTCTCTCCACGGTCTTTTTATTTTTGTGGGTATAATAATTAATTCTTTTGCATTCCTGGCATTGTAATTTAGCAATATTTTCTTTTTTCATATTTTTAGAGCCAAGACCGGGGATTGAACCCGGGACCTCACCCTTACCAAGGGTGTGCTCTACCGCTGAGCTATCTTGGCGGTTGGTGGGTAGGGTAGGATTCGAACCTACGCAGGCCTAAGGCCGAGGGATTTACAGTCCCTTGCGATTGACCGCTCCGCCACCTACCCTCTTTGAGCCGGAGGTGGGATTCGAACCCACGACTTGCTGTTTACAAAACAGCTACTCTGGCCACTGAGTTACTCCGGCAAAGACTATTATTTATCAGTTTCTGCCGGTTTTTTTTGGTCGCTTTTATAATAATTCTCTTTTTCAAAAATTTCAACCAAAAAACTCCTGATAATTTTATCCTCTGGAAAATTCCGATAAGCTTCTAAAATTATCCAACGAGCAGAATGATAATCTTCTTCAAAGAGATATAAACGAGCTAAATTTTGAAAAACATCTTTTTCTTTTTTAGGTAACTTTCTTAATAGTTTTTTCTCTTCCAGCACTAAATTTTGAGAAAAGGTAAAATCTCGAGAGCCCTCAATTAAAGGATTTTCCTTAGGCGAATTAGCCTCAAAAATCTTGTTCTTATGTTCCTGCTGCTGTAATTTTATTTTTCTCAAATAACTAAGATTATTAAAAAGAGAACGATCTAGTCTTAAAATAATAATTCTTAATCTTACCAAA
>JALHFY010000002.1 GCA_022837635.1 Candidatus Shapirobacteria bacterium
CTGGCTTGCCAGGGACTAAGGTAAATCCAGCGATGAGGGTTAAGTCGTAACAAGGTATCCGTACTGGAAGGTGCGGATGGATCACCTCCTTTGAGGTTTCTTTCCGATGATAAGTCGGAAATACTCAAAACCTTTCTGGTACTAACCATTTGGCTAAAAAGAAGTTGAATTTGGTAAAAAATTACTTGTATAACTGACTGTGGGTGCCGAGGAGTTCGAAGATGATAATCCCCTCTTGAGAAATGGAATAAATAGCCCGCCAATCACCGGTAATATTGATACTTCTTTTGCCTAAAAGATTACCCATGAGAGCATGATTATTTAAACGTGGATCAAAGGAGTTGTGAATAAAAATGTCAAGACGTTGGTCAAATTGTTGTCTAATTTTGAAGGGCGCTTTACAATACAGTTTTTTAAAATGGTGTGAAAATGTAATTTTATTCACTCTGTAACCATTTTATAGCACTCTGGGCATCAGTAAAAGTTGGGGAAATTTTACCTTTTTTAATGTCTTGTTTAGATTTAGCCAAGCCTTCAGTCATCCAATCACTAGGAATTTCATCATTTAAGGAAAAGTTAATGGTTTTGGTACGAACCAGATGACGTAAATAAGCATTAACCAGGGAACTGACAGAAAAACCGAGTTCTCTGGCAATTTTGGAAACTTGGTCTTTTAGTACAGGATTGGTTTTGATAGTTAAAATAGCAGTATTCATATCTAAAGTATATACTAAGTAATTACTTTGTCAATGAAATGTTTTTAGGATATAATGCGACTAAATAGATATGGCTAAAACTAAACTTGATCCCCAAAAACTACCAAAGCATATTGCGATTATTATGGATGGCAACAGACGTTGGGCCAGAAAGAGAGGCTTGCCTGACGGCAAAGGTCATGAAGCCGGAGCTCAGAACTTACAGAAAATAGTGGCTTATTGTCGGGATATTGGCATTAAACACCTGACCGTTTATGCCCTATCGACTGAAAACTGGAAAAAAAGAAGTCCTGAGGAGGTTAAGGGAATTTTTAATTTACTAATAAGAATCGTGAAAGAAAAGGCGGAAGAATATAGAAAATCGGGGGTAAAATTTTTTGTTTTAGGTAATTTCCAGGCTTTTCCACTCAAGGTTAAGGAGGCGATAAAAAAGATTTTGAAGATGGTGGTAGTTGACGAAAAAATTCAATTTAATGTGGCTTTGAATTATGGTGGTAGAGATGAAATTGTGACGGCGATTAAAGAAATTGTTAAAGACAAGGTGCCAGCCAGTAAAATTAATGAAGAATTGGTATCAAAATATTTGTATACCAAAGACCAACCTGATCCGGATTTAATTATCAGACCAGGGGGAGAATTTCGATTAAGTAATTTTTTGTTGTGGCAGATGTCCTATGCTGAATTGTATTTTACAGATACACTGTGGCCGGATTTCACTCCGAAAAAAATGGAAGAAGCGCTCTATTGGTTTCAGGATAGAGAAAGAAGAATGGGTAAATAAACAAGAAACTAGAATGGATTAAATAATTTTGACTCCGAGGAGGACTTCGACCAGTTGGAGGACAAAATAGGAAACAAAGATAATAGCAAAGCCGATGAAAGCATTGATTATACGACCATAACCAGCTTTGGATTTGGCGGGATCGCCAGCAGCGGTCATGAGAGTGATGCCTCCAGAAATGAGCATTAACAATAAAATTAAACCAGCAGCAGGATAAAGATAGATTAATAATTTACTAATAATTTCACCTACTGTTTTATTTGCGAAAATAAAGCCAGTACCATCGTAAGTAGGAAGTTTCATTTATTTATACCGGGAATATGTAAAATATCGACAGCGACCAAGCGAAGTAGAAAGAGGGCAAAGATGGAAAATAATAATCCAGTAATAGCTGAGGTAACAGTTTCTCTAGCACCTTCGACCTTTTTGGCGTCACCTCCAGAGGTAGCCATCAAAATAAATCCATAAACCATAAGTAAGAAAGCAATACCACCAGCAACGCTAAAAAATTTGGGAAGAAGCCATTGAACAAAAGCCCCCATTTCTGCGGGAATACAGCCGAGAGCAGTTTTGATACCAACATCACCATTGTCGTGGCAAATCAAAAGATTCGCTGCCCAAACAGGAGAAGAAAAAGAGAAGGTAAAAAACAAGAAAAAAAGAGGTGTGAACAACCTCTTTAATTTGACCGGTGTCATATTTTGAGTATAGCAAATGTTAGAATTGATAAGTGAAATTGATTATCAGGATATTAATGGTTATTTTGATTATCGGAGGGGTTGTTTGCTTACCTCTTAACAAGGAAATTAAGGCTGAAGATAATTATGATGTCCAGATAGCAGCCATTAGTCAAGAAATTGCCAATTTGGAAAAAGCAATGGCCCCCTTAAAAAAAGAAAGTGGAGATTTGCAGAACAAAATTAGTACGGCCAAAACTCAAATTAGCAAACTTGAATTGCAAATGACTGATTTGGCTAAAAAATTATTGGATAAGGAGGCAGATTTAGAGGTACAAAAGATATTGATGTCAAAAAGAGTCAGGCGTTATTATGTTGATTCCAAAAAGTTTTCACCCTTAATGTTGCTATTTTCTACCCAAGGAGCGGGTAACTTATTAAAGCAGTTTACTTGGTACCAGTCGGTAATCGCTCAGGATAAAAACATGATATCTGATTTTTCCCAAGAAATTGTGAGCTTAAATAATAATAAAGCTAATTTAGAGTCCCAAAAAAATAAATTGGCGGAACTAAGAAAAAACATGGAAAGCCGCTTTGGTTTTCTAGCGGGAGAAATTCAAAAAGCCGAGGCTAATAAAAAAAGATTAAATGCTGAATTGACTAAATTAATCGAAATGAAAACGGCAATGTTTAACACTTCGGTAGGAAACGTATCATCTTCGGATGATCCGGCTTCCAGAGCTGATTATAATCCAGGATTTTCGCCAGCTTTTGCGGTTTTCTCTTTTGGAGCGCCACATCGAAAAGGGATGAGTCAATACGGAGCCTTTGGTAGAGCTAAGGCTGGACAAAATTACGAAACGATTCTAAAAGCTTATTATGGCAACATCAAAATTGAAAAAATAGAGGTGGGAGACTCAATTAAAACTGCAGTCGGGACCTTGCCTTTTGAAGAAAATTATTTAGTCGGGATAGCGGAAATGCCCGCAAAATGGGGAGAGCAAGGTGGTTTTGAGGCCCTAAAAGCCCAGGCGATTGCCGCCAGAACTTATGCCCTGGCTTATACCAATAAGTTATCCGGCACCATTTGTGTAACCGAGGCCTGTCAAGTTTACAGTAAAAATCGACTGAACAATCCGGGTAAATGGAAAGAGGCGGTGGAGCAAACTAGAGGTTTGGTGATTAAAAGTAATAACACCGGAGAGATTTTTTCAACCATGTATGCTTCAACTTCAGGAGGAGCCACTATCGGCTACAGTTCCAAAGGACACAGTACCCCTCAATTATGGGATAGTAGTTGTGGCAATCAAGGTTGTTGGCCGGGAGAAGCTTTTGAAAAAATGGCGGGTTCACCATGGTTTTATAAGGGTTGGTACACACTTAGAGACGGCCGATCTTTCGGTCTAAATCATCCTTGGTTGAATAATGATGATTTTGCGGATATTGTCAATGCCGTTCTTTACTACAGTAAAACTGGTGATGGTAATAATTTATCTCAGTATCGTAATTGTATCAGTGGCTGTGTTAATGCTTGGTCTAAGGATGAATTGAGGCGACAGGTGGCTGACAAAGGTGGGCCGGTAAGCAGTATAACTTCGGTGGGAGTGGATTATTCAACTGCAGGAGTAACTAAAAATGTCAGAATCGGGACTGATAAAGGAAATTTCACCTTTGATGCCAATACTTTCAAAACGGCTTTTAATCTGAGAGCACCAGGGGCAATTGTGATTAAGTCAGATTTATTTAACCTGGAAAAGAAGTAACATATTGACCTAAATAACGGAGATCATTGATGTTGTTAATTAGTTTGGTTTTAGTTTCATCAACAGCCACATTATGAATCGACCACAGAGAATGACGAGGAATTAAAAAAGAACAAGCTACACCCAATTGATTAACAGGGTTAATATCGGCACGAGGACTATCCCCGACCACTAAACAATTTTCAGGCTTAACTTTGTAAAAATCCATGGCTTGAGACCAAGTTTGGGTGTTTTTATAATGATGGTCGTCGATGGTATAGACATCATCCCAATGAAAATATTTATCTAAATTAAGCCAACGGTATTTTTTCCAGGTCCAATTTGGGTTGGCATGAGTCACGATAGCAAGAGAGGGTAAATCAAAATCACTGGTTAAAAAATCCAGACCATCTTTGGTGCCTGGTAAAAAAGGTAAAGGAGTATTAAAGATTTGTTGAAAATTAGCACGAAGAGAGGTTTGAACTTTGTCATTTAAGGGATAAAAAGTCGTTAATTGATCGACGAGGATATCCCAACGCTTAATACTGACACTATGAGTTTCATATAAATTATTGTGTAACTGAAGAATCTGCTGATGAACATCTTTAACGGGTAGATCTAAATCATAACTAACTAACCTAGAAACCCGGTCAAAGGCCTGATTAAAAACTGGTTGAGTGTCCCAGAGAGTATCGTCACCGTCGAAAAGAATTTTTTGAATATCAAAACGGCGACAAAATTTCTTAAAATAGAGAAGTTGCTCAATCCTGGAGACATTAAAAGTTTCCACCTGCTGCATGGGGTGATTATACTATATAAATGACTTTAATTTACGCTTTTTCTAATCAATGGGGTACAAATATCTCCAGAAGAGTCTTAAGCGCATTACAATCATATCTACCGAAAAATAAAGAAATTAATTATCAGATAATTTTTGGTCATCCTCGAACTTTTTTTAATAAATATATTCCCAATGATAATTATGATTTAATTATCGGTTTAGGAGATTTTTACGGAGAGAATCAGAAGATAAAAATTGAAACGATGGCCAAAAATGTTTACGGAAAAGAGAATATCAATCCTCTGTTTCCAATTAAAATGGAGTTGAATTTGCCGGAAATTGAAATGTATGAACCGGAATATTTTGAAATTTCTGAATTTATGGGAACTTACAACTGTAATTGGATAGCTTTTATGATTCAATTAGCCTTAAACAAAAGAAAGATGGCAACAAAAAATTTATTTTTGCATTTACCAAAAAGAGGGAGAGATAGAGTTCTGGCCAAAATGATTGCCAATTTAATAATAAATAACGGGATGATAAAATGAGTTATGACAACAAGAGAAAATGACTTGGATGTAGTAGCTCCTGATGAAGTGGGAACTGAGGAGCAAATTCCTCAAAAAGTGTATGATATCACTGGTCATACCAAACACCCTTTGTCGTCATTATTGATTAATCCTAATGTCTTTACTTTTGAAGAAAAGGCCCAACAAGAAAAAGTTTTGGTAGTGGCTAGATCACATTGGTTTACCAATGTGGGCTGGATGTTAACGGCGGGATTAATGTTTTTGGCTCCTAATTTTTTAAGATTGATACCTTTTTCTTCTGATATCTCAATTCGTTATAAAATATTAGGTGGGTTGTTGTGGTTTTTAGTGACCTTTGCCTTTATTTTTGAAAAATTTTTGTCGTGGTATTTTGATGTGATTGTGATTACCGATAAGAGAGTGATTGACATTGATTTTGATAATTTGTTAAGTAAAAAATTTGCTCAAGCAGATATTTTAATGATTCAAGACTTAACTTTTAAGGTAACTGGTTTTGCGCAAACTATGTTTAATTTTGGTGATGTCTTTGTACAGACAGCAGCAGAGGTACCTCAATTGACTTTAGAGAGAGTACCTCAGCCACAAAAAATAATTAGGGTGTTACAGATGTTAAAAGAGGAATTGGGAGGCAAAAATGCTAAATAATGTCGATAGTTACCTGTTGATTATAGAAAAGATTATCGGGGTAATGGCAGCGGTGGTATATTCATTTTTTGCTTTGATTGTGGTCAAGCAAGTTCAGACCATGTCAAAAAATGTTAAGGATATATTTAATCCCTTGTTGATCGTTTTTGCTTATGCTCATTTGATGGCGGCTTTGGCACTAATCTTTTTGGTACTAGCAGTTTTGTAGTATCATTTTTCATGGAGTATCGTATTAGGGAGCGGCCCTCTGGTCAGGAAAGTGAGGCTGCTGGTTGGCAGTTAAGAGCAGAAAAAAAACGGATTTTTTTAGAAAGAGGAATGGAGCGAATTGGCGTGGAATTAGGAAAAAGAAAGTTGAGAGCAGTGATTGAAGGAGAAGGTCAGGTGGCGATTGTGAGAGAGGGGAAAATAGCTTATTTATCAAATCAAAGTCAGGGAGAAATCAGAACTGGTGATGAAGTTTGGATAGTAACAGAAGTGAGGGTAAAAATAGATTTTGTCAAAAAAGAGAAAATTAAAAAAGAAATTTTTGTCTCCGAAAGGAGATGGTTTGATCAAAGAGTCAGCAAGGAATTGAATGTAATTTTGGGGGTGGGAGTATTGGCGATATTGCTAGGAATTATCGTCTTGGGTTATCAAAAAAGAAGTAGTGCCATGGAGCAAAATAAATTTGAGAGTGTCAAGAAAGAATTTAATGAAGAATTAAAAAGAGCTCAAGAAATTAGAGAAAAAGAACCTGATAAAAGTTTAGAAATAGTGGAAAAAGCGGTAGAAAAATTAAGAGAGCGTAAATTCAAAAAGAGTGATTTGACTAATGAAATAAATAGATTAACAGAAGAAGGAATTAGTTATCAAAATAAGTTGGGACGGGAGAACAAAAATTATGAGGTGGCTTACAACACTAAATTAATTTATGAAGGCGAGAGACAATTTGACGGTTTGGCGAGTAAGGAATCGGTAATTTATTTATGGAGTAAGGAGAGGGCTGAAGTAATAGCAGTGAATTTGGAGATGCAATCTAAGGATAAGATAGTGGCAGATGAAAAGATTGGAAAAACTGAAGGAGTGTTTAATAACGGAGAAAGATGGTATGGATACGGAGAGAATAAAGTGTGGGAGATAAAAAGAAATGCGGTAGAAGAAAGCCCAATAGAATCTTTGGAAATAGATCAAGTCAGTGCTTGGAAAGGATTGATCTATGCTCTAAATAATGAGCAAAGACAGATAGTTAAATTGAGTGGAAGTAGTTGGACAAAATGGAACAACACTCCCCTGCCGGCGACCATGACCGGAATGGCCATTGACGGCGATATTTGGACGTTGTCGGAGGGGGCGCAGATTTATAAATTCACCCGAGGAGAAAAGGTGAACTTTGAAATGAGTTTTAAGCCACCGGCAGTTAATCCGGGGAAAATTATCACCAGCGACAAGGTAAACATAGTCGCCTTTATTAATGATGATAAAGTGTGGATTTATGGAAAAAATGGTAAAATTTTGGCCAGACTTAATTTTGGTAAAAATGAAATCGTGGACATCGCGATAGAAAATCCGAAGGAGGCCGTTTTAGTCCTGGCCGCAGACGGAAATATTTACCGAGTCAAAAACAATGAGATATTTTAATCGTGAGAGTCACGACTATAAATTTATTGACAAAATGGTGGCCGGAATGGTGTTAAACGGCGCCGATGCCAAGTCCCTAAGAGTGGCCGGGGTCCAATTCAAGGGAGCTAAAGTGGAAGTGATCAATGGCATTCCCAAGGTGTTTAATTTACAAATCAGTCCTTATAAATATAGTCGGAATCAAGAAATTGATAAAAGTGGTGAGAGAAAATTACTCTTAAATTCCCGAGAAATTGCTAAACTACAAAGTTATCGGAGACAAAAATATATGCTGATTCCGATAGCGATTTTTTTACAGGGAAAGTGGTTTAAGATGGAAATTGGAATTGGCAGAAAGATGAGGAAGTTTGAAAAAAGGGAGAAGATTAGGAAGGAGGAGTTTGAGAAAAATAATTAGACAGTAGAAACACAATTTATATTTTTACGTTGCGGAGATGCCCGGGAATGAACCGGGGTCCGAAATTGAAATTAAAAAACGTCGACAAGCTTAAGTAAAAAACATCGATTGGTTGGGACATTACTCCCTCTTAGGTCTGACAATAACCGAGAAATCATCAGACAGCAGTTTAAAATGGTTGACACTGTTTAAGCCCTTTTAGACAAGAGCAAAAACAATGGTTGATTGCTTAAGCTAGTGCGTAAGCAGGAGCCGCAGGAGCATTGATACCAGTAAAGGCATCGGCTACTTTGGTCAAATCAACGCCAAAAGTTTTTTTGGCATAATGTTTTGATTCTCTTTTACGACGATGAATCAAAGTCGGCTTGCAGTTTTTTAAGGTGCAATCCCGTCAAGGCGTTACATCTCCATGAGGAGTTATATTTTATCATAAAAACAGACAGAAATCATGATAATTGAGTACTATTTTTTTAAGGAAAATTGCAAAATCTGAGCCAATAAAATAAGTCTATATTAGTTTTCAGATTTAGTTAAGTATTTTACAATTAGAGGATGAGTTGGTTAATAGATTGGTTATATCCAAAAAAATGTTTAGGCTGTGGTCGGGGTGATGATTATTTGTGCAATTTCTGTGAAAGAAAAATAAAAATAGCCGGATTGAGGCAAAAATCCGGATTTGAAGGTCTAATTTCAATTTATAAATATGACGGAGTGATGAAAAAAATAATTGAGGAGATTAAGTATCAACATTTGTCAGCGGCAATTGAGAGTTTGGGACAAAAAATGGGACAAAGCTTAAAAATTAATTATCCAGAGACTGTTAAACATTGGCAAAAAGAGCATTTTGTTCTGGTACCGATACCATTATATAAAGGCAGAGAAAATTGGCGGGGTTTTAATCAAGCCAGAGAAATAGCGGTGGTGGTGGCACAAAAATTAGGTTTGGAATATGCTGAAATTTTAGAGAGAAAGAAAAAGGGGGTAAATTTAGCCAAAATTCATAATCACCAACAAAGAATGGCGGAGATTAAGGGGGTGTTTAGAGTAAAAAATGAAATTGAGAGAAGAGAGAAAATAATCTTAGTGGATGATGTAATTACCAGCGGGGCGACTATGACTGAGGCGTTGAAGACCTGGAAAAAGGTGTCTCCTCAGGGGCGGGGTTGGGGTTTGAGTCTGGCCGGAGTCCGGAGATGAGACGTTCATTTTTAATCATGTCGGCGTCTTTGAGGATGTCTTTGACTTCGCTGGAACCCAGAGCATTTTCCAAAGGAGTAAGAGAACTGAGATAAAAATTTTCGACAAAAAGACCATGTGAAGTGAGAGAATCGCGAAGCTCCTGTTTGACCTCGTCCTCAATCAGGCTGCGGTTGGTAGAGAGAGCTTTAGCTAGAGTATGATTGGTTAAAACCTTGCGGATACGACTACGGGTAACTGGGCGAACGACTTTAGAAACAAAATTTTCGCCAATGTTTTGCCAAATTTCAGGTAGTCTTTCAGTGTCAAGTTTGATTAAAACAGTGGCTTCGATAGAGACAAATTGATTGTCAGCGGTAACAGCATGAATAACTTCATCCCCCATAATTTCGTTGTTGTCTTTGAGAGAGATATCTTTGGAAATAGTGTATTCAATTAGTTGAGCATTAAAAAGTTTGACTCGCTGAATCAAAGGAATCTTGAAATGCATGCCGGGGTACCAAACATTTTTGAGAACACCACGGAAAACATCATAAATACAGCCGACGTGACCGGGAGGAATGGTGACAATAAAGCCGCCAACGATTTCGTCAACGAAGAGAGAAACTAGTAAATTATCGATAGATGCCATATGGATTGAATTATACACTAAAGGCAGTAGCTAAAGCCATTAGTTCTTTTTGAGGATCAGCAGCCTTGACTACAGAGGAGGCAACTAAAATCCCTTGAGCGCCTAATTTAAGGCCAGTGCTAACATCAGAGGCTTGGTGAATACCGGCACCGATAAGTAGTTTTTTATGACCTAAAATTTGGGCAAAGTGTTGGACTTGTTGGGGTTTGCCGGTGGACACTGAAATTTGACTGTTGCCGATATATTCTTTGGGTTCATAGGCAAAAAAAGTGGGATTTAAGTTTTTGGCCCAGGAATTGAGTTGACCTAAAGTTTGGAGACATAAAACCGAATCAAAGTCTTTGGGCCAGTGCTTGAGCAATGATTTAATTGTTCCTGGTTTGAGACGGTGCTCGGAATGGTTTAGGAGAGAGCCTTTGATGCCCAAGGATTGGGCATGAAGAGGGGAAATAAAACCGCTGTGGGCACCTTCTAAAAAGGGATCAACATGTTGGAGATAGACTTCTATACCTAATTTTTGATGGATGTTAACGGCATCCAGAGCAGAGACTACGGGATAAATTTTGACGCCAGTTTGTTGAGACACTGATTTAGCCATGGCGGCAAAATCAAGGGCTTTATAGGCGAAAGTTTGGGGATAAAGTTTAAGGTTTAAGAGTATCACCGCTGAGTTTATATTTACTAATAACTTGAGAAATGCCATTTTGAAGAGTGGTCATGACTTCGGTTTCACTTAATTGATTGCGAGTAATAGCATTGATAGCGTCCTTAAAATAATTATTCAATTCAGTATTAAGACCATCATCGTGAGTAAAACTGGAAAGATAGCCACTTTGAGCGGTAGGAGCAGAATCAATAAAGGCTTTGAGATAGGGCGCAGTGACCAATTTGGCGGCCAGGTCAGTGCGGGGATAAATTTCTCCAAAACCTCGATCAACCGAAGCGGTTTGATAAAGTTTTTCCAGAACTGGAGGAGAGGCTAGATATTCTAGAAAAGTCCAAGCTTCAGCCTGATGAGGACTTTGAGAATTGACAGCCTCGACCCAATAAGTGGCCCAATTAATATTGGTGAGGTTAGCGTTGTCACCACTGCCACCACCGGTAAGGACTGGCATTTGAGGAACTGGGGCAGTGGCAAAAGATAAATTGGGGTTAAGAGCTTGAATATCAAAAATACGCCAGGATGGGGCAAAATAAAAGGCAAGTTTACCTTGAGCAAAAAGGGTGGTAGAAGAAGGTAAAGTCTCATCCCAGATTTTTTCTTTGGTTTTGAAGTTGGTGTAATAGGTGAGAACATCTTTTATTTTGCCATCATTTTCAGGGTTATTGATAAGAGTCAAAGAGGCACCGTTTTGACGCAATAATAAGCCTAGAATATCGCTCCAATGGTCAACATTATCAGCCAGACCAAGAGCGGCACCAGCAATTTCAATGTTGCCTGCAGGATCGCGAACAGTCAGGCGATTAAGACTACTTTGTAAATCCCACCAAGATTTAGGCAGGTCGACTCCAGCTTTTTGAATTAAATCTTTGTTATAAAAAAGAACCAAGCCGTCATACATCAAAGGGAGAGCATAATAATTGTCATTAATAACTAAATCACGTTGATAAACAGGTAAAAAGTCTTTTTTTAAGCCTAGTGAAGTCACTATGTTTGCCGGTACAGGGGCCAAATTATTTTTGAACATTGGCAACCAGGAACTATGGATTCTAAAAATATCCGGGACTTCCCCACTACCGATATCCTTGGCGAGACGACCGGCTAAGCGAGTTCGGTAATCATCTTTGGAACTGTGAACGTATTTGATTTTAATATGAGGATATTTGGCTTCAAAATCAGTAATAATTCCGTTGACGATTTCATTTTTTTCCCAAAGACCCCAGTAAGTAAGAGTAACTGTTTCTTTGTTTTTGTTTTTGAGACTAGGTAAGAGAAATTTAAGGACCAGAAAGGCGACCAACAAGAGTGCCAGACCACCAATGATAAAGGGTAAAAAACGGGGTAAAGATTTTTTTGGGGGAGGAGGAAGAGGTGAAGAAGAAATGGTATCAGCAGGGATATCAGTCCGAGGCGATTCTGGAATTGATGAAGGCTCAGCCACCGGTCGAGGCGGGAGAGGTGATTGAATATCAATGGTTTCCACAGTCCCATTATAGTAGAATGGTGCCTATGAATCCAATGTCAGTTGCCATCCTGAGTTCAATACTAATTAGTTTACTGTCAGTTTTAATAGCTTTATTGTTTCGCTGGCAAAAAAGAAATTCTAAAGTTCAGTTGTTGGTATTGGTGGGAGTGGCCACGGGGGCTTTACTGGGAGATGCTTTTCTTCATTTAATTCCGGAATCAAGTGAATTTTTTGAAGGCGGCGAAATAGGGTTGTTGGTAATTGGAGGGATGTTAGTTTTTTTTGGATTAGAAAAATTGCTGCAGTGGAGGCATTGTCATAATCCTGATTGTCATCAAGGTCACAAATTGGCGGAGGTGAGTATTGTGGCGGATACAGTTCACAATTTTATAGATGGATTAATTATTGGGGGTAGTTTTTTGGCGGGAATAGAGCTGGGTATCGGGACGGCTATAGCCATTTTGATACATGAAATTCCTCAAGAAATCGGTGATTTTGCTATATTGCTTCATAGTGGGTATGATTTTAAGAAGGCTTTGAAAATGAATTTGCTGTCGGCAATGGCCAGTTTAGTGGGAGTGGTAATGATTATGATTTTTAAGGAAAGTTTGAGTTTAAGAAATTATTTAATGCCGTTAACTGCTGGAGGCTTTATATATTTGGCAGCCTCGGATTTGATTCCAGAATTGCATCGGCATGAAGCCAAGCCGAGAGAGAGTTTAAGACAATTGGTATCAGTATTGTTTGGTGTCGCGGTGATGTATTTTTTGCTATGATTAGCTATGAAAATTAGGGTTTTTACTGATGGAGGGGCCAGGGGTAATCCAGGTATTGCTGGTTACGGAGTTTGGATAGTTAACGATAAGGGAGAAAAGCTATATGAGGAAAGTCGTTTTTTAGGCATAAAAACCAATAATGAAGCGGAATACATGGGACTAATTGGTGCCTTAACTTGGATTAAAGATAATGTTAAAGATGAAGAAGTAGAAATTAATTCTGATTCTCAACTACTGATTAGACAAATGAAGGGGTTGTATAAAGTTAAATCGCCTCATCTGAAAGAATTGTGGAATAAGGCCCAAGAATTGACGAATAATAAAAATATAACTTTTAGGGAAATCCCTCGAGAAGCCAATCAAAAGGCCGATGCTTTGGCTAATTTGGCCATGGATAGTAAACAATGAAAAATCAAAAAACTTGGAAAATTGCGGTGGCCAGTTTGGGGATGATTTTGTTTTTAATGGCTCTGCCATTGATAGCCGCTTTTGGTAAAAGTGGTCGAGAGACTAAAGTTTTAGGGAGAGATTACTCAGTACTGGATAAAAAAGAAATTGAGGCGAAGCTGAAGCTGGATTTTCCTATGACAGGGAGTTTGAAATTAAGCGAAGAAGAGAGAATTTTTGAAGTTGATTTAGCCTCAATATCGGCAGAAATTAATACTGACAAAACGGCATCTAATATGTTGTTTAGACGTTTGAAACAAGGGATAGGACCTTATTTTAAGGCTTTTTTTGAAACTAGAGATTTTGAACTGATAGTGACAGTAGATGAAGAAAAATTGGAGCAGAAAATAGGTGAAATTGAGGCCGCAGTTAACAAACCTTATATCCCAACAGAAATTGTGTTGGGGACACAAATGAGTGTTAGAGAAGGACAAATGGGAAGAGAAGTGGAAAGAGAAGAATTGAAGAATTTAATTTTAGAAAAATTAGCCCGATATGATTTAGATAATGTATCAGCAATCCCGGCTGAAGATGTCGGTTTTTTACCCAGTGATAAGGAGAAAAAAGAGGCTTTAGAAAGAGCTAAAAAATGGCTGGGTAAGGAATTGAAATTGGAAGATAGAGAGACAGAATTGATAGTAGATAGCAAGACTTTAATCAGTTGGATTAAATTTGGTGGTGGGGTGGAAGAAAAAAAAGTAAATGAGTATGTCGCTGCGGTAGCACCAAGCTTAAAAAGAGAAGCGCAAAATGCAATCTTCAAATTTGAAAACGGCCGAGTGATGGAATTTAAGCCAGATAGGCCAGGTTTTTATCTGGATGAAGAAAAACTTAAAAATATTATTTTTAGAAACTATCTTAATTGGGAACAATCTGGGGAAAAAATCTTAAAAGAGGAATTGCCTTTGGTTAAATCAGAAGCAGAGGTAAAAACCGGCGAGGTAAATAATCTGGGAATTAAGGAACTTTTAGGCAGAGGCAGCTCGACTTTTCATCACAGTAGTGAAGTCAGAAATGTGAATATAAGAATAGGAGCGGCGGCGGTTAATCAGGTATTGGTAGCACCAGGTGAGGAGTTTTCTTTTAATAAAAGTTTAGGAGAAGTTAGTCGAGAAAAGGGTTATACCATGGCTTACATTATTAGAGCGGGACGAACAGAATTAGATTTAGGAGGAGGTGTTTGTCAGGTATCGACAACCTTGTTTCGAGCAATGTTGGATGCCGGAGTTCAGATTACCCAAAGGAGACCACATGCTTACCGAGTCAGTTATTATGAAGAGGACAGTCCCCCGGGTTATGATGCCACCGTGTTTCTACCTAGTCCGGATTTACGTTTTAAGAATGATACCGGCAATTATCTGTTGATTCAAAGTTATTATGATGGGGTCAATAAAAAATTAACTTATGAAATTTATGGAACTAATGATGGGCGGGAAGTGGAAATCAGTAATTATAAGAAATGGGGGGCGGCAGCGGCACCGCCGGATGTCTATATAGATGATCCAAATTTGCCGGAGGGGAAAATAGTGAAAGTAGAATCTAGAGTCCCAGGCTTAAATACTTCATTTGACTGGGTAGTAAAACGAAACGGAGAGATACTTCATCAACGAACTTTTGTTAGTAAATATGTGCCTTGGGCGGCTGTTTATCGGAGAGGGACGGGTAATTAATATAAGTTATCTTTTTCCCAGTTTTTAGGATTGTTTTTAATATACTTTTGAACAATAAAGAGTCGTTTGGGTGAATTGATAATTTCGTCGTAATAGCCAGATTGCCAAGCAAAAAGCAGATTATTTTGGCGGCAGCGACGAGTAACTGAGGACTTAAATTGGTTAATGATTAGAGGGATAATTTGTTTGGATTTTTGATTTAATTTATTAAAAAAGTCGGGGTGGTTTTTGTGGGTATGAGTGATAATTTGAGATACGGGATTACCTTGTAGAGACGCCCCGCGGGGCGTCTCTACAGGAATGGAGATAAGCCAGTGAAGATGATTGGGCATAATCACCCACCCTAAAGAAAGAATTTCGGGATGAAAATGAATTGTTTTTGAGATTTCTTCAAAGGCAATTTGTCCGACGGAACTTAAAATAACCTGGCCATTGATGATTTTAGCCAAAAAACGATTATGTTTGTAAGTACAAATGGTAATAAAATAATGACCTGGACGGGAATAATCCCAGTTTTTCAAACGACTGGATAAAGCACGGGGCATGAAAAAGTGTAACCTATTTTACATAAGTTCTGATAGATTTTGGAAGAGTGAGGCGATAGTCATGGGGCCGATACCGCCGAAGGTAGGGGTAATGTAAGCAGCTTTTTGAGAACAGGAAGCAAAATCAATATCGCCATTAGCCACATCGACAATCACACTCCCCTCTTGGACCATATCACCGGTAATCAAGTGTTTAACCCCGGTGGCGGAAATTAAAATATCGGCAGTTTTGGTAAATTGAGAAATATCGGGGGTTTGATTGTTGAGGAGAGTAATGATGTTGGTAAATTGAGAAAAATATTTTTTGAGAGGTTGACCAACTAAATCAGAGTCGTTGACGACAACGATATTTTGATTTTTGAAAGAAATTTGATAGTGAGATAAAAGAGTAATGATACCTTTGACGACCGCTGGTAAAACACCTGAATCAGGGTTAAGACCGTCGACATCTTTGGTGGGAGAAATCAGACCCAGAAGTTCTTTTTGAGGGTAATTTTTAGGTAAAGGTAATTGAATAAAAAACCCAGAGACATCAGTTTTATTATTTAATTGAGTAATTAATTGTTTCAAAACCTGGGGCTCGGTTTCAGTCGGTAAATGATAGAGTCTAAAGTTGACACCAAGACGAAGACTGGCCTGTTTTTTGAGGTCGATATATTTGAGACTGGAGGGATCATTGCCAACCAAAATAACATCCAAATTGGCATTCAGTTGAAGACTGTTAAGAATTTGTTCAGAGAGGTTTTTGCCGTCAAGGAGAATCATATTTTGGTCAAAATTTCATGACCCCGGGGGGTGACTAAAACAGTATGTTCAAATTGAGCAGAGAGAGAATTATCTTGAGTAAAGACAGTCCAGCCATCTTGTTGGTCAATAAAGACCTGCCAATTGGGAGAGGCATTAACCATGGGTTCAATAGTAAAGACCATACCAGGACGTAGGAGAAGATGATTTTGAGGAGTGTCAAAATGGAAGACAAAAGGAGCCTCGTGAAACTTAAGACCAACACCATGACCACCCAAATCCCGAACTGGAGAAAAATTAAAAGAACTGACATAATCCTCGATGGTTTTACCCACAACTTCGTTTAGGTAGCGACCTGGTTTAATTTTTTTGATAGCCATATCAAGAGATTTCTTGGTAACTTCAATTAATTTTTGAGCTTGGGGAGAAATTTGGCCAATGCCAAAAGTGGCGGAAGTGTCACCATAGAAACCATCTAAAATAGTGGTCACATCCAGATTGATAATATCCCCTTCTTTTAATAGATGCTTAGAACTAGGAATGCCGTGACAAACCACATGATTAACCGAAGTACAAATACTTTTAGGAAAGCCGTTGTAATTGAGAGGGGCGGGAATAGCGCCATGATCCAGAATGTATTGATGGGCTTTTTGATTTAAGAATTCAGTGGAAATTCCGGGTTTTAAAAAAGAAGCGGTATATTGGAGAGTCTGGGCGGCCAGACGACAAGATTTTTTGATACCGGCAATCTGTGACGGAGTTTTAATGGTAACCATCGCTTGATTATAACTCATTTGACAAGGAGACTAAACTCGTACTAAAATAGTAGTAGTATGAACAAAATAAATGTAATTCCTCTACCCTACGCTTATGAGGCCTTAGAGCCGGTAATTTCCAAGCAGATTATGGAGCTACACCATGACAAACACTATGTGGCTTATGTCAATGGAGCCAATGCGGCTTTGGAAAGACCTGAAAAAAATCGTGAAAGTATCCGTGATTTTAGTTTTAACTACAACGGAGCGAAAATGCATGAAGTCTTTTTTGCCAACATGCGACCAGCTAGAGAAAACAACCGACCTGAAGGTAAAGTATTAGAAGCCATTAATAAAAATTTCTCTTCTTTTGAAAATTTTCAAAAAGAATTCAGTCAGGCGGCGGTAACAGTGGAAGGCAGTGGTTGGGCAGTACTTTGGCAAAATGAAGAAGGTGAACTTTTCGTGGGACAACTGGAAAAACATAATTTATTGGCTTTGAATGGAGCCAAGCCGATTTTGGTCTTAGATGTTTGGGAACATGCCTATTATCTGGATTATCTGAATGATCGTAAAAAATATGTCGAAGAATGGTGGCAAATAGTTAATTGGGATGATGTGGGAAAAAGATTAAATTAATGCGGGGCTATGGCGTGCTAAACTGGAGTGATGTCGACAAGAGACCGTTACAAAACAGCCTGGAAAGGCGAGGTCGGTAAGTGGTACAAAAATTTAGTTGGAAAAACCGGTAGTTTTTATCATCGGGAAGTGATTTTACCGGGAGTATTAAGACTTTTGAATCTCAAAAAAGAGGAAAAGTTGTTGGAGTTTGCTTGTGGTCAAGGAATTTTGGGTAGGCAAGTGAAAAATGAATACTTGGGGATGGATTTGTCACCAGAACTGATAGCAGAGGCCAAGAGATTGGATAAGGATCCGAAACATTATTATTGGGTGGGTGATGTCAGTAGAGAGATAAAACTTAATAAAATTTATGACAAGGGAGTGATGATTTTGGCATTGCAAAATATCAAAAAACCTTTTGGAGTCATCAGAAATTTTTCTAAATATTTGAAGAGTGGTAGTAGTTTAGTTTTAGTAATCAATCACCCGGCTTTTAGAATTCCCAAACACAGTGATTGGGTGGTCAAAGATGGGAAACAATGGCGGATGGAATCGATATATATGAGCCATAAAGAAATTGAAATTGAGAGCAGTCCTTTTGATAAAAAAAATAATCAAAAATCCTTCAGTTATCATTGGTCGATATCGGCGATATCAGAAATGCTTTTGGATAATGCTTTTGTCATCAAAAAAATTGAGGAATGGATTTCTCCCAAGAAATCGGAGGGAAAAATGGCTAAAATAGAAGATGAAGGGAGAAAGGAGTTTCCCTTCTTCATGGCTATTGAAGCAATCAAATATGAATAAAAAATTTTTTATCAGTTCGGCAATTATGGTGAGTCTGATAGTATTGGTGGCTTTTTTGGTGATAAACAGTCAAATAGAACTGAGGAAAAATAAAAAATGCCAACAAGAACGGATAATACCCATATCGGAAAAATATTTTACTTGGGAAGGGATAAATGAATTGATTGGTAAGGGTGAATATCAACCGAAGTGTTTGTAGATCTTAAGAGTAATAATTTAGCATAGTTTGTGATATTATTAGACACATTTTAATTTATTTTAATATATTAAAAAAATGAGAAATAAGGAATTACTTGGTGCTGTTAATCCTGAATCAACACTAGCTTTAAGCCCAGAACAAAGGCAAATTGAAGACGTACTCTTATCAAGCTTAGATGAAAATCAGCTGTTCTTATACTTATTGAAGGATAAATATCCTTTACTATCAGATGATTTGAAGCCAGTTTTTATGGAAACCATTAATTTTGAAATGAAAAAAGAACTGAAAGTTTTAAATGATTGGATGGGAAGAGAATATAAACAGTTATTCTTTTTATATGATGGCAATAAAGATGAACTTGATGAATATGAATTACGGTACGGGAGAGTAACAGACAATGAATTGTCAGAGTTGGTAAATGTTTGTACGAGACAAAAAAGTAAATCAAAATATGTGATTAATGGTGGTAACCCAAATTTGCCCATCTTAACAGAGAATGAACAAAGGTTCGCAAAGGAAATTTCGGAGAAAGTGTTTAACGGAACAAGTAATACTTCAAGAAATTTAATAGAAGTTTGGTTGAAGAAATTAAAATTTATTAAAAAACTGAATGAACCGGATAATTTTTATCATTATTATGATATGTCAAAAGTTAATTTGGTAACACCGGAACAAATAGTAGATGATTTTTTAAATTCAATTCCAATAAAATGTAAAAACGGAAGTGGTTTTAATCCCTACAGTGTTTCATATTTAGTAGGAGGACAATTAATCAACCCAACTACTACCCCTTCAGGAATTGCTGATTATCGAACAATTTATGAAGAAGAATTTGGGATTTTACGGCAATTCTCCGAAATACTTGGACAAAATAACTTAAATGAAAGGGTAGATGATTTTTACAAAAAATATAAAGTCTAGTTGTTTATTTAATTAAATTCGGTTGGGAGTTGAAGTTGATTTCGATGGGAAACAATTCAAAGGATTCTAATTTATTTTTGGAAAGTTGGAGTCGGGCGATTTGAGAGTGAGAAGTTTCGTAGGACCAGGATTGATCAAAAACGAAATTACCAAAAGAGTAAAAAATGGGTTTATTCCGATAAATTTCATAATCCTGCCAGACGTGAGGGTGATGACCATGAATAATATCAGCACCAGCATCAACTAATTGTTTGGCTAAATTAACACGCCAGGTTTCAGCAGTTGGCAAATACTCATTACCCCAGTGAATCGAAACAATGAGCCAGTCAACCTGGGAATCATATTTTTGAACATCATCTAAAAGAATTTGAGGATCCAATTTGGGATTGGAAATAAAATCATAACCTAAAAAGCCAAAACGAATGCCGTTGACTTCTTTGGTGGCAAAGTCGGGAAAGTAAGTCAGATTAAAATCGGTTAAAAAATTTTTGGTTTGCAGATAACCCTCCTGTCCATAATTAAAAATATGATTATTAGCTAAATTAAAAACAAATTTATTTTCCTGAAGATAGGGTAAAAATCTTTCGTCACCACAAAAGGTGAAGGTACCGGTTTTACCTTCGGGACAATTGGTAATAATGGGACTTTCCAGATTGGCGATATTAAAATCGTGGAACTGAAGCCAAGAAGAAATTTTTTCAAAAGACCAGTTAAAATTATTTTTACGGCGGGCAGTGGAGGTGATATGGCGACCAAGACCCAAATCGCCAACTAAACCAATAGAAACTACGGGAATGGGGGTGGGGGTGGCTGTGGGAGTGGAAGTGGGTTGGACAGTCGAATTAGATGAAGGAGTTATTTTTTTGGAGAACAGGATAGAATATAACAGACCAGATATGAATAAAAAGAGAATAGTGATTAAAATAGCGGTACTCCTCTGCGGAGCTTTGTTTTTAGGTGCTTGTAATGAGGGTAAAGCGGGTTTAGAAATATCGACCATACCGGCAGCTCAAGTATACATTAATGGCCGGCAAGCAGGCGAAAGTAAGTATAAAAATTTGAATTTAACGCCCGGAGAAATTGATTTGAAACTAGTGGCTTCTCCTGATCAAATTTGGGAGCGAAAAATCCGTCTAGAAAATAATGTGACTTCGGTAATTGGATGGAATTTTGACGAAGACAGTGGCTATATTTTATCCATGGAAAAGAGCGGTCGGCCCGGCAGTATTCTGGTTAATTCCAGTCCAGGAGGAGCGATTATTTCAGTAGACAATGAGATTAAAAATACGACTCCAGCCAAAATTGAAAAGATAGAGACAGGCGATAGAAAGTTGGCCATTAGTTTTCCAGGCTACAAGCAATTGAATCTGATGGTGAGAACAGTGGAGGGCTACCAAATGTTAATTGACGCTAAACTGGGGGTGGATAAAAAACAAGTAGAAATATTGCCAACTGTAGCACCCATAGAAATTAAAAAAGAAATGGTAAAAATACTCTCAACCGGGACGGGCTGGTTAAGAGTTAGAGAAACTCCTAGTGAAGCTGGACGAGAATTAGGTAAGGTAAATACCGGAGAAAAAATGGAACTTCTGGGAGAAGAAGGAACTTGGTATCATGTAGTCTTTGGAGAACATCAGGGTTTTATTGCGAAACGTTATGCCGAAAAAATCGCAGAGTGAGACTAAAAAAGAGAATGGCAATACCTAAAAAGGCGTAAAATTTTTGCTGGCTATTAAGAAAGAGAGAGAGGATACCTAGAGAAAAACTAAGAAACCAATAAAAGAGAGAAATGCGACGACGGCCCCAACCTCGTTTGAGTAAGTGATGATGAAGATGATTGCCGTCGGACATTAAAGGCGGTCGTTTGTGCCAGAGTCGATAAGCAATCACAAAGATAGCATCAAGCATGGGTACAGCTAGTAAAAAAATCAAGGTGGCTAATTTAGCCCCGGAGAGAATAGACAGGACGGCCAACATAAAACCAGCCAGACTTTTACCACTATAACCTGGCATAATTTTTTGAGGATAAAAGTTCCAAGGCAGGAAGCCTAAATAAGCACCAGAAACAATAAAGGCTAAAATAATCACCGGCCATTGAGTGGCATCAGTGGAATAACGGAGAGCTAAAATGCCGATAAAGAAAGCAGAAATAGCCACAAAACCAGGCAGTTGACCTTCAACTCCGGCTGACCAACCAACAAAATTCATACACCACATAATCCAAAAAACGGCCACAATATCAGCTAAAAGCCAAATACTGTGAGGACCGAAAAAATTAAAATGGATTTGGGGTTGAGATAAATCGATAATACCTCCAAAAGGATTGGAAACATAGGCAATACCAATACCTGAGGCCACGACAATTAAGGCTGAAAGAAGATTGGTAAACAAACGAAATTTGGGACTAATGTCTTTGACGTCATCAACTAAACCAACAATGAGAGCTAAAGCCGCCGCCAAGAGAATACCTAAAAGATGTTTATCAAGAGGCAAAAAGATGAGTGAGGTAATTAGAATACTCAGAAAAATCGGTAAACCCCCTCCCCGAGGAACAATGGTAGTAGCGGTAGCATTACCACTTTTCTGTTGTTTGAGACGAGGATTTTCCAGCCATTTATGAGAAGTAAAAAATTTAATGACGGGAGGATATAAAGAATAACTAATAGTGGCAGAAATAAGGATGACTAAAAAGAGGTGGAGAGAATCAATCATAGTGATAAGGAAATGATTTGAGTCACGGCAATAACTGAAAAAAGAGCGATAATAGGGGTAAAAATAACTAAAATTTTAGCGACGAAGTCTTTTTTGGGACGATAATAAAAGGCTAAGGAGTAATTGAAAATAATGGTTAGAAAGGTGAAGATGGGTAAGATAAAAATTGAAGAGGTTGAAGCCAACCATGAAGCACCCCAAGGACGAGAAAAATAGAGAGGAATTTGGGGCGGTAAATTTTTATAAAACCAGAGAATTAAAACAATTTGAAAAACAAATAAAATAAAAGAGAGCCTTAAAACAGGATAATTAAAAGGTTCCTGCCAAAATTTGCCAAGGCGGTCAAAAAAAAGGGAAATATTTTTGAGCATTGGGGCTACTGATTATAACGGTAAATAGAAGTATCACCAATTTGATCAACTAGATGATAATAGTGACTAATAAAACTGTCTAATTGAGGAAAAGGTCGAGAAGATTGGGGATGATAGATGATTATAGTTGGAGTTTGAGATTTAAGTTGAGAAATAATTAAATCGTGACCATGAAAATCGACAATATGATAAGCCACTAAATATTTAGTGGCAGGCAAGCGTTGACTCAGAGGATAAAGATAAGCGTCATCACCCCAAACAAAAAGAGTATCTTGAGGAGAAGATAATGACTGAACACGATTGGCTATTTGATAAAAATCTGGCACTCGATAACCAAAAAAACGGTAATAATCATCACGAGACTTAAGATGAAGAGCATAGCTGTAAAAATTTTGATAATAGGAAAAAACGGGATAAAAATAAAACTTAAAATGAAAGAGAGAATAAAGGAGAATAAAAAAAGCTAAAAGTGAAGGTAAGAAATATTTAGAAAAATAAAAAATTAAGATACAAAGAGGAGGTAAAATCTGAATTAGATAATGAGGATAAGGACGCCCCGGTAAAAGAACACCCATTAAAGCGGCAAAAAACCAAGCAAAGATAAATAGGAATTGTCGGGAAATTTTTTGATGGCGATATAAAATGTAACCAAAAATCCACAAAAGAAGCATAATAACCCCCCGTCCAAATAAGCCACTGGAAAAGAGATTGCTTTGGTGAGAGCCCGTACTCCAAGAGGAAAGATAACCAAAGTTTTGAAGTAAGGAAGAAACAAGAAAAGGCTGGAGAGCGCCTTGTTTCCAAAAATAAATCAAATACAAAAGTATCGGTAAGAAAAAAGCCAGGGTAAAAAGAAATAGATTTTTAAGTTTAATTAAAAGTTTGTCTTTGAAAAAAATCAAAATCCAAAGAAAAAAGAAGGCAAATTCGATAGCTACAGGAACTTTAATAGTAAAGGCAAAACCGAGTAAGAGACCAGAAACTAGATATAAGAGGCTAGAAACTGGAGGTTTAGAGAGAAGAAGATAGACAGCGGTGATAGTAGGTAGAAGCATGAAAATCTCAGCATTGGCAATATTACCTTCAAAAAAAGGAATAGAGGTAATAACTAAAAATAATAAGGTGGCTAACTTGGCTTGACTTTCTCCTAGGAATTTAAGAGCCAGACGGTAAAAGAGGTAGATAGTGGGCAGCATCCAAAGTAGAAGTAAGAGACGAAAGCCAAAAACAGTCCGTGATAAAGCGGCCAGATAATAGAGTGTGGGGGGTTTGTTGTCATGAATTTGGGAATAAAGTGTCAAACCACCACGAATCCCCTGGCCTAGAGCCAAATAAATACCTTCATCGCCATACCAGTAAGGTTCAAAAAGAGAAGGGAGACGTAAGAAGAAAAATAGAAGTAGAGACCACAGCATTAGTTTATTTTACACTGTTTGGAGTGGAAGCGCCTTTAGCAGTGGTTTTATACTCTAGACGCTTACCTAAAAGAAGACGAGTATGAGAATGAAGTCCAGGTAAGACCGAAAGAGCTAAGGTAGCTACCGGCATAAGAGGCCATTGAAGCATGTTTTTGAGAAAATTCCAAACACCTTTTTGCTGATATTTAGGTCTAAGTTTCCAATCAAGGACAATTAAAACAAATAAAGGAATCAGGCAGAGAGTAAGGATAAGGTTGGAAATTCTGGGTAAATTATAGCCTAGAGCAGTATTGAAAAATTTAGGATTTAAGATAACTGGGAGAGAAGTTCCTAGAGTGAGAATGAACCAATTACTGGACCAGATAAAGTGAGTTTCAATCAACTTGTAAACGCGAAGAAGACGACTTAATAAAGGAATTTCGGGATGAAGACGGGATTGTTCGATGGCATAGGGAATGTCAGTGGCGCCCCAAGCATGACGAAGGCACTGATCATAGCGATTTTTAAGAGCGGCGAAATAATTTTTACCATCGGGAGCATCAACTATGGTCGGCAAAAAAATCGGTGAAACTGAGGTGCGACCACCACTACTGAAAAAGGTTTGTAAAAAAATATGCCAATCTTCAGGGATCATGTCGGGGTCCCAATAACCAGCTGATTTGATTAATTTGTAAGAGGAGGAATAGCAAGAATAATTAAAAAAGAGGCCATCGGGTTCCTGAATATTGGCAATATGGATGGCATTACCCATAGTACCAATAATGCGGATAGGAGCGGGAACACTATTGATATTGTGATGCCAAAAAATAGGTGATTGCCAAAATTTAAGATAACGATCGGGACTAGAGGCAAAGTAATAAGTTAGAGCTGAGAAATACTTGGGATTGAAAATAGTATCGACATCGCAGGAAGTCAAAGTACAGTGTTCAATTCTTAAACGACGGGCAGCAGGAACTTTGGGGCCAAAAAAGTGTTTTTCAAAATAACGGGCAGCCCAAGCCTCGTTGGTGTGCTTACCAGCAATTTCTCCAGGGATGTTGGCGGGATGTTCAGTAAAGGTGAGAGAGCCAAAAGTATGGGCATATTTTTTTTCAAAATAGTCAATGGTAGCTTGATTACTATCCCGACCAGCTCTTTCTTCTTGGGCTAAGACAACATGGATTTTTTTAAGATCAATGTCAACCTGAGCCGCTAACGAAGAAAAGGCCATTTCAATCACTTGAGGCGGTTCTTTGTAAGAAGAAATAATAATCACATGATTAATGTCCCGATATTTGAGCCAATCGGCACGAAAATCATCATTGAAACGAGATAACCAGTTGGTAGCGGTGGCAGATTTAATTTTGCGATAACCCATTAGAGCTAAGATAGCTGCCTTGAAAGATTGGAAGAGCCAAAAGACTAAAAAAGCAAAAACGAAATAAGCTACGGCCCGAGGAAAAATGAAGGAGCCCCAAATTGGAAAAAGAATTACAAACCAAGCAAAAAGCCCAGGAATCATTTCATAAAAACGATAACGTTTACTGTTTTTGTTCATGAAGGTTGAAGTCATTATATCAAGAAGGAGTTAAAATAGATGAAAATGGGAGTGAAGGAGGCAATTAAGGAAACTAAAAAATACGCCCTTAGATACGGGCAGAAACTTAATAAACAACAAGTGTTTGAGAGATTGATTTCAACACAGATTTTTTCTAAAAAAGAGCTTTTGTCTCAACTTCAGGAAAAATCGGTAGAAAAGGAACTTGAAAGTAATTATTGGCAAGAAAAAGTTAAAAAAGCTCAAACTTTAACGCAAAAACACTTATTAAAAATGAGGGGGATATTGATGGTGGGAGTTACGGGCAGTGTAGCGGCGGAATGGGTTAAAAAAAACAGTGATATTGATTTATTGATAGTGACTAAAAGCGACCAATTGTGGTGGTGGCGATTGTATTTACGGGTTTATATTTGGTGGCATCGAATCCCCCATCGTAGATTTGGTAAAAAAGAAAAGGCAAATGAATTCTGCTTTAATTTGTGGTTATCAGAAAATAATTTGAGGATACCAACTCATAAAGAAAACTTAAAAAATGCTAATGACTTGATTATGATGAAAGTGGTTCTAAATAAAGAAGATATTTATGAAAGATTTTTAAGAAAAAACGATTGGGTAAAGGGCTTTTTAGCTACCGGTTATAATTTTAAGATCAGAAATAATCCAATAAAATCACAGTTAGAGGAAAAAAGAAGTGCTTTTTGGGTTAAAATGATTAATCTGGTTTTATTTGTAGGCCAGTATATTTATATGTGTCTCAGGTCACGAAAATTAGTTAAAAATGTAGACCTGACACAAGCATTTTTTCATGATGAAAATTAAATTGACCGGAAGTCTAGTTGTGGCTTTAGGATTAATTTTGGGGGTAGGAGTACTATTGGCGTCACTAACTAGAGCAACTATGGAGAAAGTCATTAATGATGAAAATTTAGGACAATTAAGGGTAGTGCCTGTAGTGGTTTATGGGCGAGAAATATATAAATTACCTCACGGAGGAAAATTACCTGGGGAGAGTTTTTATTTTTTGAAAAAAATTAGAAACTGGAGTTGGGAAAGATTTGCGAAAAGAGAAAAAACCAAAATTGAGTTAAATTTAATTCTGGCAGACAAAAAAATGTCAGAGGCTTGGGCGTTGTTCAAAAATGAACAAAGGCAAGAGGCAGTTACAGCTGGTGATGAAGCAGTTAATAAACTAAAATACGCTTACCAGTTGTTAATGGAATCAAAGGTAGATCAGGAAAGCCAAGAAATGCTTCAGGAAAAAATTGCAGAAAAAGAAAAAGTATATAAAGAAATTTTGGAAAGCTGGGAAAATCAATGAAATTAAAGAACAAAAATAAAAAAAAGAAGAAGACGGGTATACCCTGGAAGATTATTTTAGGGATATTGGCGGTTGTGGCGATATTGGGGATAACAATTATTTTTCGAGATATGCCCAACCCTAAAAAATTAAGTTCTGGTGATTATCCGGAATCAAGTAAGATTTTGGATAGAAGCGGGGAATTGTTATATGAAATGTATGCGGAAAAAAATCGAACTACAGTGGCTCTGGCTGATATACCGGAAAAATTAGTTCAGGCCACTTTAGCGATTGAAGATGCAAATTTTTACAAACATGTTGGCTTTGATGTCAAAGGAATTATTAGGGGATTATATCGGACAGTGTTTCAAAAAAGATTACAAGGTGGATCAACTTTAACTCAACAATTGGTAAAAAATGCTTTATTGACTCCGGAAAGAACTTTTAAGAGAAAAATAAAAGAAGCGATTTTAACAATAGCAACAGAAATTTTGTATAGTAAAAATCAAATCTTGGAAATGTATTTCAACCAAACTCCTTATGGTGGTACCATGTGGGGAGTAGAGGCAGCAGCTCAGGGTATTTTTGGAAAAGAAGTGAAAGACCTGGGTCTGGCTGAGGCAGCCTTGATTGCCGGATTACCAGCATCACCCACTAGATATTCCCCTTTTGCTCATCCTGATGCCGCTAAAGCCAGGCAGGAATTGGTGCTGAGTCGAATGTTAGAACTAAAATATATTTCTCAAGAAGAATACGATGGGGCAAAAGGAGAAGCTCTTAATTATATTTTGAATAAAAATGTGATTAAAGCACCTCATTTTGTCTTTTATGTTAAAGAACAATTGTTGGAAAAATACGGGATACAGGAAGTGCATGAAGGAGGACTAAAGGTCTGGACCAGCCTAGATTTAGATATCCAAAATTATGCTCAAGAGGAGGTAAAAGCAGAAATTGAGAGTTTGAAAAAAGCTAAAGTGAGCAATGGAGCGGCATTAGTAACTAATACTAAAACCGGAGAAATTTTGGCAATGGTGGGTTCAAGAGATTATTTTGATACGGAGATTGACGGGAAATATAATGTCACCACCGCTTTAAGACAACCAGGATCTTCAATTAAACCCTTAAATTATGCTGTGGGTCTGGATACCGGCAAGGTGACTGCAGCTTCAATTTTTAATGATTCACCTAGTTGTTTTAAGGTTCCAGGGCAAAGGCCTTATTGTCCGACCAATTATGGTTATTCTTATTATGGTATTCAGAGTTTGAGAAACTCTTTGGCTAATTCTTTAAACATTGCCGCAGTCAAGATGTTAAATCTTAATGGAGTGGAAAATTTTGTGGCTTCAGCTTCGGCTATGGGTATATCTACTTTCAAAAATGCTAGTGATTACGGTTTGTCATTGACCTTGGGAGGAGGAGAAGTTTACATGACAGATATGGCTACAGCTTTTGGGGTCTTTGCTAACATGGGAGTGAGACAAGATTTGGTCTCGATTCTAAAGGTTGAGGATAAAAACGGCAAGGTTTTAGAAGAATATAAATATGAGCCGGGCAAGAGAGTAATGCAACCGGAAACAGCTTATATCATTAACAGTATTTTGTCAGATAATGGGGCTAGATCGATGGTTTTTGGCAGTAATTCAAAATTAAGAATTAAGGATCATCCGGAAGTGGCAGTTAAAACTGGGACAACTAATGAAATGAGGGACAACTGGACTATAGGTTATACTCCAGATAAGTTGGTGGCAGTCTGGGTGGGTAATAATGACAATAGTAAAATGGGCTCGGTGGTATCGGGAATTACTGGAGCGGCACCAATTTGGAATCGAATTATGACCAAAGTTTTAGAAAATGAAAAGGTTAAAAACTATGCCAAGCCAGAGAATTTAATCAGTATGTCAGTTTGTAATTTAAGCGGTTTATTGCCGCCGGAAGAGGGTTGTGAAGCTCACAATGAATTTTTTAACAAAAACTTTTTACCTCAAAGAGGTGGACCAAGACAAAATGATTTAATGATAGATAAAAACACCGGTAAAATTATTAAAGAAGGTGAAGATAATCCTGATGGTGAATGGCAAAGTCATGTCAGTATTCAGGATGTTACCGGTGAGTGGGTTTGTTTAGATTGTCCAAAAAATGATGAAGAGGTGGTTAATTAATTTTCTAATTAGTGTAGGCCGCCCCCCAGTTATCCTATTTAAGAAAATAAGCAAAATTAGAATCAGGTGGAAGTATCCAGCCTTAGTGATAATTATATTAACGGTGACGGTAGTTTTATGGTGCTTTTATGATCAGATAATTAAAGATTTGCCTAATATTAACGAGATTTATAATCCGCCAAAATTATCGACTCGGATTTACGATCGTCAAGGTGAATTGCTTTATAAGTTTCATGATGATGAAAATCGAATCTGGATACCATTTGAGCAAATACCTAAAAATTTAGTGGCAGCGACAATCGCGGTAGAAGATAAAGAGTTTTATCAACATCATGGTTTTAGTCTTAGAGGAATTATTAAGGCAGCTATATATAATCTTAAAAACAATGGCGAGAAAAAATTGAGAGGTGGCTCAACTATTACCCAACAACTGGTAAAAAATGTGTTTTTAAGCAATGAAAAAAGTGTCAGTAGAAAGATAAAAGAAGGGCTGCTGTCAGTAATGCTGGAGATAAAATTAAGTAAAGAAGAAATACTGGAGAGATATTTTAATCAAGTGCCTTATGGAGGCAATGTTTACGGAGTAGCGGAAGCGTCGTGGCGTTATTTTGGAAAAAGAGTAGAGGAAATTAATTTAGCTGAAGCAGCTTTTTTGGCAGGATTGCCGGCAGCACCGGGATCATACTCCCCTTTTACTGAAGAAGGATTGAGGTTGGCTAAAATTCGTCAAGAACATGTCTTGGATGAAATGGTTAATAATGCTTCCATTAGTCAAAAAGAGGCCGAGATTAGTAAAAAAGAAGTAATTAAAATAAGCGAAGAAAAAAGAGATATAAAAGCGCCACACTTTGTCTTTTACGTCAAAAATTATTTGGAAAAATTAGGTTTTTCAGATGTTAATCGCAAGGGTCTAGAAGTTAAAACCAGTTTGGATTTGAAGACTCAACAAGAGTTGGAAAAAATAGTTAAAGAAGAGGTGGATAAAACTAAGAGACTGAGAATTAGTAATGGTGCTGGAGTGATTATTGACGTTAACAATGGAGATATTTTGGCACTAGTGGGCTCAAAAGATTATTTTGCCAAAGATATTGATGGGAAATTTGATTTAGTAACTCAGGGATTAAGGCAGCCTGGATCGGCCATCAAACCTATAAATTATTTACTGGCATTGCAGCGAGGCAGAAATTTATGGGAGTTAATTGATGATAGTCCAGTCACCTATTACGTCCCCGGTCAAAAACCCTACAGTCCGCAAAATTACACCGGAAAATATTTGGGGAGAGTGACCTTAAGGACAGCTTTGGCCTCGTCTTTGAACGTCCCGTCGGTAAAATTATTGGATGAGAATGGAGTGGACAACATGATAAATTTAGCCAAAAGAATGGGTATAACTACCTGGGAGGAAAGATCGCGTTTTGGACTGTCTTTAGCTTTGGGAGCAGGGGAAGTTAAAATGATTGAATTGGCGCAAGCTTATAGCACTTTTGCCACTGTGGGGGAAAAAGTAAGGCTTAACCCAATATTGGAAGTGAAAAATTATTTAGGGGAAGTGGTTTATCAAAAAAAGATTGAGAAAGAAAGAGTTTTTAGAGAAAGAGAGGCTTTTTTGATAAATGAGGCCTTGAGTGACAATCAAGCCAGGAGTCCTATTTTTGGAAATAATTCTCTTTTGAATATTAAAGATAAAAAAGTAGCGGTTAAAACTGGGACAACTAATAATTTGAAAGATAATTGGTGTATTGGCTGGACACCGGAGGTATTAGTGGCAGCTTGGGTGGGCAATAATGACAGTAGTCCGATGAGTTGGGTAGCATCGGGAATCAGTGGGGCGACTCCGATTTGGAATCGAGCCATGAGAATGATGATTGATGAAAGAGAAAATAAGGTTTGGGAAGTACCAGAGGGTTTAGTTTTAAGGGAGGCTTGCGGAAAAAAGGAATGGCTGGATGAGGATAAAGAAACTCGGATCCATTGCCCAGGACCTCTCAGTCCGACTCCATCTGTTTAATTAAATACCAATAAAGATCTTTGGCTAAACGTGAGTAATTTTGAATAGCTTCAGATTGTTGGTTAATATCGCCGGGAATTTGAGCGTAGAGACGAAAACTAATCTTAGGAGTGGAAATATCGGAAAGAATTTGAGTGGAATCATCCTTAAAAATTTGTTTTTCAATCACCTTGACGCCTTGGGGTAGATCTTGTTTGGCTATAGCTTCGGTAACTGGGGTTTTGAATTGGGAAAAATCGGGACTTAGGGCCGGTGGAGAGGCAAAGGAATAAAGGGTGGAACCAACAGTGGAAACATGAATGGACCAAGAGAGAGGAAAGTCGGGTGAAAAACTAGACGGAGCTTTGGAGAAATTAAGACTAAAAGAGGGTAGTTTTGGTAATTGAAAGTTAAAGTTTTTGGCTTGTCTATAAATTAGAAAAATTAGACTAATGCCGACAGTTAAAAAAAGAAAAAGAAGAGTGGCTTGACGTTTTTGTCGGCTTTTATCAGCTTCAGAAATAGTTTCGACTAAGTCAAGTTGTTCAGTTTTTTTGTCGGGTTTGGGCAGCATATTATAGTTGAGAGCGGGTGAGGATGCCGGTTTTGGCACCCAGAGCCGAGACAACAGAGGCAGAATTTTTAATGGCCCATGAGAGAGCCTCGGAGAGGGATTTTTGATAAAGAAGGGCAGCAAAGAAAGCCGAGCCAAAGGCGTCACCGGCACCGGTTTCATCAATCGCTGCAACATTGGCAATGGGTGAAAAAAGAGAATCCTCGGTGGTTAAAATTCGAGCACCTAAACGACCATTGGTAACTGCCACTAAAGGAGAATATTGTCTAAGTTTGGGTAAAAAATTACTGTCACGGTGAGGTAAATTAGTCAGTATTTGAGCTTCGTGACGATTTAAGAGTAAAAAATCAAGATATTTTAGTAGAGGAATAAGCTGACGACGTTGTTTTAATTCCCGAGAGCCAGGATTAAAAGCAATTAACATATTGTTTTCTTTGGCAAAACCGATTAACTCTTCAAGAAGAGAGAGATTGCCTTCCAAAGAGGTAATGTAGAGAGAACGACTTTTAAGTTTTGTCCAAGGAAGGTCACGACTTTCTAAATGACTGTCACCTCTTTGAGTCATAATGGAACGGGAAGCGTCAGAGGCAACAAAAACGACTGAAAAATCAGTGTGTTCGTCAGAATTTTTTTTAACAAAATCAGCGTTAATTTTTTCTTTTTTTAGATCGGTAAAAACATAATCAGCCAGAGGATCACGACCAACTTGAGCCACTACCGCAGTTTTGAGACCAAGCCGGGAAAAGGTAGTGGCCGCATTGGTAGCTCCCCCGCCGGAACAAATAAGACTGCGATTAATTTCATTTTTGCTGGATCTTTTTAAGGATAATAAACGCCGACTTTCTTGGAAAGAATCAGAACTGATAAAAATATCGGCGGTGGCAGCACCAATGGTAATGACATCAAACATTTTGAGTAAAGGAAATTAATTTATCTTTAATAACTTGAGCCACTTCGGCCACGGCCGGAGTCAAATATTGATAAATTTTTTCAGTATTTTGAATGGTTAATTGATGACGCAAACTTTCAATAAATTTAAGTCGTAAATCGGTATTGATGTTAACCTTAACCACTCCCAAGGCTAGTGATTCTTGGATTTGAGTCAAGGGCACACCGGAACCGCCATGGAGGGTAAAAAAAGTCTTGTCTCCCACGGCACTATTGATTTCCGAGAGGAGACTGATATTTAGTCTCTCCGGGGCGAGAGTGTTGACACCGTGAAGATTGCCAATGGAAACGGCCAATAAGTCGGCGCCGGTTTTATTGACAAAGTCCAAAGCTTGGGCGGGTTTGGTAAAAGAATCGGGAGCGGGAGCATCGTCGACCAGATTAATGTGATTAAACTCTAATTCAATCAGAGCTTGGGGATATTTTGATTTCATTTCTTTGACAAAAAAGGCTGAGGTGGATAAATTGGTGTCGTAATCCATTTTGGAACCGTCAAAGTGAACCATATCAAAACCAAGACGGAGACATTCCTCTAGTCGACGAACATCAGCACCATGGTCCATATTGAGATAAATGGGCAAGCCTTCGAGATTGGCTTTTTTAACCAACATTAACAGTCTGTTGGCATCGACAAACTTATCTTCTCCAGGAGAGAGTTGGACTAAACAAGGCAGGTTGGTTTCGGCGACAGCCATTTCCACCGCCTGGTAGATTTCGAAAGAATCAATATTAAAAGCGGGTAGAGCCCAATGATGGGAGCGGTAGTTTTGGAATTGTTCTTTAAGATTGAGCATGAGTAGATAATAACTTTTTTAAGGACTCTCTGATAGCCAAGGGAGAGAGGGCGTAATGATGATAGAGATCAAAATAATTATGAGCTGATTGACCAAAGGCATTGTCAACTCCCAGGTGAATAAATTTACATTTTTGACCGGAAATTAGGATTAATTTAGCGACAGCTTCACCCAGACCACCATTTTGTTGATGGTCTTCGATAACTAAACAACGGCCAGTTTTTTTGATGGAGGTGAGAATAGTTTTGTCATCCAAAGGTTTAATGGAAGAACAATTGATGATATCCAGAGAAAATTTATCAAAATCAGGTAGTAGAAGTTGAGTCAAAATGGGACCATAACCTAGAACGGTGATTTTATCCCCTCTTTTAAGAAAACGCGATTTGCCAATGGTAAAAGAACGAGCTGAGTTGATCAAGGGGGTGTCCGGACGGACTAGGCGGAGATAAGCAGGAGTTTGACTGTAAGCAATCACCGGCAACATAATTTTGAGTTCAGAGGCATCTAGAGGGGCAAAAACTTCCATATTGGGAAGGGTGCGCATCAAGGCTACGTCTTCAAGCATCTGATGGCTGGCACCCAAATCGGCACTCATGAGACCGGCGTGAGAGCCGACAATTTTGACAGGGTGACGGTTGTAACAAATAGACTGACGAATGGTGGCCCAGTTGATGGTCGGGGAAAAACAAGCAAAGGAAGTGAGAAAAACAGTTTTGCCAGTGGCACTGAGACCGGCGGCAATGGCAGCAGCATTGTTTTCAGCCACCCCGACTTGGATAAATCTACTTCTAAATCTGGCCTTAAAATCGGTTAAATATAATGAAGGATAGAGGTCAGCGTCAACCACATAGAGATTAGGATTTTTGAGGGCCAGGGCAAAAAGAGTTTCACCAAAGGCTCGTCTCATGGAAGCTAATTTAGTATTTTTGGAGCTCATTTTTGGCAGTAATAAATAAATCAGGAGCTAATTTTTTAATATCGTGATATTGATAATTGTTTTCCATAAAAGAAACACCTTTACCTAAAACAGTTTTAGCGATAATACAGGCGGGGTAAATAGAGGAGTCTTTGGATTTTTTAAGAACTCTTTCTAATTCATAAAAGTTATGACCATCAACAGTGGTAACTGTCCAACCAAAACGGAGGTATTTGCCGGCCAGTTCTTCTAATGGCATAATTTCTTGGGTGGTACCACCAATTTGGCAACCATTGTAATCAACGATACTGATGAGATTACCTAAATGAAACTTGTTGGCGGCCATAATGGCTTCCCAGACCTGACCTTCATTGTGTTCGCCATCAGAACTGAGACAAACTACATGACGTTTGGGGTCACCTAGGGCTAGACCAATAGAATAAGACAGGCCTTGGCCCAAGGAACCGGCTGAATAATTGACACCAGGGGTGTCAATGGTGGCGTGGCCTTGAAGTCGAGAATTAAATTGAGCAAAGGTAAAAAGCTCTTGTTTGTCAAAATAACCGGCATCAGCCAAAACGGCATAAAGAGAAGCACAGAGATGACCGGCAGAGAGAATAAAGTGGTCTTTTTTGAAATTGAATAATTTGGAGTTATAGAGAGAAATCAATATATCTAATGAGGAAAAGGCACTACCGATATGACCAAAACCGGCATGATTAATCATCTCTAAAATATCCAAACGTAGAGATCGGGCTTTGGAATGAAGCGGATGGGTTTTCAGGGCAGAAAACGGAGCCATAATTAAGTATAGGCTAAAATGTGCTACATTACATTACTGTGGAAGATTTAGTTAAAAAATACCAAAAAAGTGTGGCCGGTTTTGTTCGGAAACGGATTGATGATGAAGGAGTGGTAGAGGAATTAACTCAGGATATTTTATGGGCGGCCGGTCGGGCTTGGCCAAGTTTTTCGGGAAAATCAAGTGAATTTTCTTTTATTTGTGGTATTGCCAAACATAAAATTGCCGATTATTACCGCAAAAAGAAGTTGAAAACAATCTTGTTTTCAGTGAATCCTAAATTTGAAGAGATTGCCGATCAGGCTATAGGGCCGGAACGAGATGCTCTCAAAGAAGAATTGAAGGCGGAGATTAAAAAAACTTTGAGTGAGTTGAGAGCAGATTATGAAAAAATATTGCGACTTAAATATGTAGACGGCTGGAAGAGTAGTCAAATTGCCAAACTGATGAAATTAAGCTTGAAAGCAGTCGAATCCAGGCTGGTAAGGGCTAGAAAAAAATTCCAGAGTCTATGGGTATATGACAAGAAAACGAATAAAGAATTTGTTCAAAATCGGAGCTCTAATTGGGATTAGACAGGGGTATTTTTTGGGACGGAATTTATACGAATTATTAAGAGAACCTTATCTGACCTTAAAAGAATTAAAAGAGTCTTGGGACAAGTCGCAGATATTTTTAATCAGCCTGACTGCCCTATCGCCGCTGATTTGGTATTTAATTTTGAGAATCATTTATGACTTAATCAAACATGGTCGTTTGATTTTGGTAACCGGGCCGGTGTTTGAACTGGTGGTGGCAATAGAAATTTTGATTTTTTTATACCTGATTTATTGGGTGTTAATGGTGTTGAGAGAAAAATAATGGAAGTACCAAGATATTGGAGGCTGAAAAAGCAATACTATCAATTGATTGGGGAAAATTGTCCTCATTGTCAGGAAAAAATTTTTCCACCACGGGATATTTGTCCTCGTTGTCAACACAATACCTTTATTTTCCCTGAAACGGAGGAGAATAGACAAAAATATTGGGAGGCGAGAGGAATATTAGTACCCCAAAGAGTGGATATAGATAAGACAGTGATTTAATCCTGATTAGTGGAGTCGCGGGCGGGAGTCGAACCCGCCTGAACGGTTTTGCAGACCGCTGTCTAACCGCTTGACTACCGCGACAGAGAATCGGTTATGCGTGATTTTAACCTATTTTTAGACTACTTGCTACTTGGAAATAATTTATTAATTAGGTGACGGAGGGACTAAGTTTAGGAAAGAAACCTGGTTGGATTTCATCTTTTTTAGCAACTAAATCTAAGATGATGCCACAATTTGAGAAATCATCAGTGGTAATTTTTCTGATTCTGGGCACAGTGAGATTGATTCGAGCATCTTTGCGATGAGGTGAAATTACTCCAAAACACCAAGGTTCTAAATCACAGCGGCCACAAATACTAGCCATATCATCACCTTTTTCGTTGGGAGCAACGGAAAAACGAAGTTGGTCATGATAACGACGAGGTTCGTTAATAAGATGTGCTTCAGGCATAATTTTATTGTAGCATACTTGACAAATATTAAATATTATGGGATAATATTGATATGGAAAAAAGAATTCCTCTAAAAATAAAGGCAGTTACTTGTGCAGCTTTAGCTCTAGGGGCTTTGACTGGATGTGATAAGTCTAATAAATATCCAGAAAAAGGTGATACTGGCACCGCCACAGCTAACTTGAAAGTGGTAATTGACTATAACCAGATTGCTTATGATAAGGATGAATGTGAAATAAATATTAATGATAGGGTTAGTTTAGTGGATGAAAGCTATTTGAGAGGCTGGTATGAAACTTTAGGTCAAAAGATTATTTACCAGCTTAAATCTGATAAAGGTTGTACCGGTTGGGCAAGCTACAATGAAGTCAAAGAGGGTATTGATTGGGACGAAAAATAAGATCTAATTTTTTTCTTCAATGGCGGCTTGGGCGGCGGAGAGTCGAGCCACGGGTACGCGGTAAGGACTGCAAGAAACATAATCCAGTCCGATTTTATGGCAAAACTTGATAGTAGCCGGATCGCCACCATGTTCACCACAAATACCGATATTAAGCTGAGGATTAACTCCCCTACCTAGCTTGACCGCCATTTCCATTAATTTACCGACACCGACAGTATCCAGAGTTTTGAAAGGATCTTCGGGCAGGATTTTTTGGTTCAAATAATCTTTAAGGAATTTACCGGCATCATCACGGGAAAAACCAAAACTCATTTGGGTCAAATCGTTGGTGCCAAAAGAGAAGAAGTCAGCTTCAGTGGCAATTTGATCGGCAGTTAGAGCCGCTCGGGGAATCTCAATCATGGTACCGATTTGATAATCCATAGTAACAGCATATTTTTTGATAGTTTCGGTAATGACGGGGACTAATTGATCTTTGAGCCATTTCATTTCATTGACTTCGCCAATCAAGGGAATCATGATTTCAGGAACCACTTTTTCACCTTCTTTAATCAACTCACAAGCAGCCTCGATGATAGCTCTGACCTGCATTTTGGAAATTTCAGGATAACTAATACCCAGACGACAACCGCGGTGACCCATCATCGGATTGAGTTCATGAAGAGAGTCAACCTTGGCGGACAATTTTTCATAAGAAATACCCATTTCAGCGGCTAAAGCTTCAATCTCTTTTTTAGTGTGAGGTAAAAATTCATGCAAAGGTGGATCTAAGAGGCGGATTTTAACCGGGAGACCTTTCATAATTTTGAAAAGCTGTTTAAAGTCATTTTTTTGCATGGGGAAGATTTTGGCCAGAGCCGCTTCCCGTTGCTCAACAGTATCAGAGATGATCATTTGGCGAACGGCAAAGACTCGGTCGGCTTCGAAAAACATATGTTCAGTGCGACACAGACCGATACCTTCGGCACCAAAATCGCTAGCGGTTTGAGCATCATGAGGAGTATCGGCATTGGTACGGACACCTAATTTTTTGTATTTATCAGCCCAACTCATAATGGTAGCAAAATAACCGGAAAGTTCGGGGTTAACTGTAGGCACTTCGCCCAAGAAAACCTCACCGGTACTACCATCGAGGGTGATTAAATCACCTTCAGAAACAACGACGTCAGCAACTTTGAATTTCTTTTCCAGAGCAGAAACAGTGATACTTTCAGCCCCGGCAACACAACATTTACCCATACCTCTGGCGACCACGGCAGCATGAGAGGTCATGCCACCGCGAGCGGTTAAAATACCCTCGGCGGCATTCATGCCGGCAATGTCTTCGGGGGAGGTTTCGGCCCGGACCAAAATGACTTTTTTACCGGCTTCTTTCCAATTAACGGCAGTATCGGCGTCAAAAACGGCGTGACCAACACCGGCGCCGGGTGAAGCGGGTAGACCGGTAGCGATAACCTTAAAATCAGCTTTAGCTTTGGGATCCAGAGTAGGATGTAATAATTGGTCGAGTTTCTCCGGCTCGATACGCAACAGAGCTTCTTTTTCGGAAATAAGTTTTTCTTTGACTAAATCAACCGCAATTTTAATGGAGGCGGGAGCGGTCCGTTTACCGTTTCTGGTTTGAAGAATAAAAAGAGTCCCGTTTTCGATAGTAAACTCGACATCCTGCATATCGCGATAGTGTTTTTCCAATTTATCAAAGATAGTTAATAATTCTTTATAGGCCACTTCATTGTCCTCTTTGAGAGCGTCCAAATGTTTGGGGGTACGGATACCGGCAACCACGTCTTCACCTTGAGCATTCATTAGATATTCACCATAGGGTAAATTTTCTCCGGTAGAGGGATTTCTGGTAAAAGCGACACCGGTACCGGAATCAGCGCCCAGATTGCCAAAAACCATAGCTTGAATGTTGACAGCAGTACCAAAAACCTTGGATTCATCGATATGATTTAGTTGGCGATAGGTAATGGCTCGGGCATTGTTCCAAGAGCCAATGACGGCGCCAATAGCACCCCAAAGTTGAGTTTCGGCATCATCAGGGAAGGGACGATTTTTTTCAATTTCAAAGATTTTTTTATAACCAGCGACCACTGTTTGCCAATCGTCGGCGGTCATATCGGTATCTTCTTTGATGGCTTTTTGAGATTTAACTTTATTGATGACATGCTCGAATTTTTCATGATCGATGTTTTCGACGACATTGCTGTACATCTGAACAAAGCGACGGTAGGAGTCCCAGGCAAAGCGAGGATTGCCCGTAGTTTCGGCAATACTTTTAACAACTTCTTCATTAAGACCGAGGTTTAAGATAGTGTCCATCATCCCCGGCATGGAGGCAGCAGCACCGGAGCGGACGGAAACTAAAAGCGGGTTTTTGAGATCACCAAATTTTTTACCGGTGGCAGCTTCTAGTTTTTTTAAGTTAGCGTCAACTTCTTTTTTGAGAGTGGCGGGATATTTTTGATTATTTTGATAATAAGCACGGCAAACTTCGGTGGAAATAGTAAAACCGGGAGGAACAGGAATACCCAGCTTACTCATTTCGGCCAAGTTGGCCCCTTTGCCACCTAGTAAAAATTTTTGTGAGGCGTCGCCTTCACTTTGTTTGTTACCAAAGAAATAGACTAATTTTTTCATACACTACTAATGTAACAGACGACGCCTGATTCGACCAGAGTGAATTTTTACATCATTCCATCCATGCCACCCATGGCGTTCATGTCAGGAGTGGGAGCTTTTTTCTCAGGAATGTCGGCAATGAGAACATCGGTAGTGAGAATCATAGTACCGACAGAAACAGCATTGGTGAGAGCCGACTTGGTGACTTTGGCGGGATCAAGAATACCGGCTTTGGTCATAGAGACAAATTCACCGGTCAGAGCATGATAGCCAATATCTGATTTGGGGTCATCAGTCAGAGCATCTTTAACTTTGCTTAAAACATAGCCTGGATCTTCACCGCAGTTAAGAGCCAATTTGCGGATGGGTTGTTCGAGAGCGGTCTTAAGAATATTAATACCGACCTTTTCCTCGTCGCTGTCAGCTTTAAGTTTATCCAAAGATTGGGCAACTTTTAACAAAGATACACCACCACCGGGGAGAATCCCCTCTTCGACGGCAGCCTTAGTGGCATCAATGGCATCTTTGACTCTTTCCAGTCTTTCCTTCATTTCCACTTCAGTGGCACCGCCAACTTGAATGACGATAGCACCACCGGCCAGTTTGGCAATGCGCTCACGAAAATTGTCTTTGTCGTAATCGGAAGTGGAAGCTTCAAGTTGATTTTGGAGTTGGTGAACTCGGGCGTCAACATCAGCCTTGTCCCCAGCACCGCCAATAATTCTGGTTTTATCCTTGTCAGCGGTAACTGAATCGGCTTGACCACAGTACTCGGCCGGATCGGCGTTTTCAAATTTAATACCTAAATCATCAGAGATGACTCGACCACCAGTTAAGACAGCGATATCTTCAAGCATGGCTTTACGACGATCACCAAAACCGGGGGCTTTAACCGCCAAGACATTAAAGGTACCGCGAAGTTTGTTGACTACCAGAGTCGCCAGGGCTTCACCATCAATGTCTTCGGAAATAATGACAAAATTTTTAGTCAGTTTAACCAATTTTTCCAAGAAAGGAAGAATATCTTGAATGGAGGAAATTTTTTTGTCGGTAATGACAATGTAGGGATTGTCGATGACCGCCTCCATTTTTTCGGTATCGGTAGCGAAATAAGGTGAGAGGAAACCGTTATCAAATTCCATACCGGAAGTTTCTTTGGTTTCCAAAGACAAACCTTTACCTTCTTCGGCAGTAATTAAACCATTGCGACCAACTTTAACCAAAGCATCGGCAATTTCTTTACCGATTTTTTCATCGGCGGCGGAAATAGTAGCCACTTTTTCGATAGATTCACGATCATCATGTTTGATATCTGACTTCATGCCATCGAGTTCTTCAATGGCAGTCGCGAGAGCTTTTTCTAAACCCTTTCTAACAATCATGGGATTAGCACCGGCAGTGACATTTTGAAGACCTTGATTGACAATGGCCTGGGCTAAAACAGTACTGGTAGTGGTACCGTCACCGGCGACATCGTTGGTTTTACTGGCCGCCTCTTTGACCAATTGAGCCCCCATATTTTCATAGGGATTTTTAAGTTCAATTTCTTTGGCGACAGAGACACCGTCGTGAATGACAGTGGGACCGCCCCACTTTTTTTCAATCGCGACGTTGCGACCTTTGGGACCAAGAGTGGTGGCGACAGCATCGGCCAAAATATTAACACCTTTTAAGAGAGATTGACGGGCATCTGCCCCAAATTTAAGTTGTTTTGCCATAGTTTTAGATAATTAGATAAATAGATAATTAGTAAATAGTTATTTAATAAGAGCCATGATGTCTTCGAATTTAAGAATGAGGAGATTTTTGTCGCCCTCTTTATATTCTTTGCCACCCCACTCGCGATAAATAACAGTATCACCGACAGCACAGGGAGCTTTGATTTCGTGACCATCATCAAAGATAGGACCACCAACAGCTAAGACTTTACCGGATTGAGGTTTTTCTTCGTGAGATTCAGGTAAAACGATACCGGAAGTAGTAGTGGTTTCGGCCTTGATAGGCTCAACTAAAATGTAACCGGAAACGGGTTGAATATGGGACATAAAATTTTTTTGAACTTATAATTATCAGTCGGACAGGTAGACTGCTAATATTATAGCCAAAAGAGAAAATAGGTCAAGGGGTTTGAGATAATAAGTTGTGAAATTAATTAAAACCAGACTGGGACAAAGCAAGTTTTATTATAGAAGTGATGATAGATTTATTGGTCAAAGGGTGGCGTTGGGAAAATATGAGCCTTATGAAACGAAGTTGATTTTAAGACAGTTGAAAGCAAATCAAGTGGTGATAGATGTGGGAGCCAATATCGGTTATTACACTATATTAATAGCGGATAAGGTGAAAAGGGTTTACGCCCTGGAGCCGGACAAAACTAACTTCGAAATTTTGAAAAAAAATATTTTGGCGAATAATTTAAAAAATGTGGTGGCGATAAGAGCGGCGGCGGGAAGTAAAAAGAGTCGACTAAATCTGTATAAGTCAAAAGAGAATTTGGGTGACCATAAATTATATAAAATCCCTCTCGTCCCGCCGGAGCGGGACGTATCTCCCTTTGAAGAAAGGGAGAAGGTAAAGGTAATTAAGTTAGATGAATTAGTGAAAGAACAGGTGGATTTAATTAAAATCGATACTCAAGGGTGGGAGCCGGAAGTGGTGGCGGGGGCGAAAAAAATAATTACCAAAGATAAACCAATAATTTTTATGGAATATTCCCCTGCCAGATATAAAATCGCGGGATTGGATGGAAAAAAGATGATGCGATTTTTGCGAAAAATTTACAAAAACATCTGGTGGATTGATGAGTGGTTGTATATTTATAAAAATCTGGAACAAAGAAAAATTGATGCCATTTGTGCCACTAATAAAACAGGTTATGTAGACTTGTGGATGAAAAAAGAGGTGGGTTGGAATGATAGAATGGGACAGATTAAAGATTTGAGAGTTAAGAAATTAATCAAAAAAATATTGAAATATGAATAATCTTCAAGACAAAATTGCAGTGGTTACTGGGGCCGGAGATGGATTGGGAAAACAAATATCTCTAGATTTGGCTAAGAATGGAGCTAAGGTTATTTTAGTTTCCAAGATAGAAGAAGAAATAATAAAAGGTAAAGAGGAAATTGAAAATATGGGCGAGGAAGCAGATTATTATATGTGTGATGTCTCAAAGGTTGAGGAAGTAAATGAAGTAGCAAAAAAGATTTTAGATAAATATCAAAAAATAGACATTTTAGTGAATAATGCAGGAGTTTATTTTGCAGGTAGCTTTTTTGAAGTAAATAATGATCAAGCTAAAAAAATGATAGAAGTGAATACTTTGGGAACGATTTACTGTACCAAGGCTTTTTTACCGAGCATGAAAGAGCGAAATGAAGGTCAAGTTTTGAATGTGGTTTCTGTAGCTGGGATTGAAGCTAATGGAGAATACACTTTGTATACTACCAGTAAATTTGCTGTCACTGGTTTTACTGAAGCACTGAGACAAGAGTTAATTAATACAAAAATAAAAGTTTCGGCAATTTATCCTGAAGGAATTAGGACTAATATTTTTGCTAATTCTGGTGGTCGTGATTATACAAAAGAGGAACCAAACACACTAATGGATCCAAAGGATGTATCTGAAGTGGCTATGTTGATACTGAAACAACCAGCAGATATTAACCTAAGCAGAATTGATATTAGAAAGAAAATTTTTTAACAGGTAAAATTAGTCATGGGGAAAATAAAACAGATTGAAGCCAGAGAGATTTTGGCGAGTGGCGGAGCGCCGACAGTGGAAGCCACAGCAATTTTAGAGTCGGGAGTGGTGGGAGAGGCATCGGTGTCATATGGCGCCAGTGCCGGCAGTAAAGAGGCAGTGGTGTTGTTGGATGCTGATTCCAGACGCTTTAACGGCAAGGGAATGTTGAAGGCTTTGTCCCATATTAAGGAAAAAATCGCACCGACCATAATCGGTATGGAAGGCTTGAAAAATATTGATCAAAAGATGTTGGAACTGGATGGTACCGATAATAAAGAAAATTTGGGAGGTAATGCGATTTTAGCGGTAAGTATGGCTTATGCCAGAGCTCAAGCGATAGAAAACAAACAAATGCTCTACGAGTATTTACAAAACGAATTTGAATTACCGAAAAGTACCAAGTTACCAAAACCGATGGTGGTGATGATTGAGGGTGGTAAACATGCGGACAACAGCACCGATTTGCAGGAATATTTAATCTCAGCCTTGGGCAATAAAGGGGCGGCGGAAAATGTGCGAATGACAATGGAAATTTATGAGGCCTTAAAAAAGATTTTAGGGAGTGAAGGTAAATCAACTAATGTTGGTAATGAAGGCGCTTTTGCTCCCAACGGGATTGAAAATAATGAAAAAGCGATGGAATATTTGCTGAGGGCGATTGAGGATGCCGATTACCAACCCGGAGTAGAGGCGGGCATTTCTTTGGATGCAGCGGCATCGGAATTTTATAATCAGGAAACTCAAAAATACCACTTAAAATTGGAAAACAGGGATTTTAGTCCGGAAGAATTGATTGAATATTTTGCTCAATGGATAGGCAAATATCCTTTTGTCAGTTGGGAGGATATGTTGTCGGAATACGACTGGGAAAATTGGCCAAAGTTGGTAGAAAAAGTGGAGGGAAAAATAAAAATTGTGGCTGATGATTTAACAGTCACTAATACGAAGTTGTGGCAAGAAGCGATTGAAAAAAAAGCAGCGACAGCAATTTTGATAAAACTGAATCAGGCGGGAACGGTGAGTGAAACAATTGAATGTTGTAAATTGGCAATAGAGAAGGAGTTGTGGACTATCCCCTCTCATCGAGGCGGTGGAGAATCAAATGATACTTTTTTGGTAGATTTGGCGGTGGCAGTAGGAAGTGAATATATTAAAGTCGGACCGACTAGAGGAGAAAGAGTGGCAAAATACAACCGATTGATGAGAATTGAAGAATATTTAAACCCTCAGTCCCGATAAATCGGGACAGCTCCCTTGAAAAAGGAGCCTCCCTTCATCAAGGGAGGTGCTCCAATATCTATTGGAGCGGTGGGTTTTAAATTTTGTATTCGAAATATTGATCGTAGGGGATGGTCCAGGAAACTGTGTCTTCGATGCTGGCATTTTCCATGATTTTTCTAAAGAGGCGGATGGAATTGCCGTGAGCGGAAATGGCGATACCCAGATTTTGACCGGTATAATTTTTCTTTAGATCCTCAATAAAGGATTTAACTCTGATTTCGACATCAGCAAAAGATTCGCCATTGTTGGCTTTGTCGGCCCAACCACGGTGCCATTTGTCAAACTGTTCTTGACCATATTTTTCGATAGTTTCGGCGTGAGTGTGACCGGCCAAATCACCATAAGAACGTTCAATTATGCGGTCGTCGGTAATAATGTTTTGACATTCGGGATGAAATTTAAGAACTTCATTGAGAGTATCAACAGCTCGGGAAAGTCGACTGGTGTAAGCGACATCAATTTTTTTATCTTTAAGCATTTGCCCCAAAGCCTTGGCCTGTTCAACACCCAAGGGAGTTAATTTAGAATCAAGCCAGCCAGTAAAAGTTTTACTGAGATTAAATTCAGATTGTCCGTGACGGAAGAGATAAATGTTTGACATAGAGTAATTATATGCTAGAATTTCTTAAATTTGGAACGCGTTGATGGGGACATAATACACCCCCGGAGTATATCGACAAAATCGATAAGGGTTCTCCCTAAACAGAGATAGAGTATCACTGCGAAAGCAAGTACTCGATAATAAGGTAGATAATTTTTTATCTACGAAACAAGGTGGTACCGTGAGAAGCCCTCACCCTTGTAAGACCTTTTTGGTCTTATAAGGGCGAGGGCTTTTTTTGTACCGACGGTGACCGAACAGTTAGGTGACGCTCTGTAAAAGCGTTTTAAGCAAGTGCAACTCTTGCCCGTCGGACTGATGAAAAATAATATAAACAAATCTCTATTGAAAAAATTGGTAGAGATAAAATCGCTAAGCCAGGAGACGGTCCAGTGTCTAAAAGCACTGAAACTGATTGAGCTGGAAATAAATAAAGCAAATATTCCGGTATTTATCGATGTAAATGAGGGTGTGCCTTTTTTGATAGCCGGAAATTTACAACAGGCTGGGGTTCTATTTTTAAGTCATATTGATGTGGTACCAGCGACCAATGAAGGTTTTAAATTTAAAGAAGTCGGCAATAAATTTTTTGGCAGAGGGGTTTTAGATATGAAAGGACCGCTGGTGGCGACCTTGGATGCTTTTATAAAATTATGGAAAGCAGGTCATAAAAACATTATTTTTGCGGTTACTAGTGATGAAGAAGTGGGTGGTTTTAAGGGAGCGGCATTTTTAGCAAAAAATATATTGGGGAAGATTAAAATGGCCCTAATTCCTGATGGTAGTAGTGAAGATGTGGTTCTAATTCAAAAAGCACCCTTTCATATAAAAATTACCGCTAGAGGAAAATCAGCTCATGCTTCCAGACCTTGGGAAGGCATCAATGCTGCGGAAAATTTAGGAAAATGTTGTGGCGAAATACTGGCAAAAATTAATGGGAAAAAGCCGGAAGAAACGACAGCAACACTATGTCAATTTCATAGTGGTCAGACAACTAATATGCTACCCAACAAAGCTGAAGCGGTGATGGATATCAGAATTAAACAAGAAACTGAAGTGAAAGCGATGGTGAAAAATTTAAATCAGGTAACAAAAAAAATTGGATGTAAATGGGAAAAGATTGATGAAGCCTTATTTTTTGAGATAAAAAAGGAGCAACCGTTGATTAAAAAATGGCAACAGGCCTTTAGAGCAGTCCATCAAAAAGAAGCGGGTTTTGTCATTGAAAACGGAGCCTCGGATGCCAGATTTTTATGGCAAGAATTAAAAATACCGATAATTGTCACTTCGGCTAAGGGAGCTGGAGCACACAGTCATCATGAGTGGGTGGAAATAAATTCTTTGAGTCAATTATCAGAAACAATTGTCAAATTTATTATTAGTTTATAATTCAAATTATGACCATAAAAGAAAAAATGCACTTAATTACCCGTAACTGCGAAGAGGTGTTGACGGAAAAAGATTTAGAAAGTCTGTTGAAATCAGGAAAAAAGATTCAACATTATATCGGTTTTGAAATTTCGGGACTGGTACATTTGGGAACGGGTTTGGTGTCGATGGGTAAGATTGCCGACTTTTTAAGAGCTGGGGTGAAATGTCGGGTATTTTTGGCTGATTTTCATACTTTTTTGAATAATAAATTGGGTGGAAAATGGGATGATATCCGCTGGGCTTCAGAGCATTATTTCAAGGAAGCTTTGATCGCCTCCCTCAAATGTCATGGAGTTGATCAGGATGAAGTGGAGTTTATCAGTGGCAAGGAATTTTATGAGAAAAACCCGATGCAGTGGCAAAATTTTATGGAGATTGGTAAACATATCACCCTGTCACGAAATAAAAGAAGTATCTCAATTATGGGAAAAGAACTGGGTGATGATGTGGATATGGCGACACTTTTCTATCCCCCACTGCAAGTGGCTGACATAGCCACCTTGGACATCAATTTAATACATGCAGGTATGGATCAAAGAAAGGCTCATGTGATTGCCAGAGAGGTAATCAAAAAAATTCCGGGAAATTACCAGACACCGGTGGCGGTTCATCACAATTTAATTGCCGGACTAACCGGACCGGAACCCGGTCAAAACGACAATGAATCGTTAAAGATGAGTAAGTCGAAACCGGGAAGTGCCATTTTTGTTCATGACAGTCCTGAAGAGATAAAAGATAAAATTAAAAAGGCTTATGGACCACCGAAGGTGGTAGAGTTTAATCCATTGTTAAGTTGGGTAAAAACATTGGTGTTTTGGGGAGAAGATGAGGGTGAGTTTGTAATTGAAAGACCGGAAAAATTTGGAGGTAACAAAACTTACACCAGATACTCTCAACTGGAAAAAGACTATGCTTCGGGAGAATTATTTCCACTTGATCTAAAAAATGCTCTGGCGGAGTGGTTGATTAAAAAATTGGAGCCCGCTCGGAAACATTTTGAAACCCCGGAAATGCAAAAAAATTTAGAAAAAATGAAAGAATTGTTGGGTAAAAAATGAAAAAAATTTATGTCATTTTAGTCGGACTGTTAGTGGTAATCTATCTGTTTCTACGACTGGATAAGTTTGAATTAAAAACTACTTATCATTTGGATCAAGGTCTGCATTTATTGGAAAGTTTTGAAATGGTTAAAAGTAAAAAAATTAGATTAGTTGGACCTATGGTTAGCTCAAAAACTTTTATGGATAGAGGTTTTTTTATCGGACCACAATATTATTATGTGTTAGCCAGTCTGGGAATGTTAACTGGATGGAATCCTATCAGGATTAGTATAGTTTTACTGTTGGTGGAATTGGCATTTGCGCTGTATTTTGTTTATTGGTTGTACAAGAAATATGGACCGGTTGAGTCTCTGATGGTTTTGGCATTAATAACTTTTTCCAAATATTTAATCATTCATAGTCGTTTTTTTTGGAATCCTCATTTTTTAATACCATTATCAATATTGGCAGTAATCAGTCTAGATAAATATTTACAAACTAAAAAAACATATTATTTAGCGGTGGTGGGCTTTTTATGGGGGTTAAGTTTTAGCTTTCATTATTCAGCTGTATTATGGGTAATTCCATTATTTTTAGTACTCTTAAAAAATAGTCAATTATGGAAATGGAAAAATTTGGTGATAGTTTTGTTTTTTCTAATAGGTGATTTGCCTTGGTTTTTGTTTGAGTTCAGACATAATTTTTATAATATAAGAACATTGATTTGGGTAGGATTGAATTCGTCAGCTAGCGGTAAGATGGCAAGCTATTACTTTGTTTTTTCTGTGACTGTTTTCTTGCTGGTTGGATTAACAATTCTGTTTTCTAAAATCAAAAAAAATAAAATCATTTTGGCTGTGGGAGTGGTATTAAGTGTCAGCTGGTTACAAACATTATTAATTCACGACTACATTCCCTTGGGTCATCCAATCGGATGGACACAAAAGAAGGTTGTGGCTAAAATATTAGAAAATGGTTGCCCAGAAAATTATAATGTTGCCAGTACGGTGAGTGGAGATACAAGATCTTATGATATTAGATTTTTACTGATAGCTCATGATTGTCCGCCTTTAGGGGTAGAAGATTATCCAATGACAAAGAAATTATTTTTGGTGGCGCCGGCTAGTCGACCAGTTCAAGAGGAAACTGTGTGGGAAGTGTCTTCTTTAGGAAAATTTAAAAATATTAAAAAAGAAGAATTAACAAAAGATATTTTTTTATACGAGATAGATAAATGAAAAATATTGTCATCGCCGGGACGTCGGGAGTAGGTAAAAGTTTTTTGGAAGAGGAGCTGCAAAAAAGAGGTTTAAGCTTCCAGATCCCAAAATATACCGACCGAGAATTGAGGCCCGGGGAAAATCCAGAAAAATTAATTGCCCTGAGTGCGACTGAGTTTGAGAAGCAGAAAAATGATTTCTTTTTTACCCTAAAGTACGGTGGATTTAACTATGGCTGGCATAAAAAAGATTTAGCCAAAGCGCCAATAAGTTTGGCGATTACCCAAGAAAGTTTGGAGGAATTTTTGCAAAAAAATCCGGAGTTTTTGCCGGTACTTTTAGTGGTGACGGCAGAGAATTTTGAGATGTTAAAAAATAGGATGAGAACCAGAGGCGACAGTGAGGCAAAAATTGCTCAAAGATTGAAATTGGCGGCAGAGGAAAATAAAAATCGGGAAAAATATGAAAAGATTGTTAAAAAATACCAAGGGTTGGTGTTTGAGATTAAAGACGACTCGACTATTTTTGAGGCAGTGATACCGGAGTTGGCCAAGAGGAAGTGATAAGTTGATCTTCGTCGAGTTGGATATTTTCCCTAAGGATTTGGTAAATTGATTCAGTAACAAAGGGAATAAAAGGATGTAAAAGCTTCAGGGAGTTGATTAAAACAGTCAACAAAACCGGGACGACTTCGGGACCGCGATTTTTGGCATCTTCAATGTAAAGATCACAAAAATCATGCCAGAAAAATTGGTAGAGGTTTTCGCTGGCTTGACCAAAATGATAACGACCAAGGTCACGATTGGTGGAGTCAATGATATTGTTTAAGGAGGTGAGAATGGAGAGATCGGAGGGAGAGAAACCCTTCCCCGACCCTTCCCTTGACAGGGCAGGGAGAGAGAAATTTAAATTTGGATCTTGTTGTTTGAATTTGTCGATGAGCATCAGCACAAAACGGGAAGCGTTCCAGATTTTGTTGACGAAATTGCGTTGGGCACGGATTTTATCTTCGGACACGATAAAATCGCTAGCCGGGGCAATACCATAAACCAAAGACATGCGGAGAGCATCGGCGCCATATTTTTCCGACATGACCAGAGGATCGATAACATTACCTTTACTTTTAGACATTTTTTGACCTTTGGCGTCGACAACACGGGAATGGAGGTGGACCAATTTAAAAGGCACTTCTTTGGTTAAATAGAGACCGAACATAATCATTCGAGCCACCCAGAAAAAGAGAATATCCCACATGGTATCCATGATGGAGGTGGGATAAAAATAGTGGAAGTCTTCACTGGAATTTTTGGGATCGGCAACATTAAAACCCAGAGTCGAGAGAGGCCATTGACCACTCAGAAACCAAGTGTCAAAGGTATCGGTTTCCTGAAGTAGATGATGACCGTGACAATGAGGACAGGTCTCACCGGTGGAGATATCGACAAGATATTTAGTATCTATAGGAGCCAATAGAGATTGAAGACCGGATTTGATGTCTTCAAAAGAGTATTTATCCTTGAGATCGGCATAAACACCACTGATTAAGTTTTTGTTTTTATCCAAGAAATTAAGTTTGATTTGAGGATTGCAGTCGAGACAATACCAAGCAGGAATTTGCGGACCCCAAACGATTTGTCGGGAAATGTTCCAGTCACGAATATTTTCCATCCAATCGAGATAGGCTTTTTTGAAACGAAGAGGGAAAAATTTAACTTTACCCTCTTTAGCGGCCTGAATGGCGGGCTGAGCCAATTTATCAATTTTGAGATACCACTGAGGAGCAGTGATGGGTTCGATGGGGCGACCGCAACGATAACAATGACCGACCTCGTGAGTATAATCTTCAGTTTTTTCCAAAAATCCAGCTGTGTCTAAATCGGCAACAACTTGATCACGAAGTTGTTTGGGATAGAGGCCTTGATATTTTTTGGGAACATTTTGATTGGATTTACCGTCATAATCAAAGATACGGATAAATTCAAGTTGGTGAGTTTTGGCCATATCGTAATCCTCGGGTGAATGGGCGGGAGTGACTTTGACGGCGCCGGTGCCAAATTCCAGACTGATAGATTTATCCCCTATGACCGGAATTTCTCGATTGACTAGAGGCAAAGTGACAGTGGTGCCGATTAAATGTTGATAGCGTTTGTCGGCGGGATTAACAGCAACGGCAGTGTCACCAAGCATGGTTTCGGGGCGAGTGGTAGCGACAGTCAAGGGGCCATATTTGATGTACCACAAGTGAGAGGCAACAGTTTTATGTTCAACTTCGAGATTGGAAAAGGCGGTGCCACAGTGGGTACAATAATTGACAATTTTTTCGTCACGATAAATCAGTCCATCGTCATATAATTTTTTGAAAGTGGCGCGGACGTTGTCCAAAATTTGAGGTTCGAGGGAATAATGATAGCGACTCCAGTCGAGAGAATAACCCAATTTTTTCATTTGAAATTGATTCAAAGTGCGGTTTTTTTCGACAAAATCCCAAATCTGTTGATACAGGGTTTGACGATCAAAATCAAAACGACTGTGACCTTGTTTTTGTAATTCTTTTTCGTAAACAAATTGAGTTTCGATACCGGCATGGTCCCCGCCAGGAAGCCACAAAGTGGGATCACCTAACATACGATGATAGCGGATGAGAATGTCTTGGACAGTGAAAAGAGCGTGGCCCATGTGCATGGGATTGTTGGCATTGGGTAGAGGCAAAATAATGGAAAAAGGTTTTTTATTTTTGTCGATTTTGGGAGTGAAGGCGCCGGATTTTTCCCAAAGGGAATAAATTTGCTCTTCGTTGGCTGAAGAATAACTCTTGTCCATGCGATATTTTAACATGAAGAGATAGGGAAAATCAGATGGTTTTGTACATCAGAACTTCGTCAATGAATTGGTCTTTATAGAATAGACCTTGAGGTAGACGACCGTATTCGACAAAACTAAGTGACTGGTAGAGATGTTGAGTTACTTTATTGGAGAAAATTTAAAGAAAGATTACGGAAAGAAGGTAATGAAAGTGTGACAAATTGTCACGTTTTCAAATTATTGGCAGTAGACACGGAGACACTATTTATCTATCAGTTAAACTTTCATTTTCAATCAGTTTGCCTTTGGATTGGAGGGTCCAGAGAGTTTTGTAGAGACCGCCTTTTTGAAGCAGTTCTCGGTGTTTACCGATTTCGGAAATAGAACCATTGCTGAGGACGACAATTTTATCAGCGTTGCGGATGGTAGAAAAACGATGAGCAATAATAATGACAGTGCGATTTTTGGAAGCGTTTTTAAGAGCTTGTTGAATTTTACGCTCGGAAGCGGAATCAAGATTACTGGTGGCTTCATCAAAAATTAGAACTTTTGGCTGGACTAAAAGAGCCCGAGCGATGGCTAAACGTTGTTTTTGACCACCACTAAGTTTAATTCCCCTTTCACCAACTTCAGTCTGCCATTTTTTAGGCAATTTTTCGATAAAGTCTAAAATATTGGCATCGGCAGCGGCGGTACGGATATCAGCCATGGAAGCATTTTCACGGCCATAAGCAAGATTAAATTTAATTGTATTGTTAAACATGATCGGCTCTTGAGGTACTACCGCCATCAGAGAACGAAGGTGGCTTTTGCTTAATTGGCGAATATCGACACCATCAAAGGTGATAGAGCCACGAATGGGATCGTAGAAACGTAAGAGGAGTTTGACAAGAGTGGTTTTACCAGCACCGGAACGACCAACAAAGGCGACTTGTTCGCCTTGGTGAATATCTAGATTAATATCGTGAATAACTTTGCTTTTGTCCTTGGGATAGGTAAAAGAGAGGTTCTTAAAAGACAAATAGCCCTGGGGATTGGTGATAGTTTGGGGAGAAAGAGGATCTTTGACTTGGGTATCTTGATCTAAAATATCAAAATATTTTTCCAAATCAGTGATGCTTTTGGCAATATCTCGGACTCTAAAAAAGAGTCTGAAAAATTCATAGTAAAAACCGGTAATAAAACCAGTAACCATGACTAAATCACCGAGAGTGAAGCCGTGGTTTAATTTTTGAATCGCCAACCAAAGCATAAAGAGCATGGCGATACCGGAGGTGGTACCAATAGCAATATCCATAAGACGAAAGGAATTAGAAAAGCGCCATAATTTTTGGGTCCAGTCGTCAAATTGGGCAGACAAACGGCGACGTTCTTTATTTTCACCAGCAAAAAATTTAACTGTTTCGTAATTAATCATGGAATCGGCAATAATACCGGACACATGATCCTCAGCGTGATTGAGGTCAGTTCGGGTTTGGAGATTGTGTTTGACTAACCACCAAATTAAAAAGCCGTTAACAATAGCTAAAATTAACAGAGATAAACCAATATCAAGTGAAGTCTTAAAAAGAAAAAATAAAGTAACTAAAAGAGAAACGAAGACGGAAAAAAGATCAAAATGAATATTATGAAAGAGAGAGAAGACGGCGCCATCACCGCGACGAAAGGCACTGATTAGAGAACCGGTGCTTTTATTGACATGATAAGCAAAATCAAGTTCCATGACTTTTTGAAAAACAGTTTCTCTGATGTGTCTAGCTAAAGGAATAAGAACCCGGTCAGCGAAATAAAAAGCTAGAGTGGAAATAAAATTGGTACCAACAGTAGAGAGGCCAAAAAGTAAAAAATAGATAAAAATTTGATGGCTTTGAGAATTTTGAATTGCATCTAAAATACCTTTGAGCCAATAAGGTCGGATAGTTTCCAAAATTATGGAAATAAAATAAACGAAAAGGAAGAGAAGCATCCTCCATTTATATTTCCCTAAAAATCGGTAAAAAGTTATCAACGATTTCATGTAGATACAATTTTAGAATTGAAGACCAAAAAAGTCTAGAGGTAAATTATGGAAAAACAGGGCAAAGATTGATTAAGTGAAGCTAAGACCAATTATTTAGCTTTAGGCAGGCTTTCGCAAGCAATGCCATCATTGTCGCCATCAAGACGATTGACATCTCGACTGGGACCACCGGCATTCTTGAAAAATTTTTGAGCCTGCTCTTGAGTCTCGAAATCAGAACAGTTGTATTCATCGGTGTATTTACCGCCTGATTCGACGACGTTACCATCAATATCACGCATAACCTTGGCTTCTTCCAAAGTGGAACCGGACATAAGTTTGCCCAGATCCCAGTCATTGTTGGAAGCTTCCAAACCAAAGGCGGCCAATAAAATAGCAATCACCCCCATTAACACCGGTTTAGCGATTTTTTTGGTGCTATCAGGAGCATTTTGGAGAGTTTTAAGTTTAGGAATTTTTGGAGCAGCCATAGAATTAAGACATGGAATATAACAAATAAGCGGCGATCAAGAGGAGAAAAATGATCAGAAAGAGGCGAAATTTTTTGTTATTTCGAAGTTCTTTGGTATTCATAATTAGTTATAAGATATCATAAACTCTCCAGTTGAGTAAAAAGATTGATTAATCCTTCTAATTTTTGGCGGTAAACTTGGCAATCTTTTCTACTTTCGGGAATAAAAAGTCGGGGAGAACGATTGATAAGCATGGAATATTGAGACAAGAGACTGTTTTTGATACGAGGAATTAAAAAGCTTCTAAATTGAGGCATATCGGGGATACTACCGCTTTTTTTGATATTAGGTTTAACGGCATTTTTTAACCAATCTTTAATATCGGCACGCCAATTTCCGAGAGTAAGATTAATAAAAGGGGCTTTAAGATTATCAAGCCAATGTCCCCCGTTGGAGTTAAGACTAGAAGAGTTTTTACCCAGCTTGATATCAAGACCCAACATAATTTTTTGCTGGGAATTGGTAATGAGGATATCAACTCCCCTCTGATCTTGACCATGTTCCAGGGATTGAGCAGCTAAATCGATACTATAATTATGTGAAGACAGGGGTTTTTCCAAAGCTAAAACGGTCACAAATTCTGATAAAAGTGCTTGGGTATATTCAAAATGTTTGTTTTTGCCTTCAGAGTGAGCTTTCAAAAGATCAGTACGAGAGGTACGAAAATCGGGGGTACAGGTAGTATAGAGAGGGTCATGATTGAGAAGATAGTAAGTGTTGTGGGGAAGATAAGATCCGGAATATCGTCGAATAAAATTACTAGTTTCTAAAAGCGTCAACAAATAAATATTAACTTAATTTTTCAAAAAGAAAACTGGGTTGATTTTTGTCTTTGGACTTTATTTCAAAGCAAAAAATCGGTAAAATACTATGCCTAACCGAAAGGTTGGGAAAAAAGTGAAATTAGGAGGGGTCGGATAGTGTCCCAAAGGGACCCCGTTGGGGGTTCATTCCCCTCCTTGGTAATATAAAGGTATGAATTATTACCTTTATATATTAAAAAGTTGTGATGGTAAACATTGGTATACAGGCTCGACAAGCAATATAATGTTGAGACTAAAACACCATAATAATGGTCATACATTTTCCACTAAACCGTATAGACCATGGAAATTAGTTTACTACGAAAAATTTAGTAGCCGGAAAGAAGCTTTTCGGAGAGAAATGTTTTTAAAGTCTCCGTCCGGTTATCAAGATTATTTGAAAATTAAAAAATCTATTGGAGGGGTCGGATAGTGGTTCATTCCACAGACCTGGAAAGTCTGCGGCCTTCATCGGCCTCGCGGGTTCGAATCCCGCCCCCTCCGCTAAAAACTACACAAAACTATTATGAGGTATTAAAATCTAATAGAATGGCACAAGTTTTTAAGACAACAGATTATACAATCGGTAAATTAATTGACGATATTGAAATCGGTGATATTGCTTTACCTGATATTCAACGTCCTTTTGTTTGGTACAAAAAAATATCAAAAGTTCGTGATTTGTTTGATTCTATTTATCGCGGTTATCCGATTGGTTATCTGCTTTTTTGGGAAAACGCAAACAGAAGTGATTACAGAAATATTGGGTTTGAAGAGAAAAAACGAAAAATACCAAGGTTTTTAATAATTGACGGACAACAAAGATTAACTGCTCTTTTCGCTGTAATGAAAAATCAGGAAGTTTTAACTCCTGACTATGAAAGTAAAAAAATTAAGATTGCATTTCGTCCAATAGACGCAAACTTTAAGGTTGGTGATGCAGCTACTGACCGAGACCCAGAATATATACCTGATTTGTCAGCTTTATGGTCTGGAGAGGGTGACTATGCTGTGATTAGTAGTTTTATTTCTCAATTAAAAGAAAAACGGGAAATTACAAGAGAAGAAGAAAAGATAATTTCTACTAACATTCAATCTCTTATTAATGTTAATAAATATCCACTGACAGCTCTTGAAATAGCTCCAGACTTGGATGAAGAAATTGTATCGGAAATTTTTGTCCGTATTAATAGTCAAGGCGTAAGTTTAACGCAAGCCGACTTTATTTTAACCCTACTTTCTGTTTATTGGGAAGAAGGGAGAACAGAAATTGAACAATTTTGTATTGATTCAAGGACGATTCCGGAAAAAGAAAGTCCCTTTTCTTCTTTTAATCATTTAATTAAACCTGATCCGGATGATATGCTTCGTGTTTTAGTGGGCTTGACATTTCGCCGCGCAAAAATGAAAGATGTTTATTCTGTTATTCGTGGACGTGATATGGAAACTGGAGAATTTTCTGAAGATTTAAGAACACAACAGTTTGATAAATTAAAATTAAACTTACCAATAGTTCTGGATAATACTAACTGGCAAAGTTTTCTAAAAATTCTGATTGGAAGTGGATATAAAGACGAGGAACTTATATCATCAAAAAATGCGGTCTTGTATAGTTATGTCCTTTTTCTGATTGGAAAAGAAAATTTTAACACCCAAAACCATGAGCTACAAAGAATTATCGGACGATGGTTTGTAATGTCTTCTTTGACAGGAAGGTATTCTTCTTCACCAGAAACCGCTTTTGAAAAGGATTTAAGTAGAATTAAAGAGTTTAGTCATGATGGATTTATTGACGGACTGGAAAAAATAATTGACGAGAATTTAACTAATGATTTTTGGGATATTACATTAGTCGGACAAATGGAAACGTCATCAGCAAGAAGCCCAGAAGCCAACGCATTTTATGCAGCACTTAATAAACTTGGTTCACAGGTTTTGTTTTCTCGTAAACTGGTCGGTGATCTTTATGATCCATCATTAAAAATTAGAAAGAAGCGTCTAGAAAGACATCATATTTTCCCAAGAAATTATCTTATTGCGAAATATGGATTTGATAAAAATAAAGACAAAGCAAAAATAAACCAAATTGCTAACCTGACATTTTTAGAATTTGAAGACAATATTGAAATTAGTGATAGTGCGCCAAGTGAATATTTTGCGATGCTTAAAAAGCGTTTTTCTGAAGAAGAGCTAAATCAAATGCTAGCTCAACATGCTATTCCACAAAAATTTTATGAACTAGAATATGATGAGTTTCTTAAAGAGAGAAGGAAGTTAATGGTGGGAGTTATTAGACAGGCATTTAACAAAACATAGATTAATACTGTATATAGTTAGCTTGTGTGAGTTATTTTGAAAAAGTTTGAAGGTGGAAGTGAAGCAGCAATAATTATTTCTTAGCCTTGAGGAGAGCTACAAGACGGGCATGGGCTTTTTTGAGAAGATTACGTTCAAAATCATAGGCTAGTTTTTTGAGAGCTTCGTCATAGTGGTACCATTCACGACCAATAACAGTCTCGGAATCGTAATATTTTAGATTGCTGTCTTCACGATATTCCATCAGAAAAAAAGTGACTTTTTTGATAATTTTTTTGTTGGTAACTTCGTCCCAGATAATATAATCTCTCGAACCGATTTTATCGATAATGGTGGCTTTGATGCGACCTTCTTCTTCCACTTCGCGAATGGCGGCTTGTTTTAGGACTTCACCGGGATTGAGATGACCTTTGGGAAACTTATAAATAGTATGGCGGGTTTTTTGACCGTGGCGCAAAGTACGTTTTTTGGAGAGAGTTTTGATGACAAACCAGAGAATTTCCCCATTGTTGACACGATAAACGATGCCTCCGGCGGAGCGTTCATCATAATTTAAATTAGCCTGTTTTTGGGGAGTTTTGGTCATGAGATATTATACAATACGGGGGTATACCCGAGAGGATTTGAACCTCCAACCTTCAGCTTCGGAGGCCGACGCTCTATCCAATTGAGCTACGGGTATGGGTCCCCTATTTTACCTCAATTTTAGCCAATTCGTCGTTAAGTTCGCCGGTAAACATCTCTGCCGGTCTAAAGCCGACAAAATCTTTGATAATTTTACCTTGATAAAAAAGTTTCAGGTTGGGAATGCTCATAATTTGATAATCAAAGGCTAGAGAACGGTTGTCAGATTGTTCGGTGTCTACTTTGGCGACTTTGAGTTTACCGTCAAATTGTTTGGCAATCTCTTCCAGAACTGGGGCCATCATTTGACAAGGTCCGCACCAAGGCGCCCAAAAATCGACTAAAACCGGTAATTTTTCGTCTAAAACTTCAGTTTTGAATTGGTCGACACCAAGAATGTTAAGAGGTGGTGACATATTTTTTTAAGTTAATTAATAATTTTTTATCGCTTTTTTTAAGTTTGGGAAAGCAAGAATCAAACTGCTCTTCGACAATAGTGGTAGTGAGACTGGAAAGAGCTGATTTAGCGGCTTTGAGTTGAGTCAAAATTTGCAGACAATCGGCCTGAGAATTCAGCATTTTTTTAATACCTTCCAGTTGCCCGATAATATTGTTGAGGCGTTGCTGTTTTGATTTCATAATTTACTTTAACATACACCCCCTGGGGGTGTCAAGAAATAAAGATGGAGTAAAATAATTTATGAAAAAAATCTTAGTATGGTTAACCCTGTGGTGCTGGATAATTAATCCAAAAATAGTGGTAGCAAAGAATCCAAGTGTCGGTTTTCAGGGTGAGGTGGTGGAAATTTTAGAGGAAAAAGAGATTGAGGTGATGGAGAAAAAACAATGGTATCAAAAGTTGGTGGTGGAAAGTTTGGATAAAAGTCAGCAGGTAGAAATAGAAAACGGCAATGATCCCCTGGCCAACGTGGTCAAATATCAAGTGGGTGACCAGGTGATAGTTAACACTGAAGGGGAAGCTTATATTGTCGATTTTGTGAGAAGCAAAGCGTTGGTGTGGTTAGCAATAATTTTTGTGGGATTGTTAATCGCGGTGGCCGGGAGTCGCGGGGCATGGTCGCTGTTGGCGATGGGAGTAACTTTCTTGGTCGTATTTTGGTTTATGTTGCCACGGATTTTGGCGGGAGATAATCCGGTAGTGATCGCCATTTTGTCATCTTTGTTTATCATCCCGGTAACTTTTTATATGTCTCACGGTGTTAATCGTAAAACGACGATTGCCATTATCGCCTCGGTAATTACTTTAATAATTGCGGCAATATTGGGATGGATTTTTATCAAGTTGGGTTATTTAACCGGATTGTCTTCGGAGGAAGCGGGAATGTTGGCTTTGGATAAAAGTAATTTACAAATGCGAGGGGTATTGTTGGCGGGAATGGTAATCGGGGCCTTGGGAGTGTTGGATGATATCACTGTGTCACAGTCGGCCATTGTAGAGGAATTGGCGACCACAGCCGAGTTAAAAAAAGCCAAAGATTTGTACAATCGGTCGATGGTGGTGGGCAAGGATCATATTACTTCAATGGTAAATACTTTAGTGTTGGCTTATGCCGGAGCGGCCATGCCCTTGATGTTAATCTTTGTGAATAATCCCCACCCTTTTGGAGAAATTATTAACTATGAAATGATAGCTGAGGAAATTATCCGCACCTTGGTGGGTAGCATTGCTCTGATTTTAGCGGTGCCGATCAGTAGTTTTATCGCCGCGAATTGGAAGAGGGAGAGTTAAGAACTTTTCACCTGTAAAAATCGGTTGGATTGGTAAAAAGATTCGACACTTCCGAGTTGCCACCAACCTGTCAATTCTGGTTGAATAATTAATTCCGGCTGATGAAAGGGAACACGTCCGGGAGATAAAGTTAAACTCAAAGGATGTGTGCCCCGACTATCTCTAATTTGAATTAGCTCTTGGCCTTCAAAAACAGTACCCAGCCTAAATAGTGATCTACGAATAGCAATATCTTGGAGATGAGTATGAACGGTTTCTTGAATGGTGTAATCAAGACCAGAATGAACATTGCTGGGATGATCATCATACACATCAGAGGCACTGGAAACTAAATCCTTAAGAATCAATCGATTATTTTTTAAAAAAATAAAGTAGGCGTCCTCATATATTTGACAGGCTTGGATAAAATCTAAATTACAGCGACCAAATTTCCAAATTAGATGCCAATTACCAGGCCCATAAGACTGATCCCAAAGACGATATTTTTCATCTCTTTTAGAGCCTAAATAACCAACTTGTTGATTTAGTGTTTCGTATTCGCAATTCATAGACGAACTTTAAACTGAAATCATTTGAAAGTCTAGTAAAGTCGACTTCACTAGATTTCAGAAAAGGGCGGGCTATAATCCCCTTATGGAAGAACTACATGAATATCAATTTTCAATTTTAAGAACTTTATTATTTAAACCAGGAGCACGATTTTCCGAATTAAATAAAGTCGGTATAAGTAGTGATCATTTTAATTTTCATGTTAAACAATTGAGTAATTGGGGTTTGGTTAAAAAGGAAAATCAAAGATACTTTTTGACTAATAAAGGTAAGGAATTGGCGGGGAGGATGGATACTGATCAACTGACGATAGAGAAACAAGCCAAGTTGGGGGTGGCATTACATGCTGTTCGTAAGAATAAGGGAGTGACGGAATATTTAATTCATCATCGATTAAAAGAACCACTGTATGGTTGGTACGGTTCACATTCAGGCAAAATTCGTCGGGGAGAAAATCCGGAAGAAACCGCCAAACGAGAGTTTTTTGAGGAAACAGGTTTAACAGGTAAATTTAGTCTGAAAGCGATTAAGCAACAACGAGAATTTGATGCTACCGGGAAATTGTTAGAGGATAAATATTTTTGGGTCTATCGAGTGGATGATGTCCAAGGTACGTTGAAAGAAAAGGTAGAGGAGGGGGAAAATTTGTGGATGACAAAAGAAGAAATTAAAAAACTAAAAAATGTGTTTGCCAGTTTTGAGGAAATGTATGAAGTTTTGGAGAGTCAAGAAGTGTTGATTTTAAGAGGTGACAGGACGCTGGAAAAATATTAATTAATCTAACAAATGGGCTTGGTCGTTCCAGCATTTAAGTTGCCAGGGGCCGTGTTCGTTGGTCAAAATGGAAATACCAGTATTGCCTAATCTAAGGAATTTTCTTGAATCGATGACAATTTGAGGAGTGAGATTATCGCCAAAAAAGAGAAGAGAGGTGAGGAAACTGATGAAGTTACCATGAGAGACAACTAAAATATTGTCTTGATTAAATGACTCTAAAAATTTGATAGCCTGGTATCCCCTCTTTTGTAAATCATAAAAATTTTCTTCATCGGAATAGTGCCAATGGGGGTCGGAGACAAATTTTTCTTTAATTTTTTTTAAAACAGAGGTTACCTGAGGATTTTCATAGGCGAGACCGACAATTTCTGAAGGTTTTCTAGTTTCAATAAAAAGATCACTGGCGATAACTTTTTTAGAAATAAAATTGGCAGTTTGAAGGGCTCTGGTGTAGGAGGAAGAAACAACTAAATCTAATTTAAAATCTTCGAAACGATGGGCTAATTTTTTAGCTTGCTCCAGTCCCTTGTCATTGAGAGGCTCATCAGGAGTTTGAGTTTTGGCCTGTTGACGGGCATCAGTGGCCCCATGACGAACAAAATAAAGGTTCATATTTTGTGTGCGTATTTTTCATCAAAGATTTTAATGACATGGTCAATTTTGGAGGGGTCGATTTGGCGAGTTTGCATAATTTCTTCGATAAAAGGACGAAGTTCAACATAAGTAAGGTGAGTACTGGGAGTCAATTTTAATTTAGCCACCTCGTCAAGAGTAAACCAAGCGATACCTTGACCTTCACCGGGACCAAGTTTAAATTTGTCTTCATCTGCCTTGTCAACAAAAGCGACAAAAACATGGACATTTTCGCCACGACTGCCCCGACGGGTAAGAACATGTTGACAATGTGGCAATCTAACGGAAACTTCTTCCTCAACTTCACGAAGCACGGCCTCGCGGGGACTTTCCCCCGGCTCAATGCCACCACCGACTATTTGCCAACAATCAGGTGAAGGAATAGTGGGAATGTTGTCCCGATGAAAAAGAAGAACTTTGTCAGGGCTCATGATTAAAGCACTAGCACCATCTTTGACTCTTTCCATGAGAATATTGTATCGCTAATGGATATAGACTGATTGAAAAGAAGTTGGAGGAAAGAGGAAATTATTTCAACAGGGATTTAAACTCGGGATAATTTTCGGCGATAATTTTTTTCCATTTGTCGGTTTCTCGAGGTTCACCAATTTCGTTTTTGGAATACACCAACAGGATTCTGATAGTTTTTTTATGGGAATCAACGGCGGCAATAAGGCGATTGCCTGAACTTTTGGCGGAAATATTGCTACCGGCAATCTTAAAATCAAGCTTAACAATCATCCAGGAATCAATGGGACAGATAATATCCAACTGTGCGGTGTTGGAAATATGCTTGGGAGCAATATTATCATAACGACGAAGAAATTCTCTGATGGCAGTTAAAGTGACATTCCAGGCTTTACCTTTATATTTTTTGGAAAACTTGCGAATATAGTGATTTTCGGCAAATCTTTCAATAAAAACTGAATAGTCATTAGTAGACATAATCGGGGTCCTGTTGGGTGATTAATTCGTAAGGTATCACTTCCCCGGGGTTACAAATTTGATAAGGAAGTTGCTGATGAGTGAAATCAACGATTTCTGAAGTTCTTTTACCTTTCCATTTTTGGGCAATTTTCTGGATTAATTGTTGTTCTTGAGTATTTAAGATTTTGGATTGGAATTGCTGGCCGGTATCGCTAAGACTAATCAATTGACTATTGTCTTTGAAGAGAATATTGATTTTTCCATCTAAAAAAAGTTCATCAATGGCCCGAAAATAGTGGTTGGGAACAGGACCTTGGTCCAAACGGCGATATTGAGCACCGGTCATTGGTTCTAGTTGTGAATAAAACCAGGCAAAATCAGCTAAGTAAATGAGTTTAGCAAGTTTGGTTTTGGTCATTTGACCGTCATCATCGGCACCATATTTGAGCATGTTTAACAAAACTTCAGTATATTTTTCTTCGTTTAAGATGTTTTCGGAAATGATATCAGTAGTACCAACACCGAGTCTGTTGGCCAAATTGCTAACTTGGTTCAAGGTTAAATTGGGACTACCGTTTTTTTCCAGGGCGATATAGGTGGCACGAGAAATACCTAGAGCGGCAGCCATTTGGGCTTGAGTCCAACCTTGATTTTTACGTAACTTGGCAATGTATTGTGCATCAATCATGCTTTAGTTTAGTTCTGAGTGGTAAAAATGTCAAATTTTTTGACATTTTAATGTAAAAAATGGGGACAGGATTTGAAAATGTCACACTGGATAAAAAGTCAGGTGGAGGAATATTTACGACCACAAAATATTATTTTTTAAGAGATATATTTGACTGTGAATTACGAAAAGTTGCGGTAATTTTGGTAAATATGTGACGTGGATGATCGTTGTTTTGATCAAAAGTCATCTTTTCATTTTTTGGTTCTATGAAAAGTTGAGCTTTATCTTTGCTTTTTCGACTGCCAGCCAACACCATTAATTGAGCTTCATTTTTTTTATTTTTAGAAATTTTAACTTCAACCCAATAATCATCATCAGATTTGTGTTCATTTTTAACTTTTATTAATTCTCCGTCTATATTAATAATGTCTGCATTTTTAAACTTAAATGACTTGGAAATGCTTATAAAGTCTTCTGTTTTTTCCTCAATTGGCTTATCAAGAGTAATTTTAAAATCACAGTTTATACACTCATACTTGTATTCCCCTATAGAATACTTTTCTTTAGATTTTTTTAGATTGCAATTACATTTAGGGTTTGGACATAATGGAGTTGTGTGGGTACTTATAGAACCACTAAAAGGATTCTTGACATAAAACAAATGCCAATTAATTTTATGCCAATGATATATTATTAGTTTTTTGTGTTTCATACTTTTGTATAAATTTATGAAATGTACATTATATATACCGAAATAAACCCGAAGTCAAGAGGTGTGATTTAATCAATATTAAGAATGAATATTGAAAATTAACTACTTTACTTCGGGTATTGATCGGGTAATATGTAAGTATGGAAGTGTATTTTAAACAACCGAATTTCTGTCTTTATAAAGGTGATTGTGTACAGGTGTTAAAAAAAATTAAAAACAATTCGGTTGATATGATATTTGCCGATCCTCCTTACTTTTTATCAAACGGTACCTTTACTTGTAAAAATGGGAAAATGGTTAGTGTCAAAAAAGGTGAATGGGATATGGGAAAAAGTTTAAAAGAAAATTTAAAATTTCATACCAAGTGGATAAAAGAATGTAAAAGAGTATTAAAACCTGAAGGTACCATATGGATTAGCGGAACTTACCATTCAATATATCAATGTGGTTTTGCTTTACAAAAAAATGATTATAAAATTTTAAATGAAATAGTTTGGTATAAACCTAATGCTTCACCGAATTTAAGTTGTCGATTTTTTACAGCCAGCCATGAGACTTTGATTTGGGCTCGGAAAGACAAAAAAGCTAAACATACTTTCAATTATGATGTGGTTAAAAATAATGATTGGCCCAAAGACTTTTTGAAAAAGAAAGGTTTTCAAATGAGATCAGTTTGGGCTATTTATACCCCAAGAAAAGAAGAAAAAGTTTTTGGAAAACATCCAACCCAAAAATCACTCGAACTGCTCAATAGAATCATCCTGTCGAGTACAAAAAAAGGAGATATTGTTTTGGATCCATTTACAGGAAGCTCAACCACTGGTATTGCAGCCATAACAAATGATCGGCAATTTTTAGGGATAGACACTGAAAAGGAATATTTAGATTTGTCAATAAAAAGATACAAAGCTTTGATAAAATAAAGACATGATACAAGGTGGTGTTGGTGGAGCTAACACAAAAACAGGCTTATATTATGAAGGTAAGGTGGATCTGCTGACATTTATAGCTTCTAAAAAAGGTTATTCTATAAAGGATAATATTGTTTATTTTCACGGGAAAGAAGTTGCTCAAACATTTAAGAAACATGCTCTCTATACATACTTGGCTAAACGAGGAATAAATTATAAAGATTACATATCAAAAAAATTATTACCAGATGATTCGATTTTTGTAATAGTCAAAAATACTTTATTTATCATAGAAGTGAAGTTTCAAAGAGTAGCAGGTTCTACGGATGAAAAACTACAAACTTGTGATTTTAAAATCAAACAGTACAGAAAACTATTATCAAGATTAAATATAGAAGTAAAGTTTATTTATATTCTCAACAGAGAATGGTTTGATAAACCGGTGTATAAAGATGTACTTGATTACATTGTTTCGATAGATGGTTGTCGGTATTATTTTGACTATCTGCCATTACATGAACTTGGTTTACCAGTACCTGATGGTGAAAATGACTAATAGCTGGTAATAATTAGTTCTTTGATTTTTCCTCTTTTCTCTCCTTTGCTATTAATTGAACGAGCTGAGTATACTTCATGAATATTAAACGGCTGATACAGCTTTCTAATGAAATCTGTATTGGAATTACTTAACATAACAAAACATCCTTTTTGGTGTAGTTGTTTAAAAGTTTCTGATAATTTTATTTGTTCCTTGAAAGTAAAATTATTTTTTGAGTAATTGGTAAAGTTGGCGGTGGTGTTTAATGGATAATAAGGAGGATCGAAATAAATAAAATCACTTTTTTTACAAGTTTTTATTGATTCCTCAAAAGAAGTACTAGTAATATGAGTATCGTGTAAGGTGTGGGATACGGCTTGAATATTACCTACGTCGCAAATGGTTGGGTTGGGTTGATCGCCAAAGGGAATATTATATTCACCTTTGGAATTTTCACGATACATTCCGTTAAAACAAGTTTTGTTAAGGAAAATAAGATAGGCGCAGTAAGTTAAATTGTCTAATGAATTTTGATTATATTCTTGGCGAATTTGATAAAAATATTTTTTTTGATTATCTAAATTAAGTTTTTTGTATTCCTTTTCTATATTTTTTAGAAGTTTGATCAAGGAATCAGGATCCTGCTTGATAATTTCATAACAGTTCATCAGTTTTTTATTAATATCATTGATATAAGAATGATTTGTGATGAGTTTTTTATTAGACAATTCAAAGAATAAGGCTCCCCCTCCCATAAATGGTTCGTAATAATTATTGATTTTGTTAGGGATCAGTTTCGAAATCTCCGGGATGAGTTTACTTTTTCCTCCAACCCATTTAACGAATGGTTTTGCTGGTTTTGTCATGAATTAGTTATTATAACTTTTTACTAAAGGAAGTTATACTTAGTCATTAATAAAATGAAGCAAAAAGAGTTGGAGAAAATACAGGCGGAATATAAGAGGATTTTTGGAAATGTATGGGAGAAAGGTGGGGGTTGGGGGTATAGATACAAACATGGCGTCAGGGTGATGCGATATTGTCAAAAAATTGTCAAATATAATCGTTTTAAGAAAGAAAAATTGGATATAGAGGCGCTGTTGGTGGCGGCCTTGTTTCATGATATCGGCAAAATCAGGGCGGTGAACAAAAACAGAGAATTGGTATATGGTAATTATGGCGGAGAAACACATGAGGCTTTAGGAGCAAAATTGGCGCCAAAATATTTGAGGAAATTTGTTAAAGATAAAAATAAATTGGAGTTGATTTCACTGTTTATTGCCGAACAAGAACCAGAAAAAAGTGAAATCAGGACCGAATCAAAAATTATTAAAGACGCCGATAGATTGGATCATTTCGGAGTTATTCATTTGTTGGTATCGGCGGTATATGCCAATTACAACCGTAAAAATATTGAGGGATTACGGGAATTTTGGGAGGGAGAGGAAGGTAAGAAAAAATATTTGAGAAATTTTGAAAAATTTAATTTTCCGGAGGTAAAAAAGGTGGCGATGAAGAGATTTGCTAATTTAAGTCGGGCGACGGAGCTAATTTTTGAAGAGGATGAAGGGAGAGATCTTTAGGAATTGTTAGGGTGGAGTTGGTGGTATTTTTTTAGGGCCGTGGTAAAGAGCTGATCACCGGTTTTGCCCCAGCGCAGATATTTAGGTAAATCCGCGGGATCGATAAAGATTCTTTGATGAATCTGACCACTTTCCGGATCGATTTGTGGTTTGAGAATTTTTTTAATATCGGCGATGTAAAACATTTGAATGAACCACGGTTGTTGACTATTGGCTTTTTGGACTTTGAAACCACCAACCAGCTGAGGATTTTGAAGTAAAACATTGGCTTCTTCTTCAATTTCTCGATGTAAAGTTTCTAGAAATGTTTCTGTAGACTTGGGGCTACCACCAGGAAATCTAAGTTCTCCATTTTCTCTGATGATCATAACTTGGCCGGTGTGGTCAAAACAAATACCACTGACAAGTGTCTTTTTGGATTTTTGTAAATCCGGATCTGATTCGTTGAGCCATTGGTAATAATAATCTTCCCCTCTCCAGTTGACAATGATGAAATTATTTTTGATAGTGGACATAATGATATTTTACTAGGAAGATTGTGGGTTTTGTGAAATCAGTCTATAATTCGGTAGAGATGATGAGGTGGTGGAAGTTGGGGAAAGAATTTTATACTGTAAAAGAAACGGGTTAGAACTCATCACCATAGCTGTGTAGTAATTCATAAAATGGCACATTGTTTATCGCCATATTCATTTCCAGTTCGAAACTTTTGTAAGTCTTTTCATTTTTCATGACGTAATCCATGGTTTGCCAGCTGTTTCTGCCACCCTCGTACTCTTCCATTAATTTTCCTGATGATTTGTCACAAAACATCAAATGAAAAATCTTATCTTCAATTATCTCGTGAGTCTTTTCGTGTAAAACTCGTTCGTGAAAAACGCCACGATGCTCAAAAATTCCTTTAAGCCCCGTCTCTTCTATCAGTTCGCGACTAGCGGCGGCAGGAATTGATTCGCCCCAACGAATTTTGCCAGTTGGCGCGCCACAAAATCCATAATATGGATGCTTAAGTCGTTGCTGAATTAAGTAGTGTTTTTTGCCGTTAATTTCTTTTTCGACCACCAACATAACGGAAACTTTCGGCTGTCTTTCAATCACGCCTGCGTCAGTGTCAAGTTTGTTGGCATATTCGCGACCTTTGATTGACAATTGGTATTTGCCGGATGTTGTTTTATCAACGTAGCCTGTTTGAACTAATCGTTTGATGTGAAATTTGGCGTGGTCGCTTTCTAGTCCGGTGATTTTTTGTAAATTAGTAAAACTGGTAGCGGGCAAGAATAATAATTCTCGCAAAATTTTGGTTTGGGCTTGATGAATTTCACCTTCAAATGCCATATTTCCTCCTAATTAACTTTATAAAAAGCAGTATAATCCATATAAAACGAAAGTCTAGGGAAGTCAACTTCCGTAAATGGATAAATCCATTAAAACTGACTAAGTTTAGTAATCCAGTTCTCAGAGAGAAGATGAAAAGGTTTTTTAAGGAGGAAGGTAAAACAAATTCCTGTTCATCCGGAAACTCCATTTAGTTTGGTGCAAATAGAAGGGGGATATGCGGATAATATTGTGCCCGATAGAGCCAGTGCGTTTTTTGATTTGAAACCATCACCAAATGGCAAAAATGATTATTCACAAATCTTTAATCAAGTTTTAAATCAAAAAAATGTCAAAGTTGAAGTGTTAATGTCGGTGCCAGCGGTGAGTTTTTCAATCCCTAAGGAATTCGAGTTTTTAGGTGAAGGACAAGGAGTCAAATATTTTACAGAGCTGTCGTTTTGTAAAAATGGACTAGTGTTGGGACCGGATGAAAAAATTAAAAAGACAGAATTGGAAAAAGCGGTCGATGTTGTTAAGTATTTTTAATTAACCATTGTCCAAGTTGATCCCAAGCGTCTCCCCAAACTTCAACTTGTTCCGGAGTGCTTAGTTCAGCTAGTGTTTTTTTCTTACTAGGAACGTAGAAAATTAAATCATAATTCATGCCGTTAGTACCTCTTTTCTCTTGAATAATCTGTCCATAACCTCTTGAACTAAATATTTTTATATTGGTACCGTCAGTGTACCCAATGGTACGTTGAACATAAGCAATATTTTTATTATTAGCTATCCCTTTAACCAATCTCATTAATCCGTCCTCACCAATCGTTTTTATAGCGTATTTAGTATAAGGACCAGGAAAACCATTTAGGTTTTCTATAAATAAACCTGAATCCATGGCTATAAGAGGTTTTTTAATCTGCTGATAACATTTTTTAACTTTATCAATGATTAAATCTTCTGGAGTATCGGCTTGGATTTCATCTACAGTTACTTCGGTGCCTATAACTTTAATTTTGTATTTGTTCAAGACTAACTGTGCGGATTCAATTTTGTTTTTGTTGGTGGTGGTGAAAATGATTTGCATATACTGTTTATTAATAATTATACTGGGCTGAATTTTGACTTTCCAACTTGTTAAAATAAGTTGATGGAGTTTTTACCAATATTGGCTGAGTTTTTGGTAAGTGATATGGATAAAAGTTTAAGATTTTATGTGGATATAATCGGTTTTAAGGTGGAATATGGCCGAGATAATCCTAGGTTTGCTTTTTTATCTTTTAACGGCAGTCAAATTATGCTGCAAGAATTAAAACCGGGTGAAAAAGAGGTGGAAAAACTAGAATACCCCTTTGGCAGAGGGATTAATTTTCAGATTGATACTCCCAGTGTGCAAAAAATTATGGATAATTTGAAAAAAAATAATTATCCACTAAAAAGAGGGGTAAAAGATAGTTGGTATCGAGCGGGAAAGGTGGAGTATGGTTGCCGGGAAATTTTAGTGATGGATCCGGATGGGTATTTACTCAGATTTTCGGAAGGGTTAAAAAAACGACAATGTGATACCTAATTAATGAATCAATGGTTAATCTCTTTAGGGTTCTAAATATTGTAAAGATTTTAATAATTGTCCAATAGTACCTGTAGGACTATTGAGTCCGATGGTTTTTAGTTTTTTGGCTTCATCTAAGGAATACCATCCAAAATCATCAAGTTCTTCACATAGTTTTATTTTTAATTCTTTAATTTGCTGTGGCATTTTAATCAGAAAAATTAACCCTAATTTGGTTGGTGAATGAAAATCCTTTGTCCAAGAATAACTATGTAGAAAGATGGGAGTTGAACTGGATTTTAAACCAACTTCCTCTACCATCTCTCGATAAATTGCTTGTTCTACAGTCTCCCCAACTTCAACCTTACCACCCATATTTTGCCAATATCCTGGAAAAATGTCGTCTGTTTTGGATCTTTTTACCAATAAAAATTTGTTTTCTGCCCTGATAACCAGAATGATTGATATGACTTGAAGAGGATGGTTCATAATAATGAAGATTATAATTTAAAAATAACTTTAGTGCGAGATTCAATATCTTTACCTGTGCTGTTTACAATGAGATTATTGTATTTTTTAATCTTATCGTTAAACCATTTTTGACTTGGTCGATATTTACTGTGTTTATGAATTTTTAAAATTTGAATATAGTCATTTTGCCAATCTTGGTAGTTTGCGTTAGCACACATACCATCTTTACCGTACCTAGAAAAGTATTTGACTAGTGATAAAGGAATATGTAAAAAACCATTAGGATATTTGTTAACAAGTTGCAATAAGAGTTCCCAATCATGCATATATTTAATTTCTTTTCTCCAAGAGATACCTGGTTCATTTATATGAAAGAGACCATTAGTGTCAAAGCGTTTTGTTCTATTAATTACATCAAAAATATTAATGTTGTCACCAAAAGAAGATGATTCTTCGGTGTATTTTAATAAAATACCATCTGTATTAAAAAGTTCCCATCTTACATTTTGATTGCAAAATCCAAACTTAATTAAATAATTGTCGTGTATATGTTGATTAAGATAATAAAGATAATCGTCTCTGTATTCATTATCGCTATCAAGATAGCATATCCATTTGCCTAAAACATGTGTTAATCCGTTATTTCTAGCAATACAAGGACCTTGGTTTGGTTGAAAAAAATACTTAATTCGTTCATCATTGAATTCTGCAATTAATTTTTTTGTATCGTCGTTTGAACCATCATCTACGATAATAAGTTCCCAGTAAGGATATCTTTGATTAACAACACTAAGAATTGATTTCCAAAGAATATAGGCCCTGTTATAGGTTGGTAATATGATTGAAAATTTAGGCTTAGGATTCACCAGACAATAAATTATTAATAATTTTTAAGTCAGATTCTGTGTAAGTAATATTATCTCTAATTAACTGCCAGGTTTCATTAAATTGATATTGGGGTCGTCTAGCGAGATTCCAATTCTTGGAGGGATGTAAAGACGCAATTAATGGAATTCGTTGATAATGTAAAATTTGGTTGACTCTATTACAAAGATTGTCTTTACCTAGTAAAAAATCAACTACTTTATTCCCCAGACAAATTATTAATTCTGGATTAATTATTTCAATTTCTTTCTTTAAATAAGTTTGTGCACAATAATTGTTTGGGTGTCCTTGGGCGTAGCATTTACAAAAATGAGTCCAATAAAAGTTTCTATTAAATATTTGTTGAAATTGAGAAAATTCATGGCGTATTTTATTTACAGACTCTTCTTTGTCACTACCTGTAAAGATTAATGACATAAATCTTAATGCAAAATCAGAATGAGGTACTGTATCGTCGAGTTTTTTATTTGTATCACTGGATGGATCAGAACTTATAATAATAAAGCGTTGGGTGCTAGAAAAATAATTTAGTACAGGTTTAAATTTCTTAATTCTGCTGCAAGGAGGAGCTGCTTGTTTATAAAGTGGACATTGGCGAATATGAGAAAAAAATGTGTTGATTTGCACAGAACTCATATTAGTATAAAGACGCAGGTTTAAGATAAAAATGACTAGACCCCATAGTAATTTTGACTATTTTACGAGTAGTTTCTGGAAATCTACACTCTAGCAAGATTCGATTTAATAAATTGCAAGCAAAAAGTGCATCCCATGGTAAAAGTTTTACAACATCAGTACTTCGAATGTGCATGAATAATATGGCTGTTTTATGTCTGTAAATTATTTGGACATGAGAGATACAATCGGTTGTAGAAAACACGAATCTACGTGAAGTGTAGTCTTGAGTCTTGTCAAAATAAAAAAGTTGTTCAATGGACTGTTTTAATCCTCTAAAAATTAATTCATATAGATTGTGTTCTAGACTTCTAATTACTTGGGTTTTTATGCCCTTTGCTTCATAAGAATCTCGAATACTGTTTTCTTCCTCAAGTAAATTCATTTTGGTGATATCTAGCTCAATTACTTCTCCTACTAATTCTTTAGTGCCGTTTATTTCTGTCCCCTTAGTTTCAATTTTGTTATAAAGATCAATAGTATGTTGAATGATGATTGCGTTATTTTTCATATTTTTGTATTTTAACTATTATTTCATCAACTGTGTCTTGAATAGACTTATTGGTTGTATCCACCACTTCGATTGGTATTAAAGAAACTTGTTGATATTTTTGATAGGCTTTAATCGCTTTGTCGAGTAATAAAATCCTTTCATTAGGTGATTCATCCTCTTTTTTGATCCTTTCTATAAGAATATTTCTATCGCATTGTAAAAGAATTGTAATTACTGGTGTTGATTTTATTGATGCTAATTCTTTCTCGATTTTTAATAACTCTTTAAATCTGTTTCTTCTCTGGGTAATAAGATCATATACAAAAGCGGAACCTAAACACCTATCAATACAAAAGTGTTGATAATTAGTGGCTTGATCAACAGCTTTAAGAAGAGTTGATTTTCCGGTTTTGTCTACACCTTCAAAGAAGATAAAAGCCATTAAATTTTTTTAAAACCTATATATTTTTCTGTCCTTACGGGTGGTAAGTCGTACACCATTTCAAATACTGTTTTATTATAAATAAAGTTTTTCTTGTTATAGTCAAAATCATGAATACTATCAGGAATAAACATTGATGTACCAGTTAAACGATCAGATTTCGTGTAAAAACAATTACCACTTTGACACTTGTTTTCTAAAAGTTTTTTCAAAAAGGGAAAACGTTTCAGTATAACTTTTCTCATTTTTCTGGCTACAATAACCATTTCTGGTTCTTGTGTTTGGGTACAATCTCTTTTTTGTATAAAACTTATTAAAGTAACCAGATTAAATTTGACATAAATAAATGTCTCTAAACAGTGTGGAAGTATTCGTCTGGCATCTAAGATGGGTATATCCATCGTATCTAACATATCAGCATATATTTTTTTTGATGTTAATACATTGTGCTGGAATTGCTTATACAGAGGCTTGTTTTTATACAGACTTCTTGGAACTAAGACATCATGATGTCTCCAATCCTTATCTCCTGAGCATTGCTGAGAATAAGTAGCACCTATTCTATTTCTAACGATTTGGTGGGTGACAATACGAGTAATTCCTGATATTGAAAACACAAAATCATAGAGTTCTAATGAAAGAGGCAGACCATTACCCTGAAATGCTGCTATATTGAGATTTGATAATAGTTTGTGGTCTTTTTTGGGATTAACACCGGGTACATAAGGATTATTGGCCCACGTTGCTTGTTGAAAGGCATAGGAAGATAAGTGTATGCTTTCATCCGGCCAATGTATTAAATCAACCTTGATTGAAGTTAATCCGTCTTTAAACTTAGTTTTAGGAATTTCGCCTTTAAGCACGTAAGATGGTTTTTTCCTAACCGGAATGGTGTTTTTATGTGGCATCGGCTTGTTTTTTGGGTTTTATAAATTTTTTGTAACGATTGTCAATAATTTTTGATTTTCTCCAAAATTCTGTAAAAAAATCTTCGATACTGAATCCCCAGACGTTTCCAATCCCTAACCAATATTTAAACACATCAATCCACTCTTCAAGGATTTGTGATTTATCTATTTGAACAGTTTTGTATTCTTCAGTTTTCCAGTTAATTTTACTTAGTAATTCGTGGACTTCATCAGTAAGTCTTAAAGCAAAATCTTTAGTTAATACCTGTTGTTTATCAATATCTTGAACATTAAAGTCAAAAAAATTAAGGTTGAAGTCTTTCTGTTTATTCCAGACTGATACAAAATCAAACTGTGTAATAGATTGTTTAATAACCTCTTGAATTTTTACTCTATGATCCCATGTGGCAAACCTACCTAAAAACCTGACTTTGGGGGGCGGAATATTGTTTAGATTACTCTTAACAATACCATAGTGATCATACCAGTGATTAATAATTTTTAGACCAGGTACTAGTTTCTTTATTTCATTTTTTTCGTATTTTCCTGTAAACTCATATAGAAAGATACCATTTTTCATGCTGTTTACTCTGGTATAAGGAATTTTTTTGTCACCAAAATATACCAAGTCCCATATTATTTTTTGGTCTGGCAATGGGTTTGTCCTAGAGACTACAAAGGTAATAGGAAGAGCTTCTAATTTTTTTTCTTGTTGATAAAGTTTCCAAAAAACTGGAGCGGGAATAGTTGAAATGAGTTGAGTATACGGAAATCGACCTGTTTCGCATATTATCTCATCACTGGTAATACGTATAGCTTTGTCTTTTATAATATGGATTCTTTTTTCTAATTTAGAAATTAATGTTTGATAGTTGATATCAAGAATTGGAATATAATTATCCTGATACGAAAGAGTCTTATCTTTATTTAGATTATTGTTGGGAGCACAGTTCATTTTCTTTGAGATAATCCTGTCTGTTTCTTGAAGGTTGACAGCATCTTTTAATTTGCCGTCAATAAAATATTTGATTACATGTGTTTTAAGTCTTAATGGAATATCAAGATCTGATAATAATTTCCTAGTCTCTAAAGAATCATGAATTAACACAGTACCAGCAATGTGTTCATTAGATAATTTACCTCCAATTTCTGGCGAAATTACAATGTAATCTGGATTGTAAAAAGCAAATAATAGGCCAGAAATACCACCTCCAAGGATATATTTACAATTAGAATTCGTTTTAGAATTCATTGTGTGTAATTGTACCGTAAAATGTGGAAAAAAACAATGGTTATTCCCGGTACAAAAGAATATGGAACATAGACTCTAATTTTTTAACTAATTGAATATGGTTGTCGGGAAATTTTGGTGATGGATCCGGATGGGTATTTACTCAGATTTTCGGAAGGCTTGGGGGGTGAAGAGATAAAATAAATTTATCTAATTCTTTAGTGTGCTTAAAAATCAGAATGCGGGCTTGAGGTGAATGGGTTTTAATTAGTCTCATAATCTTGGGACGACTGGTAAAGCGCCAGGTAATTAACCACCACCAAAAATCAAACCTTTCTTTGTCTCTCTTAATAGCTCGACTAAGACAGCACAGGAGAGGGAAATCCAAAATGATAATGGTGTCAGCAGCTTTGAGTCTAACCTCAAGAGCATCGTATTTACCTAAGTCACCGTCGATAATCCATGCTTTATCAACAACTAGTTTTTTCTGAATTTTTTTCCATTGATTAATAGGAGTAGGAATCAGGCCGGGTTGCCAAAAATATTTATCTAACTCCAGGTGAGGAATGTTTAGTATTTGGCTAAGTTTTTTGGCGAGAGTAGTTTTACCGGATGCTCCAGGTCCGAGAATGATAATTTTTTTCATAGTTGATTTGAATTAACAAAATTTAGAGAGAATGCTTAATAATTTTTGACTGCTTTCCTGAATTCCTTTTTTGTAATCTTGTGAACAATACCAAGATAAGGTATCCAAGCCCATGTCTAATTGAATTAGATAAAACAAATCTTCGTAAGATGAAGATTTTAAGAGACTTTTGTTTTGGTAGCCTTCTATCAGATATTTATATAAATTATTATCTCCGTAAAAAAATTCCCAACGCGCTAAATCAAAAACAGGACTATGCCCCAAAACATCTTCAAAGTCAATAATACCAGTAATTTTATTATCTTCACAAACAATATGTTTCGGACCAAAATCTCCATGAACCATAAAAGAATTTATGTTTGGAAATGTCCTGGCAGTTTTGTTAATTATAGAAATGATAGTTTGAATTTTTTGTCTAGATAAGAGGGATTTTTGAGATAATTTAAGATAATTCATAGAGTCTTTGTTTTTTTGAGTCATAAGTTCAATAAAACTAGAATATATGCCTTGACCAGATGGTTTTAAATGTCCAAAACCTGATATAGAGATACTATGAATTTTGGAAAGAATATTGCCAGCTTCAATTAAAATTTTCTTAAGATTTGAAGGGGATATTTGTTTTATTTGTGTACCAATACCAAGTGTATGTCCAGGAAGTTTGTTTTCGAAACAAAGTAGTAACTTACGACCTTGTAATTCAATTTCTTGAATAGCAATAACTTCGGGACAAGGAATATTTAATAGACGACATTGTTGGAACGCCCACTTCTCTTGATAAAAACCACCTTTAGAACGATTATGACTAATTCGTAAAATGATTTCTTTGTTATTTTTTAATTTAATTTCGTAAACTTCATTAATTTCACCAGCAACTATCCTTTTTTTGAATATAGGTTTACTTTTAGTAATTTTATAAATACACGCATCGAGAAAAGCGCTGTCTGTATTTTTTTGAAGGTGTAACTTGTCGAGATATGTTTGATAATTAGACACGCTGTTTCAGTAAAGATAAAGAGTGTTTGTAGGCGATAAGAACATCCTCAATACAATTACTCCAATTTCTTTCTTTGGAAACATATTTACGAGCTGAAACTGAAAGTCGAGTGACTAGAGAAGTATCATTATAAAGTGTTTCAATAGCATTTGGGTACTTAGAAAAATCATTTTCAACAATCATGTATTTTTTAATATCAAGCTCTAAACCTTCAACAGATAAGTCAGTCCCAATAACAGGAATCCCAGCGGCCATATAGTCTAAAATTTTCAGTCTAGTACCAGAACCGGTTATTAAGGGAGCTAAAGCAATATCTACTTGATTAAATAAGTGATTCAAGTCGTCAACCCATCCTAAAAACTTAATGTTTGGAGAAGAATATTTGCGTTGTAAAAAAGGCGAGCCTTTACCAGCTATTAGAAAATTTTTATTTACTTTGGGAGAAATTTGTGTGGCAATAATATCGACAGCCTGTTGATTAGGGGTATAGTTTAAGTGCCCTAAAAATAGGACATTATTATTGGTAAGATGGTGACGTTTTTTAAATTTTATATTGTCGACAGTAATGCCACCTCTATATATGAAAAGTTTATCCTTGGAACATCCTAAGTTTAGGATGGAATCATAATTTTCTTTAGAACGAACAATAACAGTGTCAGAGTTTTGAATAGCTTGTTTTTCTTCTTCTTTAATACGCTCAATCTCTTGGGGATGGGCACCTAATTGTTTAATTAATTCGTTTTCTACATTATGAACTTCAAAAAGGAGTTTACAAGAGCTAGGTAATAATTGATGTTGAATATTGATTGCTTCGGCTGAATCAAAATGACATATCTGAATACCTAAGGAATTAATAGCCGTAGATATAAGTTTTTTGTTGGTGTAAAAATCTTTAGGATCAATAAAAACGGTGTGAAAATTTTGTTCTTTATAAAGATTAAAATCTGACCAACCTCGATAACAATAAAATAAATAAACTTCAATATTTTTTTTAGAAAGAGCGTTAATCATTCCAAGAATTGAAGTAACAGCGCCAGTAGAAACCGGAAGAAAGGGACCGTCACGAAAAAAGGCTACTTTTATTTTTTGATTATTTTGTTTAGTTTGATCTAAATTTCCAAAAAATATTTTTCGAGAATTTTTAGGTATAACAACAATTTGTCCAGGAGTGGTTAAATCAAATTCTTTCTTATTTGAATCGTTTTGAAGAATTTCTTCTATCCAGAGAGGAAGTTTCTTGGTCATGTATTAAAAATTTGGGTTATTTTAACATAAAAATCATTTTTATGGTATTATTCGCCCAAGATGAAAACTGAACAAGCAATTTCTTTAATTAAACCAATAGGAATGGCTATGAATTTAGGAGAGATGGTTACAGATTATTTAGCAAAAAACCAAATATTAACAATTAAACATATCTTAATTGGAGGGTTTTCTGAAGAAAATGTGATAGAAATATATAGAAATGATTTTGATAAACTGAGTCAAATATCAATTTTATATCCAAGTGCAGTCATAAAAACAATGACTTCTGAGCCAGTAGAGGTAATTGTAGCTGAAGGGAAAAATGCTAAACATTTATTAAGAGAAACAATAGGTTCTGTTCAAGACCCGGCGGATACAATTAGGTGGAATTTTGTGCAACGAATTCGTAATGATAAAGAATTAACAAATAAAATAATACAACAAACAGGGCTTCCATTAGATAGAGCTGTTTTAATTGCCAATGGAATACATGGGACCAGGGATTTGGCAGAATTAAGTGTAATGCAGAAATTAATCGCTAATTTGTAAAAAGGTTTAAGTAAAAATATTTTGGAGATATATTCGTGACATAAAAATATTGACTGGCGTTTGTTTAATACTGTTGATTAAAAAAGGATTTAGCTTATTTTGTTTTATTGTTTCTTTAATGAATGGGATTTGCTCTTTAATTTCTTGATCTGTGTTAGCTCTAATTCTAATGTTGTTTTTAGCTAAAGAATCACCAAGGTACATAATACCTATCTCTAGTTTATAGTCAGGATGATTTTCATGTATTTCTACTAAGTCTGCTCTAGTAGAAGGACGTCGAACAAAATCTATAGTAAAGTCATGTTGAGTTTCCTTAGCTTTATCTCGAAGTTTTCCAAGTGTGTAATGAAAATTAACACAGTTAGCCACATAATCGATTTGTCGATCACTAAAACCATACCTCGATATTAAGAGATTGTGTTGATTACGGACAATTTGACTAGATAACAATTCATGATCTTTGAATGAAAAACTAGTTCTTGGTTCAGAATTTCGTATTTGTCTACAAGCAAACTTACCTATATCATGAAAAACGATGGCAGCTTGAAGTAGAGTGTGTTTAGTAACACCATCAATTTGAACAGACAACTCTTTGTTTACAAAATTGTCAATGTTCCATTCTCTTAAAAACACTGGTAGCTCTGTTTGGATTGCTCTAGTGAACATTCTACTGTGAGTGATAATTCCCCACTGGTGCCATTTAGGTGAATGAGCGTCCACAGAATCTGGGTTATTGAGAAAATACCTATTAAGAGGATTCGAGAGATTAAGGTAGTTACTAATGAGTGTTCTGGCAAAAATTGGTAGTTGTTGATCAAGTGAATGGATTGATTTTTCTATATTTGTTTGTGACATGGTGCAAAAATGAATTGAAACAATGTTTGTGGGGGGGGGAAGGTCAGAGTTTTTCTTACCGCTCTATTTTATCAAATTTTTATATTTAATAAACCTATGTGAATAAGAGAAAAGAGATTTCAATTCCTATTTTAGAATCAACAGAAAAATACATTGAATTTTTATTATTAATTGGAATGAATCGACGTGATTCTAAATCAAAAATTCGTCATGTTTTCAAAGTGGGTGAACTGGATGTAACTGTGAATGAATGGGATGTAGAGGAACTTGGAGATAGATTAGAAATTGAAGGTGAGGATAAATCTAAAGTGAAAGAGTTGGCATCTAAACTGAGTCAATATTGTGAACCAACACCATTAAAATAGACTTCGTACTGGGAAAGTTTTTTTTGCTAATTTATAAACACATAGTGCCGTCGTCAGAGGAGCTTGATTTTTCATTTGTGTCATCAATCCCCGGTATGGGTTCATAATCTTCCATAGGCTTGGCAGGTTTAGGCTGGACATATTTGACTTCCTTGTTCATTGGAATCTCGGCGTTGGGCAAAGTAACAATTTCCTGATTTTGAAGCCAATTATCAAAATTATTCCACACAATTTTGTCGGAAGTTAAGGCCTTTTCATACTCTATCCACCATTCAAGTCGAGTACCACCTAAATAGGCATGGGAAACTAAAATCATATTAGTGGGTTTTTTGGCAATACTCTCATCAAGTATTTGCCCAAATTCTACGGCATCGGCGCCTCTGGACCATAGACTATAATCGCAAAGCGACCCTCTGCCCATGGGTTCACCGACATCCACATTGGTGACTGAAATTACCCGTACCTTATATTCTTTTGGTTGATAAACAGTGGCCTCTACATCATTCACTCCACGACCTAAAATATATTCAATCCCTAGGGCGTCAGCTGCTTTGAGAGTGGTTTCATCATAAGCAAAATAGCGACTACCAAAGACTCGCATTTTTTTGCCGGTAATTTTTTCCACCAAGTCTTTGGATTCTTTCAAATATTTATATTGCTCGTCATAAGACATATCCCAAAAAGGGGCTTTGTCGTAACCTCCGGCGATTTCGTAACCTTTGTCGGCCAATCTTTTGAAAACTGTGGGGTATTCTTCTAAAACATTATCTTGTACCTTAACTAAGGCGGTTAGTCCCCTGCTGTCCAACTCTTTTTCCCATTGTTCAATACCTTCAATTCTTTCAAATTCGATTAACATGAGCATGGTGTTGATTCGCGAGGCGAAGATTGGGTTTGATTTCGAAGATTTAGAAATCAAAAATATTACCGAAATGGCGATGATGAGAAATGATCCCAATATTAACCAAGATATTTTATTGTTTTGATTTTTTTTCATGGTCTTTTTGATTAATTTTTATAGCCTTACCTTTAATTATAGCAATGGCTAGTTTTTTGTAGGCTTTATCCAAAATCCGGCCAAAAGTAGGTTGTGAAACATTCATGTTTTTGGCAGCAGTAACCTGATCCAATTCGTCGACATCATGTAGCTTCAAAGCCTCCAGTTCATCTGGGAACAATTCAACTTCTTCAAGCATAAATAAAGGTACGCCTTGTGGCTTGAAATAAAGCACCTGTGGCTTAAATCTTAAGCGCCTGGGGTTCTTTGGTCTGGGCATAGTTGATATGACTACTTTTCTTGATTTTGAGATCGATTTTGACCTGAAAAGCGACGACCTCGACGACCCATACCTAAACCTTTACCTGTACCCTTGCCACTACCGCAAGGACCAAGGCCTCGACCTGTAGCCGAACCTTGACCGGTAGGACCTGTTCCATCTCTATTTGGCATATTGCCTCCTGATTGAATAAATTAATAATGAATATATATTCATTATATATGATGGATAAGGTTTGTCAAGATTGAGGGTGCGGAAGAGGGGGGAGTCGAACCCCCATGCCCCTTGCGGGACGCGGGTTTAGCAAACCCGGGCCTTACCATTCGGCACACCCTTCCTTTGGGTACCTGCTATTTTAGCATTTAAGGTCAAAATGCTTTATGATATTTTTATGGCTGAAAAGAAACCGATACCGGTCGAAGTAGTTGACCTAAATGAAGAGAAGGTTTTGTTTGAATGGACGGCAGTCGAAAGAGCTTACCAGAAAAGAAATAAGGACTTCTGGGTAACGGCTATTGCTATTTTGGTTTTAGTTTCGGTAATTTTGATTTTTTTAAAAGAATTCTTTTTGGTAATGGCCTTAGTTTCGGTGCTTTTTTTGTATTATGCACTTTCGTCGGTGCCACCGGGAGAGGTTGACAACAAGATTACAAACCGAGGAGTTTACTTTGGGGAATTACATTACTCGTGGGATGTTTTGGAAAAATTTTGGTTTAAGAAAAGCTTGTCGACAACGACTGTTAATTTTGGGACATTGTTGAAATTTCCTAGAATGGTGGCGATGGTAATTGACGAGAAAGATGAAGGTAAAATTAAGGAGATTGTGGTTAAAAGGATTCCCCTCTTGGAAAACTCACCAACCTTTGTGGATAAGTTAACCAAATGGTTTGCCGACAGATTGCCGCTAGAAGACCGTAAATAAGGTATAATTGCATGTTATTGAGCGCCCATAGTTTAATGGATAGAATAGCGGTTTGCGGAACCGTTGATCCAGGTTCAATTCCTGGTGGGCGCACTTTCCTGGGAGGGTTGGCCGAGTGGTTTATGGCGCTCGCCTCGAAAGCGAGTGGGTGCAAATCCGCAGAGGTTCGAATCCTCTACCCTCCGCAATTAAAGAAAAAAAGGGGGTTTTGGTATCATATTGATTGTAGCTAAAATATATTGAAGACTTAATGGGATAAATATGGAAATAAAATCTAAAGGTAGAGCACCAAGAAACAGGACAATCACAATAGATAATAACGAAATTTCTCGATTAAAAAGGAAACTCATCAAAATTAATAATCCTGTTTCTGTTTCGGATATTGAAAACAAAACAATTAATCAAGATGTTTTTCAAGTTTTAGATTTATTGCCGGATAAATTTGTTGATTTAGTTTTTGTTGACCCTCCATATAATTTAAGCAAAACTTTTAACCTTAGAAGTTTTAAGGCAATGGAATCTGAAAAATATGAAGAATGGTTGGATTCTTGGGTTGAAAAGATAATTCGTTTATTAAAACCTCATGCCTCGGTTTATATCTGTGGAGACTGGAAATCATCTGGTGCAATTTTTAATGTAACTAAAAAATATTTTCAAATTCAAAACAGAATTACTTTTGAAAGAGAAAAAGGGCGGGGGGCAAAATCTAATTGGAAAAATTGTTCAGAAGATATTTGGTTTTGCACTCTGTCTGATAAATATAATTTTGATGTTGAAGCAGTAAAAATGAAAAGAAAGGTTATCGCTCCTTATAAAGACGAAAATGGAAATCCCAAGGATTGGGAGAAAACAAAGGAAGGAAACTATCGAATAACCTATCCTTCTAATATTTGGACAGATATAACAATTCCATTTTGGTCAATGCCAGAGAATACAGATCACCCCACACAAAAACCGGAAAAATTAGTTGCAAAGATTATCTTGGCCAGCTCAAAACCGAATGATATAGTTTTTGATCCCTTTCTCGGCTCCGGAACGACATCTGTGGTTGCTAAAAAATTAGGTCGAAGATATGTTGGAATTGATATAGACGAATTATATTGCTGTTTAGCAGAGAAACGACTGGAAATGGCAGAAAAGGATAAAACAATTCAGGGTTATTCTGATGGTATCTTTTGGGAAAGGAACACATTAAGCGAGCAAAAAAAATTATAACTATGAAAAGTCAAATATTTTATACAGATGAATATAAAAAAATAGAAAAGAAAATCCAGAATTTTCTTAATTCTCAGACTGATTTCTTGTCACCCCGAACGATTAATAGTCCTCGTGCTGTTGGTGACGCGATACAAGATTTGTTGGCGGAGAATTTTGATGAGATTTTGGGCGATTTAAGTTTAAATTATTCTTCGGATTTTGCTCGTAGGGCAATGGCAGATTTGGCTTTTAATGATAAGGATGGAAATTATTATGTTGTTGATGTAAAAACGCATAGGTTAGATTCAAGTTTTAATATGCCAAACCTTACTTCTGTGGAAAGATTGGCAAGGTTTTATGAAGATGATAAAAATTATTTTGTAGTACTAAAAACTGATTACAAGGTTCAGAAAACTAAAATAGTTATAGACAAAGTGAATTTCGTTCCTATTGAATTTTTAGATTGGGATTGTTTAACACTAGATGCTCTTGGGTGGGGGCAAATACAGATAGCTAATTCAAATAATGTTAGTGTGATTGCAAATAACAGCAGAAAAAAATGGATGCTTGAATTATGTGATTCTCTTTTTGAATTTTATCCGAGAGAGATTGAAAAGATAAATGAAAGGATTTCTTATTTTGATCGTGTTAGAAAGTACTGGAGAAATAAAAAAAACTAAAAAATTTGCCACTAAACCAAATGGAAGGTTGAAGTTTCTCTAAAAAGAAGTTTTGAGTATTTTCTCGATGAGTTGACGCGAATAGAGACAATGGATATTTTGATTTTCCCAGTCGATGGCTGCTTTGTATTCACCGGGATTATAAGGGAAAATATTGAGGTCGTGGGCAAGCATGTTGACATCACCGCCATTAGAACTCTCGATTTCAAAAACAGCATAATCAAGATTATATTTGGAGAGTTTGACTTCAAATTCACGATAAATATATTCCCAACTTTCCCAAAAATAAATCATGCCACTGTTGTAACCTAAGCTTTCTAAGAAATCTAAGGCGGATAAAAATTGTCCCGGTTGGAGTTTGATTTCAATTTCAGTGCGCTCTAGATTAGAAGGATTGCCTGTTTTTAGAGTTATTTTTTCTTCATCATCACTTTTTTTAAGACGGATATCAGTGCCACTGGGTTGAGGCCAGGAACGAGTGGCTGGATCAAAACCGGGTGAAAGGTCAACAGAGAGGCGGCGATAGTGATCTTTAAGCTCGGCAGTTTTTTCGAAGAGAAAAAAGAGTTTGTCTAAACGCTCTCGGTCTAAACGACCGCGAATTTCAACTTCTTGAGGCATACTTTATTATAATTATACTGAAGGTTTTGAAGAGGCTTTTTTTTGAAAAAAATAGAAGACAGAAACTAATAATGAGAGTCCGGAAGCGATCAGAAAAAAAATCATGATTTTTTGAAAATAAGGACGGGTAGTCTCAAACCAAGGTAGACAATTAGGACTAGGAATGGTGGCACAGGTCCAGTCAAATTCAGCCTTGGTTTGGGGAGAAATTTTGACGTAGGCGAGAAGTGCAGCAAATAGGAATAAGAAAAAAAGACCGAGACTGCCAAGGAAATAATCCTGATGACTAAAATTTAATTTAGCTTTCATAGGAATGATTATAGCTTACGTGGGGGTGCTTTAAAGCTGGGTTTTTGGGCCCAAGCTTCCATTTCGCCAGTATATAGACTAAAAGCCGTGTCTTTCAAGTTAATTTTTCTAACCAGTTTAAGTAAAAAGCCAAAAATGGTGGGTGAATAATACAGACAACGATTAAGGATATATTCGAGAGACATAACATGATAAGTAGGATAAATTTGAATATTTGAAAATCCGGTTTTTTCTAGAGTTTTTTTTAAGTTTGATTTTGAAAAATAGGAAACATGTTCTCCTGGTTTATAGTGATACCAGCCAGAACGAAGAAATTTATGCCAATAACCACCAATGTCAGGGGTAACTAAATATAACCACCCGTTTGGTTTTAAAATGTGGTTAACCAACTTTAAATGTGAAACTGGGTCGGTAATATGTTCCAAAACATCCTGAGAGGTAATGATATTAAAAGCATTGTTTTTGAAAGAGTTTTTGTTGAGAACACCATTGGTGATTTTTAAACCGCGCTGACGGGCGAAGTTGGTAGCATAAACCGATGGTTCTATGCCGTAAACATTGGTCCATTTCAACTTTTTGGCTTCGATTAGACAATCTCCGAGAGCAGAACCGATATCTAGGTAATCTGACTTAAATCCGGTTTTACGAAAAATTTTTTTGAGACGGTCAGTAAAAGTACGGCGATTGATGCGCATACCTTCGAAATAATTAGCATAGCCACCTTTAGGGTTATCGTTAATATAATAATTTTTTTCGTATTGAGAAAGAATGTTGTCTTGAGGAAAGAGGTCCCAGATAAAAGAACAATTGGAGCATTTGGCCAAGCGATATCCTTTGAGGGCCCAATATTTGGTATTTTTGGAGGAGTCGCAAAGAGGGCAAGTAGTTTTTTTCATTTATGGTTTACAATAGCTTTAGTGGCTATTATACATAAATATTCCTGGTTCATAATATTAACAATTGGTCTGCTTTTAAGACTGGTGGGATTAAACCTAAATCCGATAGGGCTGGCACACGACGAGATACACGACATTATCAATGCTAAATCAATTTCTTTAACTGGTTATGGCTCTCCCGGGACTGTAGCTGGAATTTTACCTTCAAGCGGATACTGTGATGGAAATTGTGTTTTCGGAGAATTGGGAACAATTATCATGACACCTTGGATGTTAGTATCACCGATGAATTTGGTGATGGTTAAGATTCCGTTTTTGGTGGCTTCAATGTTGGTAGTCTGGTTGGGCGGTAGGTTGTTTGAAAATCTTACTGAAAACAAGACTATCGGCAAATTAACAGCTTTGTTTATAGCCATATCTCCCTGGGCGATACATTTTGGAAGAACGGCATATGAAAATTTATTCGCTTATGCCCTGTTTTTAGCTGCCCTGTGTTTATTGACTAAAAAGAGGGCTAAAAACAAAGAGGTGTTTTGGGCAACAGTCTCGGGGTTTTTAGCATCATTGGCTTATTTTGGAGCTAAAGCGGTGTGGCCGCCGTTAATGATAACGGGGATTTTTTATTGGAAAATAAACAATAAAAGAAAATGGCGGGAAATGTTTGGGTGGTGGATAATTACTATTTTGTTGTTAATTGGATATTGGCTATGTTTGGGTAAATCTACAGCTGGTGTTAGAAGTAAAGAATTGGTTTTGAACAATAACGAAATTTCCCAGATAGTAAATGAAGAGAGAAGAATGTCCCTTGCAATACCTTGGGGGCTGGAAAAAGTAATTAGTAATAAAATGGTTTCTAAAATAAGGATGGTCGGACAGAAATATCTTAATCCGTTTTCAATGAAATATTATCTTTCCGATAGTGAAAGTGCTTATGATAACTTTTCAATTCCAGGACACGGGTATGTCTATCTTCTGGAAATTGTGTTGGCAGTTTTTGGTTTTACATGTTTGTATAAAATTTCTAGTAAGGCGTGGTGGTTTGTGTGTCTGCTGTTGATGATAGTGCCTATTCCTGGGGCAATAAATACTTATGCGGTGACCTATGCTCTCAGATCAGGGATGATTTTTCCTCTAATATCAGGGTTAGGGGCTATAGGTATTTATAAACTGAACGAAACTGTTGGGAGAAAAGGTGTGGTCTATTGGGTAGTTGGTTTTGGGTTAGTAATTTCATTAATTTATTTTGAGATTCTATACTGGTACCGAATGCCATTTGAAAAATCAGCCGGTTACGTATTTCATGAGAGGGCAATAATAAATTATGTTTTTTTACTTAAAAATAAAACCAATAAGCCGATCTTTTGGGTGGTAAATGAGCCAGTAGACATAATGTACAATTATGGTTTTTATACCGGAAAATATAAGGATAAAGAGTGGGCAATAAAAATGAATAAATCGATTTTATCAGGAAACTATGAAATTGAAGGTATAAATATTTCTAAAAAATGTCCCATAAAGATGGACTCGGGTGTAATTTATATATTTGAAAGAGAAAGGGGCTGTGTTGAAGAACCAAATGGGTTAACCCGAATTTCAGAACCAAGAGATGGTGGAGCCAGATTTTTTATAACAGAGGACGTGGTATGTGAAACGGAAAATTTGCAGAGTTATCCGAATCCCAGAAAAATAAGTGATTTTGATCTGGGAAAAATGGATAAAACTGTTTTTTGTAAGACGTGGGTCAGTAGACCAAGTAGATGATGGACAGAGAGGAAAAAATAAAAAAAGTAATTAAAAACCGACAGGAAGGAATAATAGTTTTGGAAAATATTGCTGATCCGCATAATGCTGGAGCGGTGTGGCGGACAGCGGAGGGATTGGGTTTTCAAAAAATATATTTAGTCTATTCACAGGAAAAAATGATTAATCCAAAACGAGTAGGCAAAGCGAGCTCTAGTAGTGCCAATAAATGGCTAAGTTTTAAAATTTTTAAAAGTATAAAAGATTGTTATAAAGAATTAAAAAAAGAGGATTTCAAAATTTTTGCGACAACTCTCGATAAGGATTCAAAAAATCTTCGATCTTCAGACTTCAGTCTTCAGAAAATTGCTATAGTACTGGGAAATGAGCATCGGGGCTTATCGGCAGAAGCAATAGCAGGGGCGGATGAAAAAATTTATATCCCAATGAAGGGAATGGTGCAGAGTTTTAATATATCGGTAGCTGCGGCAATAGTGATGTATGAGGTAATAAGGCAGAGAGATCAAAAAAACTACTCTTTGGGCATAGAAGAAAAGAAACAATTATTGAAAGAGTGGGTCCGCCTTCGTTGACTCCGACGAGTCGAGGTACAATAGGCTATGAAATGGAACTTGGAAGATATTTTAAAGGTCAAGGATTTTGAGAAGTTATCTAAAGAAGTTGAGAGGGACCTGGAAAAACTTAAACTCTTGGTAAAAAAACTGTCGCCAAAAATGAGTCAGAAAGAATTTAAAAAATTGCTTTTATTTGAAGAGGAAATGGGAATAAAACTGTCAAGATTGGCATATCTGCCACACTTGATGGAAGCGGTGGACCAAAAAGATCAACGGGCCAAAGTGTTGACCAGAAAGGCTGAGGATTTGGGTTTAAAAATAAGTGAAGTGAGTACTAAAATTGGCTTATGGATACAAGGGAAAATAGAACCACAATTGGATAATAAAAACGCAAAAAGACTCTTTGGAGTGATTAAAGATTTAGAGTATTCTCTTTTAAGGAGTCGAGAGGGAGCTAAATTTTCCTTAAACGAGAAAGAAGAAGAAATTATTAGACATAAAGACAGTAACGGAGTGGGAGTGATTGGCGACCTGCGCCGCATGATAGAAACTGAATTTGAATATAAATTAGGGAAGAAAAAAATTAAGAGTCAGGCGGAATTGTTGAGTTTGGTTCACAGTCCTGAGAGCAAAGTTCGAGAAGATGCCTATAGAGCTTTGTTAGAGACCCAGAAAAAGAATATTGATAAGTTTTTTGCAATGTACCAGGCAATTGTCAGGGATTGGGCTTATGAGGCAAAATTAAGGGGTTATCAGAGCCCAATTAGTGTGCGAAATTGGGGAAACGATGTTCCGGATAAGGCGGTAGAGAGTTTGTTGTTGGTGTGTACAGAAGAAAAAGAAGTGTTTTGGGATTATTTTAAGTGGAAGGCAAAAAGTTTGGGGGTTAAGCAATTAAAACGTTTTGATATTTATGCCCCGGTGGTCAAAAAAGATAAAAAGATAAGCTATGGGGAGGCGATAGCAGTGGTTTTAGAGAGTTTTAAGGAGTTTTCGAGTGAATTTTGGGAAGCAGCTAGAGAGATAGTAGAAAAGAAGCATATTGATGTTTATCCTTCACCGGTAAAAATAGGCGGAGCCTTTTGTGCCACAGTGGAACCTAAAATCAATCCTTATATTATGCTAAATTTTACCGGAAAAACGCGTGATATCAGTACTTTAGCTCACGAATTGGGGCATGGAGTACATTCAATTTTGGCTAATAAACATCTGGCCTCGGTACAACAATCCGGATTACCACTGGCGGAGACAGCCTCAACTTTAGCTGAGTTAGTGGTGTTTGAAAAAATGATGGCTCAAGAAAAAGACAAGGAGTTGAAAAAAGCCTGGCTTTCCGAAAAAATTGCCGATGCCTATGCCAGCGTTTGTCGACAGAATTATTTTGTCAAATTTGAAATTGAAGCTCATGAGAAGATGAGTCAAGGATTGTCGCCAGAAGATTTATCGGCAATGTATTTAAGGAATTTAACAGATCAGTTCGGAGACAGTGTGGTGATTGATCCCCTCTTTGCTTATGAGTGGTCGTATGTATCGCATTTATTTGAGAGTCCTTTTTATTGCTATGCTTACAATTTTGGAGAGTTGTTGTCTTATAATCTATATCGAAAATATCAGAAAGATAAGGGGTTTTTGAAAAAAATCATTAAAATATTGGCTACAGGGGGAAGTGAAAAACCGAGCAAAATTTTGGCCACAGTGGGAGTGGATATAGAAAAAAAGGAATTTTGGCGGGAAAGTTTTGAAGTAATTAAGTACTGGCAAAAAGAATTGGAAGAGTTGTGATAGAATAAGTTAAGCAGGATGAAAGAAGAAATAAAGAAGAGGCTGTCGGCTTTCTTTGACAGCTATCCAATTAAGAAGTACAAGAAAGGGCAAGTGTTATTTGAGGCCGGTCAAAGCTTTGATTCCGTTTATTGGGTGAAAAGTGGTTATTTGTGGGCTTACGACTTAAATAAAGAAGAAAAAGAAATCGGAATTCAAGTGTTTCAACCCTTATATTATTTTCCATTAATTGCCCTAAAAACAGGTGGAAAATGTCAACATAGGATTGAGAGTTTGACGCCGGTAGAGATATTGGTAGCACCAAAAACAGATTTTGAAAAATTTTTAGTTAAAAATCCCCGAATTGACGAGGCTATTAACTTGTCAATTATGGAAAAATTTACGGATTTGACGGCTTATATGTCGCAATTGGTGGGTGGAGATGCTTATGCTAAGGTGGCAGGGTTAATTTACAATCTGGCTAAAGAGTTTGGAGTGAGTCGTAGTGGTAAGGTTAATACAAAGTTTAAGATTACTCATAAATTTATTGCCTCATTAACCGGTTTGACCAGGGAGACAGTGACTTTACAGATGTTGAAACTGGAGAAAAACAAGGTAATTGACAATGAGCGACGTCAGGTCACAATTTTGGATAATAAGGAACTAAAAAGAATTTTGGGCTACTAAATTACTCGCGACAACAGTCAAGAATTTTGCCGATGATGTTACTGACTTTGCCTAGAAAATCGGATTTTTTGTAGGTGATGGGGGTATCAAAACCCTTCCCCATCCCTTCCCTTGACAGGGCAGGGAGATTTTTATTTTTTATTAAACCTAAATTAAGGCCCCAGAAGAGATTGTAGAGGTGGTAGGATTTCTCAAAAAATTTATGAGCCGATTTATGATCACCTTTGGTTTGGGCCTTGGTGCCAACTTCAAAAAGTCGCATGGAAGCGGCCAAAAGATGTTTACTGGTACACCAAAGCTCCCCTTCTGGATTCTTGACAATCAATTTCATTAATTCTTTACGCATTTCTCGAGCTTCGTTGAGGATATTGAAATATTTGATTTTGCCGGTTTTGTTGCCGGTAAAAAACAAATGCTCTTCGATACTGATGAGATTCATAATAGCCAAAGACAAATCTTCATCGGAACTGAGATCTAATTTATGACCGGCTTCGGCAGTTTTAACCTTATCCATAAAATTTTTAAGATTAAGATTGGAGAGATGTTGATTTTTTTTCATAGCTTAAAAGCCAACTTAAAAAACAAGGTAATTAGTAAAAGTGAAGCTAAAGGAATGGCCACTTTAGCATAAGGAAAAGGAGTTTTGTTGCCATTTTTAGCCTTAATGTAGGGATAAAACCAATTGGCGAAAAACAAGGTCAAGAGACCGATGGTGGTACCAAAAACGAGTTTGTCGATACCCAAAAGAGTGTTGCCGGGAGCGCCGATTTGATCGGTAATTTTGAAATAAATCAACACTGTGAGGTATAAGAGAAGAGAGACAAGGTAGGGATTTTGAAAAATTTTGGGAGTGGCTTTGGTGGCTAACCAATAGGCAATGGCAGTACTCAGGGCGGAAAGCCACAAGGAAGCAAGAAAATCGTCGATACCTAATTTTTGGGCCAAAAGCATACCGCCGCCGACAGTGACAATACAGACGGGACATTGGGCCTGGACGGGAGAAGTCAGTAACCAGAAACTAAAAACTAGAATAAAAGCAGAAAGAAAAAGCATGCTTTATTTTACACGAGAGGGAATTTTTTTGGCTTTTTTGATGACTTTGTTTTCTTTTTTATCGTCGTTTTTTTTATCAAGACCGAGAAGACGGATAAGGAAATAAACAACGACAGCTATGACTAAAAAGTCGATGAGGGTAGAAATAAAATGGCCGTAGAGAACTTCGATGGGGCCAATTTTAAAGGTAGCGTCTTTGAGACCTCCGGCCATACCGATAACAACACTTAAAAAGGGGTTGATGATGTCGCTTACTAAAGCGCTAACTAGCTTGGAAACAGCACCACCCAAAATAAAACCGGTGGCCAAACCGACAATACCTTGTTTTTTGATGAAATCGAAAAAATCTTGCATAAGGAAATTATAGCAAAGTTGTGGGTATTATTGTTGGCATTTTGGACAGTAAAAGGTACCGCGGCCACCAAGTTTTTGATATTTAATTTTAGTTCTACATTTAAGACAAGGCTCCCCTTTTCTTTCGTAAACCCGGAAAAAAAACTGGTTTTTGCCCTTGGTGCCATCGGGGCGGAGATATTTATTGTCCCGAGCAGTGGAACCGCCGGAAAGAACTGACTGGCGCATAATAGAAAGTAGAGAATTATGGAGCTTAAGGGATTTAGATTTTGAAACTCGGTTGGCGGGAGTAGTGGGGAGTATATGAGCCAAAAAAAGAGCGTCATTGGCATAAATATTGCCAATGCCAGCAAAATAATGCTGGTCTAAGAGAACTATTTTGACGGGCCGGCGGGATTTTTGAAGTTGGGAGTGGAAGTATTCCAGAGTAAAAAGAGGATCAAAAATATCGTGACCCAAATTAGATTGGAAGAGTTTTAATGCTTTAGAACTAAAGAGACGGACCCAGCCGAATTTACGCTGGTCATTGAAATAAAGCCGAGAGCGGTCACTAAAAGTAAAAATTAGGCGGGTGGATTTTACCGGCATGGGGAGAGAAGCTTCTTTGGTGGGGTGACCGAGAGTAAAGCCCTCGTAAATAAGCTGACCGGTCATTTTAAGATGAACCAAGAGAACGAGACGGTTGGATAAATGAACGGAAAGTTGCTTGCCAATGCGGGAAAATTTGACAATTTTTTGACCTTCGACAAAACGGAGGTTGCCAACAAAAGATTTGGGGCTAAGAATTTTGATTTTACTAATGGTTTTACCAAGAAGATGATCTTCTAAAAAGAGTCTAACTACTTCAACTTCGGGAAGCTCAGGCATGAATGAATTATAAAGAAACCAGAAACCAGAAACTAGAAACAAGAATTAAGATGTTAAGTAAGGTCGTCGATGTCGATTGCAGAAATGGTTTTGTTATCAGCCAGATGTCGCAGACCAATATTCATGTCGGTAAAACTATCTTTGATGTTGGAAAAAGCATTTAGATAAGTTTGGGTTTGGGTAACATAACCCATAACTAAAACCAAATCAGAAATATCTTTTTCACCCTGAAGAACGGCAAAAACTAGATAGACCAGGATAAAAAAGTAGAAAATGACAGAAGCACCCTGTAGGAAATTCCATTCCTTAAAAGACCAGTTGGTAATCCGTCGGAAATGACGATTGTAGGAAGTTTGCTCTAAGTCAAAGTCATTATCTGCCTGCATTTTGGCGTAATAAGCCTCAGTTTTAGAGTTTTGAATATCGCGCAGATGTGAATAGCGCTGGGTAGTGAAATAATCAATAAAGTAATAAATGAGAATATAGGCAAAATTGATAACAAAGGCAGGAAAATCAATGACAAATAAAATTAAAGGAATGAAAATCAATGAGACTAAACTGTCAATACCGGGTTGTTTGATGAGGTTGAGAGTGGTGGCAGCAGCATCAGAGAAGTTGCGAACAGCTTGGATGGTAACTGAACGTTCAGTTTTGGTAGCAGGATGGTGATCTAAAAGAAAGAAATTGTGAATATCCAAACTGAGTTTACTGATGAGATATTCCAATTTGGAAATAGACAAAAGACGAAGATAATTATCAACCAAGCGAGACAGGAGAATCAGAAATAAGGTGATTGAAACTAAAGAAAAAGAAGCTTTAATTTCCAACAATCTAATAATCCTAGAATAAAGGTAAATGGTAATTAGTGGAAAAATAGCGGAAATAAAGCGAACAAGTGCCCAAAAAGCGAGAGCGGAGCGGTCATGAACAATTTTAAGTAAAAACTTAAAAGCTTTACGAGTAGCAGAGTGCATGAATTCATTATAGATAAAGAAAACAGAAACTAGAAACTAGAGACTAGAATTGAGTTAAAATAAAAGTTATGGAAGAAAATATTTATGACTCTGTGGTCATCGGTTCGGGACCGGGAGGGCTGACCGCCGCGATTTATAATGCCCGAGCTGATTTGAAAACAGTGGTGATAGCCGGCGATATCCCTGGTGGACAATTGACAATTACTACAGTAGTCGACAACTGGCCAGGTTTTCCTAAAGGAACCGGTGGAGTGAAGTTGATGATGGACATGCAGGAGCAAGTAAAAAATTTGGGAGTGGAAATTTGGATAGATACAGTCAAGACAATAACCAAAAAACCTGCCTCATCGGCAGGCAATTTCCAAATAGAGTTGGAGTCGGGTAAAACAATTCAAACTAGATCGGTGATTATAGCCACTGGAGCCAGAGCCAGGTGGTTAGGATTGAAAAATGAAAAAGAGTTAATTGGTCGAGGAATTTCGGGGTGTGCCACCTGTGACGGAATGTTTTTTAAGGACAAGGTGGTAGCGGTGGTCGGTGGAGGGAATGTGGCCTGTGAGGATGCGGCATTTTTATCTAAAATTGCTAAAAAAGTTTATCTGATTCACCGTCGAGATCAGTTGAGGGCGATTTCAGCTGAGGCTAAAAAAGTTTTAGATAACGAAAAAATAGAAAAAGTTTGGAATAGTGAGGTGGTGGAAATAAATTCCAATAACCAAAAAACAAGTGTTCCAAACAATGTCCAATTACACAATATAAGGATTAAAAATAATCAAACAGGAAAAGAAGAAATTTTGCCGGTAGATGGGTTGTTTGTAGCCATAGGTCGAGTGCCGTCAACTGATTTTATCAAAGAGATGGTTAATCTAAACGAAAATGGTTATATAATCACCGGTCAGGATACAATGTATAGCAGTATGACCTCAACACCGGGAATATTTGCGGCTGGGGATTGTATGGATGAATGGTATCGACAAGCAATTGTGGCGGCTGGAGCTGGAGCTAAAGCTTCAATTGATTGTCACAGATGGTTATCGACTGAAACGAGTCACTAAATTGCGGATTTTTTTGAGAAAAACTGGTCGGGAAAATTTGAGAGCGTTTCGATAACAATCTTGTGGATTCAGGTGGCTTTGATTAAGTTTTTGGATGGCGGTAGCACAAGAATCAGGGGTTAGTTTATCAAAAAGAAAGCCAGTTTTGCCGTGGATAACAGTTTCTCTAATACCGCCACTATTGTAGCCAATAACAGGACAACCTAGAGCCTGGGCTTCAACAGAGACCATGCCAAAATCTTCATTATCGGAACAGAAAAGATAGGCCTTGGCAGTCTTAAAAAGAGTTTCTTTTTGGGATTGAGTAACTTCACCTAAAAATTCAGTCTTGGGGCCAGCCAATTTTCTTAATTCTGCTTCAAATCCGGCAAAATCACGGCCAAAAATTTTAAGAGGTAAATTAAGTTTTTTGCAGGCTAAAATGGCGATATCATAGCGTTTGGCCCTGGCTAAACGACCACCGGTGAGATAAAAGCACTCATCTGGTTTTTGGCGGTCCTCGCTACCTTCGGGCTGTCCTCCGACTGCGTCGGAGTCACGCGTTCGCTGCGGTCCTGAAAAACCAGATTTCGTTAACTTTAATGGAACTTCGATGGGGGGGTTGATGACGATAGCAGAACGGCGGTAGAACTTTTTAATACGAGCAGCGGTAGTTTGAGAATTGGCGATATATTGGTCGACGTTTTGGGAAAACTTAAAATCGGCTAGACGTAAAAAATGGTTGGCAATGTTGGCCAAAAATTTTAAGAGAGGATATTTTTGAAAATTACGAGCGGTAGGAAGACCATAAAGATAGCGAGGTGGAGTATGGCAATAACAAATAAGCTTGGCAGATTTTTTGTTGACAGCATTGGGGAAATAAGCTCCAGTGGCAGAACTAATAATCAAATCATAACCAGAAAAATCAAAGAACTTAAAAGCCAAAGGGGATAAAAGACGGAGAGGGCTGATAATTTTGTGAGCAAAGGGAATATATTTAAAAAAAGATTGATGAACCCGATGGTCCCATTTTTTTTGCAAACGACTTCGGTGAGGACCGAAATAAGATGGGGCGTAAAAGGAAGTGAAAATATCAGCTTTAGGGTAAAGATCGGTTAAAGTTTCAAAAACCGCTTCAGCGCCACCGTATTCTTTGAGATAGTCATGAACCAAGGCAATACGCATGGCATATAATAGCAAAATTAAAATAAGGAGGTTTGTTGTGAAGGAGCGGCGGTTGGTGTCTTGATATTTAGTTTACGCTTAAGACGGGAAGAGAGGGATTTGAAGTGATATTGATCAAAAAGAGAGAGAAGACTAAGATATTTATCTGGAGTGAGTTTGGCGGATTTAAATTTATATTTAAGTGGGATATTGGTCACAATAGTGGCCAGTTTTTGCGACAAATAAGCATTGTCGCGATCTTTTTCTAGTTTTTGTCTAATAGTGGGTTTAATTTCTGATAAATGATGGTAAATATTGTCTAAGCTTTGGTACTTTTCCAAAAGTTCAGTGGCAGTTTTAGGACCGATACCGGCGACTCCAGGATAATTGTCGGACATATCCCCCATTAGAGCTTTGAGGTCGATCACTTGATTGGGGAAAACACCTAAACGATCTTTAACCTCGTTAATACCATAAGTTTTAGTTTCGGAGAGACCGCGAACAGGGACGAAGAGAAAAGTTTTAGAGTCGACCAACTGCATTAAATCTTTGTCACCGGTGATAATGGTGATTTTTTTTAGTTTTTTAGCACGTCGAGCCAGAGTACCAATGAGATCGTCGGCTTCAAAACCACCTAGAGATAAGGCGGAAAGTCCGGCGTTTTCAAGAGTTTGGGGTAAAAGAGGTAGTTGAGAAACGAGATCTCTGTCAGCGGGTTGGCGTTTGGCTCGATAACCAATAAATTCTTGTTGACGGAAGGTGGGGCCAGGGGAATCAAGACAGACTAGAAGATGGCTTGGTTGGAGGATGTCGATAGAGGACAAAAGCATGGAATAAAAACCATATAGGGCATTAACAGGCTGACCGTCGAGACTGAGAGGAGGAATAGAGTGATAGGCGCGATGAGCAATGGCATGACCATCAATGATGACTAAATGAGACATAGGATATTATAAAAGATACCAGAAACAAGATACTAGAAATTAGAAATTAAGGTAGAATTTAATAATGGAACAGCATCCGATTCCACAGCAAATCAGTTCCTACGAGTTCAAATTGGTAGGAGACATGACGCTGAAACAATTTGGAAAGGCGGCCGGGGGAATAATTTTGGCGGTGCTAATAAACACGACAGTTTTGCCTTTTTTTATAAAATGGCCACTAATGTTGATATCAGCAGTGGGAGGATTAGCACTGGCGTTTTTACCTTATCAAGATAGACCACTAGAAACTTGGATTGGAGCTTTTTTGAAGTCAATATATTCACCAACCGTATTTATTTATAAAAAGAAAAAGCCGGAAAACTGGTTGGATATTGACTTGACAAAAAAAATTGAAAATAAAGAGGAGGAAAAAATTGAAGTACCACAGAAGGAAGAAAGAAAAGTAAAAGAATTTATCGAGTCACTGCCGTCAGTAGAACGAGAGAGACGAGTTAAAGAGGATTTGAAAACAGAAGAAGTGGAAAAAATTGCGGAAAAAATGGAGGAGAAGGTAAAAGAGAAACTAGAAACGAGAAAACAGAAACCAGAAATAAAACAAGAGGAGGAAACGGGGGACAAGACAAAGGGTATGGGAGTGGAGAGTCGACCCGTGGGACCTAAATTAGACTTAAAAACTCAAAAATTAGAGGCGACAGGAGATGCGGTTTTTGGCAGTATTCCCATGCCTAGTATTCCAGAAACGCCTAATGTCTTGGTGGGAATGGTTTTGAGCACTGATAATAAAATTGTGGAAGGGGCAATTGTGGATTTGCAAGATAAAAGTGGTAATTCAGCTAGGGTCTTAAAAACCAATCAGTTAGGTCAATTCAAAACGCTAACACCATTAAGTCCAGGAAAATACTTAGTAGTCACGGAAAAAGAGGGCTTAAAGTTTGATCGAGTCGAAATAGAATTAGATGGAAAAATCGTGCAACCCTTAAAAATTATCGCCAAAGCTTAATTAAATAAGTTATGATTGTATAAATGAGTAATGATGCTTTAAGGTACGCCATTAAAGGTAGTACTCAGGATAATTTACCAATTGAGGATATAATTGACGGAATCGTCATCTTAAAAGATGGTTCAGCTTGTCAGGTTTTACAATTATCTTCAGTTAATTTTGATCTTTTGTCAGAAAGGGAGCAAAAAGCGTTGGTGTTTGCTTATGGAGGAATTTTGAACTCCTTAAATTTTAATATCCAAATTATTATCAACTCGACCTCTAAAGATATCGGTAATTATATGTCAAACTTGGATGCAGCCTTGCGAAGACAACCTAATCCAAAACTGAAAGAAAGAATAATTTCTTATCGTAAATTTATTGAAGAAACAGTAAAAAGAAACGATGTGTTGTCTAAAACTTTTTACATTGCCATTCCTTTTACCAGCGCTGAAATGGGAATCAAAGGGGCACAAAAACAAATAATGGGGTCACTTAATCCAATTAAAAAGAATACTTCTCTACCCTTTTCTAAAGAATATATTTTAGAAAAAGCCAAGGCAGCTTTAGGACCAAGACAAGACCATGTGGTCAGGCTTTTTTCTAGATTGGGATTGGAGGTAAGAGCTTTGGAAACTAAAGAATTGATTGAAATGTTTTATAAACATTACAATGAAGATGATTTTTCTAGTCAAAAATTAAAAAATGTTGATTATACGGCACCAGTGGTGACTTCAAAAACATAAATATGGGAATATTAGATCAATTTAAGAAGAAACAAGAGGAGGCGAAACCCGTCTCCGCCCCGCCGGAGCGAGATTTTGGTGTGGCGAAAGAATTTGTGGAAGGACTGGTGTCTATAAAAGATTTGATAGCCCCTTCAGCGATTGAAGTTGATTTTAATCATATTCGAATTGATAACAAGTATTACCGAACTTGTTTTGTAGCTGGATATCCGCGAACAGTGGGAATGAACTGGTTATCAACTTTGATTAATTTTGATGCCTCAATGAGAGTGGCGATGTATATCTATCCGACCGACGGAAAAGCAGTGTTAGATGACCTGAGAAGGAAAATTACCGAAATGGAGGCGGAAATTAGCACTGATGTACAAAGAGGACGACTAATTAATCCTTCAACACAAGCAAAGCTGGAGGATGCTTTGAATTTACAATCAGATTTAGTTAAGGGTGAGGAGAGGTTTTTTCAACTTGGTTTATATATGACTATTTCAACCGATACTAAAGAAGAATTAGACAGAGTGACTAAAAATTTGGAGTCAGCGCTGGGAGCGTTGATGATAATTGCTAAAAATACCACTTTGCAAATGAACGAGGGTTTTGCCACTACCCTACCTTTGTGCTCAGATAGTATAGAAGTCACCAGAAATATGGACACCACATCATTGGCGTCAACCTTTCCTTTTGTTTCTTCTGATTTATCTGATGACAAAGGAATAATGTATGGAATTAATGAGCATAACGGTTCCTTGGTTATCTTCGATAGATTTTCAATGCAAAACTACAACTCGGTAGTATTTGCTTCGGCGGGGGCGGGTAAATCTTACATGATCAAGTTGGAGGCGATGAGGTCGTTGATGATGGGAATAGATATTATTGTGATTGATCCGGAAAACGAATACAGAAGTCTAGCTGATTCAGTAGGAGGTCAATATATTGCCTTTGGATATGGTGAAGAGTCGAAGATTAACCCTTTTGACTTATCACTGGTAGTAGAGGAAGGAGAAAATGCTCTTAATGACAAGGTGTTGACGCTTCATAAGATGTTTAAGATTATGATTGGTGAAATGGACCCGATTGAAGAGTCGATTTTGGATAAGGCGGTCATGGAAGCTTATCGAGCCAAAGGAATTACCCCGGATTCTGAAACTCAGAATAAAGAAGCACCTTTGATTGAAGATTTATACAAAGCTTTGATTGGAATGGAAGAGGAAAAAGCAAAGAGCTTGGCGGCAAGATTGGAAAAATATATTAAAGGTTCTTTTGCGGGAATTTTTAACCAGAAAACAACAGTTAATTTAACTAACCAGTTTGTAGTCTTTGGAATTAGAAATTTGGAGGAAAGTTTAAGGCCAGTAGCGATGCATATTATTTTGGACTATATTTGGACGGTAGTTAAAAAAGAATTAAAAAAGCGGATTTTGGTGGTGGATGAGGCTTGGTATTTAATGCAATATGAAGATTCGGCGGCTTTCTTGAGAGGAATTGTAAAAAGAGGTCGAAAGTATTATCTGGGAGTAACGACAATTACCCAGGATGTAGATGACTTTCTACAAACAGCTTATGGTAAAGAAATTGTGACCAATAGCGCCATTCAAATATTGCTTAAACAACATAGTGCCGCCATAGAATTGATTGGCAAAACTTTTTATTTGTCTGAAGGAGAAAAACAACTACTATTGTCAGCTGATAAAGGTGAGGGAATATTCTTTGCGGGACAAAACCATGTAGCAATACAGGTAATCGCCTCAAAAGAAGAACATGATTTAATAACTTCAAATCCTGAGGATTTATTGAGAAAGAAAATTGCCCAAAAACAGGCGGATTTGGTAAAAGAAAAGTTGCCAATAAACGAAGAAGAGGTAAATCCACCCCCAACCCCTCCTTTGGAGAAAGGAGGGGAGAGGCCTGACTCCACTAGCTCCGACGTGGCAAGGCCCGCCTCCGTTCAACAAAATAAAAACTTCGGCGTGGCGAAGCCTGAAGAACAGAAGCCTTTCGTGGTGGAGGTTGAGGAGACCCCAGAACAGAAATTAAAAAAGAGAATTGAGGAAATGGAGGCACAGGAAAAAACAGAGGAGGCGAAACCCGTCTCCGCCCCGCCGCTGCGGGACTCCGATGTGGCAAGGCCCGCCTCCGAAATGCCGAAATCTCAAGAATTGTTTAAGGCTGGGACATCAACAGCTAAAAAACCGGTGTTTTTAATCAACCAACAAGAAGAGGTAAAAATTCCTCAACCACCACAGTTGGTAAAGAAACCCGTCTCCGCCCCGCCGGAGCGGGGCTCCGATGTGGCAAGGCCTGAAGATAAGAATAAATTAACCTACGAAGAATTGTTCGGAAATGATAAACAAGTTTAGGATATAATTTTCCTATGGCTGAGTTGTTTTTGAATATTAATACCCTGGTTTTGGCACTAAAAGGATTAAAAGAGAAGAGTTTGTTAGAAGATAGAGATTTGTATGATGAAACCCGAGAAGTTTTTAGAAAATTAAACTTATTAAGTGATTTTAACGAGAAAGATCTTCAAAAGATTATTCAAAAATTGGAGGCTTTACCTCCAGAAATAAAAGAAAAAGATTTAAGGGAATTAGAGGGCGGGCAAGAAAAGAAGTTGGAAAGTGATCTTAGTCAAAAGAAACTGGAAGAGTTGATTGAAACTTACGAAAAATCTCAAGATAGCAAAGAAAAGGAGAAGATATCTCGTGAGATTTATTTGAGAACTGGCGAAAAAGATGTGGCTCTGTTTATAGAGAAGCAAAGAGAGTTGGCGGCAGAAAAACTCAGCTCTGTCTCAACAGAAAAGGATTTTGAGATGGTAAAGCGAACCTATAGACAGGAAGGAACAATAGAAATTCAAGTAAAACTTGAAAAAGAAATAAAAACTGAAAGTGAAGAATTAGAAGCAAGAATAAAAGAGGAAAAAACTAAACAGGTAGTGAAAGAGGCAACAAAAAGTGAGAATTTTAATGAAAAAATATTAGTAGAAACACTAAAGAGAAATTTAATAGATCCAAAAGAAATAAAAAAAGTAGTGGCGGAGGTTAAGAAAATCAGAAAAGAAAAAGAGAAAACTGAAAAAATAAACACAGAAATAAAAAAAGCGATTTATGAAGAAAAAAATGATTTAAGGAAAAAATTAGAAGAAAAATACGAGAAAAACAGTAATGAAATACAAGAAATTTTAAGAAAAGTAGATCAAGTTAAGGCGGAAATAAAAGTAGAAGCCGAAGCAAAGAAAATTGTAGAAAAAGTTTTTGAAAAATTAAAAGAAGAATCTCTGCCTATAAACGAGAATTCTCAACTGGAATTAAAACAGGCAATTTTGAATTCCTGGGAAAACAACGAAAAATTGGTATTACCAAAAGAAATAGAGGGATTGACTAATAAAACAACAGTAGTAAGGGAGTTGTTGGTATCAGTGGATAAGTTCAAAAAAGAGGAACTAGTAACAATAATAAATTTCAGGGCTAGTAAACTTGAAGAAAAAGTAACTAGATCTTTAAGGGAATCAGGAGTTCAAAACGAAGAGTTGATTGCAGAATATACGGCTGTTTTAAGTGAATTCTATAACGACTCTAATAGTTTGGTCGCAGAAATTAATATAGACGAATCTGTTAATTTTGTAAGATCGATGGTACCTCAAGCCAGTTTATGGCAAGCAGAAGAAAGTGTTCGAGAAGCTCAGTTTTTAGCAAAAAATTTAGTTAAGTCTCCAAAAAGATTTAATACACTTCTAAACAGATATAACTTGGTTCGTGACAAAATTGGAATAGAAAATTTACCTAAAGTGGAAGAAGCTAGAGTAACAGAAAAAATCACTAATTTTTTATCTAAGAGTCCTCAAACATTAAAGCTTTTAGGTCGTGCTCAAAGGATTGGGAGCGTGGTAGCTCAAATACAAGGTTTTCCAAAAACCTTGTTCTTAAAAGGAACAGAAAAAGTGTCGGGCTTTGTTTTTGAAAAAATAGGTAATCAAGCAATGGCCTCTTTTGTCCAAAATTCGGCGGCAGTAATTGCCAAAGAAGGAAGCACAAAAGGAATTACTTTGATTTTAAAATCGGTTTTAAGTAAAGGGGCAGTGGTGGCTGGAGAAACTGCAGCTGGAGGCGCGGCTGGTGGTGGAGCTTTAGCAGGAGCAGTAGCTGCTTTTCAGGCGTTACCAGTAGTAGGTCAAGTAATTGCTGTAGTAACTTTGGTGGTAACAGCAGTAGTTGTAGTAGCGAAGTCGGTTATTAAAACATTAAAGGGTTTGGTAGAAAAAATTCTGGGGACAAAACTAAATCAGATTCAGAGGTTTCTGTCGGAAGATTTAGGTTTAGGAAAGTTTGCTGGAAAAGTAGGTCAATTTCTTTTTGATCTCTGGGTGTTTTTGGTGGGAATACCAAAAATGCTAAGACTATTAAAAACTGGTGCAGTTGTATCTCCAGTAATCGGTTTTTTCTTTATTGGTACTTTTGCGTATACTTTGTTTCAACACCAACAGGTTTCATCAATAGTACCACCAACTGATTTAAGTGGATGTATCTTGAAGAGAGGAAGTGGTCCCGGAGGGACGGCTCAAATTGGAGAGGTAAACTGTGATCCTAATGCTCCAGAAAATGAAGTGCCTGGTTTAAGAGGAGGTAAAGCTAATTATGTCCGAATTGCTAATCAATGGTGGTCGGGAAAGAATTATGCAGAGGAATGTTTTAATGATGTAGTTAACAGATCTTTGTGTGCCGGTATTAATCCTTTGTATTCTCTGTGGGCTTGGGTCCATGAGTCAGGAGCAAGTAATTATGACCATGGTAATGTTCAGGATTTTGGGATAAACGACAGTTCAATTGAAAATAATTTTGATGCTCAAATTAAAATTTTTTTGAACCTAGATCCAGCTAGTGCTTGTGATTTAAGCGACCCTAAATTAAGTGGTCCGGATGGTTATTGGTTGGCCTGGGCATCTCGTTATTTAACAGGTCAATGTGATCCGGATGTAGGTCAAGCACAGACCGGGAATACAGGAAGAGAGTATTTTAATGATATGAAAAACAAAACCTGGGATTGGATAGCTAGTGTGCCAATTCCAAAAGATATTTATGTGGAAAAAGGTGGAAAAAATTGTGAACAGGCGGGAGCACCTTTGGCTCTAACTGGACCAACTAAAGAAATTATTGGAGACGATGGTCAAGTCTATATATGTAGTACTGGTGGAAGCGGAGGACCATCAATGATTAGTCCAGGAGGAGCGCCAGTAGCCGGTTCTATTACTCAATGCCCCTTTGACTCTTTTAGTCACGGGAATTCTTGGGCAATTGACTGGGGAGCACCCTTTGGAACACCGATTTATTCAACCTTTTCCGGTATAGCGCGATTGGGAGAAGGAAATGGTTACGGATTTTATGTGGATATACACAGTAACTATAATGGGGATGATTTTTTTATCCGTTATGCGCATATGCCTCCAGGTGGATACACTGTTGGAGACGGTGAAGCGGTGGCGGCAGGTCAACAGATTGGAATAGTGGATAATACCGGTTTTTCTACAGGGAATCATTTGCATTATCAAGTATTTGGGGCCAATATTGATTGGGATAATGCTGGACCTTATTTTGGTTTAACCCAAGAGGAATTTAACAGTGCCTGTCGATAACAGGTTAAAATAAATTATGATTAAAAAATATTGGTGGATATTTTTAATAATTTTATTTTCAGGAATTTTTTTAACTTTAACTAAACCTAAAAAAAAGGAAGAAAGTGTAAAAACAACCACACTTATATCTGACTTTCGTAAAGTTGATGAGATATATCCAGAGACTTTAAGACAGGTTGGAGGAGTTAACTGGAATCCAGAGATCAAAGATGCTTTTCCTAGAGAAATAAAAAAAGTAACTATCAGAAAAAAAATAATTGATGAAGAAAGAGAAAAAGAAATAATAAATTATTTAGGAATTAGTCCACAAAATGGTTATGTACAAAAAGATTTTAACTATGTTCAATTTACAAATATGCCGGAAAATGTGGCATCTTTACCAGTAGCAATTACTTGGGATATAAATGGAAACCAAAATAAAGTGAGAAAAATTATTGGAGATTTGAATCAAGAAAAAGATATAGAAATAAATTGGGCTAAGCCAGTGTACCGAAAATATACACAACCCTACATGACAGAAACACTCCAAGATCAGGCTCAATTTTTAGAGATTAGTGGTGATTATGTGTTGAATGGGAGGAAATTAACCACTTTTCACGGGGAGAGTTTTAATGCTTATTTTGATGATCGAGGGAATTTATTGAAATTATCGGTGTATTTAAAACCAGAAATAATTGAAAAAGATGAGTTATGGTCAATTTTAAGTTTAGAAGAAGCTAAAAGAAGTCCAGCTAGAAATTATCGGGCTGGAGTTAATGACTTGTTTGAAGATATAAATAAAGTTAATGTGACTCAAACTGAACTGGTGGTAATTTTTGACAACACTAGAGAAAGTATCGCTCCCTTTTTTTTATTGGAAGGCAACACTATCTCTCAACACGAACAGAAACCGGTTAATATAACAGTTCTTTTAGGGGCGGAAAAATGAAAAAGAAAAATTTTTTTGAATACCCTTTAATAATTTTTTTAATAGTTTTAGGAATACTAATGGCAATAGTGAAATGGCAATATAGAAATGTGGTTTGGGAAGATGTTAGACCGACAGTAATAGTGACTCCTAGCCCAACCATTGCCCCGCAAATCAACGAGGAATACCCTTTGTGGGAGAAACTACCATATCGAGGTGAGGGTTATGTTGTAGAGCGTTATACGGAGCCTGGGACTCTAATGGTGAGAATAAACAAAAAAACAGATACAGAGATTATTACTCAAGCAATTTATGAATGGATGAGAGAGTATCAAGTAGCAACAGAAAGTCAGAAATTGATTTTTGAAAAATCAGACTAATCTTGAATTCGGACAGGCATGATAATATGGGTCAGATCAGGATCGGTTTGGTCACGAAAAATTCCAGGAGAGAGAGCTTCGTTTAATTCGATAATAATTTCTTCACCCTGACAAATAGTTAAAAAATCAGAAACAAAACGGTAATTAAAGGCAATTTCTAGAGTTTCACCTTCAACTTTAGCTTCCAAAGAGACTCGGTTTTGGCCAATTTGAGGAGCATTAGCGGAGAGTTCAAGAGAATCTTTTTTAACAGTAAATTTAACTACATTAGCTGATTCTCGAGCAAATACAGAACTTTGACGAATAGCTTGGGCAAATTCTTCTTTGTTAAGATAAATTTTAGTAACTGACTCTTGAGGAATAATTCTTTCAAAATCAGGGAACTCACCATCAATTAAACGAGAAACAATTTCCGAATTTTCAAGAACAAAAACTACTTGATGCGAATCTTTAGTTAGACCAATTTTAATCTTGCCATTACCTTTGGCTAATTTAACCACTTCTGAAAGAGATCGGGCGGGAATAAGTAAATTAACAGCTTCACTATCTAGGTTTAAGGGGGTAGTTAATTTAATGGTTTTCAAAGAAAGTCTAAAACCGTCAGTGGCCACTAAACGGAGTTCATTGGTAGTAAAAGTACATAAAATAGCAGTAAGGATTGGACGAGAATCGTCGGTAGCAGCAGCAAAGGCGACTTCATTAATAGCTTGAGTTAATAGAGAAAGATCGATTTCTAAGGCAGTTTTTTCATCAAGACTGGGAATGACAGGAAAATCAGTGGCCGGTAGACAAGCAAAATTAGACTCGGTTTTGTCTGAAGTTAAAGTTAAAAGAGTTTTGTCTTTTAAGGTAAAGTCTAATTTACCAGCAGGTAAATAGGAAACAAATTCAGTAATTTCTTTGGCTGGTAGACAAAAAGAACCTTCAGTTTCGATTTTGGCACCTAACCAATAATTGATACCTAATTCTAAATTAGTAGCAGAAAGTTTAAGTCGACCTTGGTCAGTGGTAAATAAAATATGACTAAGAACAGGTAATTGAATTTTAGAAGCTACGAAACGAGAGGTATCAGACAGAGCTTGAGAAAGATTTTCACTTAAAAGGGATAACTTCATTGACCTATATCTTAACAGATTTTAGGTATAGAAAACAGTAGTTTTAGTATTAGGTAAAGTGGAATAGTGGAATAAAGGAGAAGATTAGTAGATAAATAGATAAATAGTGAGTAAAAGAAATTGTGGATTGATAGATATAGGCGGGAGGTTATTGTAAAGATAGTTTTTATGACCTATAAAAAGTAGTTGTTTTTTGGGTTTGTTTCGGTGGAAAAGTGAGAGGAAAAATGTGGAAAAGAAAGTGGAAAAGTGAGAGGAAAAATGTGGAAAAAATTAGAGTGAATTTTTGATTTGGTTGATAACTTGAGAAAGTTGTGGAAAAGTTTGAAGGTCGGCAGTAATTTTATCTCGAGCATGCATAATACTAGTATGATCTCGACCACCTAAGAGATTACCAACTTCTTTTAAGGGAAGGTTGAGTTCGGTTAAAAGCAGGTAAGCGGTGATATGGCGAGCGTTAGCAATGTCTTTTTTACGAGAAGGACCGGTTAATTCTCCAGTTTTTAGATTAAAAAATTTAGCACAAACAGAAATGAGGTGGCGAGCATTAACTTTGGAAGAAGGAGAAGAAAAGGCGGCACTAGTGGGACTACCTGGGTTACCTAAAAAATGACTAACAAAATCAACATCGACTAGTTTATGGTTTTGAGCTAAGCTGATAACAGAAATGTCTTGAATTTTGCCTTCAATATCACGAATATTGGAATTGAGATTATCGGCTAAAAATTGAACTGCTTCAAAAGTGAGGTCTATCCCCCGCTCTTGAGCCTTTTGTTGAATAATAGCCGAGCGCATTTCCAAATCAGGGGGTTGAATATCAACAGTTAAACCACCCATAAAACGAGAGACTAGACGGTCTTCAAGATCTTTAATATCACTGGGTTTGCGATCAGAGGTAAGAATGATTTGTTTGCCAGCTAAATGCAAAGCGTTAAAAGTATGGAAAAATTCTTCTTGAATATATTCTTTACCAGCTAAGAATTGGACATCATCGACTAAGATACAATCAAGTTGACGGTATTTATTTTTAAATTGAGCGATAGATTTACTTTTAAGGGAGGTAATTAATTCATTACCAAAGGTTTCAGCAGGAAAATACTTAATTTTGAATTCAGGATTATTTTTTAAGAGTTCGTGGCCGACGGCTTGCATGAGATGGGTTTTGCCAACACCAACTCCACCCCAAAGAAAGAAAGGGTTATAGGAAAGACCGGGATTTTTAAGAATACCTTGGGCAGCAGCATAGGCAAAATTATTACTGTTACCAACAATAAGATTGTCAAAAGTATAACGAGGGTGAAGACCAGCATTACTAAAAGAAATAGTAGAAACTTTAGGTTGATAGGAAAAAAGAGGAGTAGAGGCAGTAGAAGGAGTATCTGGGTTGATGATATCTTGAACCACAAAATGAAGAGAGTTACTGCTTTTAGTTTGATTATCAAGGGCGTTTTTGAAAAGCTGATAATAACGTTTTTGATTAAGATCGCAAAGATAGGAGCTGGTACAGGCGATGGTGGCTTGATGATCAACTAAAGAAATTAACTGGGTTTTGACGACAAAGGTTTGATAAACAGCGGGAGCCAAGACAATCCGAAGTTCTTCTTGAGTGTTTTTCCAAAGTTGAGCTAAATCCATAAGAACTCTCCTTCAACCTCGCTTTTAACAAGAAAGGGTATAGAAAATTTTATTAAGGTTTTTTCTGTCATTTTTACCTAAAATTAGGCAAGAATAATATCCGGCAGGAAAAAGTGAGGCGGGCTTATCCACATAATGATAAAGTAGTTTTCCACAATTTGGAATGGGTCAAATAATTAAAGGTAGGTGTGGTAAAATTTCTACATGAAACAAAAGAGAACTTATCAACCAAAAACAAAAAAGAGAGCCAGAGTTCATGGTTTTTTGAAAAGAATGAGTACGGCTTTGGGTCGAAAAGTGATTAAAAAAAGACGAGCTAAGGGCAGAAGAAGATTGACGGTGGAATCAAAATAGAAACTAGTTATGCTTAAAAAAGAATTTAGATTAAACAAAAGAAAGGATTTTGAGGAAATTAAGACCAAAGGGAAACTTAAAAACGGGGAATTGTTTAGTGTTTTAGAATTAAAAAAGGAGCAAAGAGGGTTGTTGAATGTAAAGGTAGCAGTAATAGTGTCTAAGAAGATTTCTAAAAAGGCGGTGGAGAGAAATAAAATTCGTCGAAAAATGTACCTAATGATAGGTAAAAATATGAACATTTTTCCAGAAGGTACCCGAGTTTTATTTTTAGTGAAAAAAAATATTTTAGATAAGAGTGAAGTGGAGATGGAAAAATGTTTAAGAAAATTGTTTTGAAATTATTAGTTTTTTACAAAAAATATTTGTCTATAGGGGAAAACTGTCGTTTTGTGCCCAGTTGCAGTGAATACACTTATCAGGCGGTGGATAAGTACGGAATAATTAAGGGTTTGTTTTTAGGATTAAAAAGAATTAGTCGATGTAATAGGTGGCATCAAGGCGGAATAGATTTGCTAAAATAGCCTCATGAATCCTTTGGTAGCTCTCTTTGTTAACGCGCTTTTTGGTTTTTATTATTTATTAGGTAACCTAGGATTATCGATTATTGTAGTGACTTTGTTAATTCGTTTAGCTTTGCTGCCTTTGATTTTGCCGAGTTTAAGGTCAGGTCGAAAAATGCAGGAGCTACAACCAGAACTGCAAAGACTACAAGACAAATATGGGAAAAATAAGACCGCTTTAGCTACGGCTCAGATGGAGTTATATAAGAAGAAAGGAGTTAATCCCCTATCAGGTTGTTTACCGAATATTTTACAAATAGTGGTACTAATGCTGTTTTTTTCAGCCTTCAATATGGTGTCAGGATATGTAGATGGGAGAGTGAATGCGGAAACTATTAACAGGCAGTTAATAGCTCCATTTAAGATTCAAGAAGATTTTCGTTTTAGTGATCATTTTTTGGGGGTAAAATTATCAGAAACACCGACAAAAATGGTGAAAAATGGGGTGTCGGTGAGCTTATTATTACCATTGGTATTGCTCTTGGGCTCAGCTTATTTGCAACATTGGACGGCTAAAAGAATGTTGCCAGCTTCAGCTCCAAAAGATACTGTTTATACCAAACAAACTCCGGGAGAAGGTGATGATATGATGGCAGCAATGAGAACCCAATCAACTTATATGATGCCGATGATGACTTTGTTTATCGGTTTGAATTTTTCGATGGGAATTTTGATTTATTGGTTTGTAAACAGTTTGACTATAGCCGGGCAACAGTTAATTATGGCTAAAAGTGAGGCAAAAAAGTAAATTATTGTGTTAAAATCGCCACATGGATAATAAAGCTAGAAACGAAAAAATCTTGAATTTGACCTGCGAAATGTTGGGGAAAATTAATTATGAAGTGGAAAATGCGTTTGTAGAAGATATTCCTGGAGAGGCAGAAGAAAACCAAGTTTTGGTGAGTGTAACTGTCCCCCAACCCGGTGGATTAATTGGGTTTCGAGGTCGAAACATGTCGGCACTACAACTAGTGTTGTCGTTGGCGGTTAAGAAAAAGTTGGGTGAGTGGGTAAGAGTGGTTTTAGATATAAATAATTATCGAGAAGAGCAAAAAGTAAGATTAGAAAAAATGTCTAGAGATTTGGCACAAAAAGTGTTGGAAACCGGCAAAGAGGTACATATGGCCAACATGAGTTCTTACGAGAGAAGAATTTGTCATATGGTGTTGACGGAAATTGAGGGAATAACTTCGGATTCTGAAGGTGAGGGTGAAGAAAGACATATTGTGATAAAAAAATTACAATAACCAAAAAACCTGCCTCGCCGGCAGGCAGGCAAATCTCAAACTCTTTGTAATTTGAATAATTGGACATTGTTTGTTTCTTGTAGATTTGGTTATTGGAGCTTGTTTGTATCTTGTGATTTTGGTTATTGGAATTTTAAGTGTGGTAGCATAGGGCGTGGAGAGATTTTGGACATTTTTATGGTTGTTGTTGGTGCCCACACAGTTGGGAAAACATTTTTGGTTAACCGAGAGTTATGTAGCAGGGATTAAGGTTGACTATTTGTCGATTATTTTATATTTGACAGATATGGTGTGGTTGGGGTGGGTGTTTAGCTTAAAAAAAGAAAGGAAGAAAAATAAGATTGGGAAAATTTTGGCGATATTATTGGTTATTTTGGTAAACGTGTGGATGGCTGAAGCGAGATGGGTGGCAGTGTATAGGTGGTTGAGAATAGGGCAATGGGTAGTTACAGTCTGGTTGGTGGCTGAAAATAAAGAGAAAATTAAGGAAGTTTTACTAAAAGTGGTGCCGATATGGATATTGATAGAGGTGTTTTTGGCAGCATCTCAGGTGGCTAAAGGTGGCAGTTTAGAGGGTATTTGGTACTGGCTAGGCGAACGACGTTTTAGTTTTGGGAGTGTGGGAATTGCGCAAATGCGCTGGGGTAATGAGGCGGCAATACGAGCTTACGGAACTTTTTCACACCCTAATTCATTGGCGGGATTTTTGTTATTGGTGTGGGTGTGGTGGAAAGAAGAAACCCGCCTACCGGCGGGTAAACGAGAAACAAGAATATGGTATTGGGTGGTGAATTGGTCGGCAATATTGGGAATAATTTTAACGGGGAGTAGAACAGTGTGGGTGTTGGCATTATTGACATGGATATTAGAAACAAGAAACAAGAAACTAGAAACAAGAAGAATTTTGGGCAGAATATTAGTAGTATTAGGAGTGGGGGCAATGGTGTTGGGATTGCTGGGACGGGAATATGAGTTAAAGAGTTTTTTGGGTGGCTGGGATAGTCAAAGTTGGCAAAAAAGAATGAGTTTGAACATGTCAGCTTTAGAGATGATGGCCGACTCCCCTATTTTCGGAGTGGGAGCAGGAAATTTTACTAAGAGATTGGGAGAATACCAGAAAGGAAGTTTTTACTGGTTGCAGCCAGTTCATAATATTTTGTTGTTGGCTTTAAGTGAGACAGGAATAGTGGGAGCAATGATGTTTTGGAAGTTTTTTAAGAGGTACTGGAAAAAGATTGACTGGTGGATGGGGATGATAATAATGGTAACAGGGTTGGTGGATCATTATTGGCTAACACTACCACAAAATACTTGGCTTCTGGCCATAATTTTAGGGATTTTGGGGTAGAATTGTTTTATGTTCAAAAGATTAGCCTTAAATACGGCAGTGCAGACTTTGGGGCGGGCAATAATGGTGGGAGTATCGTTATTAACGACTGGAATATTAACGAGAAAACTGGGAGTAACTGGGTATGGAAATTTTTTACTGATAGGTTCTTTGGGAGTGTTTTTTGATACCTTGGCGGACTTTGGAACAACTATCATGGGTGTTAGAGAAGCTTCTAAGGAGGAAAGTGAAGTTGGAAAGAAAAAAGTTTGGTCAAATACAGCTATTTTGAGAATAAAAATGGCTTTAGTTAGTTTTTGTCTGGCAATAATAGTAACTTTTGTATGGCCGGATTTTAAGGAAATTAGAATGGAGGCAATTTTGGCTTGGGTGATGCTGTTGTTTACTTCAATTGCTGGAAGTTTTAGCATAATTTGGCAAACAAGATTGAGAATGGAAAAGAAGGTAGTAGCAGAGGTTATGTTTCCTAGTTTGTTTTTAGTGGCTTTATGGTTACATCAAGGAGAAATAAGTTTATTGTGGGTGTTTGGGATATATTTGTTGGCTCGAATTATAAGTTTGAGTTATGCCTGGTATGTAGCTCGTGGATCGATTTCTTTTAGGAAAAAAGATAAAGAATTGATTAAAAAAATCTTAAGGTTGAGTTGGCCAATGGGAGTTTATTTACTGATTTTTTCAGCTTATGATCGGGCGGCAGATTCGTTGATGATTAGGCGAATGTTAGGGGAAAATGAAGTGGCTTGGTATGGGTTGGCGTATAAAATTTATGCAGTATTGGTACAACCAGCATATTTTTTAGTAAGTGGAGTTTTTCCGACCTTATCGGCAAGAAAAGAGACTAAAAAGGTGTTTGGATTAACGGCTGGCTTGTTATTAATTGCGGCAGGATTGGTGATTAGCCTGAGTTGGGTATTGGCGCCATGGATGATTAAAGTATTGGCGGGAGAAGGTTATGAAAGAGCAGTGGAGGTATTACGGATTTTAGTTTTTGCCTTATTATTCTCATATTTGGGTCATTTGGTAGGCTTTACTTTAATTGCTAAAGAAGGGCAAAAGGAAATGTCAAAATTAAGTTTGTTGGTATTGTTTTTTAATTTGATAGCTAATTTGATATTTATTCCTATACTTGGGTTAAAAGGAGCGGCGGGAGTGACAGTAACTACGGAAGCTTTATCACTGGGTTTCATGAGTTGGAAACTGAGACAAAAAACGAGTCTTAAGTAAAGAGTAATCAGTAGAAAGATATAGTTCCCTATCTATTGTTCTAACGTTTTTTCACGTAATAACTAAGGAGTTTGACAAGTTATGACATATTTTGACAATTATTTACCGCAGAATAACCGAAAGATTTCCGCAAAGATATTTTTGCTTTAGAATGGAAGTATGGAAGGGCAATTTAATGGAGCAATGATAATTGGAGATAATTTTGTGGCCCAAAAATTGCGGGAGAGGTTGCAGCAGGATGAAATCAGAGTCTGGTGGGACAACGAAGAAATGGTGGAAAATGCGGCTTATATTTTTGATTTTGAAGGGAAGGAGTTGGTGTGGGAGAGTTTGAACAAGAAACAGAAATTAGTGCTGGTATTGGTAGATGATTTTTCAAAATTACCTGAGATTAGGGGAAAATTACAGAAAAGTGAGTTAAATTGGCGAATATTGTTGGCGGAAAATGTTTATGGAGAGGGAATGAGTGAAGAGGGTTTTATCGGGGAAGCCTTGGCATTGGCAGCGAGAAATAAAAACTTAATTTTGCCTGATTTAGGGAGAAATTTTTCCTTGGTTGCAGCAGGTGATGTGGTGGAAGCGGCTTTACGGGCTTGTTTTGTGTCGGGAACTCAGGGAAAAATTTTGAAAATATCGGGAAAAGAAACTGATTCTTTGGTGGTAGCCAAGGTACTTTTTGATGAGGCTAAAATGACCAAAGAGGAGGTAATTCAAGATCAGGAAATAGTGGTGTCGAAGCTGGTGGAACTGGATTTGGAGGGAGTGGAGGAAGCGGAAAGTTGGTTAAGATGGCAACCAAGTATAGAGTTTAGGGAGGGGGTAAAAGGAGTAATTCAAGAATTTGTGGCGAGAGTGGACGAAGAGAGTCGGAATAAAAAAAGAGAGAAGGTGAAGAAACCCGCCTCCGCCCCGCCGCTGCGGGGCTACGGCGTGGTAAAACAAAAACGAGAGAGGATGTATGAAGTGGTGACAAATCCACCCCCATCCCCTCCTTTGAAGAAAGGAGGGGAGAAAGTTGTCTCCATGGACTCGATAAATCCACCCCCATCCCCTCCTTTGAAGAAAGGAGGGGAGAAAGCTAATTTTGAGGCGGAAGAACCAATGACCTTTGAGAGTTTGAGAAAAAAGTGGGTGGTTAATAAGGATATGCAGATTAAGCAGGAGGCGATGACTAAGGAGGATGAATCATTGATTGATAAATTTGATTTGTTGAATTTGAAGGAGAAAAATCCACCCCCATCCCCTCCTTTGAAGAAAGGAGGGGAGAGTGATCAAAAAACTAAAATTGGAAAGAAGCCAACAATAGGTAAATATGTGTGGTGGGGGGTGGGTGGAGTGGCGGTGTTGTTGGCGGGATGGTGGTTGGTGAATGCAGTGAGTTTACTATTATTACCCAAGAGGATTGTAGCGGCTCAAGAAATGGTGATTAAAGGTGAGTACAATCAGGCTCAGAAGGAAGCTGAAAAATTAAAAAAGAGAAGTGAAAATTTACGGCAAATATTTTCCGGAGGAGAGGTAGGAGCCTTGTTGAGAGCGGGAGAGGAAGGACTGAGCTTATTGGAACTATCGGCTGATTTAGCACAAAGTAGTGACCGAATTAGAGAAGGGGTGTTTACGGATAAAAAAATTGATTTAAGAGTAGAAATGGAAAAAGGTCAAAAATATGCCAGGGAGGCAGTGTCGAGAATGGGTTTATTGCAAGGTAGATTGTCGGGACAATGGGAAAAAATTCCCAAAACTATGAGAGGGAAAATAATTGAATTGAGAGATAAGTTGGCGGTGGAGAGACGAAAGGCGGAAATATTAGCAGAAGTTTTACCAAGTATGGGACAAGTTTTAGGGATAGATGGTCAGAGACGGGAATATTTAGTGTTGTTGCAAAATGAAAGTGAATTAAGGCCAGGTGGAGGCTTTATAGGCTCCTATGCGATTTTAAGTTTTGAAGATGGTAAATTTATTAATTTTGAAGTACAGGACGTTTATGAGGCGGATGGGCAGCTTAAAGGCCATGTGGAGCCACCAGAGGAAATAAAAAAACATTTAGGAGAGGCGGGGTGGTTTATGAGAGATGCTAATTGGCAAGCTAGTTTTCCAGCGGCGGCCAAAGATGTTGTTTGGTTTTTGGAAAAGGAAACCGGGCGTAAAGTGGATGGGGTGATTGGGATAAATTTAGCGATGGTTAAGGCGATATTGAAGGTAAGCGGTGAGTTGTTTGTGCCCGATTTCAAGGAAAAAGTTAATACTGATAATTTATATGAAAAAGCGGAATATTACTCGGAAAATAACTTTTTTCCGGGTTCGGTACAGAAGGCCAGTTTTTTGGGAGGAGTGAGCAAGCAATTGATGGAAGAGATTAAAAACATGAAAGTGGAAAAAGGAGAGGCACTATTATCGGCAATATTGGAAGTGTTGGAAAAAAATGAGATGCAAATAGCTCTAAATGAAGCGCAATCGGCAGCAGTGATGCTAAATTTAGGTTGGGATGGATCGATTTATGATGGTAAGTGTAGTAGTGACAGATGTTTGGCTGATTATCTTTATTTAGTAGAGGCGAATTTTGGGGTAAACAAGGCCAATTATTTTATAAACCGAAGGATAAACCGAAGCGTGGAAATATTGCCAAATGAAGTTAAAAACAATTTAAGAATTAGTTATGAAAATACGGCTAAAAGTAATTCTTTTCCGGGAGGAGATTATAAGAATTATTTAAGAGTATATATGCCAAAAGAAGCTCAATTAACGGAGGTGGCAGTGACTGAAGAAGGAAAAGGGAGGCGGGTGGTTGGAGGTACAGATTTGGTAATCAAGGAAATTTTAGGTAAAAAGGAAGTAGGTTTTTTGGTGACGACAGAGGTAAGTAAAAAGGCGGAAGTTGAGGTGAAATATAAGCAAACTATTAATTTGGCTCAAGGAGATAAGTTTTCTTATTTAAGTTATTGGCAAAAACAAAGTGGTTATGGGAGAACGGGTGTAAAAATGACAGTGAATGTACCTGCGGGTTGGGTGGTGAGTGGAGTGGAACCAGCGGCGGAGGTGTGGAATAATCAGATTATATTTGAAGGAGAATTGGAAAAAGATTTGAGAATGGGGGTGGAGATATCTCAATGATCAGACTCATGTTGTTTTTGCCGTGCTCACGCGCTGGCGGCTTCGCCTGGCATGATTGCGCGCGGAAAAACAACATTTCGTCTGATTATTGTGTAGAGTTGTGTAGATGAAAAATTTTAAGAGGGTGAAGGAAGATTTTGTGTGCGAGAAGTGTGGTTGGGTGGTGCAAGGTGATGGTTATACGGATCACTGCCCCAAATGTTTGTGGGGTAAGCATGTAGATAAAAATATACCAGGAGATAGGCAATCTGACTGTCGGGCTTTGATGGAAGCAGTAGAGACCGAATATAAAAAAGGTGTTTTTCGGATTCATTATAAGTGTCAAGGTTGTGATCATGAATTCTGGGTAAGGGAAGGAGAAGAGGATGATAGAGAAAAATTAATGGAGTTAAGTGGTATAATCAGAAACGATGTGGGAGAAAATAAAAAAACTGATTTTGCCCAAAAAACAGGTAAAAAAACAAGTAAAAAAGCAAGAAGAAAAAATTCCTCAAGAGATTTTAGATAAATTGCCGCCGGGGGTAAAAATAAAGAAAATTGAAATCGGACCAATGTCAGTGGTACGGAGCTTGTTTTACTTATTGTTGGTTTACATGTTGATTTCTGGTTTATTGTCTTTTTTGGTGGGTGATTCGATTAAAAAAGTGCCTTTGTCGGAGTTAGTAAAAGAAGTAAAAGAAGATAGAGTTGAAGAAATAACAGTGATGGATAATGAGATTTTGGCTAAGGTTAGGGGTGAAGAAAAAACTTTAGTGTCTTCTAAGGAAAGTGAAATTTCGATGACAGAGGTATTTCAAAGAGAAGGGGTGGATATCAGTAATTTGAATTTTGAGGTAGAAAATCGAAGTGGGTGGAAGGCAGCGGGGGAAATTGCGATGACTTTATTGTCAATTGGAATGCCAATTTTGTTTATTATGTGGTTATTTAATCGTCAAGGCGGTGGTGGACAAGGCGGAGGGATTTTTGGTTTTGGTAAATCGACAGCAAAATTGTTTATTAAGGGTAAACAAAATGTGCGATTTAAGGATGTGGCCGGGGTGGAGGAAGCCAAAAAAGATTTAGAGGAAGTGGTGGATTTTTTGAAACATCCGGAAAAATATCAAAAAATGGGAGCCAGGGCACCACGAGGAGTGTTGTTAGTGGGACCGGCAGGAGTGGGGAAAACACTCTTAGCTAAGGCGGTGGCGGGAGAGGCGAATGTACCTTTTTATTCAATGGCGGGCAGTGAATTTATGGAAATGTTGGTGGGGGTAGGAGCATCTAGAGTCAGAGATTTGTTTGCCACGGCAAAAAGAGCAGGTAAGGCCATAATTTTTATTGATGAGATTGATGCCATTGGTCGGATGAGAGGCGGATTTGATGGTGGGCATGGCGAAAGAGAGCAAACTTTGAATCAAATTTTAGTAGAAATGGATGGTTTTGAAACCAATACGGCGGTGGTGGTTTTGGCGGCGACAAATAGAGGTGATTTGTTAGATCCGGCGCTGTTGAGGCCGGGACGTTTTGATAGAAGAGTGGTTTTAGAAATGCCTGATTTGGAAGCCAGGGAAAATATTATTAAGATTCACGCTCAAGGAAAACCAGTGGACTCTAAGGTAAATTGGAAAACTGTGGCCAAGAGAACAGTGGGTTTTTCGGGAGCGGATATTGAAAATATGCTGAATGAAGCGGCAATTAAGGCGGCCAGGGAAAATAAGGTTAAAATTGATATGAGTGATATTGAAGAGGCGGCATTGAAGGTAAAATTAGGTTCGGAAAAGAAAAGGAATCAGACCGAAGATGATCGAAAAATGACGGCTTATCATGAGGCTGGACACGCCTTGGTGAATTATTATGAAGATTTGGATCCGGTACACAGAGTCTCGATTGTATCGCGAGGATTGGCGCTGGGTTATACCTTGGTGCCACCAAAAATGGATCGAGTACATGAAACTAAATCAAGACTGGTGAAACAGATGGCGATGGCGATGGGTGGTCGAGCGGCGGAGGAATTGGTGTTTGGAGATATTACTACCGGAGCTAGCAGTGATATTAGTCACGTAACTAATATTGCCAGAAAAATGGTGGAAGAATGGGGGATGTCTGAGTTGGGACCGATTAATTGGGGACCACAAATTGATCCGAGTGATTTTGGCAGAAGTTGGATAGAGCCGGCCAATATATCGCCGGAGATGCGGGCAAAAATTGATATGGAGGTGAAAAAACTAGTAGAAGGGGCGAAAAAGAGAGCGGTGACTATTTTGAAAACTCATCGGAAAAAATTAGATGAAGTAGCCGAGGTGTTGGTAGAAAAAGAGAGTTTGGATAGTGAGGAGTTTGAAGAGTTGATGAAAAAGTAAAATCACCCCTAACCCCTCTTTGAAGAAAGAGGGGAATTTTGTGTATACTATGTAATAATATTTACATTAATTTTCCCCTCCTTTGGTCAAAGGAGGGGATGGAGGGGTAGATTTTTAAGAATGAAATATCAGTGTCCGGTGGAAATTAGAATGAGAAATGGAGCCATCAAATATTTAGAAGAATTAAAGAGATTAGCTAGGAATAATAGAAATAACCCAACTGCAGCAGAGAAAATGTTTTGGCAGGTATTGAGAAAATATCCATATACATTTTTGAGACAAAAACCTTTAGGTCGATTTATTGCTGATTTTTACTGTTCAAAATTATTATTGATAATTGAGATAGATGGAGATTCTCATGATTTGAGAAAATATATGGACAAAGAAAGAGATGAATATTTTCAAATTAGGGGTATAAAAACAATCAGGATTACAAATAAGCAGGTGTTAACTGGTGAAGCAGAGGGATTGATGAAAGATATTTTAAGGAGAAGGGAAAAAGAAGCGGAAAAATGGTTAAATACTTTCTTCTAATTCAATTATTCTCTGTAAGATGGCTAGGGAGCCGAGGTAGACGGGTTCGACGCCGGAGAGGGCTAGAGAGCCGGCGCCTAGGTTTTTGGCTTGGGAATAAGGCGTGTCTGAAGTGTAATTAATGATACCAATTTCAAAAGGAGCGGAATTGAGATCGACTAGGGTTGATTTGGGAGTTTGACAATCATAACTGGCTTCGGTAATAGCGGAAAGATAGGGACCACTTTCCATTTCAATAACAGTGAGGTCATTTTCGGAATATTTTCTTAAAAGCGATTCGTTTTCTAGAAAAGTACCTAGAACCGTGACTGATTTTTGGTTGGTAAGAATAGAGCCTTGGCGATTGTTAAAAGGAAAAAAAGTATTGAAAACATTTTTGAAAATATAGGAATTTTGAGAGTGTTCATCAAAAACCAGGCGGGGAATTTGGATATCACCAATTTCGGAATTGAGAACAGCGGCTTTACCGAGGATGTAGACACCAGCGAGGTGGTTGACGTTTTCCAGGATTTTACTAAGGATATGGTAAGCGGCAAAGCCGAGAGGGTAGTCAATATTAAAAATGAGAGATTGGCTTTGAGAAATTTTTTTAGGCTTATTAATTTTGAGACGTGAATCAAACAGAGAGGAGCGAGTAAAACTATTAATAGGAATAATTTGAGCGTTAACATCCATAAAATGGTTGTTTTTAGGAGTGAGGATACCGAGGTGTTTTTGGTAGCGGTCAAATTCTTGCAGATAACGAGAGTCTTTGGTAAAAAGGCGGGAGAGATAATAAAGAAAGTCTTGGTGAGAGAGATAAGGATTGGTAGCTTGATAGTTTTTAGGAGCGTATTGAAGAAGTTGTTTTTCGTATTTAAGAGGGAAACCGGTAACTAAATTTCTGAGAGAATGGGAGTTGCTACTGACAAAATAAACTTTAGTTTTAGTAAAGTTGTATTTTTTTAGATGTTGTTGGGTGAGACCGGTCCACCATTGTTGGGTACTTTTGGCATAATCAACCCAACTACCGGCTAAAAGACGAAGACGGAGATCGCGGGGAGATTTATAGATTCTTTGCAGACGTAGTCGCCAACGACGACCAAGAGCGGTGATGATTTTATCCCAATCAGCAGAAGAGAGTTGGGTTAATTTTAGAAGTTCACTAGGGTTGTTGTTTAAGGCAGTTTTGAAATCACTGTATTTAGGGTAGGTGGAAGTGATGAGATGGTGAAATTTATTCCATTCGATTTGATAGGCGATAGCCAAATTAACCAAGTCATCAACGTCAGTAACGGAACTGATAAAGGCAGCTAATTGACCGGTTTTGCGGTTAAAATAGTGACTACGACGGCGGGCTCGAGAGGGGCAACGATGCCAGGAGAGAATGTCAATAAAACCAGCTTTAGTGAAGGTTTGGGGATCTTGGCCCATGATGATAGTATTGACGTGGTCGATACTTTTAGGAAGACGGAGAAGAGAATAGACAACAGCAGAAGGGTCAACACGAGTGGAATCAGTAGCAAAAGGATGTAAAATTGTGCCCATTTTTAGGTAAGAATTGGTGAGGGAATGGACAGTGACTTCGAGGTTAGATTTAAGGGCGGAGCGGTAAGTGCGGAGGTGGAGGGCAATGGCTTCGATTGAGGGCATGGATACATTATAGAGAAACTGGATACAAGAAACTAGAAACGAGAAAACAGAAACTAGATATAAGAAACAAAAAATTAGAAATAAGAATCAAAAAGAGGGATTTTTGATATAATTGAGGCATGAAAAGTGGTGAGTCTGTTGGAGTTAATCCTGAAAATAAAAGTAGGGTACCGGCTCTACTGCAACAAAAAGTAGATCAGATGTCTAAGAAAGTGTCTCAATTAATGAGTATGTCTGAGAGAGCAGTAGACAGAGAAAGTGTCTTCAATGGTATGAAGAGTATTGGGGGATATGGATTTGATAATAATATTGAGAACTTAATGTTGGTAGCCAACGATCCGAATAAAACACAGGATCAGAAAGAAAAGGCTGCTGAAGCGGAACAAATATTTGCTTTAGGAACAGCCAGAGCTTTAATAAATGGGGGGGTGGATGATAAAAAAGCTATTGGAGTGGGAAGTGTATTAAAAATCGAAGAAAGATTACCACAGGAATTAAAAGGGCTTGGAAGAAATGTTAGAGATGCGATAATAGATGAACCTAAAATTACCGATATAGTTGATTCCTTGGATGTGGTGCGGAAGAGAACATTAAAAGGTGGTGAATCCGGGCAAACAGTGTTGAGAAATCAAATAAAGGATGCACATGAAAAACTAATTTTGTTAAAGGTTGATAACACCAAAGAAGATCAGTTGGGAATGGTAATAGAATGGTTGGGGGATGAGATTGGTGAAGTAGACACTGAAAGAGGTGAACTAAAAGAACTAATAACAAGTTTAATAAATCAAAAAGAACAAGGTATGCCTGCAGGTGAAGGGCTGAGTTTAGAGGAAAAGAAGCAAGAGCAATTAGCTTACGTAAGAGGAATTTTAGAAAAAATAGAAAGCTCAGAAAAAACAACTAGAGATATATATTTGGGACAATTTGCGGTTCAACTTGAAGAAGAGATCAGGTCTTTAGAGACTCATCCCGAGGTAGCAGTAGAAGTCAGGTCTCGTTTAAAGCTCCATGATTGTTATGTGTTAATGAGAAAGGCAAGTGGATATATAGAACCACCTAAGAGCGGAGGAGATCCTGAATGTCCTACTGTAGGTGCAGCAGCTAACTTAGCAGCTGGATTGAACCATGCGTTAGACAGTGAGACAGTGGGTTTTTTCTTAAAAGGAGATTCTAATGGTATTCCTGTAGCTCAAGCATGGGATTTATATCAAAAAGTAAATATAGAATATTTTTCAATACTTAATGAAATGGGAATACCAACAAACACCGAGGATTTAAAAGTTCTAGTGGATAACGATAGAGATTTGGGTACCATAGAGGCGAATTACTTGAGTGATGGAAGTTTATCAAGGAAACGGAAAGTAGATGAGTATATTATCAATAAGTTAACAGTTGAGGTTGGTTGTAATAAAGTAGATGCGAGCAAAGCATGGTCATTGGCTAAAAAATTGTCATTAGCAACAGGAGAAGATTCTGTGTTTAATGAATCTTTGGAGGGCAACGACGAAATGGCAGAAGATATGTATTTAAGAATTTATCGAGGTAAGCGTGATAAGGCAGGTCGACCACGTGGACCCCAAATAAATTTACCGCACATTATTGGTATTGGCAATTCCTTTTTAAGAAGATTATCGGGAGTACCTCTTTATGACAGAAATAACCCTCCGTATTTATTGAGTAAGGATGTGGTAGTAGAACCTGACCCAGAAAAAAAATTAGGGATCGAGGAAGGAAGTTATGTGTATCATTTTGGAGTATGGTGGTCTGGCAAAATTCATCCTTTAAGAAATTTATTATTGGATAGGCAACCTGATCCAAAGAAAATTACTAATATTGATTTTATGCAAACAGCCCAAGATTTTTTTGACAAAGCGGACCCAGATGGCAGTAAGTATTTAAGGTATTGGTGGGTGATGGGTGTTCTAGATATGGCTACGTCGGTTGGTGAATTAGGTTGGACACAGGCTGATATTTCTCGGTTTAGACAGTTTTTAACAGAAGTACCACTGTCTGATAACATGAAGCCTGGTAAATCAAAAACATTTTTAGAAAAAGCACATTGGGATCATGGAATAAAACAAGGCAGGTTTGTGAATAAAATGTTAATATTAGATCTGAAGAGGATAAGGAGAAATATGGTGTCAGGGGTAACTGGTGGACAACAGTAAAGTTATTAGGTTGTGGGTGGTGGGTCGATGTTAGCACCTGAGTTTTCTGGAATAACCACTGCTTTATCTCCTTTACCGAATCGCTGAAGAACTGCTTGTCCAGTTTTGGTGCCAATTTGGACAACAGTATCTCCAAATTTCTTACCTGCAGACTCAGAAACACTTCTTCCCATTTTGGCAAACATAGTGTTGTTAAGACTTTCTCCAATGGCCTTACCAAAATCTGGAGCTTTCATGCTTTTAATTGTATCAGGAACTAATTCAGGAAGTTTGGATAAAAGAGCGAGGCCGGCCATACCGATAGCGGCGGAAATGACTAGGGTAGGGGTGCCTAAAAGTTGGGAAACAGTACCGGTAGTAAGTGGTCCAGGTGTCCAGGCAGTAGCACTTCCACTACTAATGACACCCCAGGTGAGAGAGTCGATAATTAGATTAAGAAGAACCAAGAAAATGCCAACTACCGGAAAAACGGCTATATTGGAAACAAGATCTAGAATCCAGGTGTTAAAACCCATTTTAGAATTAGGAAAGGCGCCGGTGGCGATTTCTAAAGGGGCGAGAACAATTTTGAAGATGATAGTGACATAGTTCTTAACTAGACCAAAAAAGAGTTTGATTAGCCAAATAACAACTAAAATAGTGAGAATCAAAGGAATGAGCATTCCGCCGACAAGACCACCACCAATAGCTCCAACAGCTTGAGTGGCATTTCTTATGCCGATTTTGCTTAAAAAATTAATAAAAGTATTACCTGAGGTTAGGCTAGTACCGATAACACTACCGATGATATTGCCTAAAGTACCTCCAAGGAGCATTAACGAAAAGCCTCCAGGAACGGCTCGTTGAGTCAGATGTTGAATGGTGGGAATGTTGGGATTACTAAGATCGTCAAAATTATAACTATAGCCACCAACATAAGAAGTGACGGAGGAGATAACTTGCTTAATAAAATCAATAATTTTGGTGATACCGTCACTATTGGCTCCTAGTTGAGAAATTAAATTAATTGCCCAAGAGTCGGAGAATAAAGCGCTGTCTAAACTGACACCTTTAACGGAAAAAAGCATCGCTACAACGATAGCCTGAATGATATTGGCTAAGTCGATAACAAGACCAGCAATAGCGTAGGAAAAGGTAACTAGAATTAAGGTGGTAATGATTTGAGGAACAGCACTTTGAATGGTAATAACTGCTTGTGGACTAACTTTGACCCTAAGAATAATCATAATTCCAATAATTAGGAAAATGATGGTGGAAAAAACGTAGACCATGTTTCTAAAACCCCTCCATAGAGGTAGGAGGAATTGAAGTCCTTGAAAACCAATACCTTGGGCATATGCTGGTTTACCTAAAAAATTATCTTTAACTTGGGCAATATATTCGATGCCTGAAGCTGGGGGAGTGTGTAATGAAGCTATCATAGTGTTGAGATTACCAACAGCACCTCCAGGAAAGTAATGAAAGGTGGTGGAGTTCTGGTCAGGTTCGAGCAATTCTTTTGGTATTTCGCCGATTAGACCGGTAAACAGAGAAATCATATTGCTGCTCATGGCTTCATTAGTCCAAGATTCTAGGCCAGTGTTATTTTTGATGGCGTCTTGTTTTTGAATAAAAAGTTGGCTGCTAGTGTTATCGGTGCTAGTGTCTGGTGATTGGGCTAAACTATTGACAGGGAAGAAAACGAAAAGAATGAAAAAAGTTGTGAGTAGAATTTTGGTAAAAAGGCTTTTTGCCATAGTTTATTGTAACAAAATATTACCAAGATGCGGGGCGAAGTAAAGAGCGCATTTCTTGATACAAAAGATCAGAACGGAAACCGGGATCAACGACATTAGCTTTATCGTTGGCAGGGGTTTTACTGGAAAAACTTTTAGTCAGTAATTGTTTTTTGTCTAGGGAATCTGAGGGAATCATATTGGAAAAGGCTTGTTCACTAATTTGAACATTTTCCACAATCTGATTATCGTAGGTACTAGTGGTAGGAATAGAGACGCTTTTACTAAAGTTTTCGCCAGCTAAAACTCGTTTAATTAAACCTTTAACGAAGGTGGCTAGATTTTTTCTTTGAGGTTTGTCTCGGGAAACGTATGGACTAACTTTACTATCATTACAAATATCGGTATTATCAAGAGGTTTTTGTTGACTAGGGTTGACAAAACTGAGGGTGGTTGACTGAGGTGAATAGGCAGCGGCGGCATTGGGTAGGGTGCGGTTGTGAGTTTCGTCAACAGGATTGATAGGATGGTCATTGGCAGTGTCGTAACCATTATAATTAGTAACCACGACTCGACTATTGACGTTACCTTTGGGGATGTAATTGAGTTGTTTATAGAAAAGAAAATAATCCTCTTTTGGTAGAGGAACAAAGCTTTTGCCGCCAGAACGTTGTGAATAACAGCCGTAGGTACCGCAAGAACCACTATAGTGACTGAGGACTGGGGTGAGAATTTTTTGAGGAAAGTTTTCGGGTGGAGAATCGGGGGTGGAATAGTAAAGCTTTTCATTTTGAAGTCCAAAAATAAGTTCACTGAGATAAACAGGTCGACAGGAGCTGGTTTTAGTTTCATCTTGAGTCATTTCCATACAAGTACCTTGGCAGTCCCAAGCGATTTGATAGTCTTGAGTGACAGTATCAAGTTGTTGACTGTTATTTAAGGACATGGCGGCTTGGGTAAGGAATTGACTGCGATAGTAATTAATTTGGGTGGTGGGCAAGGAGCGCAAAGAAGCACTAGATCCAGTCATTTCGAGGCTAAGGAAGCTGTTTTTAGCCCTGGCTTCGGTACACTTGATGCTGCCTCTAGCAAAGAAAGATTGGAAGTTTCGGTAATATTCGTTGGAGAGGTTATTAAGATCAATTTGGCCATCTAAGTCTTGGGCATCGTAATCTTGGTAGATGTTTTCTGTGTATTTATTACCATTGACGTCAGTTTTTACAACTTCAGTTTTATGATCGTCGGCAGACCAACTTCTTCCGGCTTCACCATGACCACTACAAGTGACTGTGTCTTCAGTCAAGGTGTTGGAATAAGAATCGTCGCTAGGGATTTCTGGGGCAATGGCTTGGTCGGGAGCTTTACGTTCAGTTTGATCTTTAATTTGTAGGGAAGGGAAGAGTTTTTGCCAAAAGCTAGCGGCATAAGCTGGAGAAGTAGTAAAAAAGAGAAAAAATAAAGTAGAAAATATAAAAATTAGTTTTTTCACGGATTCCCGGGGATTTGGAATATAGTAACGTTAACACCGGTAAATTTTTGAATGAAATTAAGAATTAGCCAGGAAGCAATGACACCAACTAGACCGATGATGGCCATAGTGAGGGTGGAAGAAGCGGAGGCTAGTTTTTTTTCATCACCACCACTAGTGAGGTATTTGAAACCACCGCTAATGAACATAAAGAAAAAAGCCAGACCGGCAATAACTACTATTATTTGGAGAATGTTGGCAAAAAGACATTCAAAACCTTGGATGGTAGCGACATCACCTTGGGTAACGCAGCGACCTGTCCAAGTGCCATCGGAAGCAACTTGAGCTAGAGCTGGATGCACAAATAAGAAACAAGAAACTAGAAACCAGAAACAAGAGAGTTTTTTCATAACTACATTATAGTATAAAGTCCAAAAAAAACCCCCTGCAGAGGCAGGGGGTGTGAACTCTACCAAGAATTTATTTGTTGAAGGTAGGAACAGAGATACCACTTAAGAGAGTGATACCAAAGACGGTTTCAATCAATTTCATAATGGCAAAGGCGGCAAAAACGATAGCCAAGCCAATGAGAGCATTAGTGATCTGAGTACGGGCGGTAGCCACAGCTTTTTCATCACCACCGGCCATAACCCACTTGAGTCCGCCGAGAATTAACATAAAGAAGAATACCAGAGCCACAATTAACATAACTAAGGAAATGGCACCGGAAACGATACCACCGATAGTCATTTTAGTGACTTCTGAACCAAATTGATCTTTGGGGTTAAGTTCGATTACTTGTTTAGCAGCGATAAGTTTCATTTTTTTAGAGAATTAATAATTAATTAATGAAGTTTAACAATAAATTAAGATTTAGGAAAGAGTGGGCCAGGTAAGTACTAATTTTTCTAGGTCTTGGATACCTAGAACGTAACCAATAAATTTAAGAATAGCAAAGACGGCAAAGACGATACCTAAGCCTAAAATAGCGTTAATCATTTCGGTTCGGGAGGTTTCGACGCGTTTAGGATCACCTTGGTTATTAATCATATGATAACCGGACATGATAAAGTGCCAAACGAACCAAATGACGGCAACAATAAAGAAAATAGAAAAAATTGCCTGAACGACACTGTTGGTATATCCAGTAGGATCATCTATTTGTTTTTCGCAGTTTGTGAGGATAGGGTTGCAGATAGCCATTTTGGTTAAATTTTAATACTTCTAAAGAAAGCTTCAAGATCAAAAGGATTGGAGAGACCAAGAAGTTTAGCCAAAAGAGCGGCTAAACCAGTAGCAATAACAACAATAAAAATACCTAAAATACCGTTAGTGAGTTTAGACCAACCTTCTTCGATTTTTTTAGGATCACCGTGGGCGGTCATCAAGCCATATCCAGCCAGGATTATTTGAATAGCAAACCAAATAACGGCAACAATGGTTAAAACTCCCATGACATTACTAATAAGTTTTTCTAGAGCGGTGGTGGCTTCAACACCATCACTTGGGTTGAGGCCGGGACCGTCTAATGAGAATTTTTCAGCAATAAGTTTCATATTATGGTTGAGTTTGTGGACCAGTAATCTCAGGATTAAGAATGTCAATGCCGAAGAGACGACCAACAACACCAGCGATAACCATAGCGGCGGAGACTATAAGGATGCCGACGAGACTTTGCCAAATTTTAGTCCAAGCAGCTTCGGCTTTTTTAGGATCGCCACTAGCATTGAGGTAGTCATAACCACCCATAATTAATTGAACGACAAGAATAATACCAGCGATAACACCAGCTAATTTTAAGAGGTTGCTGAAGAAGGTGAAGAAACCGCTACCAGCTACGCTGGGGTATTGAGTAGGGTTGTCGATGGTGCCAAAAATAGAAAGCATGGTTTATAGAATAGAGAGCCCGGTAAGGACTTCTATAATTTGAATTATAAAGTAACTAAGGAAAATTACCAAGAAGCCAATCAAGGAATTGGTAATCATGGATTTAGCAGTAGCAGCTTGTTTTTGGTCACTGGAACCAGCTGAGACTATCATCATAATTCCACCGGCAATAATAAGAATTAAAAAGATAATTCCGGCTAAGGTTAGGGAGTTTTTGACAATAATGTTGACTAAAGTGGTTTCGTCGGGGTAGGTGTTGGAAATGGGTTTTCCGTTGTCGATAGGCAAATCACCGATGTTTACTTGGGAGATAAGTCGAGTTAATTTCATATTGATACCTAGATTATATAACAAAGATAGGAAATAATGGTGTTATAATACGCCACCTTATCAAGCTAGTGACTAGTTATTAGTAATTAGTTAATAGTTTTATAATTAGATATTAAAACAGAAATGAGAAAAGCTGCCATCTCTATTTTGTTGTTGGCATTGATGTTGATGTCCAACAGAGCAACTTTAGCTAGAAATAGATTAATTAGTCCCAGTCCAGAACCAACAGTATTACCAACGGCTACACCAGTACCTGAGTCGGTGAATATAACGGAAGCATACGATAAAAAATCAGAAAATATCAGCCCGTTATTGTCACTAGCGGTAGAGAAGGGAGTACCGGAAAATACGATAGTACTATTGTTATTATTGCCATTGGTGGCGACTCTAGTATCTTTTTTGCATTATGTGGTAGGAGTATCCGGTTATGGGATTTTTATGCCGACGATGGTATCGGTGGCGATGTTGGCCACCGGTTTAAGAACAGGTTTAGCCTTGTTTGTGGTAATTTTAGGATCGGGACTGATGAGTAACAGGTTGTTGAAGAGATTAAAATTACATTTTTGGCCAGCTCGGACAATTACTTTATTGATGATTGCTTTAACGACTTTGATAACTATGTCAATAGCGGCTAGTTTAGGTATATTAGAAGTGGGTAAAATTTCTATTTTTCCGATGTTATTTATGATTTTATTGACAGAAGAATTTATCAGAACTCAGTTGGCTAAAAGCAAAAAGGAAGCAATGAGATTGACTTGGGGAACTTTGTTGTTGGCAACTATTGGTACCTTGACGATGAGGATTCAAATGCTTCAGGATTTTGTGTTGAGGTATCCAGGTTGGGTAATACTATTAGTAATAGTTATTAACGTGATGGTGGGAAGTTATAGTGGAATTAGAATGACAGAGATAAAGAGGTTTAAGGGAGCAATTAGAAAAAAGTAATTAGTTAATAGTAAATAGTTAGTAGTAAAATAATGTTTAAGTTGAATCTAAGAGACTATCGGCAGTTTTTGACAAAAAACGAGAGGAATAAGGTGTATTTGCGTAAAAATAGTGCTGAAGGACGAGCAATTGCTGATAGTAAATTTAAGACTAAAAATAGATTGATTAAGGCAGGAGTGGCGGTGCCGAAGTTGATAGCTAGGTTTAAGGATGATGAGGAGTTGATGGCTTTTAATTGGAAGCAAGTGACAGCTAATTTTGTGATCAAACCGGTGACTGGTTATGGAGGAGAGGGAATTTTGATTTTTAGAAAAAAAGTGGGTGATGATAAATATCAACTAATGAACGGAAAGACAATGACTTTGGAAGAAATCATTCAGCATTGTCAGGAGATATTGCAAGGAAAATATAGTCTTCATAGTAGTCGTGATCATGTGATTATTGAAGAAAGGGTGAAGATTCATCCAATGTTTTTGGCGTTGACCAAGGCAGGAACGCCGGATGTGAGAGTGATAGTGGCCAATAAAGTACCGGTGATGGCCATGTTAAGAATTCCAACTGAAAGAAGTGGAGGCAAGGCTAATTTACAGCAGGGAGCATATGGGTTGGGAATAGATTTGGCAACTGGAATTACTACTTTTGGGATTGAAGGTAAGGGAGATGAGGTAAAAAGGATTTATGATTTTGGTAAGAAAAAAAATATCAAAGTTAATGGGATTAAGATTCCATTTTGGAAAGAAATATTGGAAACTGCCGTAAAATCACAAGCGGCGATACCTGAGTTGGGGTTTTTGGGAGTGGATGTGGTTTTGGATAAAGATGAGGGACCAAAGGTGTTGGAAGTGAATGCTAGACCAGGATTGTCGATACAGATTTGTAATAAGGCAGGATTAAAAAGAAGAATTGAGAAAGTGGAGGATATTACAGTTAGAAGCGAAGAACATGCCATTTCTTTGGCTAAATATTTGTTTGGGGAAAAGTTTGCGGATAAGGTAGCAGAAAAAGAAAAGGTAAAAATGATTCAACCATTGGAAATTATCAAGGTTAAAATCCCTAAGGGATTTGTGCCAGAGATAGATAAAGACAAGATTTTGAAGTTAAAGAAACATCGGGTGGTAGAAGTGAGGGCCAAGGTAGATACTGGAGCTTTCAGGAGTTCGATTGATAGAGATTTTGCTGTTAAAATAGGATTATTGTCAGCGGATAAAGTATTGTATTATCGGCATTATCGATCGAGTTTAGGACAAAATAAAGACAGGCCGGTGATAGGAATTACTTTTTGGTTGCAAGGGAAAAAAGTAGTGACGGCGGTGAGTGTAGCTAATAGGCGAAAGTTGAGAACAAAATTTTTATTAGGTAGAAAAGACCTGGAAGGGTTTTTAATTTCAGCTAAAAAAGGAGGTAAAAATGACTAAAATAGCAGTCTTTTTTGGAGGTAAAATCAGTCGACACTTAGTGTTGGTGCGAAAAGCGGCAAAAAAGTTAGGAGTAGAACTGGATTTAATTTCGTATAATAAGGTTTTTTTTGATACTAAAAGTGGGCGGGTAGAACTAAAAGGCAAAGATGCTGCGGATTATGATGTACTTTTTTTTAGAACTACGGGTAAACATTGGGAAGAGGTAGATTTAATATTGGAGAGTATTAAAGAAACTGGAAAAAGGCCAGTGATTGTAGATCCGATAGTAGAACATGGAAAACCGAGTTTTGCTAAAAAGGCGTGGCAAATGTTGAGATTGACGGAGGCGGGAATAGAAGTACCGAGAACTATTTATGGATCATTGTGGACGTTGTATGAGTGTATGTTAAATTTAAACTCTCGAAATGATTTTTGTGCCTCCTGTGAATGTGTCACCACGTTCAACGGAGTCAAAAAATCATCTTCTTCGAGTTTAAATTTAAATTTCCCAGTTATAGTTAAGGGTAGTGGGGGGAATAGAGGCGAGAGGGTGTTTAAGGCTAATAATTTAGAGGAGTTGGAAAAGTTGGTGAGGGAGTTGCGAAAATCGGAGACTGAGGAGGGGAGGCGGTATATGCTCCAGGAGTATATTGAAAATGATGGTGATTATCGGGTTTTGGTGATAGGTGATAAGGCTCTGGGGGCGATGAAACGCAGTAGTCAGAGTCGAAATGAATTTAGAAACAATTATAGTGCTGGAGGTAAAGTAGAAGTGGCGCAATTACCTCAGGAGATTTATGATTTAGCAGTAAGGGCGGCTAAAAGTTGTGGAATAGCGATTGCTGGGGTGGACGTGGCTTTTCGAGACAAGGAAAGAAAGAGACCGGTGGTGTGGGAGGTGAACAAAGGCCCACAATTCAAAGGTTTTATGAAAGCGACGGGGATAGATGCCCCGGCTGAAATTGTTAAATATTTAGTATCTATTAAAAAATAACCAATAACCAAAAAACAATTTCCAAACAAATTACAAATAACAAATCTCAAACTCTTGGTAATTTGGAATTTGAAAAATTGGAAATTGTTTGTATCTTGTGATTTTGGTTATTGGAATTTATAAAACACAATATGTCACATAAAAGAATAATTACTTTTACAATGTCATTGAGACAGAGTCAGTTTGAAGTGAACAGATTGGTGACGGAAGCGGAGGCGATGGGGATTGAGGTTGATCGAGCTTTGTATAGAGAGTTGTCATTTGATTTGAAAAATGGGGAAAGTAAGGTGTTTATTCGAGGTCAGGAGGTGCGACCGGAGGAGGTTTATGGATTATGGTTTAGGGTGGCGGGGACAAAAAGTGGTAAATATACTGAAGCTAGAAACTTAGCAATTCGGATTTTGGAAGCAAAGGGAGTGAAGTGTGTTAATAGTCGGACTTATTTGGCTTGGACTCGGATGGGAAAAATTGCTCAACATGGGGTGTTTTTGCAAAACAGTATTCCTATAGTACCAACGAGAATTTTTTATACCAAAGATCAGATTTTAGAAGTGGACGATTGGGAGTTTCCGGTAATTGCCAAGCATGAACGGGGTTTTCAAGGAAAATCGGTAAGGAAGTTTGAAAATAAGGAAGAGTTAGAAGTTTTTGTAGAGAGAATTAATGAAAAGAATTTAGGTATGTTTTTGTGGCAAAAAACTTTACCGACTCGCTGGGATTTAAGAATTATTGTGGTTGATGGAGAGGCAATTGGGGCGATGAAGAGGTCGGCAAATGATGGTGAATTTAGAAGCAATTTTTCTTTGGGAGGAGCGGTGGAACATTGGCAAATGGACAGTGAAGAAAAAGAATTAGCAGAAAAAGCGGCTAGAGTGTGTGGTTTGGATTATGGAGGGGTGGATATTATGAAAGACGGTGAGGGTAAAAATTATATTTTGGAAGTGAATCGTCAATGTCAGTTTCAAGGTTTTGAGAAAGCGACTGGTATTAATGTAGCTAAAAAAGTGGTGGAAATGATGATAAAAGATTAGTTTTCTGTGATATACTCTAAAGAACTTTAGGGTGATTAGCTCAGTTGGTTAGAGCACCGTCCTGATAAGACGGGGGTCAATAGTTCGAGTCTATTATCACCCACACAGTGTAAAATAAGATATGCAAGAGAAACTAGAAAAGAGATGTAATTGGCTAAGGGTGGTGGGAGTAATTGGTGCTGGGATTTTGATTGTCTTTGGCAGTTTTGCCAATGCTTGGAGAACTCTGAAAATGACAATAGAGAAACTACGTAGTTAACTGTTGTCTTTAATCCATTTTTCTCTTTTAAGATAAAGGAAACCGAGGATTAAGACGGCCCCGATAACAGTCAGAAGACTTTCAATTTTATCGAGTCCGTGGGCTAAACCAGTAAAAGCTTCGCCCATTTGGTAACCGACAAAACCAAGAATAGTGGCTCGAATAAGCAGAGCCAGAAACATGACGGGATAGAATTTAGCGGGCTTAAAACGAAAAGCGCCACAAAAAGCAGAAATGAGGGAAACAGGAACCACGGGAATGGTGACGGCAATGAGCACAAAAAGTTCATCGGTAATGGTTTTTTGGAAATCAGCTTTGACTTTTTCAATTAATTTCCAGGAGATGCCGATATATTTACCAAATTTATCGATTAAAGGTCGGCCGCCATAATAAGCTACTAGGAAAACTAAACTAGTACCGATGACGGCACCAATGGAATAGGGAATAGAAACTCGAGTGAATATCTGCCAAATGGCTTCAAAAATAGGTAGAGGGCGGTTGATGAGAAAGGCGCCGCCGGACATGGTGATGATGGGGGAAGGGATGGGAACGATGATTTGTTCAACAACTCCACCAATGAACATAGATAAGGCGCCATGGGTTTTAACCATAGCTAGGATAGCGTTAAGAATTTGGGTCATGAGAAAGAGTATAGCAAGAAAGGAGAAACAAAAAACGAGAAAAATGTTAGAATTGGACTATGGAAATAGATAATGCTCCTGGACAAGGAGAAGTAAAAAAAAGCTGGAGGTTTGAGAATTTTAATTTGGCGGCCATGGAGCAGTTGGCGAAGAGATTTGAGATAGGAAAGGGTGAATTTATTGAAGAAAAACAAACTAAATTAGGACAAGAACCACCGGTGATTGAAACAAAAACAATTCATAATATGGGTTTTGTGGCTACAGGTGATGCAGAGGCTTTGTTATTTTGGCAAAGTGATCAAAATGAATTACATAGACTCATATTAACAAAGGAAAGGGATAGTATTGGTGTGGAAAGGTTATCCGACGGCAGAGAGGCAATGGTCTTTATGCGAGATAATAAAAAACCGGTAGGTAGTGGTAAACATACAATTACAATTAGAAAGTTTTATAGAGAGAAATAAAAATGGAAATATGGCCAATAAAAGTTGATCATGGATTGAGACCCACAAAAAAAGAGAAAGTAGTTTTGGAAACTTTTTCTAAAAAAACTTTTCACAGATACTGGGAGATGATTATGGGAGATGAACGTGATCAATTGCAAGGGATTGTAAAAATGGAAGTAAGTGAGAGAGTTGGTGATAGAAGGGTGGCTTTATATGAGAACTATGAGGAAGGTGAATTAGTAACGCTGCCAGACGGTTTTTTAATGAGATGGAGGGGAAGCGAAAATAATTGGCGGTTCAATACTGATAGACCATTGATTATAAACAGAAGGTCTCGGGTAGGAATGGTAACAGATTTGAAAAGTGGAAGAGAAGGGTTGGTGGTAGAAAATGACATTAAAGATGGTGGTAAACGAAAGACAATTAGGTACACATTTACCCGTTGATTTAATTGTTATGTTTCGGTAAAATAGGAGCACTTGATGCTAAAGCTTCAATTCGGAATGGAAATAATGAATAAAAATTTACCAAAACACAGGTAGATTTGCGTCCGAATTTAGGCTCCCGCGCAAGCGGGATTTTTTTTGCATTGAGAGCACTTTGAAAAGAGAGCCGCCTTCGTTTCACTTCGGCGTGCCGAGGGGGCCCATAGCTCAGTTGGTTACAGCGCTTCATTTGCAATGAAGAGATCAGGAGTTCGAATCTCCTTGGGTCCACCTGCGCTAAAGCTTCGGTGGATAAATCCACTGAATTTTTTACCTAAAAATAGGGAAATAATGAATTGTTTTGTTTCCCTCGATTGGGTAAAGCACTTTAACAATCTATTGAATTGATATTTTAAGTTTATCTTGGCAACTACACTGAGTTGCTTAAGATATTGAAGTCTTTTAATAAAGCAAATGGCGGATGCCTAGGTGGCTAAAGCCGAAGAAGGACGCAGAAGACGGCGATACTCGTCGGGGAGTTGTCAACAAACGTTGAACCGACGGATTCCGAATGGAGAAATCCCTTCAAGTGAAAGCTTGAGGACTCCGACGTACGTCGGAGAGGTAAGCCGGGGAAGTGAAACATCTCAGTACCCGGAGGAAAATAAATCGAAAGAGATTCCGAGAGTAGCGGTGAGCGAAAACGGAAGAGCCTAAACCCCGCCTGTGCGGGGGGTTGCAGGGTTTGGCATAAAGTTTTGAAAAAATAAAAGAAGCTTAAGGAATGAAGCACCACAGAGGGTGAAAGTCCCGTATTTGAAATTCGAGTAAATTCTGGCCGAATACCTAAGTACCGCGATCCACGTGAAATGTCGCGGGAATCTGGGGCGACCAAGCTCCAAGGCTAAATACTTTAGCGGACCGATAGTGAACTAGTACCGTGAGGGAAAGGTGAAAAACACCACAAGTAGTGGAGTGAAATAGATCTGAAACCATTTGCTAACAAACAGACAGGGGTCCGATGTTACATCGGACTGATGTCGTGCCTATTGAAGAATGAGCCCGGGAGTATTTCTAGTCATCGAGTCTAACCCCGCCGTAGCGGGGGGAGGCGGAGCGAAAGCGAGTGCGAATAGCGCGAATAGATGCCTGGAGATGACCCGAAGCCGCTTGAGCTAACCTTGAGCAGGGTGAGTGCCGATGGAAGTCGGTATAAGGCCCGCACGGTTCAGAGCTGCAAATCTGTCCGATGACTTGAGGTTAGGGGTAATATGCCAATCGAAAGCGGGAATAGCTGGCTCTCTCCGAAATATATATAGGTATAGCGTCTGATGGTGGATAAGGGGGGTAGAGCTACTGGATGAGTGTTTTGAGCGAAAGCTCAGGCATTTAACCAAACTCCGAATACCCTTATTTCTAGTCAGGCAGTCAGTCCGACCGGGCTAAGCTGGCCGGGCGAGAGGGGAAGACCCCAGACTCTCAGTTAAGGTCTCTAAATCTATGTTAAGTGGGAAAGGAAGTGGATTGCCTAAGACAGACAGGAGGTTGGCTCAGAAGCAGCCATCCTTTAAAGAAAGCGTAATAGCTCACTGTTCGACCTGTATAGGTCGGCAATCTG
>JALHFY010000007.1 GCA_022837635.1 Candidatus Shapirobacteria bacterium
AGTTAGTGTCACACCCGAAGAATTGACAGAAGTTTTGATTAACACCAAAGGTGGAACTTTTGGTTATCTCCACATGGTTACAGTACCTAAGATGAGGAAAAAAAATAATCCCTATTTTGACCGTATTTCTAAGGTCACTAAGGGTAATGTGTACATCGGTGGTAACTATCAGAAGAGAGTTATCAACGAAACCGAAAATCCTGAATTTGTACCTCAAAAAAACAATGTCGGTGACTATGTGTCAGAGTGTGTCCGATACAACGAAAAAATGGGAAAATCATACATGACCTATGAATGGTTTGACGAGGTAAAACCGAAGTCAACATATATGTTGGACGAAACTGACGAGGTTGAAAAAACTCTCTTTGAAGAGTTCATGAGTACCTATATTCCCAACAAATACGGGGTAAATTTCCAATCTGTGACCATTTCAAACATTCGTGAACTCCACATCAACAAAGTACATTACATCGTGGAAAACGTCTAAAAAGTGGTTTAAATCGGATATTCAGAAAAGAGAACAATTAGTTCTCTTTTTTTTTTGTGTTAACTTATCAAGAGTTCAATGAGTGGGTCCCAGACAACTCAAGTGGCAAAATTTCAAAAGGAAGAAAGGTAGGTGGGATAGAAATCCCAGACAAGTCAAGTGGCAAATTGCCACATGAGTTTGTCCTGGAAGACGGTCGTTGGATGGGTTATCTTTTTAAAAAAAAGTCAAAAAAAGATTGAAGTATATTTGGTGGTTTGGAATATTATACATATATTTGTTGTTATATGTTTAACTTAATACATTGAATTATGGAAATGACGAGAGAACAAATGACCGAGGTGTTACGTGATGAACTGAGAATGTTGGTTAACTCACGTATTGAGGAAGTGGTTGATGATGTTTTGACCAACGAGGTTCGTGATGAAGTTATTGACAGGGTGTCAACCGATGTTGATGATGACTTTATTGATTTGATTTACGAAAAATGGGGTAGTGTCACAGAGGACAGTGAAAAGTACGAGGAAACAAAGTTTTCCCTTGTTGACAATATTGTTGAATCACTCATGAAAAAGTTTGAGGAATAGGTGTACTAAAAACATCTATTAAGTCCCGACATCATATTATGGTGTCGGGATTTTTGTTTTTTGTTGTACAGAAAATACTTGTGACCTGGATTAGGATCTTGACGTTAAAACTCAAGTGGCAAAAGAGATAAAGGAAATCAGGATCTTGACGTTAAAACTCATGTGGCAATATCCGTATTACATTAATTAATATTTGTATTACTTGCCGCATGAGTTTGCTTCAGATCACGGAAAAGGATTTTCTTC
>JALHFY010000008.1 GCA_022837635.1 Candidatus Shapirobacteria bacterium
ACTTGGGTGCCAATGCTGTCGAGTCAATTAGCACCTATGCCCAATAGCGTTATGACTAGCGCTGAATACCAACAAACTTTTTATCCAATTGCTTATGAAAGTCTTCAAGCTAATGGTGGAATTGTTGGTCTGCCTCTGATGTATGATGGTTTAGCGCTTTTTTATAATAAAGAAATGTTAGCTAATGCAAATTTGCCGGTACCAACTACCTGGTCTGAGTTGCGTGGCGCTGCCAATCAATTGACAGTTCCTGGTAATGTTAGTACTCGTCGTGATGATAATATTACTCAAGCAGGTTTAGCCATTGGCAATGCTAGTAATGTTGATCATTTTGCTGATATTTTGGCTTTATTGATTTTGCAAAATGGTGGTGATCCGATTGATCCAACTAGTCAAAATGTAGTAGATGCGCTGACTTTTTACACGAATTTTATTAAACAGGATAAGGTTTGGTCAAATAATTTACCGAATTCAACTATGGCTTTTGCCAGAGGAGAGGCGGCCATGATTTTTGCCCCATCCTGGCGAGCTTTAGAAGTCAAACAAATCAATCCTGAACTAGATTTTGCTATTGCTCCAGTGCCTCAATTATCTAGTGATGAAAAAATTACTTGGGCCAGCTTTTGGGCTGAAGGAGTCAATAAAAATAGTAGTCAGCCAGCAGCGGCTTGGAAGTTGCTTGATTATTTATCTTCTCCAGAAGTATTGAAGAAATTTTTTAATAGCGCTAGTTTGGTGAGAACCTTTGGCGAGATTTATCCACGAACTGATATGGCGAGTGAACTCAGCGAAGACGAATTGTTAGGTGCCTATGTAGCTGACGCGCCATTTGCTCAATCATTTCCCATGTCTAGTTTCACTCATGATAATGGTTTAAATGACCAGTTAATTCAATATTACGCTGATGCCATTAATGCGGTTTTGGCTGGGACTCAACCCGATCAGGCTTTGCAGGAAGTTAGTTCAGGTATTTCTCAAGTAGTGCAGAAATATGGGTTAAATTAACTATTCTTGAGTATATTAATTAATGATTTGGCTAGTTTGTTTTTATCGTGTCTAAGTAAGCTATGGCTGTGACTAGGGTCACGACTGACTAGGATGGTGGAGAGTAATTGGCGACGTTTAATGTTCAATTCTGGCCAATTAATTGTTGATTGGCTATTTTTTTTTGCCTGATTTAGATCATCGACGACCGGCCATTCGTTTTGACTAGCATAGTGTTCAAGTATTTTTGGAGAAATTTTTTCACTATTTATCAAAACATAATCAGGTTGTCGTTGACAATATTTATTC
>JALHFY010000009.1 GCA_022837635.1 Candidatus Shapirobacteria bacterium
GCATTCGCATGACACGACCCTTCTCATCAATTAATGGCTGCACTTGATCTAAAGTGCGCCCAAGGGGATTCGAACCTCTGATCTTTTGTTCCGCAAACAAACGCTCTATCCAACTGAGCTATGGGCGCGCTCAAGCTGATATTATAAGCCAGTTCAAGTTATTGGACAAATGAAAAATCTTATTCAGCTAATAATTCTTCAACGCCTTGGCTGATCATTTGGGCGTTTTCTAAGCTTTTTTCTTTTTCTAAAGCGAGAAATTTACCAATAGTATCAATTTCTACTTCTGACATATTGTCCAATTTTTCCAAAATAGCACTTTTAGCTACTTCAGTGAGAAAAAAACTATGTTTAAGCAGAGTTCTAAGTGCGGTTTTTTTATCCATAAAGATTTTCCTTAACTTTTAAACGTTCCTAAGGCCTGATCAATTTCATCCTTATTTTCTTGGTAATCATTAAGCTCTTTGTCGGCTATGATTTTTAATTCCTCTAAAGTTTGAGTTCCCATAATTTCTTTGATTTTTTCTAAACCATCTTTAATTCGTGGCCAATCATGTTTTAATTGCATCAGAGTCTCAACAGCATGACTGGGAATTACTGAACCAAATGCTAGATCTACTGCTTCTGACCCACTAGCTATCCACACTGGCACATCTGGACTAAGATCGATTCTAGCCCAAAAATTTTTTGATTCTTCTTGTTCCGATGATTGTTTATTTTTTTCTTTTTTTCTGTCAATATTTTTAGCTCTGGCAATTTTGAGAAATTTAACTCCATCTGCCGCCCAAGATGGAAGTTCACCAATACCAGGAAAAGCATCTGCTACACTTATTCCTAAATTAGCCAAAGTTCTTAAAAAGGCATAGAACGCTTCTCTAGCTTTTTTATCCTCAAGAATTAAACGCATTTTTTCACCACCAATTAAACGCTGTTTTTTCTTATCATCGATTACTTCTTCTTTATTTGTTAAATCCTCTTTATCAGCGAATTGATCGTAATTTATTGGCTGGTAAACTTGACTTTCAGAATGCTGACCTAAATCTTGATCGTCAGTCTGATCGGACAAACTATCTTTTATATCAATAGGCATAAGCATTCCCTTCCTAAAAAATTATCTCAAAAAAAGTCCTTCAGATCAATAGAAGTTATTTGTTTAAAACTTTTTACTTTCTTTTGATGGTCATTTTTTTGTGACAGAACCACCAATCATAACAATCTTTTTGACCAGCTCTGGCTTTAACCTCAGCTTCAGTTTTGGCTGGTGGAATAA
>JALHFY010000010.1 GCA_022837635.1 Candidatus Shapirobacteria bacterium
CAGAAAATTGAATACAAGACACAAGAAACGAAATAAAAGAAACAAGAGACAAAAACGAAAATCAGTCTTGAATACGAACAGGCATGATGACGTGGATTAGATAGGGATTGGAGGGGTCTTTAAAAAGTCCAGGGGAAAGAGCTTCATTTAATTCGATAATCACTTCTTCCCCATTACAAATACTTAAAAAGTCGGCAATAAATTTATAATTGAAAGCAATTTCTAGGGACTCACCTTCCAGACGGGCATCAACCGTAACTAAATTTTGGCCAATTTGAGGAGCATTGGCAGAGATTTGAAGTAAGTTGTTTTTTAAAGTCAGTTTAACTACATTGGCTGATTCACGGGCAAAAACAGAGGATTGACGAATAGCAGAAATAAACTCTTCACGATTTAGATGGATTTTGGTGGTAGTTTTGTCGGGAATGATGCGATTGTAGTCCGGAAACTCCCCTTCGATTAAACGGGAGACAATCTCTGAGTTTTCTAAAACAAACACTATTTGACGAGTATCCTTGGTTAAGCCGATTTTAATTTTTCCACCACCTTTGGCTAATTTTACAACTTCTAATAAGGATCTAGCAGGAATTAAAAGATTAATTTCAGAATCAAGATTAAGAGGGTTTTTTAAGGGAAGTTCTTTTAGAGATAGTCTGAAACCATCGGTAGAAACTAAGCGAATTTTATCAGTAGAAAAGGTACATAAAATAGCTGTTAAAACTGGACGGGAATCATCGGTAGCAGCAGCGAAAGCGATTTGATTGACAGCGTCAGTAAACTCTTTAAGATCGATTTCGAAAGAATTTTTTTCGTCAAGGCTGGGAATATCTGGGAAATCAGTGGCCGGAAGACAGGCAAAATTAGAATCACTCTTGGCGGATTTTAAATTTAAAATAGTGTTTTCTTTTAATGAGAGATTGAGAGGGCCGGAAGGAAGATAGGATACAAATTCAGTTATTTCCTTGGCGGGGAGACAAAAAGAACCTTGATTATCAATCTTGGCTCCTAACCAATAATTAATTCCTAAATCGAGATTGGTGGCAGATAATTTAAGTCGTCCATTGTCAGTAGAAAAAAGAATGTAATTGAGAATAGGCAATTGAATTTTAGAAGCGACAAAGCGAGAGGTATGAGTTAGGGCTTCAGTAAGATTTTCACTTAAAATGGAGAGCTTCATTGACCTATATATTAACAGATTTAAGTTTAGAAAACAGTAGTTTTGTTAATAGACAAGGTGTAATTGTGGAGTATAAAGTAAAAATAG
>JALHFY010000011.1 GCA_022837635.1 Candidatus Shapirobacteria bacterium
CAGAAAATTGAATACAAGACACAAGAAACGAAATAAAAGAAACAAGAGACAAAAACGAAAATCAGTCTTGAATACGAACAGGCATGATGACGTGGATTAAATAGGGATTGGATGGGTCTTTAAAAAGTCCTGGGGAAAGAGCTTCACTTAATTCAATAACGACTTCTTCTCCATTACAAATACTTAAAAAGTCGGCAATAAATTTGTAATTGAAAGCAATTTCCAATGGCTCCCCTTCTAGATGAGCATCAACTGTAACTAAATTTTGACCTATTTGAGGGGCATTGGCAGAAATTTGAAGAGAGTTGTTTTTTAAAGTTAGTTTAACTACATTGGCTGATTCGCGAGCAAAAACAGAAGATTGACGAATAGCAGAATTAAATTCTTCACGATTTAAATGAATTTTGGTGGTAATTTCTGTGGGAATAATGCGATTATAGTCAGGGAACTCTCCTTCGATTAAACGGGAAACGATTTCTGAGTTTTCCAAAACAAAAACTATTTGGCGAGTATCTTTGGTTAAGCCAATTTTGATTTTTCCACCACCTTTTGCTAATTTTACAACTTCTAATAGGGACCTAGCAGGAATTAAAAGATTAATTTCAGAATCAAGATTAAGAGGAGTATTTAGAGGGAGCTCTTTTAGAGATAATCTGAAACCATCAGTGGCAACTAGGCGAATTTTGTCGCTAGAAAAAGTACATAGGATAGCTGTTAAAATTGGACGAGAATCATCGGTGGCAGCAGCGAAAGCGATTTGATTAACAGCATCAGTAATCTCTTTGAGATTGATTTCAAAAGAATTTTTTTCGTCAAGACTGGGAATATCTGGAAAATCAGTGGCTGGGAGACAGGCAAAATTAGAATCACTTTTGGCGGATTTTAAATTTAAAAGGGTATTTTCTTTTAAAGAAAGATTGAGAGGACCGGAAGGAAGATAGGATACAAATTCAGTTATTTCCTTTGCGGGGAGACAAAAAGAACCTTGATTATCAATCTTGGCTCCTAACCAATAATTAATTCCTAAATCGAGGTTAGTGGCAGATAATTTAAGTCGTCCATTGTCAGTAGAAAAAAGAATGTAGTTGAGAATAGGTAATTGAATTTTAGAAGCGACAAAACGAGAGGTATGAGTAAGGGCTTCAGTAAGATTTTCACTTAAAAGGGAGAGCTTCATTGACCTATATATTAACAGATTTAAGTTTAGAAAACAGTAGTTTTGTTAATAGACAAGGTGTAATTGTGGAGTATAAAGTAAAAATAG
>JALHFY010000012.1 GCA_022837635.1 Candidatus Shapirobacteria bacterium
CATTATACAAAAATCACACAGGAATTATGGGTGGTTTTTTCGGGGATGCAAGTGTTTTTTTTCAAATTTTTTTGCCGGAGTTTTTCAACCGTGGAAGGGTGCAGCCCCCCCGGGGTGCCATCCACCCCACGACCTCACCCGACCCCGCAGGGGTCGAATCCATATTGGCACCCTTTCCTGCACGATATTTTGAAGTTCATTTCATTCCCTTCACTCTCTCCGAATTTTTTGTAATTTTCGGGGATAAAGACATCTCATCTTTTGGATAAAATTCAGTGAGGCCAACGTAAATCGTAGTTTAACGCATGTTCCTCTTCTGAAAAATCAATAGAGCAATAAAGCACATTCCTCTTATTACCTACAGGAGGTGGGCTACCAGCCTTGAGGACTGTATTGGTGAGAAGAAGAACAACTCTGGCATTGTTTGTTACTTGTACAATATCATTCCAATCATTCCAATTCGTTAAACCGCTACCATACACATCGACATCATCCACTGCCCAATGTTTGGGTTCCAGTTGACAGCTCAATAATGCTATTTTCAAACCTCGCTCAATTACCTCAGGCGTGACAAGGTGATTTGTTTGATTTATATCCCCAATTTTGAGAGTAAATTCACCAATACTGTAAGCTCTTTTAAGACCTCTATCTATATAAATAGCAAAACAAAAAAACAAAATAATAAATAAAGATAGAGATATTATAATAGACTTAATATACTTTCTTTTAAAAAGAACTCTATCTATATTAATAGCAAAACCAAAAAACAAAATAATAAATGAAGATAGAAATATTATAATAGACTTAATATACTTTTTTGTAAGAAATGATTTCATAAATTGAGCTCATTTTTTAAATTTATATTCTCACGCTTCGATATGATAGTCTGGCACTTTAGGACACGCAAGGCCACAATCCTTACCGGCATCGTCAGCCCAGTCGTTACAATTGTTAAACAAACCTTGATAGCCATTGCAAAACCATTTCCTGCCAATTGGCCTGTTGTAAAGACAATCTTGAATTTCCTTATCAGAGGCCTCATATGCAAATTTATCTTTTGCATCGCCATACTTTAATTTTGCGTTAGTTTTATAACAATGACGACAAGAACGGGACATGTCTGGTATATCTACTCCAGGTTTCGTACCACACTTACCTTTATTATTCTGAAAGCCAACAGAACCGTAACCACCATTCCCATCTGGCCAACGATAAAAATCATGACCACGGATATTAGCGGCCCATACCACAGGGTCGC
>JALHFY010000013.1 GCA_022837635.1 Candidatus Shapirobacteria bacterium
AAAAAAGGAGAGCCGTGCATAAAGTGTGGCACCAAAATTAAATACCTAAAACTCGCCGGTCGTGGCACTTTTTTCTGTCCCCACTGTCAAAAATAACCCCTTTCCAATCTATTATTGTCTCTTGTTTCTTGTATCTTGTTTCTTGTTTCTTGTTTCTTGTCTCTCGTTTCTTGTTTATAATTCTTTATATGAAAGGATTTATCGAATTCATCAAAAAACAAGGTGTCGTCGGTTTAGCCACAGGTTTTCTTTTGGGTGGTGCCGTCTCCAAATTAGTCTCCGCTCTCGTTACCGACATTGTTAATCCATTTCTAGGGATTTTCTTAGGCATGGCAGGAGGCCTTTCTGAAGCCACCTTTAAAATTGGTCCTGTTACCGTTCTCTATGGCCATTTTATTTCTATTTTAATCGATTTTTTGGTAATCTCTTTGGTTGTATATTTTCTTATCCGACTTCTTGGCTTAGACAAAAAAGAAGCTGGCAAGAAGAAGTAAAATAATTCATGAAATGTCAATGCTCTTGTCAGGGACACTGCCGACTATTGGGTAACCTCGAACAAAAAATAATGGAAATATTGTGGTTATCTTCGGAACCATTAAAAATATCTCAAATCCAACACGACATTACCCCAAAACTTGCATATACCACCGTTGCCACTGTCCTAAACCGCCTTTATGGTAAAAAAATTGTCACTCGACATTGCAAAAACAAAGTTTTATTTTATTCTCCCAAAATAAGCAAAAATAAATTTGCTCTCCAAGCTCTCGACGATCTCTTTCTTCGCCTTTTCGATTCTTATGGTAAATTAACTGCCGAATCTTTCAAGAAAATTTCTAAAACTTGCGGTTATTAAAAATTAGTACTACAATTGTAGTAGTTATTTATTATCACTGAATATGGCTGATATAAAAGATAAAGAAAAACAATGTTCATCTGATTGTACGTGTGGTTGCCAAGAGGGAAGACCTTGTACTTGCTAATGAACCACAAAATCAGGGCGTCGATGCACGCCCTGTTTTATTTTGGTAATATACAGACATGTTTTTATCATTAACCACCCCACTTCTTGTATCTGGTTTCTTGTTTCTCATTTCTTGTTTCTCGTTTTTTGTTTTCCCCGTCCAAGCCCAATGTCCTGTTTGTATTGTTACCGTCGGCGGGGGAATGTTTTTAGCCCAAAGATTGGGTGTAGATAGTCTTTTAGTTTCCCTTTGGATTTCTGCCCTCAATACCGCCATAGCTTAT
>JALHFY010000014.1 GCA_022837635.1 Candidatus Shapirobacteria bacterium
CCATGTTTCTTTTTAGCCCGTAGATTATTAGGCTGGTAAGTTCGCTTCGGCATATTATCAAAAATTAAAAACTACTTTTAGTAATATAGTCTAAACAAGAGCATAACAGCTTATTAGGCCTTGGTCAATACTTATAGAGATTTTATTATCCACATTTTATCAACAAAGTTATTAACATTTCAATGGGTTGCCGAAAAAAATAGGCCTGTTATAATAAAATCAAAAATTCTAATCCCCTACCTATGGACCACCCACCCTTAGAACAAATTTGGCAAGCCATTCTTAGCGAGGCTGAGCTAAATATGTCCAAAGCTAATTTTACTACTTGGTTTAAGAATTCTTTCATCTTTGATTATCAAAACGATATTTTAACTATTGGTGTTCCTAATGCCTTTACTCAAGCTTGGTTTGAAAATAAATTTTCTAAAGATATTACCCAAATTTTTTGTAAAGTTACTGGCAATAAGTTAAAAGAGATAAAATATATTATCAAAACCAAATCTAAAGAAACTCAGAATACCTATAATTTTCTTACCTCCGACACTAATGAACAAAAAAAAGATAAGATTCACAAAACTACGCCGACTAAAGATGAGTCCTTATGTCTGGCGGCCGGCCTTAATGCCAAATATACCTTTGAAACCTTTATTGTGGGCAAACATAATGAATTAGCTCATGCTGCTTGTTGGGCTGCCCTCCGCCAACCAGGGGAAACATACAACCCCCTTTTTATCTACGGGGGAGTTGGGCTAGGTAAAACTCACCTCCTGCAAGCTATCGGCCATGAAATGCTTCAGTCTGGCAAAAAAGTTCTTTATGTTACTTCAGAAAAATTCACTAATGATTATGTTGATGCAGTTTATCATGGTCAGGGCAATACTTTTAAGAGTGTCTACAGAAATGTGGACTTATTACTAATTGACGACATCCAATTTATGGCCGGTAAAGACGGTACCCAACAAGAATTTTTTTATACTTTTGATCAACTCCACCGAGCTAATAAGCAAATAGTCATTACTTCTGATCGCTCGCCAAGAAATATGAAAGCAGTGGAAGCTCGTCTCATTACCCGTTTTGAATGGGGCATGGTTGCCGATATCGGACAACCAGACCTAGAAACTAGAATAGCAATTTTAAATTCCAAATGCCAACAAAAAAACTTTCCCTTA
>JALHFY010000015.1 GCA_022837635.1 Candidatus Shapirobacteria bacterium
TTCATAGTAATTTAGGATAGCATTTTATTGCTATAATCAGAATGAGTTGAGGAGGGTGGGCAGGACGGTAATGCGCTAGTTTTGAAAACTAGTGTCCGTAAGGACTAACAGGTTCGACCCCTGTACCCTCCGCTAATGAAAATACGTTTAATAAGAAGAAGTGATATAGAGACAATAAAAGGGTTTTATGAGAGCGACGAAGCGAGGAATCAAATGTATGCTATTCCTAGCAAGGATGAGGATATTTGGAGGTATTTTTCAGAGAACTGTAAAACTTTTATGGTTTTTCAAAATGATAGTGAGGTGGCTATTTTTAGCTTAAGTAAAATAGATGGAGGAGTGGGGTCGTTTGGGATTATTGTTAAAGCGGAATATCGAGGAAGGGGAATGGGACTAGAGGTAATGAAAATGGTAGAAAAGGAAGCAAAAAAAATGGGTATTAGAACTCTTAGGGCTGACGTCTATATAGACAATAAAGCATCGTTAAGGATGTTGGAGAAGGCTAATTTTAGACCTTTTGTGTGGTTGGAGAAGAATTTATATTAAAATAATATTTGATTTTGACTATTTTTGACTAGATTCCTCGAATTGTTTTAATTTTTCTTCGACAGATGAGTGGAGAATTGTATATTCCTCAGGTAAAGTTTCTTCTGGTTTTCTGTTGGCAATATCATAAAAATCATTGATTCTATTATTTAGAATTTCTAAATCACCCTTGGATGGGAATACTGAAGTAAATCGATTGACCATTTCGGATGGAATTAGTCCTTCGTAAGGGTTGCCGTCAGGGTTGAGAGAATAATGCTTTACTCCGGTTTTAATTTGTTCGAGCGTTCCAAATAAATCGTTTATTTCACCTCCAATAGATGGTGATTGTGGGGTATATTGTTCACTGGCATCTTTCATACAAAATTGTAACACAGATAAATTTGAGCCTGGAATGGAATTCGGATCCATGACCTTCCCCTTACCAAGGGGATGCTCTACCAACTGAGCTATCCAGGCATGCAAAATATTCTATCAAAAATATTGATAATTTATTAAATCTATTGATTTTCGATAGAACTCCTACTAAAATACTAGGAGTTTATGTTGGAGTTAAAAAATGTTTCTCTTCAAAAGGAAGGGGTAAAAATCTTAGATAAGATTAACCTGAAATTAG
>JALHFY010000016.1 GCA_022837635.1 Candidatus Shapirobacteria bacterium
GCTCATTTGAAACACCAGGTATGAGCTTTAACGTACAAATACACCCTGATATTGATGGTGAGGAAACTGAAGAGGAAAAGAAAACCGCAGGAGGAGGGGATAACTTTTTTGAAGACGCGAGAGGCTACACTTTAACTTTGGTCATTTCAAAAATGGAGCGGCCATGACCATCGCAGGGGTAGGTATTTTTGTGGGGCCAGGTGACGCAAACAACATTGATTTGTTAAGGCATGAATATGGTCATATTTTGCAATATAAGAAATGGGGTGCTAAAATATTTTGGGGTAAAATTGTTCCTGCCAGTTTGAAAAGCGCAAATAAAGCTAATAACGACTGGTCATTTAACCATATGGATACTTGGACTGAATGGTCGGCAAATCGATTATCTTATCAATATTTTAATCAACCACCTGATTGGAGTCCCGATTATCCTATTTGGCCTACCACTGTTCGCCCTGGAGTGATGCCTCCATTTGTAATAGGGCCTTTTGACTTTAAATATAACTGGCTTGATAACTAAATAATTGAATAATGAAATTACATCTATTTTTGATATTAATAATACTTGTTTCAATCGCTGGAACATGTGATTACAATGACAATCGACTTAACATTAAAAATAACAGCAATCATGCTATTGCATTTGATTACTCCATAGATACTACTTTGGAAAAAAGAGCAAACGATAATATTCCATTTTATATTAGGGAAAAAATTTTGCCTGGAGAAACAAAATCAAAAAGTAAACCTGGAAGTACTCAAGGTTGGCCTTTTTTAATTCAACGTAGTAATAATAAAAAGCTCAATGTATTTATTATCAATATAGACACTCTGTTGAAATACAATGACTGGGAGTACATCAGAAACCATCGGTTATATAAAAGATATTCGTTTACAGAGGAAGAACTAAAACCACTGGTTGATGCCTGGAGAGCAGCCAACCCCAACATTGTCCGCTTTTGGTGGGACGTTGACCGGGCGGCATTAACCGCAGTTCGGGAACGCACCACCACAGAAACTCACGGTATCCGTTTTGCTTATCAAAGCGGAATGCTGTTTATCACCTTGCCTTCTGGCAGACGGCTGGCCTATGTGAAACCTCGCATTGGTACTAACCA
>JALHFY010000017.1 GCA_022837635.1 Candidatus Shapirobacteria bacterium
GGTGAATTGGGGTTATGGAAAAAGATGGAAAGATGAGATCCTCACGCGGGAGAGCACCGCTCAGGATGACGCTTGGGGCGTGAAATTTCCAGTAATTTCTGGGGTCAGGTCTTGTTTCTTGAATTTTCATAGCTAAACAATCTATTGGGCAAAATAGCCAGGCTTTTTTTCATAATTGAACACTTATGACTTACTCTTTTGGTTCTCCTCCAAACGATTGCCCATGACTAGCTTCTCTTGAATGCTTCTACCAATACAAAAACTAAATACCGTAAAGTAGTCAGGAGGCAATTTTTTTAATTAAAACGAAGAATCAAAATATAAAAAGATCTTAAGGGTTTTACTCAAATCGTTGGTGTTTAAAGCGTATTAGAAGAACCATATAGAAGTCGATTCATTTTTTCTTCTTTCGGTTTTGCACTCTTCGATTTACCTTTTGGTAAATTTGGCTTTTTTCCCTCTTCCCAATTCCCCAGATTTCTACAATAACTCTATCTTCTAAAAGAAGGCGGTAAACGATACGGATTTTTTTATCATCGGTATAGAGCTTGTAAAATCCAGTGAGGTTGATATCATTGAGATTACCGAGTGGTTTTCCCAGATAGGGGTTTGCCGCCAACTCATCGATCTTTTTTGCCACCTTTTTTCGTATTGATCCATCCAAACGACCAAAATCCTCTACCGCTTCGGTGATGAATTCAATTTTATGAGCCATAATCGTGCTTGATTTCTTCCCAGGATTTGTTCTTTGCACGATCATAGTTGGCCATTCTTTCCAAAACCACATTGGCGATTGAGGATTGTTCAAGCTCCTCTTCCAGCTTTTTCAAGTGGTAGTATTCATCAGGATCTAAAAGAACGGCGGACACCACATTGTTTTTCATGATATAGAGCTCTTTTTTGGTATTTTGGAGTTCTCGTATTCTCATCGTCATTTCCTTCTGGAATTTGGTTATCGAGATCATGTTATTGCTATCAATCAACACATTATCATCCCTTCCACTCTTTTAATATATAATTATATATACAATTATATCATTTATTCTACTTAAAAAATATGTGGGGGTCTACCAT
>JALHFY010000018.1:0-812 GCA_022837635.1 Candidatus Shapirobacteria bacterium
GCAAGAACTAATTGGCTTGAAGCTGACAAGCAAGCCAAGCGGAGTTTAGCCAGCTCTCTAATAAAAAGCTGGCAAAGAAAATATGCAAATAACCGACTTGATTAAAACTCTGTGTGACGGAGATCACCACAACTTTAGAAGTATCGTCTATGTGGACAAAATTGATAAGTGGTACAAACAAGATTTTGAAAAACAAAAAGCCGAGTATTTCAAAAAGTACGCCAAAGAGTGTGAACTGGCTAATCAAAGGATGAGTGGAAATAAAAATAAATATGGAAATTAGCCTAGCTAAACCGCTACCACCGCATAAAATTGCCTTTAGCAATCAAGTGTCTTGTATCTTTATTCAATTTTATTATTTACAAGTTTTAATAAGGAAAATATGACAGAACAACCTCAAGGTGACAATAAAATGAGATTGGTATCGTTTTTGTTTATGATATTGGCAATAGTTTATTATCTAGTAACAAAATATATAGAGGGAAAAATATGACAGAACAAACATCAGCTGAATACATCAATGAACTAGTTAACGAATACGCTAAAAGCGATATAGATAAAAAGTTATTAAAAGCTCAATTAGAAAAATTAGTTGCACTAGCTAAATATGAAGGAGTAAAAGAGAGGAAAATATGAGAGAAATCAAATTTCGTGCTTGGGATGTTATTAACAAAAGAATGTACCCCATTGCTTTTCCATCTTGGAATGGGGCGATAGTTGGGAAAAGAAGTAACAAATCTGTGACAGCTGAAACAATTGATGAAGATGGAGATAATAAACCTATTTTAATGCAATTTACTGGATTAAAAGAT
>JALHFY010000018.1:911-1971 GCA_022837635.1 Candidatus Shapirobacteria bacterium
GATCATAAAAAAGTGGTTAAATGGGAAAAATGGGTGTCTGATGATTTTGAACAACCAGATTGTGTTGGGTATTTTAATTTAAGTAGTGAAATGGAAGTGATTGGAAATGTATATGAAAATCCAGAATTGCTTATTAATAAAAGAGGAAAGAAATGAAAAATCTCATTCAATCAATCTTAATGGTAATTGTCGCAATGGTAATTAGTGCTTTCCTAATAGCTGGGATGATCTATGGGATTTGGCTAATTATTGAAGGCTGGCAAGTAGTAGAAGAAATGGGAGAGTTATTATTAGCAAAGTAAAGGAAAGTTATGCAAACATACATTATAAAAAATCAAAAAGACTTAAATAAGTTTAAGGATGACTATGGTTATAAAATAGATGGAAACGCAGAGTTTGAGTATTCGGCAATATTTGAAGGAAGATTGTTGGTTAATGGTTATTTGTCTATTAAAGCTGGTGAGTCTATTAAAGCTGGTTGGTCTATTGAAGCTGGTTGGTTTATTAAAGCTGGTGGGTCTATTGAAGCTGGTGGGTCTATTGAAGCTGGTGGGTCTATTAAAGCTGGTGGGTCTATTGAAGCTGGTGGGTCTATTAAAGCTGGTGGGTCTATTGAAGCTGGTGGGTCTATTGAAGCTGGTGATAATTATGGAATTAGTGCAGTACTATCAATTACTTGTAAAGGTAAGCTAAAATTTGGATTAAAAGCTTTTGCTGGTATTTGTACTTGGAAAAATATTAGCGATCAAGAAAAAACTATCACTTGTGGTAAGTTTGAAGGTGGAGTTATTGAATATGGCGTCTTAATAGAAACTGGATTGCCAGAAGAGAAAATGATTACTCTATCTAATGGTAAAAAAGTAAGCGAAAGCACAATTATTGAAGCATTAAAAGGATTAATTAAATAGGAGAATATGATAAAACCAACCCAAAAAAACAAACAGGAGGCAGAATGACCAAAGCTAAACCACAACTAGAGAGCAACATAGCGATTGAGCTACCAGCCGATGCTGTTGAGATATTAAGCAATGGCAAGAACGCCTACATTCACATGAATGGA
>JALHFY010000019.1 GCA_022837635.1 Candidatus Shapirobacteria bacterium
ATATGGACAATGGTAGCGGGGGTTTGCCGAATAAAACGAATAAGGCAAGAGATTTTTCTAAAAAGAGAAATTTCACAAAGCCACCCACTACCGAAGTCCGCCCTATTATGGACAGAGGCGGTATCAAATCCAGCCGAGCAAAGTGGACTACCGCCAAAGTCCTCCCCTTAAAAAAGATTATTAAAAAAATATTAGGAATATGAAATTAAAAGAAATTGCTGAAAGATTGGTTGTAAGTAAAAAAACTGTTTACGAGTGGTTAAGAAGTGGATTGATAAAAGGAACATTGACCAAACGTCCCAAGGGGGTGGGGGGACATGATTATTGGGATATAAGTGAAGAGGAACTTAAAAGATATTTGAAGCAATATGAGAATTGAATTAAGTAAACCAGTTGCTCTCAATGCTTTATATGGAACTAATAAATGGGGAAGTAAGTATATAAAAAAAGAGGGCAGGAGGTGGCAGGAAGAGGCTTTGTGGGCTCTTAAAACACACGATTTATACAATTGGGCTGTTCCATTACGAATGGAGGTAGAACTTTACACCTGTCGCCATCAGGATAACGATTCTTGCCTAAAAATACTTCAAGATACTTTACAATTAGCGGGAGTATATGAAGATGACTACTGGATTTTTGAATTGAACATCAAAAAGTTCAAGGTAAAGAAGCCAGAAGAGAAGTTGGTAGTAGAAATTGACGTTATACAATAAAAAAATTTCCCAGCCAAGTTTTTATCTTAAACCGAGAAATCTAATATTTATTCTATTATACTTTATCTTCTTTTTCTATGGTTTCTTATCTTGGGCATTCTGTTGTAATTTTGGTTCTTAAAACATTCTTGGGGCATTTCATTTCTTGTTACCAGTCTTCCGTCGGGGTGTAGGAATAGATTTTGGTCTATGGCTAACCTATCAAACTTCTCATGAACATCGTTACCACTTCTTTCACCTAAAAGTCCAACTGCATTTTCTATTCTGTCTGATCCGCCCTTACATTGAGGAACTCGGTGGTGGATCTCTAGG
>JALHFY010000020.1 GCA_022837635.1 Candidatus Shapirobacteria bacterium
GAAAGTGACTATATGCAAGTGCAGAACAGAGAGGTCGCCCAGTTGTTAGGTTCTAGCCGCTAATAAGTTAGACTTCAAAGCAGTTAAAACCTAATTAAGCTAAAGCTAGCAAAGTTTTAGTAAATTGTCAATAAAAAAAACAAGGCCGCCTTAAAAAAGGCGGCGGACATCAGATACATATAAAGTATCATCTTTGATCCAAAAAGTCAATAAAAAAGCCCCGTTTAATTGGAGCTTGATTATTATATTCGTGTCGCAGATTGCTTTTACCCGTTCTGCAACAGATTTAGTTATTATATACTTTTATCATCTTTTGTCAATAAACTTTCAAACCAAACTTTATCTCCACCTTTTTCTTTCCATTCTTTAATAGCTTGTTCTCTACTTTCTTTTCCAGAATATTTTTCAGTATTTCTTCTAACTTTCATTTCAACTGCTCTCTCATCAATGCCTAAAATATCAAACAACCTTATTAGAAGGTACATTACATCTGCACACTCTGACGCTACCGCAGTTAGATCATCAGTCAAAAAGCCGTTTTCAGTGGCTTCTACAAGCTCCTGAGCCTCATCTAAAATCATTTGCACGATAGAATAAATATCATCATCATTAAATAACTCTATTTCTTTATTTTGAGCCAGCACTTGCTCGCTGATTTTTTCTATGTTCATCTAAAACTCCATTCCCCCATACATTGCTCGCTGTTTTATTATCGGCACGGTTTCAATTATAAATCTTTTTGAGTTTTCCTTAAAGTAGCCAATAGCAAAGCCTTGGTTCCAGTTAGGTGTCGTGCCATCTAAATAATCAGCGTCTAATTGACAAAGACAGCCAGCTTCTGTCCAGATATAACTGTCTGCTTCGTTGGTATGCCGATATTGAGCCAATCGGTGGCTGTGTCCACTAACGCCACTCATCCCATTTTGTTCAAACTCTCCTTTAGCGGTATAACCTGCAAACTTTCTTACTAGTGTGCCGTGTTTAATGATTACACAACCATAACGGATTCGTGTTTAATGATTACACAACCATAACGGATTTGGTTTTTATCTTCATAATTGATTTTTAATCGGTCAAACTCCAGTAATTCCTCAAGTCTTAAAGCTCGTAGTCCACTTAATTCTTGTGCCTCTGACCACAAGTATTTCTTTAACCGATCGCAGTGATTACCACGAAGAAAAGTGATTTTAACTCCTTTAGCGTGCTGTCTAATTTCCTCTAGCACGCCAACCGCTTGATCTAGTTCGGCTTGCAGTTTTAGCACTCGTTCAGGGTCTCTGCTAAATCTAGAGATCGCATAGAAGTCAACTAAATCCCCTAAGATAATTACTTCTTGAGGTTTCCACCAGTCCATAAAACTATACATTGCCCTCAGGGCTGACTTATCCTGATAAGGACAATGGATGTCTGATACAAATAGCACTCGTTTATATTTAGTCATAGGGCAGTTACCTTTTC
>JALHFY010000021.1 GCA_022837635.1 Candidatus Shapirobacteria bacterium
TCTTCGTTGTAGAGTGGAATTACAACAGAAATATCCATAATTTTTTATTTGACGATTTTAGATTGACGATTTACGATTTGCAGGTGTGTACCTGCGGGCAAACGGCACAACAAATAACGACAAAATCGTTCCGATAAAAACATCGGCCAGGATCACGTTACTGAAGATATAGTTCACGGTTGTCGGTAGCGGCTGGTCTTCAAGGGAATTTACCATGCTCTCACTCAAATTCATCATCCTTACGGTCTCGATCATATTTTCATACAGCTTCCCTACAAAAGCCTGGTCAACCCAAGTGATATGTATGAAGACAATCACAGCTTCCAGAAGTGATGCAAAAAAAAACAGCATGATACCAAACTGGACTCCGTGACCATATCCCATATTGTTGTTTACTATAGCGGTTTTATACTTTACCAGAAAATAAAAAAGAATAAGCGGAGTGCCTATAGCCAAGAATGATCCGAGGATACTTAAAGCCGGAATCCGGCCCGTACCCATCACAAAAAGATATTTCAACATCCAAAATAAACCCAAAAAAACGCCGCCATACATGGCATAGTTCATCAACTGACTCTTATCTTCCTGCATAAAAAACTATTTAACGTACAAAAGTAACTAAAAAAAGTCAGAAGTGGAGACCTGAACTTTCAGAGTGCTTGCCATCTCGCCCTTTTATTGATCTTTTTTTTTACAAATTGCACCTATTTAACAAAAAATACCGACAATTGAGTTACCTTTGCTTGAATTTTAAAAAAATGGATTTTTTAACATGGAAAATGTAAAACCGCTCACTCCCCTATCCAAAAGTGTGGTTGGGGTTCAGTTTCTCTTTGTGGCATTCGGCGCCACGGTATTAGTTCCCCTTTTGGTTGGCTTGGATCCCTCCACGGCACTGTTCACTGCAGGTATCGGGACACTGCTCTTTCATCTGGTAACAAAAGGGATGGTTCCAATCTTTCTGGGCAGTAGTTTTGCTTTCATTGCCCCGATAATCAAAGCCA
>JALHFY010000022.1:0-649 GCA_022837635.1 Candidatus Shapirobacteria bacterium
TAATGCCGGTGGCCCTAGTGAAGATGTTAACCGTCTGGATGGCGACAATGACGGTCTTGCCTGTGAAACTCTTCCTAAGACCGCAACCAAATAATTTTTGCCTGTCTTTTGGCGATTTACTACTTCCAATTTTGTTTTGCTTTGACTACAATATAGTCTGAATTGAAATCTCTTAAAACCTTTTTTCACTATTTAGGCCAATATAAACGGCAGATGTGTCTGTTCTTAGCCACTACTGTCTTTACAGTTACTCTGGAAACTATCCGCCCTTACTGGCTAAAAGGTATTTTAGATAATGCTCAAATCAACAATTTTCAAGCGGTTTTCAATTATTTAATTCTCTTTGGAATTTCTACCCTTGGGGCAAATTTAATTTCCGCCCTTTCTTATTACCTTGGTGATAAAGTTTTGATTCCCTGTGCCCGTAAAATTAGAGAAACAATTTTTGAAAAAATATTAGAACTTGATTTTGCCTACCATGTCAACAAAAGTACTGGAGCTTTGATTAGTGCTTTTCGTCGCGGTGATAACGCTATTTTCGCTGTTTTTGGTAGTATCTTTCAAGAACTTTTTCGGGTTTTAGTTGCTTTAATTGTCACTTTATTTTTTCTTTTTAATTCCTCTTTCGACATCGCTTTTTCACTTTTGT
>JALHFY010000022.1:815-1565 GCA_022837635.1 Candidatus Shapirobacteria bacterium
AGTAAAATTTTTTGCTGCTGAAAAAAAAGAGTCTTCCCGTCTTCATACTAGTTTTGATGATTGGTCCAAGAAACTTTGGAAATTTTCTAATTCTTACCGTTTTATGGATATTAGTGTTGGCACTCTTTCTGGCATTGGAATGCTATATATACTCTGGCAGGCTGTTAATAAATTAAATCATGGTTTTTCTCTTGGCGATCTGGTCATGGTTTCCGGTTTTATTACTTCTTTTTATTATCAGTTCTTTAATTTATTTTTTCAAATTCGTAATATTGCCAAAAGTATCACCGATCTTGATAAATATTTTGGCATTCTCGATAACACTACCCAGGTGCCTGATCCCTCGACTCCTCAAACTTTAAAAAATCCTCAGGGTTCCCTTACTTTTAAAAATCTGGCTTTTGCCTATCCTGGCACCAGTGATCGGATTTTAGATGACATTAATTTAGAAATCAAAAGTAGGGAAACAGTAGCTTTTGTTGGTCGTTCTGGAGCGGGCAAAACCACTCTTGTCAAATTATTACTTCGTTTTTATGACCCAACTGGTGGCTCGATAAAATTCGATGGTATAAATATCAAAAATTTTACCAAAAGTTATCTCCGCTCTCTAATGGCAGTTGTCCCTCAAGAACCAATTATGTTCAACAATTCAATTAAATTTAATCTAAGTTACGGTCGAGAAAATGCTTCCATGGCCGACATTAAAAAGGCCGCCGCTGACGCCAATATTCTTAATTTTATTGAAACTCT